>CAVAQZ010000014.1:7766-41380 GCA_963590945.1 Dysosmobacter segnis
AATTCGATGATTCCGACGGCTTTGACGAAGACAGCGTACGCCTCGGACGCATGCCAAAAAACACGGATGGACGCGAACAGCTGGGCGACGAGTGGAAAATCAAACTCCCCCATGATCTCGGCCTTCGGGCCCGCTCCAAAGCAAAAGCCGAGGGAATCTCACTGAGTTCTCTCGCAAGACGTGCCGTGACCGCGTATCTCAAGGCACGTGACGCACAGGAGCAGCCTCTGTTCTAGGCATGTGCCCATTCGTCCGAAGACGTTTCCGATGACCTTCTTCATGCGTATTCAGCCCATCGCCCATGAGAACAGGTTCTCCGGGCCGAACTTCCTGTTTCGACGGTACGGGAATATGCCAAGACGACCGCCATCCTTATAGCGGCGCAAATACCCCATGACAGGTATGCCCTATCGAATGCGTGCTATCTTTTAAAGCAATCAAGCGGAAACAAGACGCCGGCCACCCACCGAAGGGCGGGCCGGACCACACAGGAAGGAATGGAAAATGACAGTACGCCATATCGACGTCAAGAACGAGGCGAATGGAGGCCGCATCGTCAAGATCATGTGGAACGAAGCCAATAGCGAACGGGAATTGACCGTTCGGATGCCATCGGTCGGAGAGGACGCCACGAACGGCGTGGATGTGGACCTCCTGCAGATTCCGGGCGAAGAACCGGACACGACGCTGGACCATGCCATCTCGGCATTGGAAGACATCATCGGAAACGGTGAACACATCAACATCGACGCAAGCGACATCAAGGACATCTGCGCCGGCGCATCGACCACGGTGATCCGTGTGGAGGGAGAATCCACCGATGCCATCGAAGACGCGTTCGACGAACGGCTCTCCACTACGGATATCAAAACCGACGCCGTCACGGGAACGGTGATTTCCATCAAAAGTCCGAAAGACTTCCACCTGACCGAGGCGATGACGGTCGTCCATGGCATTCAGAGTCGTCTCACCGACAAGACCGCCATCGTATGGGCGTTGAATCTCACCGACACCGACACGCTGCATGTCACCGCATTGCTCGCAACGCCTCGGGAGTGATGACGACGGAATCACAAAGAAAACCGCATAGAAAACTGAACTGAACGGCCGTCTCAATAACAAAAAAGTTGTGGGCACTCGACCAATCACTGGCGGGCACCCACAACATAACAACATCAGCGCGGCGGATCACCGCGCACAACGGCGAAGACGGTGAGGCAGAGAATCACTTACGCTTCTTCTTCTCACGAATATTCACCGAAATCTGGATCGGCGAACCCTCGAAGCCGAACTCCTCACGAAGGCAACGTTCGATGTAACGACGGTAGCCGTGCTCGAGGAAGCCGGTGGCGAAAATCACAAAACGCGGAGGACGGGTGGAGGCCTGCGTCGCGAACAGGATTCGCGGCTGTTTTCCTCCACGCAACGGATGCGGATGCGCCGCCTGAATCCTGCCAAGGAACGCATTGAGCTTGCCCGTAGGGATACGCTTGTCCCACGACTCCAGAGCGCCACGCATAGCCTTGGCAAGACGGTTGGTATGCCAGCCGGTCTTGGCCGACAGATTCACACGCTGCGCCCAAGTCACACGGTCGAACTCGGTCTTCCACAAGCGTTCCATACGCTGACGGTCAAATTCGTCCATCAGATCCCACTTGTTGAACACCAGAACAATGCAACGTCCCGCGTCCACGGCCTGGCTCATCACCTTCAGATCCTGGTCGGAAATCGGCTGCGACGCGTCGAACAGCACCAGCGCAAGCTCAGAACGTTCGATAGCCGCCTGCGTGCGCAAGGATGAGAAGTACTCGGCGCCCGACAGCTTGTGCAGACGACGCTTGATGCCGGCGGTATCGATGAACAGCCAATCCTCACCGTCGACCGTCACTACCTCATCGACCGGATCTCGGGTGGTGCCGGCCAAATCGTTGACCACGGTACGCTCTTCGTGGGCCAACTGGTTCAGCAGAGAAGACTTGCCGACGTTCGGACGGCCCACCAAGGCCACACGACGCAGATGAGACGGAGTCAGGAAGCCGGAGGTCTTCTCGGCCTTCTTCAACGAATCCAACGCCGCATCGAGCAGTTCGCCGATGCCACGGCCGTGCATGGCGGAGATGCCGTACGGCTCCCCCAGACCCATCTTCCAGAATTCGGCGGTCAGATACTCGCTTTCACGATCATCGACCTTGTTCACAGCCAACGTGACAGGCTTGCCCGAAGCGCGCAGCATCTTGATGATGCGCGCGTCCGTATCCGTCAGACCGACCTGACCATCGACGACGAGGACCACTGCGTCCGACAGCTGCACGGCAACCTGGGCTTGGGACGCGATCGCCGATTCGATGCCCTCGACATCGGCTTCCCAACCGCCGGTATCGACCAGCTTGAAATCGGTGCCGGCCCATTCCGCGTCATAGCTCACACGGTCTCGGGTGACACCGGGAGTGTCTTCCACAACGGCGGCGCGGCGGCCGAGGATACGATTGACCAATGTGGATTTGCCGACGTTCGGACGGCCGACGACCGCCAAAACACCCACCGGCTTCGGGCCGGAGGAACGCTCGCCGCCGGAGAAGGAGGATCCGTCGATCAGACCTTCGTCGCCTTCATCCAGCTCATAATCCTCAAGATTGGAGACATACTGCCGGTACTGCTGTTCCTCGATGGCATCGTCGACGATGCGAATCAGCACGTCGAGAGTCTCGTTGAAATCAAGATCGGAATTATCGACCGTCAGCACGCCTTCCGCGGCGGAGGTGAAATTCGTGACCTTGGAGTCTGCCTCGTCTCGGGCCGCGACGTTCTCCGCGCCAACGCCGGTGACGGACTGGCCGGTCCTACGCGCCTGACGGACTTCCTCGCTTGCCGTAAGCAGAATGCGCACTTCGGCATCGGGGGCCACGACCGTGGTGATGTCACGCCCCTCGACCACAATGCCCGATCCCTGGGAGAACGAATCCGAAGCGGATTCACGGGCGATGTACGCGCGCTGCGCGGCGATGAGCACATGGCGCACCGGAATGATGCCGGATACCTTGGAAACACGCGAGGACACTTCGGAGGAACGGATGTCGTCGCTGATATCCTCGCCATCGGCGAACACCTTCGGATCGTCCGGATCGACACTGATGTCGAAATGCCCTTCGGTGAAGAATTCGCCGACCGTTTCGGTGACCAGCTGCTCGTCCACGGTCTCGGCGTCCAGATCAAGACCTTGGTTCAGACACCACCATGCGCACGCACGGTACATGGCTCCAGTGTCAAGATACGCAAAACCGTAGTATTTGGCCAAAACCTTGGACGAAGACGATTTGCCTACGCCTGCCGGTCCATCAATGGCTACACGAATCACAGTCCCACCGCCTTGGAAAGGGAGCGGACCTCGGTCTGGGAAAGAACACGATAGCTTCCGCTCTTAAGATCACCCAGTTTGATCGGGCCGATCTGCGTGCGCACAAGACGCCTGACCGGGAATCCGATCGATCCGAAGATGCGACGGACGATACGGTTCTTTCCGGAATGTAGAACCACCTTGACGATGGTGCCGTCGCGGTTGGCGTCGATGATCGCGCAACGATCGAGTTTGATCCAGCCATCGTCGAGCTGCACGCCGGTGGTCACCAGACGGCGGCACACCTGACCGCTGATACGTCCTTCCAGCGTGGCGATGTACGTCTTCTCGACCTCATACTTGGGGTGCATGACGTGTTGGCTGAGCTCGCCATCGTTCGTCATGAGAATCAGACCTTCCGAATCGTAATCCAGACGGCCCATATGGAAAATGCGCTCGTACTTGTCTCCGACGATGTCCCGGAGGGTGTAACGACCCTTCGGATCATCCATGGCGCTCAGCACGCGCTTCGGCTTGTTCAGCGCGAGGGTCACATGATTCGGGTTCACACGCACGCGTGAGCCGTCGACGCGGACCTCCTGCTTCTTCGGATCGACCCGCGTTCCCAGTTCGGTGATGAGTTCGCCGTCGATTTCGACACGGCCTTCGGTGATGATTTCCTCACACTTGCGCCGTGATCCAAAGCCTGCCTGAGCGAGAAGCTTCTGCAGTCGGATCCCTTCATTATCGTTTTGATGCGCCTTGGCGGCGCGAGAATATGCGTTTGGCATCGTTCTCCCAACGTGGCCGGATACTACTTATAGGGACTGCTGGTACTATTGCAGTCGTTTGGCGGTTCCCAAGAACCGCGACCATCCAAATATACGACAGAGGAAAGACTATGACTGCTGTTGAAGCAACGTCCGTGACCGAGTCCGCAACCAAGGAAGAACAGAACGAGCCATTGCCCATCCGCATGGGCGCCGAGCTCGTCGGAAGCTTCATCGTCTGCTTCGCCATCTATACGATATGCTCGTTGGGCTCCGCCGTTTACGGCATCAATATGGCGTTCATCGCATTGCTGACCGGCGTTGTATACGCGACCGCCACCATTATCTTCGGCAAGATCTCCGGAGCGCAATTCAATCCGGCCGTCTCCATCGCGGCGATGCTTACCGGCAAAACACCGGTGCTCGACGGCGTTCTCTACATCATCGCCCAAGTGGTCGGCGGTATCGCAGCAGGCGCCTCCATGCGCTTCCTGCTGCCCACTTCCGAGCAGGTAACATACAAAATCTGGATGACCCCGACCATCAATGGTTTCGACAGCAACTCCATCTCCTACTCCACCCTCGGGAACTACGGCATCTCCCTCGGCATTACTTTGGCGATAATCGTGGAACTCGTCGCTGGGATCATCATCGTGTCCGCGGCCGTCCGTTCCACCGGCAGCCACGGCGAGTCAAGCATGACCCATGCCGTCGCCATGGGTTTGGCCTACGGTATCGGCACCGCGATCACCTATCCGGTGACCGGCGCCGCATTGAACCCGGTCCGTGCGACCGGCATCGCGATCTTCGCGCAGGGTCAGGGCCTTAACGAAGAACCTCTGCAGCAGCTGTGGGTCTTCTGGATCTGCCCGATCCTTGCGGCGGCGGTCGTTTCCCTTGTGGTGATCATCTGCACCATGGTCGGAGCGAAGAAAGATTCCAAGGCATCCGAGGCGTCCGACATTGCGAACGCAACAGACGTGTTGGATTCCGACGACGAAGAGGAATCCCCGGAGCAGGACACCGATGGGTCACAGACCGACGGGAAGCAGGGCGAGCAGAACGAACAGTCCGAGACCCAGGCAAATGCCGATGAAGGCGTCGAACGCGACTGAGCGCACCTTCCATGGGCTGCGTTCTCGCAGCACGAGTCTGACCAATCCGGTCGCTATGGCCGTCACCGCGATGACAACGGTGGCGGCCTTTGTGTATCCGAGTACGGCCGAAACCGCTGCGATTACCACAACGGCCGCCACCATCCACTCGAACCAAGGCTTGCCCTCGTGATCCTCTGAAACGTAGGGATGCTTCATTCGGGTGTCCTTCCTTTCGACCGGATGTTCACGCTGGCCGCTTCGGGCGGATTCGCATCGAACGTTCATCAACGATGTGTGCCAGCACAAGTGCAATCATAATAAAACGTGGCGTCCGAAGCCAGCAACGGTTCGGACGCCACGTTTGCCGCGTATTGCGACGCGGTATGTCAGATGCGGTATATCACATCAGCAACGCTCAGTGGAAGAAATGACGGGTGCCGGTGACGTACATGGTCACGTTGGCCTTGCGGGCCGCCTCGAACACTTCCTCATCTCGAATGGATCCACCCGGCTGAACGATGGCCTTGATGCCTGCGTCGATCAGGATCTGGGCTCCATCTGCGAACGGGAAGAACGCGTCGGACGCCGCCACCGCGCCCTTGGTGCGGTTCGCGCCGTCCGCCAGCGTGTTGGCTCGTTCCACCGACAGGTTGGCGGAGTCCACGCGGTTGACCTGGCCCATGCCGATGCCGACCGTCGCCTGGTCATCGGCGATCAGAATCGCGTTGGATTTGACGCAGCGGATTGCGCGCCACGCGAACACCAAGTCGTTGATGGTCCGCTCGTCCGCCGGTTCACCGGACACAAGCTTCCAAGCGTTCGGATCGTCTCCGGTGGCATCGATGAGATCCGTGGACTGCACCAGCAGACCGCCATCGATCTGGCGGAACTGCGTTTTGGCTTTCGGAGGTTCGGTGACCTTGAGGATTCGCAGGTTCTTCTTCTTGGTCTGCAGCAGCTCGAGGGCGTCGGCGTCGTAATCCGGAGCGACGATAACTTCAGTGAAGATCGGGCGGACGCTTTCGGCCATTTCCAAAGTGACCTTGCTGTTGGCCGCGATCACCCCGCCGTAAGCGCTCATCGGATCACATGCATGGGCCTTCTTGTGGGCCTGCGCAACAGTGTTGCCGACGGCCAGACCGCACGGATTGTTGTGCTTGACCACCGCGACGGCGATCTGCGGGGCGAAGTCCCACACGGCGCGCCATGCGGCGTCGGCGTCGACATAGTTGTTGTAGCTCATCGGTTTGCCGCCGAGCTGCTCGGCATGGGCGAAGCCGTTCTGGTTGAGAGGATCGAGATACAGCGCGGCCTGCTGGTGGGGGTTCTCGCCATAACGGAGCACATGGGCGCGATCCCAAGTGCGGGTGAACGTCGCCGGGAACTTGGCTTCATCCGTCTCCGGCTCGTCTTCGGGAACGACCTGCTCGACACTGGCCGGCTTCGGCCAATGCTTGGCGGTCCACTCGTTGATCGTGGCGTCATATGCCGCGGTGTGGGCGAAGGCCTTGCCCGCCAGCCAACGACGCTCCTCGAGGGAGAAACCCTCTCCATTGCTGATACGTGCCGCGACCAGGGCGTAATCGCCCGGGTCGGTGACAATGGCCACGGTAGCGCTGTTTTTCGCCGCTCCACGGACCATGGATGGTCCGCCGATGTCGATCTTTTCGATGGTGGCGGCCTCATCGGCACCGGAGCGTACTGTATCGGCGAACGGGTACAGGTTCACGATCACCAAGTCGAACGGCTTGATATCGAATTTCTCAAGCTGCGCGGCATGGTCCTCATTGGTCATATCGGCAAGAATACCGGCATGGATGTGGGGATCGAGGGTCTTGACTCGGCCATCAAGGCATTCCGGGAATCCGGTGACTTCGGATACTTCGGTCACCTGCACGCCCAAATCAGCAAGACGCTTCGCGGTGGAACCGGTGGAGACCACTTCGGTACCTGCCTCGATGAAAGCCTCGGCAAGAACCTCGATGCCTTCCTTATGGAAGACCGATACCAGAGCTCGTCGTATCGGTCGGTTCGTTGTTGTCACCCTGTTCCTCCTTATTGTTGAGTGTTGAAGCCACCGTACGTGACGTTTTGGTGGATTCACGAATGTTGTTGTCGAAGTCACCGGCGGATTCGGCCGGATTCCCCTCGCGGATACGCCTTATGGCCCAGCGTATTCCAAAAAACGCGGATACGGATACCAGTGTAAGCAACCATGCAGAGAACAGCCCCAATGCCGTGGGATGCCCCACCTTGCGTGTGGACGCGATCACTTCCACGCCGACATTCGCCAGATGCTTCGTTCCAAGGGATCCGTTGGAAAGTCTGAAAATCACGCTCGAGGCCACAGCCACCAACGCACTCGAAATGCAGAAGGCGCCCGCGGGGTACGCAAGGGAAAGCACCGCGTGTTTGGCGTCGGTGTCTTTTTCGAAATCCTTGACCCTGATATGAAAACCCTTATTGAGCAGCATGATCGCAAGACCGGAAACGAACGATAGGGCAAAAGGAACGCACATCAGCACTATCCTGACCCAATTCGTTTCCACAGCCTGAGGAAGCACTCCGAACACGGGCAGGGCCGGCAGCGACGTGCCCTGCCCGCTCCACAACGAAAAACTCGCGAGGTCGCCGATGGTGAAGCCCAATCCGAACATCCAGGAGAGGGACCATATCACCAGATTCGGGAACCACACAAGGCAGGCAATCGTGGTAAGGATTCGGGAACCCGTCTGCATGCCGGAGAGTTCGTACAGGTTCACCACCGCGGCACGGTTGGAGCAACACCAGTACACGACCGTCACGAAACCGATCGTCAGATACATGGCAATAAGCGACAATCCCAGTATGGAGCCGATGCGCACGGTTTTGCGCACCGGCGAGGAGATCTTGTCCGACGCATATTCAAGCAGCGTCTCGGTCAGGGGGCTTCGGGGCACTGCCGCCACGGCGTATCCGAGAGAGAACACTATTCCCGTCTTCAGCATCACCCAGGGCAATGAATCCGTCAACGTGATCTGAGCGTTGTGCACGAACAAAGCGTTGAGCATCTCCCACGCCAATAGAGCCGAGATGAAACCGCGTAAGCTCGTGCCCACACGTTTGGCAAGTGATGCTATAAGCCAGACCAACAGTATGGTCAGCAACAGCGGGATAATCGTCAATCTGATCGATCCCACCTCGAAACCCACGCCTTGGCTGAGCAGCACAACAGCACCGGTCAATGCGGTAGCGAAGGCGGAGAGGTTGTCTCCGCCCTCCTCCATGGAGATGACCAAGAGCATCAGCGCGACGTAGCATCCGATCGCAGCGGCATAGACGATCATGGACATTGCCGCCACGGCAAGTCCTCTGCACCAATACTTGAGGTTTGCCATCATAGCGTGGAAGCAAGCACCTCGCGCATGATCTCGGCGGTTTGGCCAGGCGTACGCCCAACACGGATGCCTACCGCCTCAAGCGATTCCTTCTTATCCTGTGCGGTGCCCTTGCCACCGGAGACGATCGCCCCGGCATGGCCCATCTGCTTGCCCTCGGGCGCGGTGAAACCAGCGATATACGCCACAACCGGTTTGGTCATGTGTTCGAAGGCCCACTTCGCGGCATCCTGCTCGGCGTTGCCTCCGATTTCACCGATCATGACCACGGCTTTGGTCGCATCGTCGTTCTCGAACGCTTCCAGAGCCTCCTGCAAAGTGGTGCCCACGATCGGATCTCCGCCTGCGCCCAGGCACGCGGTGAAACCGATGTCGGAAAGCTCTCCCATCAACTGATAGGTAAGCGTTCCGGACTTGGACACCAACCCCAACGGACCACGAGATACTATTCCATCGGGAATGATGCCAAGATTGCAGCCGGAGGCATCGGGCGAGGACGGCAGGGTAAGCAGGCCCGGGCAATTCGGTCCGACGATGCGCACTCCCCTGCGCAGGGCAAGCTCAACGAAATACGCGCTGTCCGCAACCGGAATTCCTTCGGTGATGACAACGATGAGTTCGATTCCCGCCTCGATCGCCTCGACGACGGCGTCCTTGGCGAAACGCGGCGGCACGAACACCACGCTGGCCTTGGCCCCGGTGGATTCCACGGCGTCCGCGCAGCTCCCATACACATGGATGGTGGCGGATTGCCCGTTCTTGACGCCGGGGAATTCCACGTCAAGACCGGCCTTGCGCGCATTGACACCGCCCACGATGTTGGTTCCCGCCTTAAGCATGCGCGCGGTGTGCGTCATACCTTGGTGTCCGGTCATGCCTTGGACGATGACAGGAGCGCCATCCTCAATGAAAAGAGTCATTTCAACGAATCTCCTTTGCCATTGGCCGCAAGACGGGCGGCCTGTTGCGCGGCTTCTTCCATGGTTTGCGCGACGTGCAGGTTGGCACGGTCCGCCTGAGCGAGAATATTCAGGCCCTCGGAGGCGGCATTGCCATCGAAACGGACGACAAGGGGCTTGCAGCTGGCAAGCTTGTCCATCGCCTCGAGGATGCCCTTGGCCACCTGCTCGCACGAAGTGATGCCGCCGTACACGTTGACGAGCACGGATTCCACCTGTGGATCGGAAAGCACGATTTCCAAGCTGTTGCACATCACTTCCGCGGATGCCCCGCCACCGATGTCAAGGAAGTTCGCGGGCTTCACGCCCGTGCCTTGGTCTTCGCCGGCGCCGGAAACGGCATCAAGCGAACTCATGACCAAGCCGGCCCCATTGCCGATCACACCGACGGAACCGTCCAGATGCACATAATGCAATCCATGTTCACGGGCCTTCTGTTCGAACGGGTCAACGTGCACCGGGTCGGCGAAACGCTTCCAGCCATCATGCCGGAATGCGGCATTGTCGTCAAGGGAGATCTTCGCGTCCAACGCGCACAACGACTTGGAGGATTCGTCATCCGGATCACCGATCTTGGCGAGCGGATTGATCTCCACCAAGGTCGCGTCATTGTCCTTGAAGCACTGCCACATCTTGAGCAGAATCTGGGCGGCCTGGTCGACATCGGCATGGTAGAAGCCGATGCTTTCGGCCATCTTGGTGGCAGCCTCGATGTCGAAATCCTCAAGGGCGTCGATATGCAGACGCTTGACGGATTCCGGATGTTCCTTGGCGATCTCCTCGACTTCCGTACCGCCGTTCGCTGTGGCGAGCACGTCGAAATCCCTGGATGCGCGGTCAACGGAGATCGAAACGTAGTATTCGTGCAGAATGTTCTTGGCTTCCGCCACCAGCACGCCGCTTACCTTGTGCTTGTGAATTGTCCTCGGCAGAATGTCTTCGGACGCAAGAATGGCCTCATCGCGGGTCTTGGCCAGCTTGACGCCGCCGGCCTGGCCACGGTGGCCGATCTTCACCTGTGCTTTGATGACATTCGGATAACCAATCAGTTCGGCCGCTTCGGCCACCTCATGAGAGTTCTGGGCGAATACGGCTTTAGGCGTCGGAATCCCCTGCTCCTCGAGCAGCTCCCGGGCCTGATACTCATAGAGATCCATGAATTCTTTCCCTTGATGACGATGTTTTACAAAGAACGCTGCGCAATCATGCAGGCATTGCGATCAGTGAGCTCACCGGGTAATCCCCCAGTGATTCGACGCCGTCGATGCCCTGCAGTTCCATGACGAAGCTGTAGCCCGCGACGATGCCTCCACACTTTTCGATAAGCATGCGAGCCGCGTTCGCCGTGCCGCCGGTGGCGATCAGATCATCGACCACCAACACGCGCATCCCTTCGCGGATGGCATCCGTTTCGATCTCGACCGAAGCCTGGCCATATTCGAGGTCGTATTCCTGGGAAACGGTGGGTGGCGGCAGCTTGCCCGCCTTGCGCACGGCGATGAAGCCTTTGCCTAGTCTGGCGGCCAAGGCCGGACCGAACAGGAATCCACGCGCTTCCAGACCGGCCACAGCATCGAATTCGCCTGCGTCGACCGGCATCGCGGCTTCAAGCGCGTCCATAAGGATGCCAAACGCGCGCGCATCGGCAAGGACCGGCATGAAGTCACGGAAAATGATGCCTTCCTTCGGAAAGCCCGGAGTTGAATGGATACGGGAAATAAGATATTCGGCGTCTTCAGCTCCGACTTTTTCCAGAGCTGCGACGGTGATATCCGATGATGCCATGTCAGTGGTTTCCTTCTACCTCGGTTTGCGGCATTTCAAAGTATAGTTTTCCCATGCGAACAAGAACGGCGAAAACCTCAAAAATGAGATTTTCGCCGCCAACGCACATGTCTGGATCAAACGTTCTTCTGCTCGGCCTGCGCCTGATCCTCATCCTGTTCGGACTGATCGTCCTTTACCGTTTCGATGGGCTCGGCGACGATTTCCGGAACGTTCTCGTCCTGGGCCGCTTCGTCCTCTTCGTTCGGCAGCGGATTGCCGTTCTCGTCCACCTCATCGTCATGCACGTATGCGGGGCGCACGTACTCGCGGCTGATGGCGTTGAAACCGAAACGCAGTTTGGAGCCTTCGGAATCGATGACGATCTCCTCGTATTCGGTATCGACGGAAACGACCTTGCCGATCACGCCGCCGATGGTGATGATCTCGGTGCCCGGCTGCAGGTTGGCGCGAAAGTCCTGACGTTCCGACTGCTGCTGCTTGGCCTTTCGGGACTGCCAGAACATCATGGCGAACATCACGACGACAATGACGATGAGAAAGAGGTAATCCAAAACTTACTCCTTGCAAGGATGGGCATTCAATCGGGACCGTTCGTCCAAAAAACAGAGTCTATGCCAGCTTGCTGACATCAGTGGCTGAATCGTCAGGTTTCAGTCCAAGATGTTCCCATGCTTTCCGAGTGGCGACTCGCCCCTTCGGGGTACGCACAAGGAAGCCTTCCCGAACCAGATATGGCTCGCATACGGTCTCAACCGTCTCCGACTCCTCGCCAACCATGGCCGACAGGTTGTTCAAGCCCACCGGGCCGCCGTTGAAATTGGTGACAATCGCCTTGAGCACCGCGATGTCCAGACGGTCAAGCCCTTCGGTATCGATCTGGTACACCGCCAACGCTTCATTGACATCATCAGGACTCACCGATTCAAGATCATGAACGATCGCCCAGTCGCGTACTCGGCGCAAAAGACGGTTGGCGATTCGCGGCGTTCCCCTCGAGCGTCTGGCCAACTGTTGGGCCGAACCTTCCTCCAAACGTATCCCCAGCACCGCCGAGGAGCGTTCTATAAGCTTTTCAAGCTCTTCATGTGGATAAAAATCCAAGTGCGCGGTGAAGCCGAATCGGGCTCGCAACGGCGAGGGAAGCATTCCCTCCCTTGTGGTGGCGCCAATCACCGTGAACCGCGGAAGCGTGAGGGGAATGGACGACGCGCCCGGTCCTTTACCCACCATCACGTCGACGCGAAAATCCTCCATGGCTATATAAAGCAATTCCTCCGCGGCGCGCGGAAGACGGTGAATTTCATCAATGAACAGCACCTCGCCGGCATCGAGGGAACTCAGAATCGATGCAAGATCGCCGGCATGCTGTATCGCGGGACCGGACGTCACACGAATCGGGACCCCCAATTCGTTGGCCACGATCATGGCCAAGGTCGTCTTTCCCAAGCCCGGAGGCCCCGCCAGAAGAATATGGTCGGGCGGCACGTCTCGCTTGCGGGCCGCGTCGAGGAAAAGCTGCAGCTGGGCTTTGAGCTGAGGTTGGCCGATGAAACCATCAAGGGCATGAGGTCGAAGCTCCTCATCACTGACTGGCTCGTTGCCTACGGGCGAGGCTGAAACCATACGCAGGGATTCCTCATTGGCATCGGTATTCGACTGGTCGAATACGGAATCATTCATCATAACGGTTCGAATCACCTTCCTCGATCAAGAGATGACAACGCCAGCTTGAGCACACGCGGAACGTCGTCGTCGCTCAATGGAACTGGAATCCGGTTGTCTTCGCAGACCATCTGAACGGCATGCAACGCATCCTGCTGCCGCCAACCGAGCGATATCAGGCCCTCGACCACCTGTTCGGCCCCTGTATCACCGACTTGCGCCGACTGTGTGGAAGACCCTTCGATCTGGCTCAGATCGATCGATCCCTTGAGCTCGAGAATGATCTTCTGCGCACCCTTTTTACCCAAACCCGGAGCTTTGGCCAGAGCAGCGGCATCACCGTCCGCGACGGCGCGGGCCAAACTGTCGGGAGGAAGCGTCGAAAGCAGCGACAAAGCCACCTTCGGGCCGACGCCGCTGACTTTCTGCAGTTGCAGAAACATGCGTTTCGAAGCCAACGTGGAGAATCCGAACAACGTTACCGCGTCCTGGGAAACGCTCAGAGACGTGTACACCTTGACATCCTGCCCGGCATGCATGGAGGCAAGATCGGCGGATGGCATCCTGGTCTCATATCCGACTCCCCCGACTTCGATGATCGCCGAAACGGCATCGACGAAATCCACGCGACCGCGTAACGAACCTATCATCGCAGACACCTCCTTCGAACATAGCTAGAACATCTGTTCGATAGTTTACATGCCTCTGCGGACGCCTCGTTTGTGGGCGGCCTTTTGCGAAGCCTGGGCCCATTGGCGCTGCGCCGCCGTGAGATGCTCCTCACGCTCGCCTCCCTGCAACGCACCCGCCGGGCGTAGGGCGTGGCAGATCGCGACCGCCAAAGCATCAGCGGCGTCGGCGGGTTTGGGCAACGTGTTCAGACCCAAAATACGCGCCACCATGCGTTCCATCTGGATCTTTTCGGCTTTGCCGTTACCGGTAATCGCCATCTTCGATTCGGTGGGGGTATGCAACGCGACAGGAATGCCGCGTTGGGCGGCGGCAAGCATCGCCAAACCAGCGACCTGCGCCGTGCCAAGAACCGTATTGCGGTTTTCCTGCGCGAACACACGTTCTATGGAAACCGCGTCCGGAACGAAACGTTCCATCTTTTCGACCAGACCGTTGTAGACGGCCAGCAGACGCAGATCCTGAGACGTTTTCGGATCGGAACGGATCACGTCCACGTGGATAAAAGAAAGCCGGCGATATGCGCCGGCTTCGATCACGCCGACCCCGCAGCGAGTCAGCCCGGGGTCGACGCCAAGAATGATCACTCTTGACTACTCCTCGTCAAGCTGGGCCATGACCTCATCGGAAGCGGTCCAGTTGGAGTAGATGTTCTGAACGTCATCCAGATCATCGAGATTATCGATGAGCTTGGAGACCTTCTGGGCATCCTCAAGAGTCAGTTCCACCTCGTTCTTCGGCATCATGATCAGGTCGGCGGAGTCATAGTCGTATCCGGCATCCTGCAGAGCCTTGCGAACGTCGATCATCTCGGACGGACCGGTGATGACGGTGAACACGTCGCCATCCTCGGTGACGTCCTCGGCGCCGGCTTCGGCGGCCTTTTCGAACAGATCGTCGAAATCAACGCCTTCGGCCGGAACGATGATCTGTCCCTTGCGCTCGAAGTTGAAGCTCACGGAACCGGAAGTGGCCAGGGAACCATTGCCCTTGGTCAGGGTGGAACGCACTTCGGCGGCCGCACGATTACGGTTGTCGGTGAGGCACTCGATGATCAGGCCGACGCCAGCAGGGGCGTAGCCCTCGTAAACGATGTCCTCGTAGTTGGCGCCGCCGGCTTCTTCACCGGAACCACGCTTGACGGCACGCTTGATGTTGTCGGCCGGCATGGAAGCCTTCTTGGCCTTGTAGATGGCGTCATACAGCGACGGGTTGCCGTCAGGATCGCCACCGCCCAGACGTGCTGCGATTTCGATGTTCTTGATCAGCTTGGCGAACAGCTTGCCGCGCTTCGCGTCGATGGCGGCCTTCTTGTGCTTGGTGGTCGCCCACTTGGAATGACCTGACATAATGCTCCTAGGCAGGTTGCGGATATTTCAAACGAAACGATTCTAGAGCGATTCTAAGACAAAACTGTACGGACGTCCGCCGAAAACCTCGATTTCGGCTTTCCCTGCGGCTCCACGACCAAGGTTCGCGGCCTTGTCAACGGTTTGCGACCGACCCGGATTCGGCGCACATTTGCCGCCGCGCCTCAAGAATTCTCTGGAATACCGTAATGACGCCGAGAACGGACAGCAACACCATGGCCGCGGCAAGGCATATGCCTTGCCGCGTCAATCCGGCAAGGGCCATTCCCACAAGAATGATGACCAAGCGGTCGGCACGGGTGGCGACGCCGTTCTTGACCTCGAATCCGACGGATTCGGCACGCGCCCGCGCATAGGACGTGACGAACGACGTCATGATCGAGATCAACGCGGCGGATATTCCGACGATGCCAACGTAATCCGGTGCCACACGGTCCGCGAGGTCGTACCACCAATCGTTGTGCGTCATGAAGAAAACGATCACTCCCGTCAGGATGGACCAATCTGCGACACGGTCGAGGGTCGAGTCGAGAAAGGCTCCGAATTCGGTGCCGCCGGTGGTAAGCTGCGCAACCGACCCATCCAGGGAATCGGCCAATACAAGCAACGTCAGGACAACCGCTCCGGCGAACAGCCATCCGGTAAGGCCCGTGACTATGGCCACCACAATCGTGCCGACGGAACCGATCACCGTGACCATATTGGCGGTAAGGCCCATTGCGACCAGGAACCTTGCAATGGGTTCGATGAGTTTTTTAAATGGTGCCCTCAAATGTTCGAGCATGCGTTCACACTTCCCGTCGATTCGAATCGTTCAATATACGCGATACATGGAAAAGAGCGGCATACGAACAACTTCCACGTTCGTATGCCGCTCTTTTCCACTCCTACGCCGTCAGCGCCGGTCAGTCGGCAATGGCCGCCTTGAAATCATCGGCGCTGTTGACCTGCACGCGCTTACGCAGCACGGTCATGATCTGGGCCTTGGCGTCATCCACCGGCACGCCGTTGAGCTGGCTGCCGTCGCGGAAACGGAAGCTCACTGCATTGTTGTTCATGTCTTCCTCACCGACGATGAGGATGAACGGCACCTTGGACTTGGACGCATTGCGGATCTTCTTGCCGAAACGGTCATCGGACATGTCGATCTCACAACGGACGGTCTCTTCCTCCAAGCTGGCGATGAAACGCTGGAGATGCGGCGCGAACTCGTCCGCAACCGGCACGCCGAGCACCTGCACGGGGGCGAGCCATGCCGGGAACGCTCCCGCATAGTGCTCAAGCAGAACCGCGAAGAAACGCTCGATGGAGCCGAACAGGGCGCGGTGGATCATCACCGGACGCTGATGGGTTCCGTCCGCCGCGATGTATTCAAGCTTGAAACGCTCCGGAAGGTTGAAGTCAAGCTGAATGGTGGAAACCTGCCAGGTACGTCCGATGGCATCGCGTGCCTGCACGGAAATCTTCGGACCGTAGAAGGCCGCGCCGCACGGATCGTCGACAAGGTCGAGACCGGATTCCTTGGCCACCTCGGCCAGTGTGTTGGTGGCTTCCTCCCAGATTTCGTCGGAGCCGACGTACTTGTGCGGGTCCTTGGTGGAGAGCTCCAGGTAGAAGTCATCGAGGCCGAAGTCCTTGAGCAGACCCAGTACGAAGGTCAGCAGGTTCTTCAACTCGTCCCTCATCTGCTCGCGGGTGCAGTAGATGTGGGAATCGTCCTGAGTCAATCCACGAACGCGGGTAAGTCCGTGGACCTCGCCGGATTTCTCGTAACGGTACACGGTACCGAACTCGAACAGACGCAGCGGCAGTTCACGGTAGGAGCGCTGGCGAGACCTGAAGATCAGGTTGTGCATCGGGCAGTTCATCGGCTTGAGGTAGTAGTCGAAGCCCTGCTTGACGACATTGCCGTTCTCGTCCTTCTCCTCATCCAGACGCATCGCCGGGTACATGCCATCCTTGTACCAATGCAGATGGCCGGAGGTCTCATACAGACCGCCCTTGGTGATGTGCGGGGTCTGCACGAAGCTGTAGTGGTGCTTGCGGTGCATCTCACGGGAGTAGTCTTCCATGGCGTTGATAACGGCGGCGCCCTTCGGATGGAAGACGGAGAGCCCCGGACCGATCTCATCCGGGAAGGAGAAAAGGTCCATCTCCGCGCCGAGCTTGCGGTGATCGCGTTTGGCGGCCTCCTCGAGACGGGTCTGGTATGCCTTCAGATCCTCTTTGGTCGCGAAAGCCGCGCCGTAGATGCGCTGGAGCATCGGGTTGGCCTCGCTGCCACGCCAGTACGCGGCGGCGGAACGCTCGATCTTGAAAGCTTTGATGTAACGGGTGTTCGGCAGGTGCGGCCCACGGCACAGGTCCTTCCAGACCACGTTGCCGTCGCGGTCGACGTTGTCGTAGAAGCTCAGTTCCTTGCCGCTGATTTCGGTGGCGGCCTCCGGATCAAGATGCGCTTCCTTGTCTTTGATGAGCTCCAGCTTGTACGGCTGGTCGGCTTCCTCGGCGAGTGCCTCCTCCTCGCTCACCACACGACGGCGGAAGGACTGGGAGGACTTGATGATACGCTGCATGCGCTTCTCGATGTCCTTGAGATCATCCGGGGTGAACGGAGTCTCGACGTCGAAATCGTAGTAGAAGCCGTCTTTGATGACCGGGCCTACGCCGAGCTTGGCATCCGGACGAATCTCCTGCACGGCCTGGGCCATCACGTGGGTCGCGGAATGGCGCATGATGGCCACGCCATCCTCGCTGTCGAGCGCGATGGGTTCCACGACATCGCCATCGTGAAGCTCTGTGTAGAGATCGCGGGGTTCGCCGTTGAGCCGCACGGCGATGATGTTCTTGTCTTGCGCGAAGAGCTGGACGCCGGTCTGGTCTGCTGCCACCTCCTTCACTTCGCCGTCGAGAGTTATGGAGATGGTCTGTTCAGCCATGGGTTGTCCTTTGCTATCGGGGTCCGCGTTACCAATGTGCAGGCCTGGACTACATATCAACGATGAACAAGATAAATACGAGTGCCGACATCGACTCGCTGGGAAACGGACGCACTACCAGCCCAAGGCCACGCGTCCATGCGTTTCGGACGAAATCGATCGTCATTCGACGACATGCGCATACGTGTACTGGGGCGCTTCACGCGTTGCGGTGACTTCCACGTTGTCCGACGTTTCGACCTTCACCGTGGCCCCGTACTTGACTTTCAATCTGGAACCTACACCGCCTGCGAGGTTGACCGCATTCTGCAGATTGTCGGAGCTGCCGATCGCCTTGATGACGAATGGCGCAGTCAACGTGGTACCGTCACAGTCGAGTCCGCTGGAGGTGTCACTGATGTAGGTGCTGGTGATGACGCGTACCGAATTGATTTCGATGACTTCCGCACCGCTGTTGCGCAACTCCTCGAGCAACGTAAACAGGATCGCCGCGTCGATGTCCTGTTTCGATCCCTGGGTTATGCGGATGACCACACCTTCGCCGGAAGCCGGAAGGCGCCCGGAGAGAATACCGTTCGACTCGGCGTTCTGCTGCGCGATCTCCGCGGCCTTTTCATTCTTATCGGCCGTGTCCTTCAGCGAATTCAGCTGGCTGGTCAATTCGCTTTTGCGTTCTTCAAGCTTCTGCACCTGCGTGCTGGTCTCGCTGATGAGCTTGGTCAGCTCATCCTCGCTCATCGTTTCATATGTGGAGGTCGTGTTGCTCAGCTGAATGGCGTATCCGAAGCCGAGCAATGCGCACAGCAGGGTCACAAGCACGCTGGAATACAGTCGGGCCCTGGTGGATCTGGCGTTCAGTGAAATGCGTTTCGGTTTGCGGCGGACCACGGGGAACGAACCGGTCTGCATGCTGTCGTTGTCCTGATCCTTGACCCTTTGGTCATGGATCTTCGAGAGCACATCCTTGTCATCGCGTTTTCCAGGCATAAGGCATCATCCCCGGAAGATGAACCGTCGGATGGACGACACATTGGTGAAGATACGTATGCCAAGCACGACTATCACAGCCGTCTGCAGCTGAGAGCCGACACCGAGCTGATTGCCAAGGAACACCAGCAATGTGGCCGTAATCACATTAGAGAAGAAGGATATGACGAAAACCTTATCGGAGAAGCTGCGCTGGAAATAGGCTCGTGCCGCACCCAGCAACGCGTCCAGAGCCGCCAACACCATGATCGGCAGGTACGGCTGAAGTTCGATGGGAATATCAGGACGCACGAAGACGCCGATGACCACACCGATGATGATTCCCAAAACCGCTGCCATTACTCGCTCCTTCTCGCGTAAGTGACTTCGCCCACCGCCGCCGCTTCAAGTGTAATAGATTTGTTCTTGCTTACCTGCGGATAGATGCCGGCCTCTTTGAAATCGTCGTACAACTGCCGTTGCGATTTCTTGCTCACTGCGTCGGCAAGATTGCCGGAATCGCCGATCGCCTCGATCTTATATGGGCTTTGCACGGAATTGACGCCTATGAGAATCGTGGAGCCGGCCGTTCTGATCGACGTCTGCACGCCAAGACGATACCCGTTGATGGCCATGGCTTCAGCGCCGGCTTGCCACAACAAAGACACCAATGTCTGCAGATCCGAATCAGTGACCACTCGAACCTGGCTACCGCTCTCCCTCGCCAACGAAGAATCGGCATTGTCTCCGCTCACGGACATCGGGTTGGCTATGGTCAGCGTGATGCCCTCGCCTTCAACCGGAAGAACGCCGTTGGCCATTTCGTCATCCTGGATGGTTTGGTTCAATGACCAGCTTGAAACGGCTTTCGACTCCTTCTCCACTTCGGAACGGAGCGATGTGACCTCCTTGTTGAGTTCGTCCGCATTCTGGGTTTGTTCCGTCAATTGGCCCGCTAGCTGACGGCGCACTTCCTTTCGCGGGTCGGAGCTTAACTGCCGCACGAACACGCTTCCGGACACTCCCACGGCGATGCAGATAAGAAACACCAGAATTCTCGTGGCCCAGAGAGTCAGGGGCGACGTTGGTTTGATGGTAAGTCTCGAATCCGTGTACAGCACATCCATCGGACGATTCGTCAGGTCGTCGATCAGCCGGAGGGAATCGTCTTCAAGGTGCCTTCTGCGGGCTGGCATCACAACATGTTCGGATTGAACATGATGTGATGCCAGTCCCGCGAAGGAAGCGGAAAAAATGGCGCGATGCTTCGTCGGCGTGTTCTCCGGAGAGACCGGGAACGACGTGTATGCGGAACCATCACGCGTCATATGCGGCTTCCTTGCCATCCTTGCAATCCACATCGTTTTTCAGGAGTTGAACTCCCTGACGAATGTAGATGTATCCTGCGATCCAGTACAGCACCACGCCCCATATGCCGGCGGCGAGTCCGCACAGGTGCAGGATGTCGGTGGCGGAAATCGTCCAGATATCGGCGAAAATCAACGAGACAATGGCGATCAACAACATCGCGGTCGCGGCTTTGCCGACAAAGTGAACCGGCAGCGGACCGTAGTCATGTTGCGCCAGAACAAGTATGAGAATCGCCATGGTCAAATCGCGCAGGCCGATAACGATCAGCATCCACCACGGGATTATCTGTGCGACACCCAATGCAAGGATACTGAAGAAAATCAGCAGTCGGTCGGCGATGGGATCGAGAATCTGTCCGATTTTGCTCACCTGGTTGAACGAACGCGCAATCAATCCGTCCAGCCCATCCGATATCGCGGACAATGCGAGAACCGCCAACGCCGCGATCATTTCATGCCGCGAGACAAGCACCGCAACGAAAGGAATGGAGAGAATCCTCAGCATGCTGATGACGTTCGGAACCGTGAAATAAATATCCCGCGGTTCCGGACTGTACTGTTTTCTGATAATAAACTTGCTCATATCTCTGGGCAATATTACATTCTCGACGCTTGCAACGCGGTAACCAGAATGCCACGGGCACCAATTCCGTACAACTGATCCATCAGTTGATTGACTTTGGCCTTGGGCACGACTACGCGCACGGCAGCCCACTGCTTGTCATGCAACGGTGAAATGGTCGGGCTTTCGAATCCCGGAGTAATCGCCACCGCGGCGGATACCCGTTCGACCGGAATGTCGTAGTCCATGAGCACATTGCTCTGAGCGGTGAGCACTCCTTGAAGACGACGACTCAGAATCGTAAGCCTGTCATCGTCCGAATGGAGGCGCGGAGAACGAATAAGCACAGCCTGGGAATGCAGCAGCGGTTCCGCGAAAATGCGCAGACCGGCATTACGCAAGGTCGTTCCGGTGGAAACCACATCCGCGATCAGATCGGCGACGCCAAGCTGAACGGAGGATTCCACGGCACCATCCAGATGCACCGTCTCGGCGTTGATGCCGTGTTCGGTCAGATAGTCATGCACGAGTTTGTCGAAACTCGTGGCCACGCGTTTGCCTTCAATGTCTTCGAGATTGCGGATCTCGGAATCGTTCGGCGCCGCGAAACGGAACGTCGACGCGCCGAAGCCCAATTCCATATGCTCTTCGGCCTCGGTACCAGAGTTGAGCAGCAAATCATGGCCCGTGATGCCGACGTCGATGGTTCCACGCCCCACATAGACCGCGATGTCAAGCGGACGAAGGTAGAACAGTTCCACGTCGTTGTCGGTATCCTCGACCACCAGCTGGCGGGGATTGCTACGTAGCCGATAACCCGCCTCCGACAGCAGGTTCCAAGCGGGTTCAGACAACATGCCCTTGTTGGGCACAGCGATTCTCAGCATTGTTCCTCCAAAAAAGGCCACGCCTCAAGCGGCATGGCCCAGGTTTTCACAGGTTCTTGTAGATGTCCTCAAGCGTGATGCCGCGATCGATCATCATGACCTGGAGATGGTAGATGAGCTGGCTCATCTCTTCCGCGGTACGATCGGCGCCTTCATACTCGGCTGCGATCCATGTCTCGCCAGCCTCTTCGACGATCTTCTTACCGATGAAGTGCGTACCTTTGTTGAGCTCGTCGACGGTAAGGGAACCTTCCTGCTTGGTCGCGGCCTTTTCACTCAGCTCTTCGAACAGGGATTCAAAAGTCTTCATTTTCGTATCGATCCTTATGGTATTCGCGGATTCAGGCCTTGAAAGCGGCCTCGGCCTTGTCTCGGATGGAATCGATGGCCTCTGCGGGGCTTTCGGCGCCGTACACGGCGGAACCGGCAACGAGGACGTCCGCTCCGGCCTCGGCCACGATGTGCGCGGTCTTCGGGCTGACGCCACCGTCCACCTGAATCTTGGTCTTCAATCCACGGCGGGTGATCTCGTCACGCAAACGGCGAACCTTGGCCATCTGGTTATCGAGGAACTTCTGGCCTCCGAAGCCCGGCTCGACGGTCATGATCAGGATCATGTCGAATTCGTCGAGAATGTCGAAGATCGGCTCAACAGGTTCGGCGGGGCGCACGGCGAAACATGCCTTGCAACCCATTTCACGCAGCTGGCGCGCCAGACGCACGGGGGCATGGGTGGCTCCCATGTGGAAGCTGACGGATGCGGCTCCCAGCTTGGCGTATTCCGGCGCCCAACGATCCGGATCCTCAATCATCAGATGCACGTCGACCGGCAGATCGGTCACCTGGCAGATACGTGCCACGATCGGCTCGCCAAGCGTCAGATTCGGAACGAAATGATGATCCATCACGTCCACATGAACGAGATCCGCGTTGGCGATGGCCTTGAGGTCACGTTCCAGGTTGCAGAAATCGGCGGACAGGATGCTGGGTGCGATTTGAATAGTCATGGCTCTCATTCTATGGAAGGTAATCGACTTGAACTAATTGGTGCTGGGGTGGTTATCGGCATGTGGAACGTTTTTCGCGTCATTGTTCGCGAATTCATTCACGGTTGGCTTCGGCGCGACATCGGCCTTCGGCTTGGGCTGTGCGTCGTTCTGGAGCTTTCCGTCCTCGATGAGTCGTTCGATCTGAGTGACGGCGCTCATCTTCTCGGCTAGCAGATACGTTGGCTTGCCCATTTGCTGAACGATGATGAAAGCCACGGCGCCGAGCACAAACACCACGAGGGAAACCCATACGTTGATGCGCACTCCAAGGAACTCATGCGCGTAATCGATGCGCAGGCACTCGATCCAGGTTCGTCCTGCCGTATACCACATGATGTACATGGCGAACAAGGAACCCGCTTTGAGTTTGTTCATCACCTTGGAACCGATCCATACGATCAGCGCGGCTCCGATGAGGTTCCAGATCATCTCATACAGGAACGTCGGGTGGAAAAGCGTACCGCTCGGACAGGTGGCCCCGTCATAGCAGCTTTCGCTCTGTCCGATGGCGCTCCCCTCGGTATTGAGTTTCAGTCCCCATGGAAGGGTTGTGGGAGCCCCATACAGTTCTTGGTTGAACCAGTTGCCAAGGCGTCCGACCGCTTGAGCGACCAGAAGGCCCGGCGCGATGGCGTCGGCAAGCAACGCCATCGGATAGTGCTTATGCCTGCACCACGCCCATGCTCCCAATGCGCCAAGTGCCACGCCACCCCATATTCCGAGGCCTCCGTTCCAAATGCGAAACATCTCGGTCCAGTCGCCGTTCTCGCCAAAGAACCGCTCCGGAGTGGTGATGATGTGGTAAAGCCTGGCTCCGACGATTCCGCACGGTACGGAGACCAAGGTGATATCGAGAATCTGGTCGAAATTTCCGCCGCACTTCTTCCAGCGTCCTGTGGTGATCCACACCGCCAATACGATGCCGAGAAGGATGCATAAGGCATAGATGTGAATGGTCACCGGTCCGATGGAGAATTGCGAAATCGTCGGTGACGGAATAGATGCAAGTGTCATGGTTCCTTGATGGTAGTCCGCGCAGCCGATATGCCGACGCGGACCACCAGGATCTTGAAATGGATCGGACTTCAGACTCGGGCGTTGTGAATGCCTTCGGCGAGTTCCTCAACCTTGGCGGCCAGAGCCTTAAGGCCTTCGGATTCATCGATGGGGCGGATTCCGGACTCGTCAAGCATGGTCTTCACCAACGCGGAACCGACGATGACGCCGTCCGCGTATGCTCCGATTCCGGCCGCCTGTTCGGCATTGGAAACACCGATGCCGACGCATACGTTCTTGGCCCCGGCCTGACGCGTACGGGCAACCAGTCCTTCGGGCGAAGCGTCGAATGAGGAACGTTCGCCGGTCACGCCCATTCGAGCCGCCGCATAGACGAAACCGCGGGCATTGTCGGCGACCACCTTCAGTCGATGCTCCTTGGAATCCGGAGACACCAGGAAGACACGGTCCAATCCATGACGGTCCGAAGCTTCGATCCATTCTCCGGCCTCGTCCGGAATCAGATCAGGGGTAATCAGACCGGCGCCGCCGGCGTTTTCAAAGTCACGCGCGAATTGCTCGACCCCGTAATGGAAGATGAGGTTCCAATAGCTCATAACCAGAGGCACTCCCCCCGCATTGGCCACGGTTTCCACAGCCTTGAACACGCCGGCGATCTTCTCGCCGGCGTCGATCGCGATCTGGGATGCGGCCTGAATGGTCGAACCATCCATCACCGGGTCGGAGTACGGAAGTCCGATCTCCACTACGTCAACGCCATGCTCGACCATGGTCCGGAAGGCTTTGAGCGAATAATCCGGATCAGGGAAGCCGTAGGGCAGATACCCTATGAACGCCGGTTTGTCGTCCGCCTTGAATTCCTCGAACAGGGCTTCGGTCGGGCTTGGCTTGTGGCTGATGCCGAGCGGCTGTCCGGACGGCGTTGTTGCTGTTGCATTCGTCATGATGGTTGTTCCTTCTCTCACTCGCCGTCCGCGTTGTTGCCCTGCGCGCCATTGGCTTCAAGCGCCTTGGCCTGCTCATCCGTCAGATAGCCGAACCACTTGCCCGCGGTGTTCATGTCCTTGTCTCCACGGCCGGAGATATTGACGATCATGACGGGATGCTCATAGCCCTTTGCCTTCAGATCGGCGGCGGCCTTATAGGCACCGGCCACGGCATGGGAGCTTTCGATCGCGGGGATGATGCCTTCGGTCTCGCACAGGTCCTTGAACGCGCTCATCGCTTCGTCGTCAGTGGCCCACGAGTAGTTGACGCGGCCGATTTCCTTGAGCCATGCGTGCTCTGGTCCAACGGATGCGTAATCCAAGCCGGCGGAGATGGAATAGGTGTCGAGCGTCTGTCCTTCCGAATTCTCCAGAAGGTAGCTCTTGGCGCCTTGGAACATTCCCAGTTCTCCGGTACCCGGTGCGAAACGAATGGCGTGGCGCCCGGATTCGGGGCCATTGCCGCCTGCCTCATAGCCATAGAGATTCACGCGGTCGTCATCCAGGAAGGCGTTCATGATGCCAATTGCATTGGAACCACCTCCGACGCAGGCACAGATGGCGTCCGGATGGTCGATTCCGTACCAGTCCTGAAGCTGCTGCTTGGCCTCCTCGCCGATGATCTTCTGGAAGTCGCGCACCATGCTCGGGAACGGATGCGGTCCTGCCACGGTGCCAAGCAGGTAGTGGGTGTCCTTGACGTTGGTGACCCAGTCCCTCAGCGCCTCGTTGATGGCGTCCTTCAGAATGCGGTCCCCCAAGGTCACCTCTACCACTTCAGCACCGAGCATGCGCATACGAGCCACGTTGAGCGCCTGGCGGCGGGCATCGATCTGACCCATATAGATACGGCACTTAAGGCCGAGCATCGCGCAGACGGTCGCGGTCGCAACGCCATGCTGTCCCGCACCGGTCTCGGCGATCACGCGGGTCTTGCCCATCCGCTTGACGAGCAGGGCCTGTCCAAGCGCGTTGTTGATCTTGTGGGCGCCGGTGTGGTTCAGATCCTCACGCTTGAGAAACACGCGAGCGTCAAGGCCGGTCTTCTCCTTGATTCGTTCGGCGAATCGAGGCGCTTCCGTAAGAGGGGACGGACGGCCGACGTACTGCTGGTTCAGGCGTGCGAGTTCCTTGCGGAATTCAGGATCGGCCTTGGCCTGCTCATACACCTGTTCAAGCTCATCGAGCGCGGTAATCAACGCCTCGGGTACATAACGTCCGCCGAATTGGCCGAAATACGGTCCCTCGTGGCTTTCCAGCGGGGTCTGTTCGGATGCTTTCACTCTTGCTCCTGCCTTTACTAATCGTTCCACAGCTTGTTTGTGATTGTCCGCGGTGGCCACTCCTTCACCGACCAGCACCGCATCGGCTCCCGCACGGGCATAATCCTCAAGTTCGACCGAGCCGAACACGCCCGATTCGGCGACCCGAATCACGTCATCCGGCAGATCTGACGCAAGCTCCATGTACTTGTTCACATCGACCTTGAGATCCTTGAGGTTTCTGGCGTTGATGCCGATGACCCTAGCTCCGGCGCCGATGGCGCGTTGAATCTCCTCACGGGTATGCGTCTCGACCAAAACCGTCATGTTGAGGCTATGCGCCAGGCTCAGCAACGAGGCAAGCCTGTCATCATCCAAAGCCGCGACGATCAAAAGCACCAAGTCGGCTCCGTGGGCGCGGGCCTCCCAAATCTGGTATTCGGTAACGATGAAATCCTTACGAAGCACCGGAATGTGCACCGCGGCACGCACGCTGTCGAAATCATCCAAAGAACCTTTGAAACGACGTCCCTCGGTGAGCACGGAAATCGCGCTGGCACCACCCTGCTCGTACTCGCGAGCCAATGCCGCGGGATCCGGGATATCACTCAGATGGCCCTTGGAAGGCGATGCCCTCTTAATCTCGGCGATGATCGGAATTCCATCCGATTTTTTCAGCCATTGACGCGCATCGATGGGGGCGGGTGCTTGGGTCGCTTGTCGTTTAAGCTCATCCAACGGCACGTTCTTCTCGCGGATCCGCTGATCCTCTACGGCTCCCGCGACCAATTCATCAAGCACAGACATAATCTTCCTTTCAGCGTTTCGCTCGATTGGCTGGTTCTACGCTTCTACAACTGGCGAAGCTGGGATGCGATCTGCACCGCCTCCACGCTGGCTTCGGCCTTGTTGCGAGTTTCCTGCCACTCACTGGCCGGCACGGAATCAAGTACGATTCCCGCACCAGCCTGCACGCTCGCTTCATGGTCACGAATGAAGGCGGTTCGTATGGCGATTGCCATATCGAGGTTTCCGGAAAAGTCGAAATATCCTACAGTGCCGCCGTATATGCCTCGATCGGCGGGCTCAAGCTCGTCGATGATCTCGATGGCTCGCGGCTTCGGCGCTCCGGACAACGTTCCTGCTGGGAACGCCGACGTGAATACGTCGAAAGCCGTCATATCCGGATTCACCTGCCCCGTGACTGTGGAGCAGATATGCATGATATGACTGAACCGTTTGATATCCATCAGCGATACGACTTCCACGCTCTCAGGCAGACAGACACGGCTCAAATCGTTGCGTGACAAATCCACAAGCATGATGTGCTCGCTGCATTCCTTCGGGTCGGCAAGCAGCTCCTGGGAGAGCCGCTCGTCTTCCTCGAGGGTGTCTCCACGAGGTCTTGAGCCTGCGATCGGGAATGTCATGGCATGGCCGTTGTCCACCTTGATCAGGGTCTCCGGACTGGAACCGATCACATTGAAATCACGACCCTGCGCATCGGTAAGCGCCATGAAGTACATGTACGGACTCGGATTGAGCGTACGCAATACACGATATACGTCAAACGGATCCGCGGGAGAATCGATATCAAGACGCTGCGAAATCACGACCTGGAACACGTCGCCGTCGACGATGTGCTGTTTGGCCACTTCGACGGCATGCTCGTAGTCGCTTTTTCGCGTGCGGAAGCGCAACTCAGGCTGGCTGACCGATTCATCGAGAACATTGACCCTCGCCTCGCCATCAACCGGTGTGGCCGCTTTGCGCTGCATGTCATTCAGCCGTACCACGGCCTCGTCATAAGCGGCGTCGATTCGGGTGGGGCGATCGTCGACGTTCACCGCATTGGCTATCAGCCATACGGAACCGGAAACATGATCCACCACGGCGATGTCGGTCGCCAAAGCCAGTACCGTTTCAGGCTGTCCGGTCTCATTCGGCGCCTGCGCGCGGAGAGTCGGTTCCCAGTGACGAATCGCATCCCATCCGACGGTACCGACCAGACCGCTGGTCAGGTTCGGCAGTCCGTCCACATGCGGCGCATTCAACGTTTTCAGTGCGGCATGCGCCACTTCCATCACGTCGCCTTCGGTCGGCACCCCCACCGGCACTTGGCCGAGCCAATCGGCCTTGCCTTCATCGGAACGCAATTGGGCCATGGAATTCACTCCGATGAAGCTGTAACGACTCCATGTTCCTCCGAATTCCGCCGATTCGAGGATGAATGTTCCAGGACGACCGCCTGCAAGTCTTTCATAGAACCCCACCGGAGTCAGGGAATCGGCAAGTAGACGACGAACGATCGGAATGACCCGATACCCTTGGTCCGCAAGTTCGTGGAACTGTTCGCGAGTCGGCCAAGTCGCGCCCCATTTGAGTGTCCGTACACTGCATTCGCCCATTATTGACCCTCCTGTTCCTCGCTGCGGTAGCCCACGACCACCGGCAACCGTCCGCCTTCCTCAAAGCAGGAACGCTTTCCCGTATGGCAGGCGGCCCCGACCTGATCCACCTCAACAAGAATCGCATCACCATCGCAATCCAGCGCGAAGGACTTCACATACTGGGCATGGCCCGATGTGTCTCCCTTACGCCAGTATTCCTGCCTCGAACGCGACCAGAAAGTGACTCGCCCGGTAGTCAAGGTACGACGGATGGCTTCGTCGTTCATATAACCGACCATCAGCACTTCCTTGGTGTCGAACTGTTGAATCACGGCCGCGACCAAACCTTTGTCGTCATGCTTGAGGCGCCCGGCTATTCGTGGGTCGAGGGTGACGCTGTTGTCGAATTCTTCGTAAGTCATGTGATATCCGTATATTTCGTTTCTTCGATTATGAGTGTGCTTGGCGTTGCCGCCCGTTATGTTCACCGCACGGTGTATCCGGCAGCCTTGATGGCATCCTTGACTTCTCCAATGGAGACCTTGCCGTAGTGGAAAATGGATGCCGCGAGGACCGCATCGGCACCCGCCTCGATCGCGGGGGGAAAATCGGAGGCTTTGCCCGCACCACCGGACGCGATGATCGGAATTTTCACTTCCTTACGCACCGCCTTGATCATTTCCAGATCAAAACCCTGCTGAGTACCGTCAGCGTCCATGGAGTTAAGCAGGATTTCGCCAGCCCCAAGCTCCTGAGCACGCTTGACCCACCAGATGGCGTCGATGCCTGTGGACTTGCGTCCCCCCATGGTCGTCACTTCGAATCCGGACTGGGTGTGGCGCTCTCCCTGTTCGCGTCGAGCGTCGACCGAAAGAACGAGCACCTGGTTTCCGAAACGTTCCGCGACGCGGCTGATCAGGGTCGGATCGTTGATGGCCGCGGTGTTGACGCCAACCTTGTCGGCTCCGCAACGCAATAAGGAGTCCACGTCCTCAGGAGTGCGTACTCCCCCGCCTACGGTCAGCGGAATGAAAATCTGTTCTGCCGTGCGGCTCACCACGTCGACCATGGTCTGACGATGCGAGCTTGAAGCCGTCACGTCCAGAAAAGTAAGTTCATCGGCACCCTGACGGTAATATTCGGCAGCCAGCTCGACGGGATCACCGGCATCGCGTAGATTCTCGAAATGCACGCCCTTGACCACTCGTCCCGCGTCAACATCAAGACATGGAATGACTCGGACTGCCAATGACATGCTGGTTCTCCTTTTACGTATACGGTGACATGCAATGAATGCTAGAGTAACCGCAACGAGTTACGCCTATTCGGGTAACGTCCGATTAGCGGACAGAAAACTAGTCACGCTCCTTGGCCGCGAGCTGGCCGCAGGCACCGTCGATATCCTGTCCCCTTGTATCACGCAGGGTAGCGGTGATGCCGGCGTTGTGCAGAATCTCCAGGAAGCGCTGTTCGTCCTCGGGCTTGGATGCCGTCCACTTTGATCCTTCTATCGGATTGAGCGGAATAGGGTTCACGTGAGCCCAATTGTCTCCATAGTGATTCAGACGTTTGGCGAGGAGACGCGCGTGTTCGGCCTGGTCGTTGATGCCACGCATCAGAGCATACTCAATGCTCACACGACGTTTGGATGCCAGGTAATAGTCGTGGGCAGCATCCAATACCTGCGTCGTGTTGAATCGCTTGTTCATGGGGACAAGCTCGTCCCTCAACTCATCGCTGGGAGCGTGGAGGGAGACCGCGAGCCTGACGGGAATGCCCTCTTCAGTGAGTTTTCTGATACCAGGCACGACACCGACCGTGGAAACCGTGATGTTGCGGGCGGAGATGCCGAATCCTTCCGGAGGCATCGCGCTGATTTGACGAACAGCGCTCAGCACGGACTTGTAATTGCCCATCGGCTCACCCATACCCATGAACACGATGTTGCTCAAACGGCCCGGTCCTCCGGCGATATCGCCATCCCGCATGGCTTTGGCGGCCACACGTACCTGTTCCACGATCTCCCCGGCAGACATGTTGCGGGTCAATCCCAATTGTCCTGTGGCGCAGAACGGACATCCCATGCCGCAACCGACCTGGCTTGAAATGCACAGGGTCGTTCGCGAGGGATAGCGCATCAGCACGGACTCTATCAGGGAACCATCGAAAAGACGCCACAATGTCTTTATCGTGGCCCCCTCATCTGCCACCTGGCGGGTCACCTCGGTAATGAGTTCCGGAAAGAACACTTGCGCGGCCTCGGCTCGTTTTGCCGACGGAAAATCGGAAAAGTCCTCGGCATTCGCATCGAAATGTCCATAATAGTGGTTGGCGAGCTGCTTGACACGGAATTTCGGCAAGCCGAGATCCTTCGCTTTCGCCACTCGCTCCCGCTCATCCATGTCGGCGAAATGCAGTTGTGGTTTGCCACGGCGCGCATGGTCCTTGGACAGCACGTCCCGGAATGCGCCTGTGGTTCCGCCCGGGGTGATGCCGGTCTCCGGGCTCTCATTCTCAGCTCTCACGATGTCGCTCATCGCCTCGTTCCCGACCTTTCTCACATTCCGACTACCCACAGCAGCACGCACACGAAAGGAGCGCAGAGCAGAATGGAATCCACACGATCCATAACACCGCCATGCCCCTTCAACAGGTGGCCCATGTCCTTGATTCCAATGTCTCGTTTCAACATGGATGCGCACAAATCACCGAAGGTACCGGCAAGGCCAATCATGATTCCGGCGACGACCGGAACCCACCAACGAAGCGTCCATATGGAAGGTTCATACGTGCAAAACAGCACCACAAACGCCCCAACCATGGCGAAAAGCACGGAGCCGGCAAGTCCTTCCCATGATTTCTTGGGCGAGATGCGTGGGCTGAGCTTGTGCCTGCCCAACCACGCGCCGGCGAACAAACCGCCCGTGTCGCTCAATGCGGGCATGAACACCATGATGATGGCGTGAGCCACGGGATGCTCGTTGAACGTCAACGGCATGATGATGCAGGATGCCAGCAGAGGGATGTAGAGCACGGTGAACATGGATACCGCCACATGGCTCAGACGGCTATGGCTGATCTCGCCCTGCTCATGGTTGAAGGATGATTCCAGCCTGGCGCCTGCATCGGTGTGGGACAGCTTGTTGGCCACAGCCAAAGACAGACGGCTTCCGAACGTGACCTTCGCACTCGCGGCAATCGCCACAATCACCAAAGACGCGAGCACGCATACCGTCATGGCCACGATATGCCGTTCACTGTAGAACGTGGCCAGCAGCGTCACCGCCGAGCAGATCCACAAGGCCACCACCGGGATGTGCAATCCGGCGGTGGCGAAATCGACGCGCAGCTCCCAGAGAGCCAATATCATGAACAACACGACCAAGCAGACGAATAGGTCGATGCTGATCAGCAGACTTGCCAGAATAAGCGCCACGAGGACCGCGGCCGTGGCAATGGCCTGTGGCATATTGCGGCCGGTCCTCTTGTTGATGGCGTTGATGGCTTCCGCTTCCTTCTCACGCTGTTCCTGATCCATCGGACTCTTTTCTGTATTGCTGTACGTCTGGACTGTGAATCTACCAATGAGACGGAAGTCGATCAGACCTCCATGATCTCCTTCTGCTTGGCTTCAAGCAGGGTATCGAGCTCATCGGTGGTCTGCTTGGTGATCTTGTCAAGCTCCTTGAGCAGACGATCGCCCTCATCCTCACCCATTTCGCCATCCTTGACGGCCTTGTCCAAGGTTTCCTTGGCCTTGCGGCGAATGTTACGGACGGCGACCTTACCGTCTTCGGCCTTGCCCTTGGCCAGCTTCACGTATTCCTTACGGCGCTCCTCGGTGAGTTCCGGCATGGTCAGTCGGATGACGTTGCCGTCGCGACGCGGGCTCGCACCCAGATCGGAATCACGCAGAGCCTTCTCCACGGCATTGGCCTGGGATGCGTCGAACGGGGTGACGGACAGGGTTCGCGGCTCGGGAACACCGATGGTCGCAACGGCCTTCAGCGGAGTCGGAGCTCCATAGTAGTCAACGGTGATGCCGTTCAGCAGAGCCGGATTCGCGCGTCCGGTGCGGATACCGGAGAAGTTCTCCTTGGTGGACTCCACGGACTTTGCCATCTGGGTCTTAGCCTGCTCTACGATGTTTGTCATTGTTCTACTCCTTGTATGTTGTGTGTTGTCTATCGATATTCGACATTGAATGTCGTCACTCTGCGATGGAGGACTCGGCGGTGGAAACCATGGTGCCGATTTCCTCTCCCAGCAGAGCGCGAGTCACATTGCCTTCGCCTTCGAGTCCGAAAACGCGGATACGCTGCTTGTTGTCGCGTGCCATGGAGAGCGCGGACGCATCCATGACCGCAAGGTTGTCGACAAGAGCGCGGTTGTAGCTCAGCGTGACGAAACGCTTGGCGTTCTCGTCCTTGCGCGGATCGGCGGTGTATACGCCGTCAACGCCGTTCTTGCCCATGAGGACCTCATCGCAGTGAATTTCCAAAGAGCGCTGAATCGACACCGTATCAGTGGAGAAATACGGCATACCGGCTCCGGCTCCGAAGATCACGACTCGGCCCTTCTCGAGATGGCGAATGGCCTTGAGCGGAATATACGGCTCCGCCACCTGCCCCATCGTGATGGCGGTCTGCACTCGGGTGGCCTGTCCTTCCTGCTCGAGAAAGTCCTGCAGCGCCAAGCAATTCATCACTGTGCCGAGCATACCCATGTAATCACCACGGGAACGGTCAATTCCGGCCTGCTGGAGCTCCGCTCCTCTGAAGAAGTTGCCGCCGCCGACAACGATGGCCACCTGCACACCCTGCTTCACTGCAGGGACGATCTCTCCCGCGATCCGGCGGATCACGGCGGTGTCGATACCGACTTTACCCCCGCCAAATGCCTCACCTGAAAGCTTGAGAAGAACTCTACGTGGATTGTCACCAATGTTTTCGCCAGTCATGAAAAGCCTTTCTCGCCCGAAAACTCACGAAATTTGCCATTCTTAAGACTATCGGCAAACACAGACACCACAATCCGCGCTCACAAGCCCCCCGTAAGAACAAGATGGTCCCATCCATGGAGAATGAACTGCGCCCCGATTGTTGGACGCTGTTAAATAGGATACAGGTCTAGGCTGCG
>CAVAQZ010000015.1:0-16246 GCA_963590945.1 Dysosmobacter segnis
TACGAGGCCGAGGAAGGTGCTCCACTGATTTATTGTGGTAAAACCAAAGATATTAATGGATTTGAAGAAGTTGGCAGCAACGACATAGGTACCGCCCCACGCCTTTACGTTCCTATCACCGATGGCCATGCCTAAAATACGTCTATTGTCGTAGAAGTATTTTGCCGGAAGCATCAGAGTTATCAGCTTGGCTATTACCATTACGGCGAAAGTAAGCAGAAGCGTCGCGTTTTTGTTTCGGTTCTCCCACCAGCCAACTTTGTTCTCAAGTTCAAGCTCATTGCCCATGAAACGAACACCTCAAATACGCGTGGATTCGGTCAATGCGTCCACGGAAAACTTCTGCAGCCACTCCGCATTGGCTTTGATGTCGAAACCCGCATCAGCCACAATGTCAGCACCGTTGGCACGTTCCGACCTGTTATGCGCGGAATACTGGTTCAATATCTTCTTGGCCCATTGCGAAGGCGCATCGTCCAAGCCAAGGACCTGCACGTTGCCTGTCACATCACACTGCTTGGGTACACGGTCGGAAATGGTGCAGGGCAATCCGGAGGATTGCGCCTCAATCATGGTCACAGGCAAACCCTCATACAGACTCGGCAGAACAAAGGAATCCATGCCCTGCATCAGTCGGTTCACATCGGAACGCACTCCAAGGAACTTCACGGCATCGGTCAAGTCGAGCTCATTCACCTTGGCTTTGATCTGGTTCTTCAGCTCGTCGTTCAGCTCACCGCCGCCCACAAGCCACAGCATGCTGTTCGGATGCCGCTTATGCACCTGCACAAAGACGTCAATCAAAAACACATGATTTTTTTGCGGGAAGAAACGCCCCACATGACCGAGCACGAAAGTGTTCGGATCGGTGATGCCGAATTCCTCACGTACCTGCTTGGCAATGGCGGGATCATACCGATAGGCCGACGTGTCGATGGCATTGCGCTGCTGAATCACTCTGCCACGATTGTTCTCGCCGAACAGCCAATCCCCCGCCTCAGTGCCGCAGGCGAACATGTGGGTCACGTATTTCGGCAAACGCATACGGAAATACTCACGGAAAATGGATTTCAGATTGAATCCGACCGGACGATTATGCGCGTGCGCAATGCGAACCGGAATACCCTGCTCAGCCGCCACACGCAAAGGGAAGTAGCTGCGTTCCTCAAGATTCGAATGAATGATCCGATATTCAGGATGCTGCTTGAGGAATGCATGGAACTCACGCTTGTACCGCGCGAAATACTGCGGATACATCGGGCACATGCGGTAAATGCGCCCACCAAGCGCCTCGATCTCATCTTCATAGGCCGCGCGATAGTCACGGTTCACCAAAAAATCGTAGGTGACCTTGCTACGGTCAAAATGACGAAGATAGTTCATCATCATGGTCTCGGCACCACCGCGATCCATCACGGTATCGAGCACCAGCACCCGAAGCGGAGTGTTCTCAGCCATGGCGAACCTCTTCCTTGACCAACTGTTGACGCAAACGGACCACGGTATTGGAGGGAATAGCTTCCGCTATCACACAGCCGGCCCCAATCACGCAGTTATCCCCGATGGATGCGCCCTTGAGAATCGTCACATTGCTGCCAATCCAGCAATGCTCGCCAATCACAACCGGTGCGGTGGAATAGCCCTGCCCCTTGATGGTCTCCTCCGAGTCGGCGAAACGATGGTTGTGGTCGTACACACGCACGTTTTCACCGAAAATCGTCTCACTGCCGATTCGAATCTCTTCTATGGCATGCACCGCGCAATCATTATTGAAGAAGACATTGTCTCCGATGGTTATGGTGCCACCCATCTCAGCCGTCAGCTGCAATCCCCTACGGAAATGCAATGACTTGCCCCACCGGATGGATTTGCCGTAGATAACCTTGTACAAGGCCTTCAACAGCACACCGGTAAACCGATACCACAATTTCACCACTACCATCGGATCCTCTTGCTATCTCAAAACAAGCCAACCAATAAGTCAGCGCTCACTTCTGGGAACGCATGACACGCGACTTATCGCTCTTCTCGGAAGAGGAACCATCTCCACGGTCTTCGTAATAGTAGTAGCTGGAACGGCTGCCCTTGTCTACAGGAACCATGTTCAGCACCACGCCACGAACGGTGGTTCGAGACATACGGAATTCCCTCACCACTTCGCGCAGTGCGGACTTCCGGGCAACGCCTTGGCCCACGACCAACAACAGCACGCCTCCCTGCTTGGCGAAAACAGCGGCATCATTGGACACCGTCATAGGTGCGGTATCGACAATGACGTAATCGTAACGCTCGGAGGCCTGACTGATCAGCTGACGCATGGCATCAGATCCCAGTATGACGCCAGACGGAGTCTTCTGCTCCTCTGCGGGGAGAATGTGCAGATACGGCTTCCAATACGGCTGAATGGCCTCGCTGGCGGACACATCCCCTTCCAAAAGCGAAGACAGGCCAATGCCACTGTTCAAACCAAGCATGCCAGCCACAGACGGATGCCGAACATCAGCATCGATGAGCAACACGCTCTTCCCTTTTTCCGCAAACGCAGCGGCCATATTCACGGACATCGTCGTCTTACCCTCACGAGGATTGGAAGAGGTCACGATGATGACGTTTCGTTGGCTCAGGTCCTTAGGCGCGACAAAAGAGACGTTCGCAATTAGTCGACGAATCTCCTCAGCGGCACGGCCACGAGGCTTGTTAATGACTTCAGGAACACCCTTGGAAGCATCATGCGTTTTCGGCATGGAAGCAAGAATGGGATCACGAACAATGGATTGCACCGTTTCGGCATCGTTGACGTCCTTGGAAGACATCTCACAAATCAGAGCGCCAAGTATCGCAATGATAACAGCCGCGGCAAAGCCTATGGCAAGATTCGCCTTGACATTGGGAGACACTGCGACGGTAGGTTCCTCCGCTGCCTGGATAACGGTAAACGTGACGCTCGTACCGGATTCCGCCATCGAATCCGCTTGATTTTTCAGCTGCCTGGCCAGCTCATTGACTATGTCCACAGTCTGCTTCGGATCAGCATCCGTGGCATAAAGATATACAATGGAAGACGAAGTATCAACCGATGCACTAACGTTGTAGCGCAATGCCGACGCTGTAGTATGAAGGCCCAGATTGTCTACGACGGCCTGCAAGACTTTATCAGACTGCGCAAGATCAGGATACAATTTCGTCGGGGAAGACGTGTTGTTCGAAGACTGCTGCATCGTACCGGTCACGTTCCCATCGGATGAGACGTAATTGTATTGCGCAAGAATCTTGGAACTTGTTGTATACACCGGCGTAGTGGTGAACGTCTCACCTGCGACCGCACCCATCACCACGCAAAAAAGTACGAGCTCTACAATCCAGTGCTTCTTGATGGCCTTCAGCACGTCCGATATAGTCATGTTCCCTCTCATTCCCACGCTGAAGCAAAATGCCCCCATTAGTGAGAAACGCGTAATCCTTCATAGGCTATATTACCGTTTACCCCGACAAAGGGGTTGCCATGTCACCCTGTCTCCCCCGTAAATTACCTCACCTTGAGAAGGGGGACCTTCTCAGCGAACGAATCATGGAAAACTCGCTATTGTTCACGCATATGGTCCCTGCGCGAACTTGTCTTCTCCCCCATGACTAAAGCCGGAGGATTCCCGTATCTAAGTCAGCTCTCAGGAATGGCCTGCGCCGGGCAATTGTGCAGCACCGAAAGCATCGCACGCTTCTCCTGCGTGGTCACAGTCAAACCATATTTGTCTTTCACGCCAATCTGACGGGCCACGTATTCGCAACGGTAATCACCGTTCGTCGGCAGCCAATACGCGGCCGACGCCGAACCCTTCGACTGGTTCGCAGGCCCATCAACGGCCAGAAGGTTATACATGTCGTTGCCATACTGGTAACGCTTCGCCTGATCCCATTGGCTCGCGCCCGACTGCCAAGCGTTCTCAAGAGCCACAACATGGTCGATCTGCACCGCGCTCGACGTATCCCGTCCACGCTGAAAATAAATCGTCTGGCCGGTATACGGATCATTCAACACGCCCGATTCAACCCTGCAGTCAGACGCGCCCTTGTATTGCACATCCGTCAGATCACGGGCAAGAACGTCCTCACGAACGTCGCAGCCATTGCCGTCCTCGTCGGTCTGCCGATAACCGAACAAATCACGGTCATAACCGTCTTTGCTGGGCTGGTCGTCAATCGCGAGGGTTTCCAACGTTTCCGCAGCCGTACCGGTCGCCGTGTACTCACCCGTGATCTCGCCAACGGTCGGGCTGACCTTCGGCACGAACCAGCCAAGGGAAACGCCAACGACCGCCGCAACCACCAGCAGGCTCAGCAAACGTTCAATCGGACCATTCGCATTGAAACGTTTCTTGCGAAAACGGGACGATCTGCGGCGGCGCGACATAGGGAATCCTTTGCTGGTGATATTCGTTGGCTCGAATCAGGCGTACGTGAAAGTGAGCGGATCGTGACCGGCGCGGGTCGGACCATCCAGCTCATCAATCGCGGCATGCTCGGACGGATCGAGCACAAAACCAAACAGATCGAGATTCTGCCTCTGCCTGTCCGCATGGACCGACTTGGGAATGATAATCGTACCGTTTTCAATATGCCAACGCAGAATAACCTGCGCGGGAGTGACGCCATGCGCCTCGGCAATGCGCTCAATCACACCGTCCCCCGCGTTCAAATCGGCGCCACGGGCCATCGGCGAATACGCTTCGACGGCAATGCCGTGCTCCTTGCAGTACGCGACCACCTCGCGCTGCTGCCAAGTGGGATGCAGTTCAATCTGGTTGACCGCCGGGTATTCGCCGGTCTCATCATGGAGTCGGTCAAGATGCTCCGGAAGGAAGTTGCACACACCAAGCGTCTTCACACGGCCCTCGGCGCGAAACTCGACGAAGGCCTTCCACGTTTCGCCGCTACGCCAGTCGAACGGGGTGGGCCAATGCAGCATGTACATATCGACGTAATCGAGCTGCAGGAGGCCGAGCTGGCGGTCGAAGGCCCTACGGGCGGAGTCATACCCCTGTTCGGAATCACGCAATTTGGTGGTGACCCACAGATTCTTGCGATTCTCACCCTGCGTAAAGCTCATATTCTTCAGCGCACGGCCCACACCAGCCTCATTGTTATACCCGGCGGCACCGTCGATATGACGGTACCCCGCTTCAAGCGCACCTTCCACCACGGGAGTCACGCCCTCGTCATCAATACGCAGGACTCCGAGACCGATCTGGGGAATCAGGTTACCGTCGTTCAGAGTAATCATCGGAGTATGGAAAGCGGCCATGGGTTCGCGTCCTTTCACGTCTGGAAGTGCTGCGTTACAGCTTAACCCAATTCCGGCCGCTTCTACGCGTTGGCAGTGGCGTGAGCGGTGTCGCAGGGGATGGCGCGAGTGGTGGCACGGGCGATAACACGCGACTGGGTAGTAATCCGTTCCGGTTCAAGATGACGCCCGCCAATACGGTCCACGATGCGATTGAACGCGGTAGGCGCGATCCAATCAAGGCAGGAATCCATGGTAGTCAGCGGCGGCTGGAAATACGCGGCTTCCTCAATATTGTCAAAACCGATCACTTGCACTTGGTCGGGCACGCCGATATTGTTGGCGGCCAAAGTAAACAAGGCCCCCAACGCCAGTTGATCGTTGAACGCCACAATGCCATCGAACGGCACACCGGAATCGATGAGCTCCTGAGTCACCCGGGCACCGGAGCCGTATGGATTACGGGTGATGGCGGCCGAGCCGTCCAGCTCCCACTCATCTGCGGCCTTTCCCGAATAAGTGGCAAGCACTTCCGTGTCGGGGCCTTCCACATTCACGTCGTTCTGCCACAGGCGGGTCACGGCACCTTCCATACCGCCACCCAGCTCGATTTCGAAGGGCTCGCCTTCCGCCTCGCGTCCAAGAATATTGAATTCTTCGCCGCGAACGCCAAGCATCTTGCGAAGCAAACCATTACCGGCACCCGGATATCCGCCGAGCCAAGTGTGGAAATGCTCATCAAGCAGACCCGTGGCATAACCGATGACCACCCGACCACCGGAAGCCACAAAGTCGGCAAGCCGCTGCGTATCGGACGCACTCAACAGCAGCACACTCGGCAGCACCACCGTGGAATACATGCTCCAGTCGTATTTGAGCGGCACCACATCGGCCCAATCCCACCAACACCACGCCAAGCCCGCACAAAACGACTTGCGTCCAAGCACCCAACACACCAAGTCCAGTCAGTCCGCCGCGCAAAACACTCGAAAGCCCACAGACCACCACGATCAGAGGAGTCTTCCGACGTGGTCGAACCATATCCGCGGACCATCAAGACCGTGCGAATCGTCAGAGCATCACAGAGCGAGGAACAGCTCGTGAACGCGGGTATCGTCGGTGAGTTCGGGATGGAAGGCCGTGGCAAGGATATTGCCTTGACGCAGGCCAACCACATTACCGTTCACCTCGGTCTCGACCGTCGCGGACGAACCGACCTCGGCCACAAACGGCCCACGGATGAACACCAGCGGAAAATCCTTCAGCACAACATCGGACGAGACGCCTTCTTGGGGAACGTGCTCGCCCGGCGCGATCACAACGGCATCGCCGCCCGCAGCGGAGCCGAAGTCGGCAATGGTGGAGAACGAACCGAGCTGACGCCCGTAGGCGTTACGGCGCACGACGGCGTCAAGCACACCGAAGTAGACGTTCGGATCATTTTCCAACTGTCGTGCCAGCAGAATCATACCGGCGCAAGTGCCGAACACCGGCTTGCCCGCGGCAATATGCGACGCGATCGGATCAAACAGGCCGGTCGACCGCAAAAGCTTGCCCTGTGTGGTGCTTTCGCCACCCGGCAGGATCACACGGTCGATGGAGTCATCGAAATCCTCTGCCGCACGCAATAATTTCCACGGAGCGCCAAGACGGTCCAGCATGGCGGCATGCTCGGCGAACGCACCCTGCACGGCAAGAATGCCGGTCACACCATGACGGGCGGTTTCGGCACCCGCGGCCACATCAATCGACTCTTCCTTTGCGATATATTCAACGGCTACGACCATCGACTCTCCTTACGCGACGGCAAGCGGTGGCCGAGGATGCCCACGATCCCCGGCTCGCCGCGCTTGTTCAGAATGACGGGCGCGCACATCCACACAACGTCAGAAGGCACGCACCCATCCGGAAACGACGGGAGCAACAAGCACCCATCAAAACAACATGTCAAAACACGTCAAAGCATGCCCAAACATGTCAAAACACGTCAAGGCAACATGGACGAGGGCTCATTCACCCCTGGCGGCCATGATGGTTTCGATCTCGTCCTCATTGATGCCGACCATAGCCTCGCCCAGATTTTCGGAAAGACGAGCAAGAAGGTCGGAATCACGCCAGTTCGCGGTAGCCTGCACGATTGCGGCGGCACGCTTGGCCGGGTCGCCGGACTTGAAGATTCCGGACCCGACGAACACGCCTTCCGCGCCCAACTCCATCATGAGCGCCGCATCCGCCGGAGTGGCCACGCCACCGGCCGCGAAGTTGACGACCGGCAGACGGCCGTTGTCATGCACATACTTGGCCAGATCATACGGCACGGCAAGCTGCTTGGCGGCTTCGTACACCTCGTCGTCACGCAGGGAGACCAGTTCGCGGATCTGCCTGTTCATCGTGCGCATGTGGCGCACGGCCTGGATCACGTCTCCCGTACCCGGCTCACCTTTGGTGCGAATCATGGACGCGCCTTCAGCCACGCGGCGCAGCGCCTCGCCCAGGTTCTTCGCACCGCACACGAACGGTACGTCGAACTGGGTTTTGTCGATGTGGTACACGTCGTCGGCCGGACTAAGCACTTCGGACTCATCGATGTAATCGATCTCGATGGCCTGCAGGATACGGGCCTCCGCGATATGTCCGATACGCACCTTGGCCATGACGGGAATGGATACGGCTTCCTGGATCCCCTTAATCATGGCCGGATCGCTCATACGGGACACTCCGCCGGCGGCACGGATATCCGCGGGGATTCGCTCGAGCGCCATCACCGCGCACGCACCGGCATCCTGCGCGATTTTCGCCTGTTCCGGCGTGGTGACATCCATGATCACGCCACCTTTGAGCATCTGCGCAAGGTTTTTGTTCAGCTCGTTCCTATTGTCGGTCATCCGCCAGCCTTTCTCGAAATATGCTTTCGAAGCAGATACTAGCGATTTTCAGTCACGAAATTATGTGAAATGAATAATTAGACGCTCGAAAAATTGGTTTCACTAAATTTGACCCCCATTTTTCAACACCTTTTAATTCGCCTACGATTTCGATTTCCGCGATACGCGACGTGTTTTCATCCGTTTTCTTGCCTTACCCACGATTCCCGTGTTCTATTCGCCCGTTCCCACGCGTCATAGGAAATACGGATAGCGGGAAGGCTTTTTCGCGACCACATTGCGGACAGTGGCCACATCGCGCATGCGAGAAACCGGGAACGAGCGAGTGCACGTGAACATCCGGCGAGGCTCACATGTGAATCCAATGACGCTCACATACGAATCACATGCTGCGCGACGCGCATGGTCGAATCTCGATGCGAGACAAGCACGACCGCACTCCCGTTCTGAGACAGCCTGTCTATGGATCGCAGAATCACGGATTCATTGTAGGAATCAAGACGGCTCGTCGGCTCGTCGAAAAGCACCAGATCCGCATTCCGCAAGAAAATGCGGGCCAAGCCGATACGCTGCCGCTCGCCTTCCGACAAACGATCACCCAATTCTCCGACGCGAGCATCGAGACCGTCAGGCAACGAATCGACCAGATCGAGCGCGGACGCTTTCTCGAGAGCGTCACGCAGCATTCGGTCGATCACGTTGGCGTCAACCTCACCGGAATCGAAAACATCAGCCACGGAAGCCGGCAAGGCGATCATAAGATTCTCACGAATAGTCCCGTCGAACAGATACGTCTCCTGCCCCATCATGGCCTGCACCTCACGACGCCACGACGCATCGACCTGCGGTAGGGGCACGTTCGAAAGCTCAACAGCGCCGGATTGCGGATCCCAGTAGCGCATGAGCAACTTGAGCAACGTGGACTTGCCCCGACCGGAAGGCCCCTGAATACCAAGGATTCCATGCTCCGGAATATCAATCGAAACATGCGAAAGCACCGGAGTGCCGGAATCGGAACCCGCGTCGTATCCAAACGTCACATCCCGCATGGCCATGCCATGATATTCCGGCCGCAGCGCACCGGTCTCCTCCACCGCCGGAGCCTCGTCCATCAATGCGAACAGACGACGTGCCGAAGCGAACGTCTGCGTGAGGTTCGCCGGCAACGCGCTCAACGCCAGAGTCGGACCGAACGAGCTGGCAAGCAGCACGAACGCGGCCACGATCTTCGCCGTATCCAATCGCACCGCGACCTGCATTCCGACACCGGAGTACATCACGAAACTGGGCACGCTGACCGCCAGAAAAGCGGCAATCGCAGTGAACAGCATCACCAAGACCGCACCCAAGCCGGCGAAATCGCCATTTCGCGCGCTCAAACGAGCACGGTTGGTCCACAGCGAGCGCGTATGCGCAACAATCGCGGCAAGGCGGGACTCCCCTTGCCCGAAACGGATGATCTCCCCGATTCCGCGCATGTCGTCGAGCATTTCGTCATCAAGGGCGGCGGATTCCGTACGGATTCGAGCGCCCAAGCCTCGTACCGCGAGCGCGAAGAGTTTAGGCAGAACGATTCCGACCATCAGGTGCGCGACGATGAGCACAACCGCAAGTGCGGGAGTGAGTGAGGCAAGCGCGATCGCGTATAGTACGGTGGTCGTCACCGCTATGACAATCGGTGAGATGGTGTGTGCGAAGAAGATTTCCAGCAGTTCCACGTCGGTGGTGATCAATGCGATGAGGTCGCCTTTGCCTTTTTCGGAGAGTTTCGCGGGCGCAAGACGGCGTAGCGCGGCGAATGCCTTGGTGCGCAACAGTGCGAGCAGACGGAATGCCACATTGTGGTTCATATATTGTTCGGCGTAACGCATGCCGCCGCGTATGAGCGCGCAGACCACCATGCCTGCGATTGCCGCAGGGAGGTTGAGATTCCAGACGCGCAGGCCCAGCACGGTGAACGCGGCAGCCACACCGAATACCGGCAGGAATGTTGCGGCGAGGTGGCCGAGTATGCCGCACGCGCAGGCGATGATCATGTATTTGCGCAACGGCCCGACTTCGCGTAGCAGTCGCAGGGCGACATGCAGGTCGTCTTGCGCTGGTTTTGGCTGTTCGCGTGTGGCTTGCGGACGGAATGAAACCGCGTTTTCGGGGGAACCTTGGAATCCGTTAGGTCCGGAAGGTTCAAGGACCTGCTCATTCCTGTTCCCGTGGATCTCCGCATCGCCTGTCTCAAGATTGCGAATCTCGGCATTGCTTGGCTCGGTTTCGCATGTGTTTCCCGCGGAAGACGCCTCCATGCCTTTTAAGGAACCGTTTTCCGAAGTATCGATTTCCTGGGAGCCACCTTCCGTCGAAGCGTTCTTCGTGCCGAATCGCTCCACGATTTCCTGCGCATGGAACAGCGCCGCGTACACGCCGTCCAATGCCATGAGATCCGCATGGCCGCCTTGTTCGACCGTACGGCCGTGGTCGAACACGACCACGTGATCCGCTCCCATCGCGTTCGCCATGCGATGTGTGACCATGATCACGGTTTTGCCGCTGTCGGCAAGGTCCCGGATGGTTTGCAGTATCAGCGCTTCGCTTTCCATATCCACGCTGCTGGTGGCTTCGTCGAACACGTAGATCGCGCTGCCCCGTAGCAGGGCGCGGGCGATTGCGATGCGCTGGCGTTGCCCTCCGGAGAGGTTCGCCGCATCCTGTTGGATGCGCAGGTCGAGGCCTTGCGGATCGGCATGCACGAAATCGGCTATACGGGCCGCGTCGAGCGCCCGCCACAGGTCTTCGTCGGTGGCGTCCGGTCGAGCCATAAGCAGGTTCTCACGCAGCGTTCCGGCGAAAAGGTGGCTTCGTGCGCCAACCATGGTCAGGTTCCATCTGAGCGAATCCAAGGTAAGTCCGTTCAGTTCGCCTACGACACCGCTTCCTCGAACCGCCAACGTCACCGATCCTTCATATCCGGTGAGCGCACCGACGATGATCTCCGACGTCGTTGTCTTCCCTGATCCCGACCGTCCCACGATTGCGGTGAGACGGCCCGGTTCGGCGGTGAACGACGCGTCCTTCACCGCGCATATCTCCGCGTCGGGATCGTACCGGAACGAGACGTTGCGCAGCGAGACCGCGACTCCGCTGCTGTATGCGGGCAGGACGGTCGTTCCCCGCTCCGGTTCGCGTACGTCAAGCAGTGCGAAAATGCGTTTCGTCGAGGTCATGCCGTTCATCGCAACATGGAAGAACGAGCCGAGCTGACGCAACGGAATGAAGAAGTCGGCGGAAAGCAGCACGATCAGCAGCACGCCGGAAATCGGCAGCACGCCAATATTCGTGAACTGCAGGAACGGAGGAAGCCAGGATGCCGGATACGCGGCACCGGTCGCATATTGCCATATGGCCACACCGATGCCGGCCGCGGCACCTCCGTACGCCACGACGTCCATCGCGGTAAGCGAGCGCAGCTGAATCTGCAGCACGTTCATGGTCATCGTGCGGAAATGCTCGGCCTTTTCGTCCATCTCCTGGGCCGCGCGCTCGTCCGCATCGAAGGTTTTCAACGTTTCCAACCCTTGCAGGTTGTCAAGGAACGCGGATCCCATGTCGGTGTATTTGCCCCAGTATTGTTTGAATACGCGTGCGGCGCGCATGGCCACGAATCCGACGATCAGCACGATGAGTGGCGCGCAGACAAGCAGGGTCACGGCCGATGGCAGGTTGATCGGCGCCACTACGAGGAACAGCGTTATCGGAGCCAGCACCGCGTAAAACAGTTGCGGCAGGAACAGTTCGAAGAAGCTTTGTATCTGTTCGATGCCCTCGCCCGCGGATTGCACCACGTCGGCGGTGCTGACCTTCTGTGAATACGAGGGACCGAGCGCGAGCATCTTGTTGAAGAGCTTCTCGCGAAGGGCGAGTTTGACGCGTTCCGACGATTCGGTTCCGAAATATGCCGAGGCCCGCATCATAAGGAATCGCACGATCGCCGCCACGACCATGACGAGCACGCATTGCGCGTACGACACGGCGGCGATGCCGCCCGTCCCGGACTCCAGCAGAGACAGATTGGCGATGCCGTTGCGCCATGCGAACATCGTCATTTCCGTGCCGAACAGCAGATTTTCCAGCAAATGCACCACTGCGATCACGAAGGCGATGTTGGCCAGCAATCCAACCCACATGCATGCCACTTTCGCTGCGACCAGCCTGCCCACTCCGGGAGCCAGGGAGAATAGCCTTTTATCGAACATGCAGCCTCTTTCATACAACCAAGTGATCGCGCATCTGCTTATCGCAACGCATACTCCACCTCAGGCTAGTTGAGCAAACCTGAAATAACAATGGGAAATCCCATGACGGCTCCGGTAAAATGCCACACATTCCGGCGACATGACCGGAATCACCTCTGCTTTGCGAAAAAACAACCACGAATTCGGCCGTGGTTAGGGGCTGGATGTTCGCCATTGAGCACGCAGCCTCGACGCAAGGGTATTGGTTGCGTCATTGGCGAGTCTACCCGAAAAAAGGCCGCGTCCACAACAACATCCTTCCTTGCGCCACATGGTTTCGCCCCACTTCGAAGCACCTTCCCGAACATTCGTCTTCATCAACGTCAAACCTTTTGCAGTAGGATTCGTTCCTCTCACCGACCCCCTCTAAATGACGCCTTCGAACAATTTGTCAGTTCACACAAAAAAAATTAAACGTTTCTTGTCGCTTCTCACAATGCAGACTCCAAGCAGCAAGTCTTATAATGTGCGGGGCGCTCAAAGGAGTGCGGCACCAATCGGCGGACCGCATGTTCCGGGCGCGAGACACGCGGGGATCCGCGAGAAAAGAGAACGCTTCATGCTCACCGAGTACACGACCCCGGGCGCTTCCGTCGAGGTCCGCGACGACGAGACCATCTATTCCATGCTCACCGAACGCATCGAACGCACCGGTGAAGACACCATCATCGCGGCACGCAAGACCGGGCCGGGAAGATGGGCCGACATCACCACCGGCGAATTCCATCAGGCGGTGGTCTCCGCGGCCAAAGGCCTGATCGCGTTCGGAATCAGCAAGGGAGACGCCGTCACCGTCTTCGCGTCCACCAGCTATGAGTGGGGCGTGCTCGACTTCGCGCTGGCCGCGATCGGAGCGGTGAGCGTACCGATCTACGACACGGATTCCGCGGCGCAGGCCGAACGCATCATCAATGATTCCACCGTGAAACTCGCCATCGCAGACAATCGCGAGCGCTTCGACCGTCTTGATTCGGTGATCGACAACTGCCCGAGCCTGCAACATATCCTCATGCTCGAATCGAACGCGATGGGCGCGTTGGAGGGCATGGGCGTCACGGTTTCCGACGAGGAGCTGGCCGAACGCATCGATTCGGTGGGAGCCGACGATCTGGCCACCATCGTATATACGTCCGGTTCCACGGGGTCGCCGAAGGGCGTCGAGCTTTCCCACCGCAACTTCGTTTCCATCACGCGTGCGGCAAGCCTTGCCCTGCACCCGATGATCACCGACAATCATCCTCGTCTGCTGCTGTTCCTGCCGCTCGCGCATTGCTTCGCACGGTTCATCCAGTACGCTTCGATCGCTTCCGACGACGGAGTGGTCGGCTACCTGCCCGACACCAAGTCGCTGCTTCCGGACGTGCGTTCCTTCGAGCCGACGTACTTGTTGGGCGTGCCGCGTGTGTTCGAGAAGGTGTACAACGCGGCTTCGCGCAAGGCCGGCATGGGCTGGAAGGGACGCTTGTTCTACAAGGCGGCCGAGGACGCGCGCGAATGGTCGCGCACCCTGCAGGCAGGCAAGAAGCCGACCATGAAGCAGGTCGCACGCCATATGTCGTATGAGACGTCCGTCTACCGTTCCATCCGCGGCGCGCTTGGCCCGAAGATTCGTTACGTGGCGTGCGGCGGCGCTCCTCTGGACGAGTCGTTGGCGCACTTCTTCGCGGGAATCGGCCTGCCCATGATTCAGGGGTATGGCATGACGGAGACCGCGGCCCCGTTCGCCGCCACCCGTGTCGACGACAATGTGATCGGCACCGTAGGCCAGCCCGCGCCGGGATCTTCCGTGCGTATTTCCGATGACGGCGAGCTGCTGGTGAAGGGTCCGAACGTGTTCGTCGGCTACCATAATCTGCCGGAGAAGACCGCCGAGGCGTTCACCGAGGATGGTTGGTTGAAGACCGGCGATCTTGCGACGATCGACGATGAAGGCCGCATTGCGATTACCGGACGCAAGAAGGACATCATCATCACGGCGGGCGGCAAGAACGTCTCCCCGATTCCGCTGGAGCAGGAGATCGCGAAATGCCGTATCGTCGAGCATGCCGTGGTGGTTGGAGACAATCGTCCGTTCATCGGCGCGCTGATCACGCTGGATCCCGAAGGTTTGGCGGCCTGGCTGCCGTCCATCGGGCTTTCCTCCGATACTCCGCTTGACCGCGTGGCGGCCACGGCTGCGGTGCGCGACGAGATTCAGAAGTACGTCGACCGTGCGAACGCCACGGTCTCGCGTGCCGAATCCGTGCGCAAGTTCGTCATTCTGGACACGCAGTTCACCCAGGAGAACAAGTGTCTGACGCCTTCGCTGAAGATTGTGCGTCCGGCGATCAACCGTGAGTTCGCGGACGTGATCGCGCAGCAGATTTACTCCGACAAGCGTTGAATGCGGTTCGGCTCCGGCACGTGAACGGAACCGAACCAATAAAATGGCGGATGATGGGATCAGGCCCATCATCCGCCATTTTTATCGCTTGTCGAATCACCGTTCCTTTTGCCCCATCAGGCGTTCAGGCTTTCCGGCTTCGGAATCAGGAACGAGCAGGCAAGGGCAAGCAGCAGAATCACCGCGCCACCGATCATGCTGGACATGTAGCCAGCCGTGGTGCCCGACGATTCGGCGAACGCATCCATGATGCCGTACAGAATCGTATAGCTGATGCCCGCGCCAAGGTTGAATGCGCCGGCGTTGAAGCCCGGAAGGTATCCGGGATTGTCTTGCGGGGAAAGCACGATGCCCAAACCGTTGAGCATGATGTTCGCGCAGCCCGCATAGCTCAGGCCCATAACGATGGACATGACCAGCAGACCGGCAAGGCTCGGAGAATGCGCCACATACACGCCGAACACGGCCGCACCCACGCTGACCACCAGACCGCAGCGCAATACCTTCAGATATCCGAACTTGGTCGCCAGCACACCGCAGATCGGCCCAAACGCCAAACCTACGAGCGCGTACGGGGTCAGGGTGACGAAGGACGACACACTGGTCGCGATGCCCGCTCCGAATTCGGCGTCTTGGGCGATGGCCGGGACCACGCCGTTCATGATGGCGAACACACCCGACAGCGTCAGGAATGCGGTGAGCAGCAATCCCCAGGTGCGACGCTGCTTGATATAGTGGACCGGGGACAGCGGATGGGCGCTGCGCTTTTCGACATTCCAGAACATCACGAATGCCACGACCGCCACAAGAAGCAGTGCGCCGACGAACAGCCAGTTCACTTCGGAAATGCGCTGCATGGAATTCACCGCCGTCAGCGCAGTGCCGACGGCAAGCACCAAGAAGATGGCTCCAGGCCAATCCATCTTGTCGTTTTCACCCGAGGAAACGGCCTTGCTGTCGTCGGCGACGATGGCAACGAGCACTGCGGAGACAAGACCGATAACGGCCATGGTCCAGAAGATCGGGCGATAGCCCCAAGTACCGGCAATCCAGCCTCCGGCGATTGCATCGACTCCCGCGATTCCGCCGTTGACGGAGGTGATGACGGCCATCAGCTTCGTATATTTCGACTCATCCGTCACACGAACGTGCAACATGATCATGCACAGAGTCACGATCGGCCCGGCCGTTCCCTGCAGCAGGCGTCCAAGCAGCAGTATCGGAACATTCGGCGCGAGCGCGGCGACGCTGCAACCGGCCACGGTGCTTATGAGCATGCCCATAAGCACCTTCTTCCGACCCGCCAGATCGGCTAGGCGAGGCAGGAACAGCGAGAACAGCGCCGACGACGTGAAGAAAACAGTTTGAGACAGGCCGATTTGGGTGGCCGTGGTATTGAGCTCCGTCTGCATAG
>CAVAQZ010000015.1:16319-40549 GCA_963590945.1 Dysosmobacter segnis
GTGACCAATGCCGGCGAAAGCATGGATGCGTTGAGCTGAAACGCGAATGTCGCAGTCAGGAATGCGACCATCAGAAACGCGACGGATTTGCCGCTTTCTTTCCTCATTGAAAACTCCTTTGTGTTGCGGATTACAACATCTTCGTCGACGAGTAAGATGATGATAAATCGATTTATCACTACTGTCAAAACATAGTCGCAGTAAAGGAGCACATAGTCGCGGACACGATTCCCGATTTTTCAACGAAATAAAGGAAGATAGACACGCAACACGCCGACAAAAACACGGCACATGAAGTTTTACAGTATTCCCAAATCGATTTAGCAAATTATGCACTTACTATCACGAGTATGCAACAACAATTCCAACGCAACCGGAAAGGACCATCCATGGGCATATCCGACTCATCCACGAGAACCACAAAGTCGCCATTCTCACGGAAACACGGAAACACGCCGCTCGCCGTTTCCATGCTCGCATTTCTCATCGCCATCTTCTCATATCAGTTCAATGCGTCGATGCTCTCCCCCGCATTGCCGTCCATGGCGACGGAACTCCATGCCAGCGCCGAACAGATCAGCTCCACGCAAACCGTCTTCTTCGCATCGTCCGCGATATTCTCGCTGTTCCTGCCATCTTTGGGAGATTCCATCGGACGCAAGAAAACCACCATCGCCATGCTGGCCATCTCGACAGTGGGATGCATCATTTCAGCGACCGCCCCGAATCTGGCCCTGCTTATGCTTGGAAGGGCGCTGCAAGGCGTAACCGGCCCCATCATCTCACTATGCCTGCTCATGCTGCGCAACCAAGTGCAGGACGATCGTCAGTACGCAAGGCTGCTCGCCGTCGTCACCTGCACCAACGGCGGAATCGCGGGAATCGACGCGCTTGCGGGAGGCTGGCTGGCCAACGCATCCGGATACAAATCGGTATTCTGGACCATGGCCGCCACCGGAATGCTGGGAATCACCCTGATATCGCTGTCCACACGCGAAAGCTCGTTACCCGAACCAACACGCATGGATTGGCCAGGAATCGGAGCCCTGAGCGTGGCGGTCAGCACACTACTCGTGGCCCTGACCCTGCTGCGATCCGAAAACGTCAATTTCGCCGCACCCGCCGCACTTTGCCTCATCTCCGTCATCGGATTCGCGGCTTTCTGGAGAATAGAACGCGCCAGCACACACCCTTTGGCACCGATTCCGTTCCTCACGCGCAGATCAACAACAACGTTCCTGCTCACCACAACCATCGCGATGTCGGGTGTTTTCGCCCTGATGAACGGCATCATACCCGCATTCGCGCAAGACAAGGGCAACGGCCTGGGAATGGATGCGGCCTCATCCACACTCGTCACTCTGGTGCCTTATGCGATCACCGGCATGGCCACGGCGATTCTTTCGGGAATACTGGCCAGCCGGATCGGCTACATCAAGGTGTTTCGGATCGGCCTCGCCGCAACCGCCGCAGTGGCGGCATTCGGCATATTCGCCGTCATCACGCCATCGAAAGGAAGCGTCGTCGCGCTTTCGGCGCTACTGGGCATCGGATACGTCGGCGTCGTCAACATCATGATCAACGCATTGGCTGTTGACCTATCACCGAAAACCAGCCCGGGACTGTTGCCGGGACTCAACGCCGGCGCGTTCAACCTTGCGTCGGGAATCAGCTATCTGGTGCTGTACGGCACGCAATCCGCAACCGGATACGCAGGAAGCATGGCCGTAAGCTCGGTCATACTACTCGCCGCCTTCGCGTCTTCCCTTCTGATCCGCCGCGATTGATGCGGCATGATCCGTCCGACGCCGGTACAACCGCCATAACCGGCATATATCGACGCCGGACGGATCGCCTACCGTCAGCGTACGCGGTAAGGAGCCGTACTGGAACGCACCACAAGTTTCGGAACATGAACCTTTACCATGCGTTCGGCCTTCGGCTCGCGCACACGGCGAATCAGCATCTCCGCAGCCTCACGGCCCATCTGCTGCAAGGGCTGGCTCATGGTGGTCAACCCCGGATTCATCAGTCCGGAGAAGAACATACCGTCATATCCGATCACGGAATAATCCTCCGGAACGGAATACCCCATTTCAGAAGCCACATTGCACACCGCAAGCGCCATGAGATCATTGAAGGCGAACACCGCCGTGAATCCGTTCCAATCCATCATTCTGGACACTTCCATCGCGGTGTCGTAGGTGTAGTCACCCTCGAAAACCAGATCGGAATCGAACGTCAAACCATTGGACTCCAACGCTTGACGGTATCCTTCGAGTCTGCTGCGCGAACCTTCAAGATACCGGGGACCCGTAATGCAGGCTATGCGTTTGTGCCCGAGACGTATCAGGTATTCCGTTGCCGTCCGCCCACCGGCGAGATGGTCTCCGGTGACCACATCCGCATCGCCTTCTCCAGAAAAATCAAGCATCACATGCGGTATGCCACGTTTCGAAAGCACGTTCATGTTGTCGGCTTCCTGGGACTCGTCCCCCGCTGCGCTGGCCAGGATGATGCCTTCGACGTTTTTGCCGTACATCAGTTCGATGTACTCGCGTTCTCGGGTCGGCTGATTGTCGGAATTGTTGAGCATGACGCCCCAGCCCCGTTCCCGGCATTCCCGCTCCACGCCTTTGGCGAATGTCGCATAGAAGTCGTTGCCGATGTCCGGCACGATCAGGCCGATGGTGTTGTTCACCCCCATACGAAGGTCGCTGGCCGCGCGATTGCGCACATAATGCATGTCTTCCGCCGCTTTGAGCACCTTCTGTCTGGTCTCTTCCGACACCCTAAACGGTTTACCACTCAGAATCAAAGAAACCGTTGGAACCGATGTGCCGGTTTCTCGAGCTATGTCCTTCATGGTTACGCGCATTTCCAATACCTCCCGCCTCATTCTAAGGGATGGGGGTTACGGCGTGTCCCACATTTGACTTCCATGGTGAACAATGTTAAAAATATGTTTGCCAAATCGATTTATCAACAAAGGAGTTATTATGGCAGCTCAGAAAATCATCCTCGATTGCGATCCGGGACACGACGACGCCGTCGCCATCATGATGGCGGCCAAGCATCCGGATATCGAACTGCTGGGCATCACCACGGTTCGGGGCAATCAGACCCTTGAGAAGGTCACCAAGAACGCACTGAACGTGGTGCAGTATCTCGGCATCGACGTACCCGTCTACAAGGGCATGAGCGTCCCGATGGTCATCGAACCGCGCCCGGTCGAAGAACGCGTCCACGGTGATTCAGGACTCGACGGCCCGAAGTTCGACGAGCTGACCCGAACCATCGAAGACAAGCACGCGATCGCTTTCATCATCGAAACGCTCATGGCATCCGATGGAGACATCACCCTCGTTCCGACCGGTCCGCTGACCAACATCGCAATGGCCATGCGCATCGAGCCGCGCATCGTGCCGAAGATCAAGGAAATCGTGCTCATGGGCGGCTGCTACCAGCTTGGCAACGTGACTCCGTCCGCCGAGTTCAACATCTGGGCCGACGGCGAGGCCGCGCATATCGTCTTCTCCAGCGGCGTCAAGGTGACCATGATGGGACTCGACATCACCCGCAAGGTGCTGGCGTTGCCTTCCGTCATCGAGCGCATGAGCAAGTACGACAACCCTGCCGGAACGCTCTTCTGCGACCTGATGACCTTCTTCAACAAGGGACAGAAGAAGACCTTCGGTTGGGAAGGCGGTCCGCTGCACGACCCGACCACCGTGGCCTATCTGATCGACCGCTCCATCGTGACCGTCAAGAACATGCACACCGATATCGAAATCTCCAGCGAGCAGAGCTATGGCCGTACCAACTGCGACTACTTCCTGCTCACCGACGAACCCAAGAACACCGACATCGCCATTGATGTGGATGTGGAAAAGTTCTGGGATCTCGTGGAGCACTGCATCTCGCTGTACGACTGAGTGCATGGTGCATGTTCGAACGTGCGGATGCCGCCGTACGATCGAACAAACACCAATGCATAAAACCTCACATTGCCGGATTTCAGCCTATGGGCGGCCATAGCCGCCCAATAAAAAGTGAGCGTCCGCGAATCGGGAATCATCCTGATCCGCAGACGCTCAAAATTTTACCGGTCGTTGGCGGGACCGGAAACCCGAGTCCACCAACAACCGGTGTAACTAACGCATCTCAGTGACGGTTGTTGAGACGGTGGTACATCTCGCTGATTTCGAGATCACGCTCGAACTCGCGTGCGGTGGTGTTCTCGTCGATGGTGGCGAGTTCCACGCCGGCGATGCGCGCGAAGTCCTCCCAAGCCTCACGACCAACGGAAGTGGTCATGCAGGTGTGGTGCGAAGCGCCGGAACGCAGCCAGCACTCGGCGGAGGTCTTCAGGTTCGGACGCGGCGCCCACAGGGCGCGGGCGCACGGCAGTTCCTTGAGGGATCCGTCCGGCTCGACGATGTCGACCACGTTCATGGTCAGGCGGAAGCGTTCGCGCACGTCGGACATGGACACGACCACGGCGTCCTTCTTCGGGGCGCCGGTGAAGACCAGACGCACCGGATCGGCCTTGCCGCCGATGCCGAGCGGGTGGATCTCCAGCTTCGGCTTGGCGATGGTTCCGATGGCCGGAGAGGTTTCGAGCATGTGGGAGCCGAGGATCTTCTCACGACCCGGCACGAAGTTGTAGGAGTAGTCCTCCATAAGGGATGCGCCGCCTTCAAGTCCGAAGCCCATCACAGCACCGATGCGCACGAGCACCGCGGTCTTCCAGTCGCCTTCGGCGGAGAAGCCGAAGCCGTACTCGGACGGGAAACGCTGCGGGCCGACGCCCGGCAGCTGCGGCAGGGAGCCGAGGTCCTCGAAGTTGTCGACGCCCGCGGTGCAACCGTTGGCGCGCATCATGTTGACCATCGCGGCCTCTTCCTTGGCTGCGATGAACAGGGAGTCATACTTGGCGTCGAGCAGTTCCGGATCGATGTCGTACTTGGCCTTGTAGTCCTCGATGAGGTCCTTGACCTGATCGTCCTTGACCGCTTCGTAGGCCGCGCACAGCTCGTTGACGGCCCAGGTGTTGATGGAAGCGCCGAAAACGCGCTCCGCCTCGGTCTTGTCGCCTTCGGTGACGGCCACGTTACGCATGTTGTCGCCCCAACGCATGACCTTCATATTGTTGGATGCGTCCCAACCGGCGCAGGCGCGGGTCCAGGTGGCGATCTGCTCGGCAACTTCCGGATCGGTGTAATGGCCGACGACGATCTTGCGGTTGACGCCCAGACGGGTCAGGATGTAGCCGAACTCGCGGTCGCCGTGGGCGGCCTGGTTCAGGTTCATGAAGTCCATGTCGAGGGTTTCCCACGGAATCTCGAAGTGATGCTGGGTGTTGAGCTGCAGCAGCGGCTTGGTGAGCACTTCGAGGCCGCGGATCCACATCTTGGCCGGAGAGAAGGTGTGGCACCAGGTGATCACACCGATGACGTTCGGATTGGCGGAGGCCTCGACCATGAAGGCCTTGACGCCGTCGGAGGACTTCAGGGTCGGCTTGAGCACGATCTTGACCGGGATCTTGCCGGTGGCGTTGAGCGCGTCGACCATTTCGCCGGACTGCTCGGCCACCTGGCGGAGGGCTTCCTCGCCGTAGAGGTCCTGCGATCCGACGCCGAACCAGACTTCCTTACCCTCGAACGGGTTTTCCATTGCCATGTTGTTTCCTTTACTTCGTTGTTGGGGTTTGTTTAACGTATTTCGCGCGATCGCCGTGTGTCAGTGCTGTCCGTAGACGTTCTGGTAACGGTCGTTCAGCTTGTCGATGTCTTCCTGCGGAATCGGGATGATCTCGCCGAGCTGCTTGGCCGCCCACATGGTGTGCGCCACTTCCTCGGTCATGGCCGCGGCCTTGACCGCGCCTTCCGCGTCCTTGCCGATGGTGAACGGACCGTGGTTCTGCATGAGCACGGCCGGGGACTTCGGATACTTCTTGAGGGTTTCCACAACGCCTTCGCCGATTGCCTCGGAGCCGATGAGGCGGAACGGCCCGACCGGTACCGGTCCGCCGAACTCGTCGCCCATCATGGTCAGGCCGCACGGAATGTTCTGGCCGGTCGCGGCCCATGCGGTGGCGTAGGTGGAGTGGGTATGCACGACACCGTACACGTCGGGCATGTTGCGGTAGATGTAGCAGTGGGACGCGGTGTCGGAGCTCGGGGATTCGGCGCCGTCGACCACATTGCCGTCAAGATCGCATACGACCATGCTGGACGGGGTCAGGTACTCGTAACGCAGGCCGGACGGCTTGATCACCATCAGGTCGGCGGTGCGCAGACGCTGGGATACGTTGCCGGCGGTCCACACGACGAGGTTCCACTTGATCAGCTGCTCGTGCAGGGTTGCTACGATTTCACGCACCTGCTTGACTTCGGCGCGTACTTCGGGGCCGTAATCAGCCAGAGTTGCCATGGTATGTTCCTTTCGTCAGGTCTTGTCTACGGTTTTTCGTTCGATTTCGGTTACTTGGTTTCCAGCGGAATGGATTCGATTGCCGCATGCTCGATCGGCAGCCCCTTGCGGAAGCGGTCGAAGAATTCCTCGAAGCCTTCCACGTCGCCGGAATCCGGTTCTTCCGTGGTGGACGCCGCGTCGGCGAACACACGGGAGTCGAGGAACTCGTCCAGCGGCTGGTCCGCATGGAACAGGTAGTCGGCGAGCACGGCCATGCCCCACGCACCGCCTTCGGCCGCGGTGGACATCACCTTGATCGGGGTGTTGAACGCGGCCGCGAGAATCTTCTGGGCCACCTTCGGAGTGGTGAAGATGCCGCCGTGGCCCACGAGGGAGTCAACGGCCACGCCTTCGTCCTTGGTCATGACGTCCATGCCGATCTTGACCGGGGAGAACGCGCTGAAGAGCTGGGCGCGCATGAAGTTGCCCAAGCTCATGTTGGCCTCCGGGCCACGGGCGAACAGCGGGCGCCCTTCCGGCAGTCCGGCGAGGAACTCACCGGAGCGGAACGGGTAGTTGACCAGGCCGCCGCAGTTGGAGTCAACGTCGTCGGCGATCGCGGAGCGGAAAAGCGTTCCGTACAGGGTGCCGGCGTCGACAGGCTGGCCGATCGCGGCGGCAAACTGTCCGAACAGGCCGACCCAGGCGTTGAGGTCGGAGGTGAAGTTGTTGGCGTGGCTCATGCCGGCCAGATCGCCGGCCGGGGTGGTGACGAGGTCGACTTCCGGGTGCAGACGGGCCAGCTTGCGTTCAAGCACGACCATGGCGAAGATGGAGGTTCCTGCGGACACGTTGCCGGTGCGGACGCGCACGGAGTTGGTGGCCACCATTCCGGTGCCGGCGTCACCCTCCGGCGGGGCGAAGGTGATTCCCGGCTGAAGGGTTCCGGTCGGATCGAGCAGCTTGGCGCCTTCTTCGGTGAGCTCACCGGCGGGAGTGCCGGCGACCAGCGGCTCGGGCAGCAGGTCGGCGAGCTTCCACGGCTGCGCGGCGACCTCCGGAAGGGCGTTGAACCTGTCGATGAATTCGGTCTCGTAGGTATGGGTGGTCGGGTCGATCGGGAACATGCCGGAGGCGTCTCCCACGCCGAGCACCTTCTTGCCGGTGAGCTTCCAGTGCACGTAACCCGCGAGGGTGGTGATGAAGTCGACCTTGCCGATGTGCTCCTCATTGTTGAGCACGCACTGGTACAGGTGGGCGATGGACCAGCGCTCGGGAATGTTGTACTGGAAGAGTTCGGAAAGTTTTTCGTGGGCGGCGGAGGTGTTGGTGTTCTGCCAGGTGCGGAACGGAACCAGCAGTTCGCCGTCCTTGTCGAAGGCGAGGTAGCCGTGCATCATGGCGGAGAAGCCGATATGGCCGACGCGGGTCAGCTTCTCGCCGTAGGCGCTCTCAACATCCTGTGCCAGTTTGGCGTACGCGGTCTGCAGACCGGTCCAGATCTCCTCCTGGGAGTAGCTCCACAATCCATTCTCAAGGTGGCTCGCCCATCCGAAGTCGCCCGCGGCGATGGTGGCATATGTGTCGTCCACAAGCACGGCCTTGATTCGGGTGGAACCGAACTCAATGCCCAAGCTCGTCTTGCCGGCACGAATCTTCTCGGCGGTCACTGCCACCTGATCGTCAAGCTTGTGCTCCTGCACCATACAATCTCCTTGTTCCAGAACGCATCTCAACCACGTTGTCGATGGAATGTTAGCGCTCACTGTTAACGCTCACTATTCTAAACGCAACAAGCGACCCACACAACCTCGCGTGTCAAGCGCAAAGGAAGGAAGCTAACGGCAGCGCACCGGTCCCAGAGAACTGCGGTTCATCACCTTCGCGGGAATCAATCCCACGCCATGCTGCGAGGAAGCGAACGACGTTTCGTCGCCCTCCCCCAGCAAGTACAGCGCCTCACGCATGGCGGCCACGCCAAGCTGCTCAAAATCGGGCTGAATCGTGGTCAGGGGCGGGAACATATTGTCCATCGCGGGCATATCGTCAAATCCGACCAGGCTCACGTCCTGAGGAATCCGGACGCCATGCTCGTGCAGCGCACGCGCCACCCCCACCGCCTGGCTGTCGTTCGCGCACACCACACAGGTGGGCAGCTTGCCGCCCGAACGACCGATGTTGTCAAGCACATGGTTCATCTTGCCGTACGCCTCCGAGGACTCCCACGTCTCGCACTGCACCGTCACCGTGCTGATGGAGTTGCCCGCGCAAAGCTTGTTCCAGGCGGCCAATCGCGTGGCCGCGTCACGCCAGTCCTTAGGACCCGCGAAATACAGCACGGAACGGTGCCCATATTCGCTGACCATGCGCATCACGTCGTTCATCGCGCCCCATTGGTCCAGCCCAACGACCGAAACGCGACGGCGGTCGGACGCCTTCATCAATCGCAGGCCATCCTGCACGCCGACGCCGCCGTGGGTGGACGTGACGATGACGCGCGGCTGCGTGATCTGCGCGCGGCAGGCCGCGGAAAACATGACATCGGTCGGTGTGAGGAAGATGAACGCGTCCACGTTCATCTCGTCGAACGTGCGGCACAGGTCGTCGAACTCCTCCTGCGAGCACAGCGCCTCATGCACCATGCTCACCGTCATGAACAAACCATGCTGACGCGCCATCGATTCGATCGACGAAATGGCGGAAATAGGGCCGTAGAAACGCTGACCGCCGGCGATCAGACCGATGGTGCGCGACCTGTGAGAGGCAAGCGCACGCGCGGAATTGCTTGGCCTGTAGCCAAGCTCGTCGATGGCCTTCTGCACTTTCTCACGCGTGGCGTCGGAAACGTCCGGGGAATGGTTGATCACCCGGGAGACCGTCTGATGGCTCACTCCCGCGAGCTTCGCCACTTCAAACATCGAAGGACGCTTGTTGACTGAGTTACGCCTGCCTGCCATGCCCCATCGCCTTTCGTGCATGATTGCCGTCGCTTTCACCGCTCCGTTTATTGTACACACGCTCTTGGTGAGCGCTAACACCACTGTCCTTCCCGCATTTTGCTCCTCGAAAATGGCCGGCCACGCGCCCTGCGCAGCATTGTCAGGGCCATGGATGACGGCATGACACTCCTCAAGAAGCATGCGCGCCCATACCCGCACAAAAGACATGGCACAGATGCGTACACAAAAGTTGTACGCCACCGCTTGTCCTCGAGCAACACAAATTATAGCGTGGATAATAACTCTATTTAAGAGAGCAAATCCATCAGAAGGCCACATCGATTTCATAGAGAAATCAACGGAAATAAAGCAACCAAACAAAGTAGGTGCACCATGAATAAGGTTCTCGCGTTGCAAACAATGAAAGCAGATATGGATCTGAAAACAAATTCCATTTTTTCATCATTTTCAGCGGCACTTTGCATATGGACCACGTTCATGCCGATGAGCACCGCGTCCGTTGCCATCTGCTAACCCCCCCACCTTAAGGAGACCAGCATGAAATGGATTCTGGAATTACAACAATTACTTCTACCCGAAGATGAGCCAGACAACGGATGTTCAACAATCAGCATTGCCTTCGTCTGCAAAAAAGAAAGCACCGTCAGCTTGCTGCTGTGCGTAGGCAAATAATACAATCCGCCAGCAGGAAAGAGAGAAAACATGACCGGGAAATATGCGGACTTCATCGGGCAGTCCGGGCTGTACTACATTCCCGCCCTCTCGGACATCGAAGACCAAGAGTACGCCGTCAAACCGCCCGACGACTGGATCAAGGTTACGGATGAGCACTGGTCCTACGTGGCGCCGGTACGACATGCGCTTCCGGCCCAAGGATGGAAGTTGCACGTGTCGTCCACCTTGGACAACGCCCAGCAGGTATTATCCATCGTGTCTTCCCATTGCTTTCAGAACAGCATTCCGTTTAAATACACAACAACACCCAAGAGACTGCTGCTCAAGAATTCAAAAAGCGGAAACCGTACCGCATGCGGCAAATTCATCACCATATATCCCAACGAAACCGACCTTGAGCGTACCATGACCCAACTGAACGCGCTCCTCGCGGAATATCGCTCCGCACCATATATCCTGAGCGATAAGAGATACGGACAAGGACCGATTTTCTACCGCTATGGAGGGTTCCGGAAAATCCAAGATCCCACAGGGAAATTATGCATCATGAAACCTGATGGATCATATGCGGAGGATGCCAGGGTCCCCTATTATCGAGTTCCCGACTGGGTGGAAACGCCGACCTTCCTCACTCAAGATCAGCTCGCACAGGAATTCGGCGACCAGGTTCCTGATTTCCATGGCTTCACGATGCGGAACGCCCTCCATTTCAGCACAGGCGGAGGCGTGTACCAGGTTTCAAAAGGCGGTATCGACTACATCATGAAAGAAGGACGTCCACATTGCGGCCTGGACGCATCCGGACAGGACGCCATATCAAGAATCAAACATGAAGCGCAAACACTGAGAGCTCTTGAAAACCTCGACGGAGTTCCCCGTATCATCGACGAATTCGACGCCTGGGAGCATCACTATATTGTACAGACCTTTGAAAGATCAATGACCTTAGGCCGATGGCTCGCACTGAACTATCCCTTCAACCGAAACGCATCACCTGAAGCGACCGCACGGTATTTGAGCACACTGCGACATTTTGTCAAAAAATTGACGCAAACCCTCTCGCAATTACACAAGAAGGGGTATGCGCATGGAGATATTCAACCGCATAACGTCATCGTCGACCCCAACACCGGTCAAGCCTCCTTCATTGATTTCGAGACAGCGGTCCGCCATAACCGCGAACACCATCCTTCCATTGGCACACCCGGATACCTCGATTCGACCAACGATCCATTGAACGTAAGGGATTGGATAGGTCTTTACCGTTCGATTCGAGGCGCTCTGCTTCCGGTAAGCGCCATCGAAATGCTGGGATCGAACAAACCCAAAGAAATACGGCAATGGATCACAGCCGAATACGGCACGGAAGGAAGCGCGATCCTTGACATCATCACCCATGCAGCGCAATCAGAGGGCGTCGACGCATCGGCAAACCAAACCGCTCTTATCACTTCCACGCAATATCGCCCCACCAGCATAGAGGAAATCGTCAAGGACTTGAACAGCTCACTCTCAGACGCGATCGACTGGTCTTCGCCAAGCCTCATCCACGGCGATCCGCTTCAATACGAACACCGATTGAACCGGTATTCCCTGGCCTACGGCGGAGCAGGAGCATGGAAAACGCTCCTTGACTTCGATCCCGGACATCCGGCATTACGGGCGAAACTTTCAGAATGGCTCAACACCATCGACCTCGATCTTCCCGACTACATTGAAGGATATTTCTCGTATGGTTTATTCACCGGGATAGCGGGAATGCTCGAACTCGCAATCAGAGCCAAGCAGCAGCACATCGCACAGCGCATCGTTCACATGATCGCGGACTACATCGCATCTTCCGCATCCAAAGGCATTGCCTCCATCTCCATCGAATCAGGCTATGCGGGAATAATGCTCGCGCTCACGTATTATCACGAGCATTGCCACGACAGGCTATCCCTCAAGATCGCGGAACAATGCGCGGAACGATGCGCCTCAGCACTTGCGGAACCCAGCAACACCCTCATATACGACTCCAGCGCAACGCCAGCAGGACTGCTATATGGCTGGTCCGGCGTTTCCCTGGCCTGCATGCGCATGTACGACATCACTTCGTCACGGAAGTATCTCGACCTTGCCGATGCATGCCTTCAACAGGACCTGCAACGTCTGACCATCACCGACGGCATCTGCAATCTGGCTACCGACGATTCTCGTTTGATGCCGTATTTCTCACTTGGGAGCGCAGGTGTGGCCCTTACCATACAACGCAGGGCACAGTATCCCGGCACTTCGAATCGTCAACAAGGGCATTCGGCGTCCATCCACAACACCCTATCCGCACGTCCCTGCGCGCATGCCGGTCTTTTTAAAGGGGAAGCCGGACTTATTGGCACATTGCTTGCCCTTTCGAAACGCGATCAGACTTCCAGACAGATCGCACTCGATTATGCGCCGCTCTTTCTGACTCAGAAGAAGGGCGATGAATCACTGTATGCACCCGGTGATTTTTCATATCGTTTTTCAGATGATCTCGCCACCGGAACAATAGGTTGGATCTACGCATTGAGCGGCAATATTTTATCCGTATTTCCCGGGTTTCCGTTATTGGAAAGGAGGTGATTACAATGACTGAAATTCTCCAAATGCAGGCACTTCATCCCGAGGAAGCCGAGCCCGCAGCAGCAGGGGCCTCCTCCGTCAGCGTGGCATTCAGCTGTAAAAAGTTCAGCTCAATTTCCCTCTTGATCTGCTAGCAGAACACACCGAAAACTGGTGGATGAATAAATATTGCATTCATCCACCACCATATCTCATGAATAAATACTTGAGGAGAAAATCATGTCACCTATCCTGCACACCGTTCTACGGGGGTCAAGATGTCTCATGATTCTTCTTATCTGCGTAAATGTTTTCTCCAATATATTGATATACGTACAGCCTCTCTGGGTTGGAGATCTCATCGGTTCTTTTTCTTCGTACGGCACTGTCGACATTCAATATTGCAGTATTCTATTTTTTCTATTTATCGGAAATAGCCTGCTTAATGCTTTAACCAGTTATGGAAGTCAGCTGCTTTCCCAGCGCTTTGTACTCAAACTCCAACTATTAGTTGGACGGCACATCTTTAATCTCAACATTCCAGAGTTGGCAAAATACTCCAATGGCGAACTTGCATCCAGAACGATCTCGGATATCGCAGTCGCAAAAAACATCGTCAGCCCGCAGGTCCTTTCCCTACCCGGAACGATCCTACTCATACTATGCTCCACAATCACCATTATCATCATCGATCCAGTTCTTTCATTAACCACCATCTTTTTATTGATTTTAATACTGATAATTTCTCTTATTTCAGGAAAGCAGATAACCAAACTCACTAAGAACATCCAGCAACAATATTCTCATATCGGTGAAAATATTCAGAAATTCGCATCAAGTGCCATTTTCATAAAAGCAAATAATCTAAAAACACAATCAATACAGAATTACACTTCAGCCTCGGAAAGCTTATTCCATTCATCAAAAAAGCTATCCCGTATTTTAGCGATTCTGTCGCCCATATCATCACTTGCGGTTCAAATCTTTTTGATCATCGTCACATTGCTTGGAAGCATGAGAATAGCTTCCAACGATCTTTCGTATCAATCCTTGGCAGTGATCATCACCTTCCTGCTGATATTGATTTCCCCCTTAGGGAGTCTCACCTCGTCCATCAGCAACATCGCATCCGCAAAGGCCGCATTCGAACGGCTCAAACCCCTTATCCAGAATGACCAAGATGCCGACACCCTGATAGAGAATCCCGAATCAGCGAACCCATGCCACCAACTTCGATTCGATAATGTTTCGGTCCGATATTCCCCGTACTCCCCTGTTGTGCTTCAAGCTCTTTCCTTCAAGCTTCCCAAGAACGGACTCGTCTCCGTAACCGGACCGTCCGGCTCGGGAAAAACAACACTCGCCCTGGCCGCCATCGGAATCGTCCCACCATCAGAAGGACAGATTCTCTATGGAACACAGACCATCGAACAACTCGGCGGGGATTTCGTTCGAGAACACCTCATATCCCTTGTTCTGCAGGAATCCCCCCTCTACGGACGAACCCTACGCGAATCATTGACGCTGGGGCGCGACATCCCGGACAGCGCAGTGCTCCGCTGGTTCGAACCGTTTGGCTTGACACAGTTCTACCGCAAACTGACCAACGGATTGGACTCGGCTCTTTCCGATCTGATTTCCGATGCATCCGCCGGGGAAATGCAACGGCTAAGCATCATCAGGGGTTTCCTGCGGAACACACCCATCATCATCCTGGATGAGCCGACATCTCATTTGGATGCGCAATCGGAGAGAAAAGCATCCGACGCAATAGCAAAGTTCGCGAAGAATCATACGGTCGTGGTCATTTCCCACCGTTTGACGCCGATTCAAAACGCCGTTTTCAACATTCGACTATGACAACCGGCATCCATTCACAACCTTACGGTTCGCCTCCGAACGCTTCGCCCATCGTCACGACCGGTACGACGAATCCGATGCACAAATCCCACCCTTTTATAATGGTCCGTATCCAGACCGATTCAGAAGGGGGAATCATGACGGTTTCGGAGGACAGCCCGAGCGAATCGTTTTCATTCTGCCGCATCGCCGTAGTGGACAACGATCCCATGGCACTGGCGTCGCTCACACAACTCATCCGCGAACAGGCAGCGTTCGCTTCACTACTCTGGACGTCCATGGACGCCCAGCATGCCCTTGAACACTGCTCCCATTTCGAAGACACGCCAGACATCCTGATCACAGACATGTCTCTCGAAGGCATTCAGGGGGATTCGCTGTGCAGAAGATTGAGACTGACCAATACGAAGACGCGGCTGCTGGCGGTCACCAGCTTTTCCTTGTCCTCCTACGAACGCAAGGCAAGGCGGGCGGGAGCGCAAGGCCTGGTAAGCAAGAACGATGAGAAAGCCATCATCCATGCCATCGCCACATTGCAGAGAAGGGAGTCTTTACCCGGATTCGAAACACCGATCTTGGCGCAGGCGAGGATCAAACATGAAAAATCTTCTCCTTTATTGACTGTACGGGAAGAGGAAGTCATCGGATTGGTGTCCGAACGAGGACTCACCGACCGTGAGATAGGTGCCGAAATCGGGGTCAAGGAAGCGACCGTACGCAGACATATGCACAACATCATGAAAAAGTTGAAAGCGAAAACCGCTCGGCAAGCCGTCGCCATATGGCTCAGCGAAAGATAATCCCATGCATCGGATCATTCCTCGGTGCGCACCCCGCCCGATCACTGCAATCATCATTCTCATCGCGGAATCAATGGTTTTATGCACCTGGGCGTTCCACCCCTATGACGCACCATACGCTTGGGTGCTGATGCTTGCCCAAAGCATATGCATCGCATTGTCTCCAGCCTACCCCCGCGCCACATTCGGAGCGGCCTTGCTCATCGATCTAAGCAATGCATTGCTTCAGAACGATTCCGGACCGACGTCGCTGTATTCCCTACTCGTCGCCTTCGGATTCCTATGTTTTCGCAACAGTAACGCCACCTCCCTCGCCGCGGCATTACTGGCATGCGGAGTCCAAGCAATCGAAATGTTCTGGACACGACCATGGAACGACATGGGGGATTTGCTGCTCACCTTGATCGTTCTGGCCATCACGGCATTGCTGGGATGTGGTCTGCGATGGCAACAGGACGCATCACAACGTCGCCGCGAGGCGGAACATCTGCACATGCTGCTTGCCAACAAAGAGCGAGATATCAATACCGCGACGCAATTGCACGATGCGATCACCAATAGCTTGTCGCTCATCGCCCGAACAGCGCAGCGCCAAATGAGGTTGGATCAATCAGACGCCGACCAGCCTTGGGATTTCATCAATCAAGAAGCCCTGAATGCTTTGGAGCAGACTCACCTCATCATCGAAAATCTTCAGCATCAGGAGAAAGAAACGACCGCTGCATCCGCATCGGGAAAACCGTTCGATCAAAGTCTTCGGATGCTGCTGCAACATCACGATGACAATCTACATCGTTTAGGGTTCTCAGGCCAAAGCATACTTGACGACTCGACGCCGATTCGTCTCAACGGGCCGGAACGACACGTATTCATCATGTTGCTGAACGAGATTTACGCCAACATAGCACGCCACGCACCGGCTGGCTGTCGTTATGATCTTTCCATACTGTCAGGTGAACACGCTTTGGAGATCACGCAAATCAATCCCCTATGCATTTCGTCCCCCGACGACGATAAGACGGTCACGGAACTTCCGAAGAGCCGATACGGCCTATCGGCATTGGAGACGCAGCTGAAAACCATTCACGCGACCCTTACCGTTGAAAATGATGATACGTGGATTCTTTTTGCCACGATACCCAACGAAGGAGATACGACATTGCCTCGATAGTCTTATTCGAGTCGGCAACGCGATGCGCGAAAAGACCGACCACGAAGACTAACGATTACGAGAAAGCCGACACAGCTGTGCCGCGAAATTCGGCCAGTCGGTGCGCATGGCGGTCAACAACTTGCGATTCGGCACCTCATCGATAGGAATCCATTCGATCTCCATGCTTTCGTCGTCGTTCGCCTTGGGTTCGACATGGCACCCCGGCTTCTCGAACGCGAAGACGGTGGTGTACGCCCACGGCCCATGGTCCTCGCAGTAGGTTCCGACGACCTCGATGTTCTCCGGCGTGATGTTGGCTTCCTCATACGATTCGCGCAACGCACCCTCGATGGGGCTTTCGCCGTCCGCCGTGGCTCCGCCCGGAATACCCCATGTTCCGCCTTCCGCGCTCCACGCCGCACGATGTTGCATCACCACATGCGTGACCTCGCCGGTATGTTCGTCACGACGCGCCAGCAGCACGCCGGACGCGCCGTTGATGCCCCAATGCTTGCGACCGCAGGCGCAGTCCACCCAACCGTCGCCCGGCTGAAGCACATTCTCCTTCGGAGGCAACGTACTGCTCGGGGCACTCTTCTCCGAATTGGCCGGACCGACATTCCACAAATCGGTCCATTCCACGCCGAGTTCGCCCGCCAATGTACGCGCCAGCGGCAAACTCAGGCCGATGATGCCGTGCGGATCACCTTCGATGGAATCGATGAACGCCCCGCCGAACCCTTCCAGGGTAAAGGAGCCGGCCACTTCCAGCGGCTCTCCGGTGGCTATGTAACGTTCGATGTCCCGATCGGAATATTCACAGAAGTGCAGGGTGGCCTTGCTGGCACCGCAAACCGTGCGGCCGGTGGCGAAATCAATCATGCAGTGGCCGGTCCACAACTCCCCCGTGGCCCCACGCATGGCATGCAGGCGTTCCCTGGCCACATCCTCGCTGTGCGGCTTGCCATAGCATTCGCCGTCAAGCAGGAATATGGAATCGCAGCCGAGAATCAGCGGGCCAACCTGAGAACGGGTCAGTCCCGGCTTCTTCCGCGCAACGTCGTCAATCGACTTGACAACGGTCGGCACTACGATTCCGGAAAAATCGCGGGTGCGCACGTCGGATTCGGACTGGACCATGTCGGCACGCAACGTAACGACCTCATCTTGAGATCCGCAATCACCTGCGATTTCCTCCGCCCTCAACGGATATCCGGTCACCTGTTCACCGGACGCGTCCGCCGCGGCCTGCGCAACGTTGAGGTATGCCTGATATACCGCCTGCGCCTTGGCCGAAGCAAGTATTTTCACGCGCTGTTCCACGCTCAGATCGTCGACCATGACACCTGCCTCGGCGGCGGCTTGTTTCAACGCGGCCGGCTCATCGACGTTCGACACACGGATGGTCGGACAGATGCCGGCCGAGAACAGCACGTCACGGCGTGGCTTGGACTGTGAAGCGAGAATCAGCGGAATGCTCATAGTCCACTACCCTAAACGATTCTTGAGACTACGGTCAGAGGGCTCGCCAGCAATTAGAAGAAACCCCTTCGAACGCTACGTCGAAGGGGCCGCGATGCTCGGCCTCTACACGAGCGCGTCAGGCGCGTTCCACTTGCACGCCCTTGGTGTCGACGCCAAGATGCAGCACACGCCAATGCCCGGATGCGAGCTCCTCTGCGGCGATCCGCTCAAGTTCCTCGCGGGCGTCGCCATGGTGAAGTACAAGCACGCAGGGGCCGGCTCCGGAAACCGTGGATGCGAATCCACGGGCGCGCATCTTCTCGATCAACGCCCACGACGGTTCCATGAGACCCGCACGGTACGGCTGGTGCAAACGGTCCTGTGTGGCAGCGAACAGCAGCGCATTGGCGTTCTGGCGCTGGCCGACGGTAAGCATGGCCGGGTTCATGGCTGCGGGCAGCAGGCTCACGCGGGACACGTTGTGCACGGCGTCCTTGAAGCTCACCTCGCCGGGCAATGCCTGGCGGGCCTTTTCCGTGGACAGTTCGTAGTCCGGTACGAACACGGCTGCGGTCAGGTCGTCGGCAACGCGGTAGTTGACGGTATGGAATCCGTTATGCAGCGGGTTTCCTCCGGGAATGGGAACGGAGCCGACGCCTTCGGGGATTTCCATGTCCCAAGACATGGTCAGTCCGCCGTATACCGCTGGCGCCACATTGTCGGGATGGCCTTCGATTGCCGCGGCCAGTTCGAACACGGCGTCTCGGTTGAGGTCGTCATCCTGCGCGAAGGCCGCCGCGGCCGCGATTCCGGCTACGATCGCTTCGGCGGAGGATCCCATGCCCCTCGCCTGAGGAATGTTGTTGTGCGCCTGCAGAATGAATCCGACACGGCCAAGTCCGAAAGTCTGGCATGCGCGGCGGAAGGTGGAAACCACCAAGTGGGTTTCATCACGCGGCAGGGTGTCGGCGCCTTCGCCTTCGATCATCACCTGCGCCGCGGTGTTCACCGGATCGGCGCACAGCGTGAATTCGAGTTCGTCATGGTAGTCCAAAGCCAGTCCGACCGTATCGAAACCGGATCCGAGGTTGGCGCTGGTGGCCGGAACGCGTACACGTACCTTGCGAGCAACTGGGGTCATATCTCGTTGTCCTTCGTCACATCTTCTCTACAAGTCATGCACCGTATACCCGTCCGGCACAAGAGTCAAATTGGAGAGGAAGCCTGGGTAGCTTAAATCAAATGCGGGCCTACCATTGCAATCGCTTGCAACCGTAGGCCCCATCATCTTGCGATCAGTTCATCACGCGCAGGATCGACGGTTCGCCGACCACGCATTCGAGCTTGCACACGTCCTCGATGGTTTCGCGCAGCGTCAACTCGTCGGTCATGTGGGTGACCACGCGCAGCTGCTGCAGCTCGCCGTCGTAGCCCGGATCCTTGAGGGTGGGCTTAAGATCCTGGTTCACGCCGTTGATGGACACGCCATGTTCGGCGAACTTGGCCGCTATGGCGGCGAGCACGCCGGTGTTGTCGTGGATTACGAAACGTACCGCGAACTCGGCCTTGGATGCCTCGATCGGAGCCTTCTTCAGGTCGTTGTACAGCGGAATGACCGGACCGGTGCAGCCCTTGGCGATATGGCGGGCTTCGGTGACCACGTCGCCGACCACTGCGGAAGCGGTGGGAGCGCCGCCCGCGCCACGGCCGTAGAACATGAGGTCGTCGGCGGCTTCGGCCTTGACGAACACGGCGTTGAAGGAACCATGCACCGAAGCAAGCGGATGCTCGTTGGAGATCAACGCCGGATACACACGTGCGGAAACGCCGGCTTCGCCGTTCTCCACGACGGCCAGCAGCTTGATGACCTTGTTTTCGGCGGTCGCCGCGGCGATGTCTTCGGCCGTGATCTTGGTGATGCCTTCGACGGACACGTCGTCGATGGTCACATTGGTGTGGAAACCGAGGGTTGCCATGATGGCGGCCTTGTTGGCCGCGTCGTAGCCTTCGATGTCTCCGGTCGGATCGGCTTCGGCGTAACCCTTGGCCTGTGCGTCTTTGAGCACGTCGTCGAAGTCGAGGCCCTTGGTGGTCATCTCGTCAAGAATGTAGTTGGTGGTGCCGTTGACGATGCCGAGCATGCTCGTCACCTTGTCTCCCACCAGCGATTCACGCAGCGGCTTGAGGAACGGAATGGCGCCGCCCACGGAAGCTTCGAAATAGATGTCGACGCCCTTGGCTTCGGCTGCGGCATAGATCTCCGGACCGTACTTGGCAAGCAGCGCCTTGTTGGCGGTCACCACGGAAGCACCGGACTCGATTGCCGCGAGCACGAACTTGCGTGCCACGCCGGTGCCGCCGATCAGCTCGACGACGATATCGGAATTGGTGGCGACGCTCATGGTGTCGGTGGTCACGATGGACTTGTCGATCCATGGGAACGGATCCGTCTCCGCGGGGTCAAGGCAGGCTACTCCGGTCAGCTCGATCGGGCGACCGATACGTGCCACAAGCTCATCCTTCTGCTCTACAAGCAGACGAGCGGTCTGCGAACCAACGGTGCCGGCCCCCAGCAATCCAACGCGAATCGGCGCAACATCTTCCTGTGCCAAGGCAACCTCCCTTGAATGTGAAGTATTGGTGTAACCATGCACATTGTACGGTCCCAACATGACGTGAGGCTGTGTTTTCGCTAGAAAATGGACGGCCTGCACACCAATCGCATGCAAGCCGTCCGATACGTGAGATTCGAGAGCGAGATCAGTTACTCGCTGACGTCCCAATCCAGAAGATCGTCGACGCTCTGGCGTCGGATCATCACATGCACGCCCGCCTCGCCGACGCTCACGACGGCGGGGATCAGCGCCTGGTTGTAGTTGCTGGCCATCGTGCGCCCGTACGCGCCGGTAACCGGCACGGCAAGCACGTCGCCGCGGTGGATGTCGGCTGGAAGACGCACTTCGTTGACCACGATGTCTCCCGATTCGCAATGCATGCCGACCACACGGCACAGCTTCGTCTCGCCGCACCCCTCGCGATTGGCAAGACGCGCGGTGTAGTCGGAGCCGTACAACGCGGGACGGATGTTGTCGCTCATGCCGCCGTCGACGGACACGTACACACGCTCCGTAACCGGCTCTCCGTTCTTGCTCTTCGCATCTCCTGTCAATTGGACAGGCTTCACCGTGCCCACGCGGTACAGCGTCACGCCGGTGGGTGCGACCGTCCAACGTCCGGGTTCAAAGGAGATGACGGGGGCCGGCATACCGAGCGCGCGGTTCACGTCGGTGACTGCCTGCGCGAGGCGTCCGAGTTCCACATCGATGTCCATGGAATCCTCGCCATCGGTGTAGGCAACGGAATAGCCGCCGCCCAGATCGACTTCCGGCAAGGTGTACGCATCGGTGGCGTAGAAGGTCTTGCGCAGGAGCATCATGCGCTTCGCCGCCTGAATGAAGGCGTCCGCATCATGAATGTTGGATCCGATGTGGGAGTGGATGCCTACCAGTTCGAGCACGTCCTGACGGCCGTAGATGCTTTTGAGCACGGCAAGGGCCGGTCCGTCCGCGATCATGGTCATGGCTTCGGCCAGCCTGCGGTCGGATTCGGAGACCTTCTCTTGGCTCAGGTCGTACGGATACCTGACGTCGTAACGCAACTCGCGTTCGGCGTGGTTTTCACCGATACGTGCGTTCGTGGCGGCCGGAGTCACGCCGGTCAGATCGTCGAGGATGTTCAGTTTGCCGGAGTCGGCGCCCACCGGCAGCAGTGCAACACCGAACTTCTGGTCCTCATGCGCGGTCGACACGAATTCGTGGCCTCCAGCATGGATGCCGGAGGTGACGCGCAGCATGACACGGGCTCGTTTGCCCAAACGCTTCGCGATTTGCGCGATGCGTTCCGGCTCGTCCGGCTCATCCACCACGATTTTCGCAAATCCTTGTTCGACGGCGAGTTCGATTTCCGCATCGGACTTGTTGTTGCCGTGCAGCACGAGTCGCCTGCCTGGAACGCCCGCAGCGAGCGCGATGCGCATCTCGCCCATGGTGCAGGTGTCGATCAGCATGCCGGATTCGGTGACGATACGGCAGATTTCCTTGGAAAGCAGCGCTTTTCCGGCAAAGCTCACGTGCGTTACGGTGTTGTTGAACGCGTTGGCCGCGGCTTGCACGAATTTGGTTGCGCGAGCGCGCACGTCGTCGGTGTCGACCACGTAGAGCGGCGAGCCGAATTCGTCGAGCAGGCTTTCGGCGGTACGTCCATGGAAGGTGATCTTGCCTTCGGCGTTTACGGCCGAGCCTGCGGGCCAGATTGGTGTGATGGGCATGGTTGTGGTCCTCACATCTTGTCGGGGGCGGTAACGCCGAGCAGGTCGAGGCCTTCGGCAATCACGGTGCGGACCGCGTCGTTGAGCTTCAGTCTGGCGGCGGCACGCGCCGGTTCCGGCGCCTTGGCAATGCGCAGCGCTTCGGCCTGTTCACCACGGGCTTCCGGATCGGTGAGCTCCATCGGAACCACGCGTTCCACGTTGTACCACTTGTGGTAGGTGGCTGCGAGATCTTCGAGATAGTGCGCCACGCGGTGCGGGGCACGCAGATCGCCGGCTTCGCGCAGCAGCGCCGGCCACTGTGCGAGGGCTGCGAGCACTTCGCCGTCCGCCACGGTGTCGAGCAGGCTCACGTCGGCGCCTTCGTAGCCGATGCCCGCTGCGGCCGCGTTGCGGTCCACGTTGCAGGAACGTGCGTGCGCGTACTGCACGTAGTACACCGGGTTCTCGTTGGAATGCGAGGCCAGAAGGTTCAGGTCGATGTCCACCGGGGAGTTGTAGTCGGTGCGTGCCAGCGAATAGCGGGACGCGTCCACGCCGATGGCGTCGGTCAGATCGTCGATGGTCACGACGTTGCCGGCACGCTTCGACATGCGCACGGCCTTGCCGTCCTTCATGACGTTGACGAGCTGGCCGATGAGGATCTGCATGTTCCTGCCCGGCTCATCTCCGAACGCGGAGCACATGGCCATCATTCGGCCGATGTAGCCGTGATGGTCGGCACCGAGCATGTAAATGGCGACTTCGGCCGGATCGTCGCTGCGGTGGCGCTTGTTGCGATAGTAGGCGATGTCGGCCGCGAAGTACGCGTAGTTGCCGTCCGACTTGATGATCACGCGGTCCTTGTCGTCACCGTGCTTGGTGGATTCGAACCAGGTGGCTCCGTCCTTTTCGTAGATGTCGCCGCGTTCGCGCAGATCCGCGATGGCCTGGTCCACTTCACCGTCGGAATACAGGCTGTTCTCATGGAACCACACGTCGAAGTCCACACGGAAGTTCTTCATGGACTTGCGGATCTCGTCGAACATCATCGGCACGGCGCGCTTGCGGAATTCCTCACGCTGTTCGGAATCGCCTTCGCCAAGCGGGTTGCCGTCGTTGTCGACTCCGCCGTCGACGCGCGGAAGGTCGAGGATCGCGATGCCCTCGTTCTTAGCTTCGTCGATGACGCGCTGCGCGATTTCATCGATATACGCGCCCTTGTAACCGTCGATCGGGGTTTCCTCGCCGTGGGCCGCGGCCACGAGGGACTTGGCGAAGCGGTTGATCTGCTCGCCGTGGTCGTTGAAGTAGTATTCGCGCACCACCTTCGCGCCGTTGGCTTCGAGCACGCGGGCCATGGAATCGCCCACCGCCGCCCAACGGGTGCCGCCGATGTGGATCGGGCCGGTCGGGTTGGCGGACACGAATTCGAGGTTCAGGGTCTCCCCGCCAAGATGGTCGTTTTTGCCATAGGAGGAGCCTTCCTCTAGCACGGTATCGACGACGGCGGCCGCGGATGCGGAGTCGAGCACGATGTTGATGAAGCCGGGTCCGGCTACTTCCACGGATTTGATGCCGTCCGCCTTGGCAAGTTCGGCCGCGAACAGCTCAGCCAGATCGTGGGGCCTCATACCGGCTTTCTTGGCCAGCTGCATGGCCGCGTTGGAAGCCCAATCACCGTGTGCGCGATCTTTCGGGCGCATCACGGTGAGTTTGGCAACCGGAGGAATCAGCTCGTCGGTCAGGGAACCGGCCTTACCGGCCGCAACGAGGCTGTGTGCAATCTTGGAAATCAGTTCACTTAACGCTTCTGGACTCATTCTCACAAGTCTACCGGGCATGCTGACAGAACGGCCCGCCACACCGTCCCGTTCATCGAACGGATGCATCCTCCTTTTCTTTCCCGGCTTCCGTTTTCCTTCCCGGCGTGTTTCCGGTTCACTCGCCGGGGCGCCTGCGATGGCCCGCCATCGCGGCGAGCGGCTTGGGAACGAACTCCTCGTCCTCCT
>CAVAQZ010000016.1:0-39509 GCA_963590945.1 Dysosmobacter segnis
GGAGCTGGTCTTGGCAACGAGACCATGCAAACTAAAACAAACTAGTTTGCAACGGTATTCGTGCATGTGCGGGTGCCGTGCGATTCGAAGAATGCGGAAGTCGCGGTCGTGCGGGTAATCGCGGACCGTGAAAGTCGCCCGCATGTCGGGTGTTGCGCTGGGCGCCTCTCTATCATCGGAATAAAGGAGGTGCCTGATGATCGCTTATAAGGGGGATATCGTATTCGCGCCGACGTCGGAGCGTTTCGAAGTGGTCGAAGATGGATATGTGGTCGTCGACGGCGGAACGGTCCGACAGGTATGCGGAAGTTTGCCGGTCGCCATGCGCGACTCGGCCGATCTGACCGTCGTGGACCGCTCCGGACATCTGATCATTCCCGCATTCAACGATTTGCATGTGCACGCGCCGCAGTATCCGTTCGCAGGACTCGGCTTCGACCATGAACTGCTGCCGTGGCTGGAACGTTATACGTTCAAAACCGAATCCGCATATGCCGACATCGATGTGGCGGATCATTGGTACCGACGGTTCCTCACCAGATTATGGAGCAACGGCACGCTCCGTTTCAGTGCGTTCGCGACGCTGCATAACGAGGCGACGCTCCGTTTGATGGAGCTGTGTCAGGATTCGGGTCTGAGGCCTGTCGTCGGCAAGGTCAACATGGACCGCAATTCCCCGGATTATCTGGTGGAGGATACGGACGCAAGCTTGTCCGGCACCGAGGAGCTGATCGAACAGGCGGCGCGGCGTGCGCCTGATATCGGATTCATCGTCACGCCCCGGTTCGTGCCGTCCACCACGCCGGAACTTATGGCCGGCCTGGGGCGAATCGCCGAACGCCATCATCTTCCGGTCCAATCCCATCTTGACGAGAACCGCGACGAGATCCAATGGGTCCATGAACTTCACCCCGACATCCCGACCTACGCCGAAGTCTACGAGCGCTACGGCCTTATGCCGGACGGCCGTACCATCATGGCCCACTGCGTGTGGCTGACCGATCGGGAACGCGCGGTGCTCAAAAACCATGATGTGTGGCTCGCGCACTGCCCGCAATCCAATCTCAACCTGACCAGCGGCCTTATGCCGGTGCGGCGCGATCTCGATTACGGACTGAAGATCGCGATCGCCAGCGATGTGGCGGGCGGCAACGATTCGGCCATGAACCGTCAGATCGTCATGGCGATCGAGACGTCGAAAGCCAAGACATTCGAATCAGGCCATGCCGACGACCATCCGTTACGGCTGCCCGAGGCGTTCCACATGGCCACCAAGGTGGGCGGTGCGCTGTTCGGCAAAGTCGGCTCGTTCGAACCCGGATACGCATTCGACGCCCTGGTGATTCGCGAGGATGAAAGCCTGCTTGACCTATCCGTGGAGGAGCGGCTCGAACGATTCATCTACACGGGCGACGACCGTGACATCGAAGAGCGGTATGTCGAAGGACGACTTGTGCCGCAGCCGTTCACCGTATCCCGGTGAGGTTCTCGCGCGTGTGGTCGGTCCGGTCACGTTCGCTTTCATTACAATGAGAGCGAAGATGCGTGCAATGCTGCAGAAAGGGGTGCTCCATGCTGGACATCAAACGAGTGTTGAAAGCCGCTCCGACGAAAAGGCGCTCACAGGAGCCAATGAAGCAGCTGTGGACCGCGTGGGGAGAGCGCATCGCGGGCGAATGGCTGTCGGACAACGCGGGGAACAAAGCGTTCAATCCAGCCGAAGTCGGGGAGCGCGAGCTGCGCAAAGACCGCGTTCCGATTCTTGACGAGCATCCACGTCCGACCATGGTGCGGGGCAACCACACCATGCTCAACGGGCTGTGGGATTACGCCATCGTGTCGATTCCGGAAAGCGAGAACGCCTCGAAATGGCGTAAAGCCACCACCGTGCTCACCCGTGACGAAGCCGTGCGGACGGTGAAGGAAACCGCCATTCCGCAGACGTTCGACGGCAAGATCCTTGTTCCGTTCTCTCCTGAATCCGCGCTCTCGGGCGTGCATCAAACCATCTATCCGGACAATCTCATCTGGTATCGGACCGTGGTGCATCCCGTCACGCTCTCGGACGAGGAGAACGTGCGGCAGATCGGCGACGCGAATCGGCTGATCCTGCACTTTGAAGCCGTCGACTACATCTGCGCATGCTTCATCAACGGCCAGCTTGCCGGTGCGCACGTCGGCGGTTATCTGCCGTTCGACGTCGATATTTCGGCGTTCGTTGATTCGGATGACGATTTCGAAATCGCGTTGTGCGTATATGATCCGAACGATTCCGGCACACAGTTGCGCGGCAAACAGCGCATCGAACGGGAAGGAATCTGGTATACCGCGCAAAGCGGCATCTGGCAGAGCGTTTGGCTGGAAATCGTGCCGGAGGCATACCTGCGTACGCTGACGTTGAAGGGCGCTGCCGATGGAAAGCTGTTTATCCGTGCGGAAATCGGCGGAGACAAGCCGAATGCGAAACTGCGGATCGTCGTGACCGATTCCGAAGACGGTTCCGTGGTGACGGACGAGACGCTGCCCGCGGGCGTGCGCAAGATCCGCACGGAAATCACGACGAAGGCCGAGCATGTGTGGTCTCCGGACGATCCGTATCTGTACAACGTGACGGCCACGCTGCTGGCGGGTGCGGCGTCGCAATCGTCGGACGTCGTGAAATCGTATTGCGCGTTCCGTTCCGTGGAGGTCAAGCCCGATATGAAGGGCGTGGCGCGGTTCCATCTCAACGGACGTCCGATTTTCATCAAAGGCGTGCTCGATCAGGGGTACTGGCCGGACGGTCTGATGACCGCCCCCTGCGATGACGCGCTCATATACGACATCAACGCCATGAAATCATCCGGCTTCAATATGCTGCGCAAGCATATCAAAATCGAATCGGCCCGCTGGTACTACCATTGCGACCGGCTCGGTATGCTGGTATGGCAGGACGCGGTATCGGGCGGCGGTTCCGATGGCGAATACAACGTGTGGATCACCAGCCGTATACCGACCCTGATACGTTCCTCGTGGAATAAATTCCGTGACGACACGGCGCAGCATTTCACCCAACTTGGTGCCGACGATTCCGATTACCGCCGTGATTGGTCGCGCACCTGCGACGACATGGTACATATGCTCGCGGGGCATCCCTCGATTGTGACCTGGACCCTGTTCAACGAAGGATGGGGCCAGTTCAACGCATGCGACGCCGCGGAACGCATCCATGCGCTCGATCCGACCCGTCCGATAGACGCGACGAGTGGCTGGTACGACCAGCATTGCGGCGATTTCCACAGCGTGCACAACTATTTCCGTCCGTTGGAGATCTACCCGGACAAGGGTCCGTTGCGCGGATATGCGGCCGAGTTCGAGAAGCGTCACAAGAGGAGGCGCAGGGCCGCGCATTATGCGGTGCTGCCGGTTGCGCAGCACGGTGTTCGCGCGTTCGTGCTTTCGGAATTCGGCGGATTGGCGCAGCTCGTTCCCGACCACAGCTCATTCGGCAAGGCGTATGGTTATGGCGAATATGATTCGATCGACGATTGGCGTGCCGCGGTGCGTTCCGTATTGGCTTCCGCCGCCGCGATGGAGTCGCGCGGCCTCGTCGGATACGTGTATACGCAGGTTTCCGACGTGGAGGAGGAGGTCAACGGCTTGTTGACCTACGATCGACGCGTCAATAAATTCGAGCAATGATCGCAGCGATCTCAATGACGGAAAGGTGACTCCTCGTAAGCAATGCGATCATGTTGCTTACGAGGGATCACCTTCTATCGTCGTACGAATCAGTCCGTACGAATCGCCTTGGGACTGGTCAGGCCAGCTTCAGCCTCAACGTGCTTACGGAAGCCGCCGGAAGCGATACCGTAAACGTATTGCCGGAAACCTTCACCGCGCTGGCCACGTCGATTTCCCGGGTGCGGATCAGCTCGGGATTCTCGGCGGTGTTGCAGTCGTGCGGATCTTGCGCGCGCAGGGTCCGCATCGATTCGACCTGTGCTCCGCACGGAAGCTGCACGATCGTCTCCGCGGAGTCGCTCATATGCGCGTTCGTCAGGTTGACCAGCAGTTCCTTACCGTCTTCGCGGAGCGACGCGAACGTGTAGACCGCATCGTCGGCCGGGTCGCAGCGCGGTACGTCGAGCGCGGTCGCGTTGCGATGCGCCTTGTACATCATGAACACGTCGTAGTTCGGCGTCAGGATGGTCGTCTCGCCCTCGGTGAGCACCAGAGAGTTGAGTACGTTGATGGTCTGCGCGTTGCACGCCATGGTCACCTTGTCGCAGTTGCGCTGCAGAAGATCCAGGGTCAGCGCCGTGGTGATGGCGTCGCGCATGGTCACCTGCTGCTTGAGCGCGGGGCGGGCGAAGAACGCGGTCTTATGCCAGTTGCCCCATTCGCCGATGATGAGATCGACATGGTCGAGCTTGGAATCCATCGCGACTTCCGGCTCCTGGATGAGCGCGAGCCCGTCGTTGATCAGCTGCCACTGGTCACGAAGAATGTCTTCCAGCTCCAGGCATCCGTTGATGACCGTGTTCCAACCGTCCTCGTCGAACTGCGTCGGGGTATCGGCGTCGTTGTCGACGTTCCAATTGTAGAAATGCAGGTCGTAGCCGTTGATGCGGGGCTGACGGTATTCCGCCAAAGTGCGGAAGAAGTCCTGGGTCCACTTCACGCGCTCGCGGGGCTTGTTGCCGTCCGGTCCGCAGGCGATGGCGTACATCGGGGAGGGGGAGAAGATGTCGGTGGTGAAGGACGGCATGGCCGACGCGAAACGGCGGTACTCATCCAGATAGGTCTTCGGGGTCATGCTGCCGCCGCCGGCCCATACTTCGTTGCCGATGCCCCAATACTTCACGTTGTACGGCTGCGGATGGCCGTTTTCGGCACGTTCCTTGGCGAGATCGGTGGGCTGCTCGCGATTGCAGTACTCCATCCAATCCTTCATCTCGGCCACGGTGCCGGACAGCATGTTGATGTTGATCCATGGTTCGGCTCCGAGCGTCTCGCACAGACGAAGGAATTCGTCGGTGCCGAAATGATGGTCGTCTAGCTCATAGGTGGCGAAGTTCTCATTGAATGTGGTCGCGCGCTGTTCCTGCGGGCCGATGCCGTCGCGCCAATGGTAGGTGTCGGCATAGCACCCGCCCGGCCAGCGGATGACCGGCGGCTCAAGTGCGCGCAGCGCATCCATCGTGGCCTTGCGATAGCCGTTCTCGTTTTCGATGGGCGAATCTTCCCCCACCCAGAGGCCTTCATCGATGCATTCCCCAAGGAACTCGATGAACTGCCCATGCAGCTTCGGGTCGATTCGGCCTATTGTTTTGTTCGGATCGATGTATACGGCCACTTTGCTTCCTTTCGCCTTGAAATGTGAAGGTGTTTCTTCACGTGGAGCATTGTTTCACGTGAAACAATGCCTCCGCCTGTGAAACGCAAGGATGTTTCCCTACTGAATAAGCGTAAGGGCTGGGAAGCCATATGAAGGAGAGAGTCAGGCTTCCCAGCCTGGTCTTGGTTGTCGGTTACTTCACCTTCTTGATCATCATGATGAACACGCATGCCAGAAGAACCATGACGATGGCGGTCGGGAATACCATGCCATAGGAGCCCGTGGCGACCACGATGGCGGAGGTCACGATCGGGCCGACCATCTGGCCAAGGGTGGTCGCGATGTTCAGAATGCCCAGATCCTTGCCGGCTTCTTCCTCGTTGGGAAGCACGTCCACGTTCAACGCCTGGTCGACGGAGCCGTACATGCCGTAGCCGAATCCGCCGATGGCGGAGAACAGGATCATGCCGAGCGGATTGTGCATCAGCCAGGGGAGTGCGTAGCCGATGGCCAGCAGCAGGCTTGCGACCACGACGGGAACCTTGCGGCGGCCGATCTTGTCGGAGATCGGTCCGGCGGTCAGTGCCGAGATCAGCGACACGACCATCAGGACCAAGCTCATGGTGGAGATGGTCGCTGCGGATTCCTCAACCGATTCGCCGATGTAATCCTGAAGGATGTACAGCTGGTAGTTGAGGATCATGTAGTAGCTGAACAGCAGCAGGGAACGTCCGGCGAAGGCCAGCCAGAAGTCGCGTGCGCCCTTGGTCGGCGGGCGGAAGCTGACGATGATGCTCTTGAAATCGGCCTTTTCCTTGGGCATGTCCTTACTGGAACGTTCCTTCGGCCAGAAGATCACCGTAAGCACGCCGGACAGAGCCATGGCTATGCCGGATACGACGAAGCCCGGGAACTGCATGGTGATGAATTGCGCGCCGACGATCTGGCCGAGTGCCGAACCGAACAGCGTGCCTGCGGAGATGAATGCGGACATGGTGCCGCGCATGTCTTCGGAAATGCGGTCGGAAAGGGATGCCACGACCGGTGCGATCATCATGTTCAGGCCGACCATAGATACGCAGTAGCTGATGCCGATGCTGACTCCGTCGGGAAGGACGCCGATCAGGAACAGCGAGATGCCGGCGATGATGCCGCCGCTGGCGATCCACGGCGTGCGTCGGCCGAAGATGGAGCGTGTGCGGTCGGACAGATTGCCGACGACCAGATTGGAGATGAGCGACGCGAGGGCCGTTGCGGAATTCAGAACGCCGAAGATGGCGTCCTTGCTGTCGGGTGCGATGTCGGCCAGGCGCTGTGGCAGCAGCACCGCGGCAATGATCTGCAGCGACAGCATCCATGCGAAGGAGAAGATGAAGAACGCGATGCAGAAGCGCGTTTTATCGATTTTGGAAAGCGCGTTGCTGCTTCCCTCCGATTGTGGGTTGCTCATAATCAGCTCCCTGTCTCTTTGTTCGGTCAATGAAGGTTCTTGTGCGGTGTCACCTGCGACGTCGTGGGGAGAACCATGGGGTGCAATCTTGAACCCTGGTCGTTATCTTATATCTTAGAAATATAAGATAACAAATCCGGCGTGTCATCGTACGTTGTTGGTTCAATCCGGTTTGCCGTTGTGGTGCCGGTCGGTGCTAGTCTTCCTAACGAAACGCGTTCAGGAGGGACAGTGCGGGAAAACGAACAATTCAAGCCGATTAATCGTCGTAAGCGCCTTTCTCCAGAGGAGAGACGTGTCCAGATAGCGCAGGAGGGCGCGAAACTCATCACGCGCTACGGTTCGTACGGATTCCCCATGCAATCATTGGCCGATGCCGTGGGCCTGACCCTTCCAGGACTGAACCATTATGTGAAAAGCCGTGAAGATCTGCTCTCGCTGGTCATCGAGTCCTTTTACGATTCCTCGGATAACTCCATTGCCACCGACGTCCACAATGAGAGGAGCGATTCCAGGAGGGTGAGAAGCCTTCCGGAGGCCATGCGCAACGCCGTGAACCGCAATGAGAGGCGTCCGAATATGGTGTCGCTGTTCATGCGGCTCGCCATCGAATCGGAGGACCCCCACCATCCGGCGCATGAGTTCTACCGGAACAGGCATCGGCACATTCTGACCGAAATGATGGGCGTCGACTGGAATCTGCCCGAGGAATACCGCGACCCCGAACGCCTGCATGATCTCATCGTCACCGCGTTCTTCGCGATGGACGGTGTCCAGATTCAATCCCTGACCAACCCGAACGAGGATATGACGCAACTTTGGGAGCGGGCCGAACGGGTCATCTTCCCGTCGCCCATGTGGGACGACTATCGTTAGTTGAAACGGCCGCAAGCGCCGTATGATTGCCACATGTTCACTTCCGCAGCATCGTCGCGCATGTTCCATATCGACAGGGAGCTCGATTACAACGCGGTAATCGGCTCCGACCATCGCGAATCGTGGGGCAGTAGCCAGCTGTACCCGGCGATCGTGCGCGTGCATACGGAGATGCCGCCGCAGGACGTACCGCTTCACTGGCATTTGGGTATGGAATTGGTCTACGTCCGCCGCGGAAACGTGATGATGTTCGTCGATGGCAGCGAGATAACGATCCACGAAGGGCAGCTGTGCCTGGTCGGACCGAAAGCGTTGCATTCGATTCATCCGCAGCCCCACGGCAATGAGCAGAACGTGCTGTCGATCTCCTTCGATGGCGAGTACCTGTCCCGCATGTGCCCGGACCTGGCCGGATGGCGGATCAATCAGGGGATCGTCTACGGTTTCGGCGGCATCGCCGATGGGGAATTGCTGGGATTATGCGAGCGGATCACGCTGTGCGTGGACGGTGAGGAATCGCCGTTGCGCATGGTCGAACTCAATTCCCTGCTGTATCAGCTGTTGCTGCATATCTGCACGCGCTGCGCGCAGGACGTGCGTTCCTCGGAATCGTCCGCATCTTCAACGTTGCGGAAAACAGGCGAACTGCAGGAATTCACCGAATATATGGAACGTCACTATGCGGAGAAAATCACGATCGGCCAAATCTCCGAACATTTCGGATACTCGCGTGAATACTTCTCTCGACTGTTCAAACGCGGCACCGGCGTCACCCCCGACCAGTATCTCACGGAGATCCGGCTGCAGTCGGCGCTTGACGATCTGCTGAACGGCGCGGATACCGTCGAACAAGTGTCGCGACGCAATGGATTCGCGAACGTGAAGTCCTTTTCCAAAGCGTTCAAGGAGCGTTTCTCCGAAACCCCCGCATCCTTCCGACGTGAAACACGTCACAAAACGACATTGCAGAGTCAAAAAATGACGCAATAGGTCATTCTGTGAGCTCATATGCTTGAACCACTTCCGCCGGGCCGCCATCAAAAGAGATGGCGATCGCAATAGCGCGATTGGCGAAGAGAACAGCGAAGGAGCAAGAAATGAGTGACGTAACCACTGCCGCGGTGCAGGTCGGAAAATCCGATCCGTACGCGCAGCTACCGCAATCCGGGCCGAAGAAAGTGATGTTGAAGGGGGCGATCCTCTCACTGGCGCTGCTGTTGCAGAGCATTTCCGTAACGGCCGCCGTGGTGTCGAGCCTGAAACAGGACTTTCCAAACGCTTCCGCCATGGAACTGCAGTGCTTCGTGACGGTTCCGGTCCTGGGCAATATCATCGCGACGCTGATCGGTGGCCGTTTCGCCACCAAAATCGGTAAGAAGAACCTGTGCCTCATTGGCACGTTGCTGTGCTTCGTCGGCGGTTTCTTCCCGATGTTCATCCCGGTGCTTGACGGTCAGACCGCGCTTCGCGTACTTGCGGGCTTCGGTCTTGGTTTGATTCAGCCGTTGTCCGCATCGCTGATCGTCGACTGCTTCAAGGGCAAGGAAGCCGATACCCTCATGGGCTTCCAGTCGTCCGCCGTCGGCCTGGGTGCGACGATCATCTCTTCCACGATCGCGGGCATCATGTCGTTCGATTGGCATTACTTCTACTATGTGTACTTCTTCGCGCTGGCCGTTACACTGATCGTGCTGCTGTTCATTCCGAACGCGGTGAACGATCTTGGCCGTGAGACCTCCGAAACCACCGGAGACAAGCCGAAGCGCAAGAAGATGCCGTTGTCCGCGTATTTCGGCATGCTGCTGCAGATCATCTTCGCCACCGGCTACGGTTTCTACACCATCAACCTGTCGCTTGCCGCTGAGGAAACCGGCACCATCACCGCGGTGCAGGCCGCGACCGTCATCACCATCATCTCCGTGTCTTCGCTGATCGGTGGCCTGTTCTTCGGCCTGGTCAAGGGCTTCACGGGTATGTGGATCGGCGTGATCGCCATTGCCATGCAGGGCGCCGCGCTGTTGATCTGGGGCAACACCACTTCGCTGGGCGCATGGTATGCGGCTGGCGTGCTGCTCGGCGTCGGCTTCTGCTGGTTCATGCCGTACATCAACATCCTCGTCAATGAGCAGACCGATCCGTCTATTTCCGCGCAGGCCACGTCGTATGCCTTCTTCGGCAACTCCATCGGCTCGTTCATCCCGCCGTACGCCTTCGCTCTGCTGGGTGCCGTGACCGGCATCACCAGCCCGTGGAAGTCGCTGAACATGGGCGCCTGCTTCATGGGTGTGGTCATCGTGCTGATCGTTGTCTTCATGCTCAACAACAAGAAGAAGGCCGCCAAGACGGCCACGGCCTGATTCGTTGAATCGTTCGCGAAAGGAAAACTCATGACGTACATAGATATCGAGCACATGGTCGCACCGGCGGCAGCGGAACCACTCGAACCGATTCCGACTCCGGTGGATCAGGTCGCCAATTTCCCCCATTCCGACGAGGTGCCGGAAGGCTGCGTGGTCATTAAGGAGGACTTCGCCGACACCTTCTTCTTCTCGACCTACATCAGCGAGGAAACGTATGTGACGCGCGAAACCGAAGACGGCGATCTTGATCTGAAGATGACCATCTACACGCCGTTCCATGACGATGTGAACATGCCGGACGCCAATCATGAAAACGGATGGCCGGTGGTCGTGTTCATGCGTGGAGCCGCCTTCTTCAAGCCGAATCTGGCCAGTTTCAACAGTCTGTACACGCGATTGTCGGAAAAGGGCTATGCGGTGGTCGTGCCGGAATACAGGCCGAGCACGGTGGCGCCGTTCCCCGCGCAGATGCAGGATTGCAAGACCGCGGTCCGCTACGTGCGTCGCAATGCGGAACGTCTCGGTTTCGACCCCGACCGCATTGCCCTGTTCGGTGATTCCGCGGGCGGCCATACGGTGCTGATGGCCGGTTTCACGGGCGATACCGCGCCGGATACGCCGGAATACGCCGAAACCAGCGCCGAGGTTTCCTGCATCGTCGATTGGTACGGTCCGACCGACTTCGTGAAGATGAACTACTACCCAAGCTCACAGGACCACAATCCCGCCGACTGTCCGGAAGGCATGGAGATCGGCGGCGTGAGCGTGCTGGAGAACCCCGATAAGAGCCGGGAGGCCTCGCCGATGACGTATCTTTCCGAAGATCGTCCGACCCCGCCGACGCTGATCATGCATGGCGGTCGAGACCTGCTGGTGCCATTCAATCAGAGCTGCCGCCTGTACGCCACCATGAGGACCCTCGGCAAGGATGTCACCTTCTACAAACTCGACAACGCCAGCCATGCGGCATACGGATTCCGTGGCGATCAGGCCATCGGCCTGGTACTCGACTGGTTGAAGGAACGTCTGTAGCGCGACGGCCACATGCGTCCATCCGGAGGAGAGGGTTCAGCTCGGGGTGAAAATCGAGGCGAGACAACGTTTTCCTGACATTTCCGTCACGCGATTCTCAGGAAATTGGCAGGTAGAAACATCGTTCTTCCAAGACTCACGCGGTTATATGGGACATGTCGGCGGTTACGGCCGCCGGCGAGGTTCCATTTACGGTGGACCCCATAACTGAACCCTTCTTCTCTCTTCTCTCTCAGCCGGCGGCCTTCTCTCCGCCGGCTTTCTTCTTTTTCGGCCGGGTCGTGACGGACGGTCGCGTCAATCGCATCGTCTGCGTCCTTGACGCCGTTTCCGTCCCCTGTGCTCAGCAGCGTTCGTAGGAAAAACGACGCAGACGGTTGAAGCACTCCACGCTCTCTTCAAGCCATGGCATGCCGATCACGAACACATGTCCCAGAGTCTCGTGGCGGCGAGGCTTCGGATCGAACAGTTCGAAATCCGCGCCCTTGCGGGCAAGCGCGGCGGCGAACGCCAGATTGTCGGCCTCCAGGAAGTCGTCTCCGCAGGTCACGATGAACAGCGGCGGCAGATCCACGTTGAACGCCAGTCCCTCGGCGGTGAGGAACTTCGGGTCGGCGGCCTCAAGCCCGTTGAAGCACTCCACGCCCAGCATGTTTTCCAGGCCGATGCGACGATTGGGATCGTAACCCACCGTAAGCTCGGATCCCATCGTCTCCAGCGAAGCGGAACTGTATGCGCCGCATACCGGAGCCGCGCCCGCGAACCCGATTCCGGACGGTTCGTCGATGCCGAATGCGGCTGCGGCCTCGGTGTTGTTCTCGATCGCCAGCGTAAGCAGCGTCAATGCGCCGCCAGCGGAATCGCCGGTCAGGAACACGCCGTTCGGATTGACCGGATAATCGCCGAGATGCGCCTTGATCCAACGAAGGCCCGCTTCGATGTCGGCCAACTGACCTTTCAGGTCGGTCTGCGGCGCCGGACGGTAATTCAAAGAGAACACGGCGAATCCGGTTTCAGCCAGATGCACGTTGAAATTACGGTTCAATTCCTTGTATCCGTAAGTGAATCCGCCGCCGTGAATGTCAATGTACACGGGCAGGGTCCTGCCTCCGCGCACCACGGCCTCATGAGGCAGATACAGATCGAGCAGATGGCCGCGGCACTCGCCGTCCTCCTTGTTGTATCCGCCGTCCGGCAGGTACGGAATGTCGGCGATCACATCGATGCCTTCCGGCGTATGCCAGAATTCGGAACGTGGCGTATCCACGGCGATTGCGCTGAACCGCATGTCCAGAATTCCTCTGATGCGTTCTTCCGGAAGTCCTTCAAGGTCGCCGACGGTTTCCGTCCAGGCTTCGGCTTCGCGAATCATGTCTTCGGTCAGGCCATAAGGCTGTGCGTATTTCATGTAGGGGGTATATGGGCTCGTCATCGTCGCCGTCCTTTCGTCGAGTGGCTGGTAGCGGACGTCGTCGTTGATTCAGTCCGCAATGTCATACCGGTTCGACAACCATTATGGGCTGTGCTTGCGAAAACGCAACGCGGGAGACGCGCTGCCGCGCGGCGGATTGCGTTTCGTTGTGAAATACGCGCCTATAATCGCGACATTAGGAGGCCTTAAGGGGCAAATACCCCCTATATGTCGACATCAAAGCTGACGATCAAACAAATCGAAACTCAAGGGAACGTTACCTCATGTACGTCAATCCAAAGCGTAATCGCAACGCAGGCAACCTCACATGGATGCTGCCATACTGCAAACCGGACCTGCCGCGCGTTGCCGGTGCCGTGGTCATGTTCATCATCAGCAACGCCATGGCGCTGATCATTCCGTTGCTGTCCGGACTCATCGTCGACCATGTGATCATCCAAGGCCGAGTAAACGAGCTGGTGCGACTATGCGTGATGATGGTGGTCTTCACCGTCGTGCGCATGGCAACATGCTACGGCTACCAGATGTGGATGGAACGGTTCGGACAGAATTCGGTGTTCCGCTTGGTAAGCGACGAATACGAGAAGCTGCACGATCTTGACTTCACCTACTTCAACCACACGCGCACCGGAGACATCATGAGCCGTCTGACGTCCGACACCGATGCCATCCGCCACGCCTTGAGCTGGCTGAGCTATCAGGTGCTTGGCGCCGTGGTCATGTTCGTCGGCGCGCTCGCCATGATGTTCACCATCGACTGGCGGTTGGCTCTGGCACTGGCCTGCGTCACGCCATTCATCTTCATCCTCACGAACAGCCTGTCGAAGCACGCGCACCCGTTGTTCTTCGCCATCCGAAACTCCTTGGCGGGAATGAACTCGATGGTCGAAGAGAACATCGAAGGCAACCGTGTGGTCAAGGCGTTCGTGCGCGAACCGTTCGAAACCGAAAAATTCGACGAGCACAACGACGACTACATGCGGCGCAATATGGCGCTCGCGTACAACAGCCGCAAGTACATGCCATGGCTTGACGGACTCGGCTTCTCCCTGCAGCTCATCACGCTCGGACTGGGTGGTTTCCTTGTGATCAAGGGGTATATGACCCTGGGCAATCTGGTGGCGTTCAATTCGTATCTGTGGATGATCGACGGTCCGGTACGCCAATCCGGTTGGCTGATCAACGATTGGCAACGTTTCAACGCGTCCTGCATCAAAATCCGCAAACTGCTCACCGAACAATCGCGCATCCAGGAGAAGCCGGGAGCTCAGGAGAGCGTCGAACAGGCCGTCGCAATCGCGACGCAGGTCGCACGGCAGGCACCGCGATTCGACGGAATAATTCCGAACGAGCCAACGGATTGGCAGGATGCGGCCAAGACGGATTCGACGAAGATCGCTGGCGACATCGACTTTCAGCATGTCAGTTTCGCTTTCCCCGACGACCCGGCCACGCCGATCCTGAGGGACATCGACTTTCGTCTTCCGGCCGGTGCGAAGCTCGGCATCCTCGGTGAGACCGGTTCCGGCAAGTCCACGCTCGTCAGCCTCATATCCCGTTTCTACGAACCGACCGCAGGCCGTGTGCTCATCGATGGCATCGACGCACGCGACTGGCCTCTCGCCGCGCTGCGTTCGCAGGTGTGCATCGTCGCGCAGGACACGTTCCTGTTCTCCGACACCATCGGCAGCAACATCGGTTTCGGTGCGGGCGACCACGGTGAATACGACGAACGCTACATTCGTCGGATGGCCGAGATCGCAGGCGCCGACGATTTCATCCGCAGCATGCCGGAAGGCTACGACACCATCGTGGGCGAGCGCGGCGTTGGTCTGTCAGGCGGTCAGAAGCAGCGTTTGAGCCTTGCGCGCGCGTTGGCTGATAATCCGTCGATTCTGATCATGGACGACACCACCAGCGCTGTTGATATGGAGACGGAAGCCGGTATCCAGCAGCGTTTGCGTGAGATGGATGAGCAGAAGACGATCGTCACCATCGCGCATCGTATCTCGTCTGTCAAGGATTCGGATTTGATTCTGGTGCTTGAGCATGGCCGTATCGTGGAGCGCGGCACGCATGATGAATTGGTCGCCGCTCACGGTCGGTATTGGAACATCTACCATAAACAGCTTGGTGTGCAGGCTGGTCGTTCCCATGGTTTTGAGGAGTAGGGAGGAGGAATCATGGCCAAGCGTAATACGTTCCGTGAGGACGAGGAGCTGGAGGAGCGGGTCAATCTGCGTGACATCTTCCGTATTGGCGTATATCTGAAACCGTATGCGAGCCGCGTGTTCCGTATTCTTGCGGTGGTTGTGATGATGAGTTGCATCGCGGTGGTCGTGCCGTATTTGACGAAGATCATGATCGATGATGCGATTCCGTCCAAGAATCTTGCGTTGCTCGGTGAGTTGACCGGTTTGCTTGCGGTGCTGATCGTCGTGTACGAGTTGGGCTTGTATTACCGTACGGTGGAAATCACGCGCGTCGGTCAGCTGGTGCTCAAGGATATGCGTCGTGATGTTTTCATGCACATCCAGACCTTGCCGTTCAGCTATTTCGATTCGCGTCCCCACGGCAAGATTCTGATTCGTGTGGTCAATTATGTGAACACGCTTTCGGACACGTTGAGTTCCGGTTTGATTACCGTGATCTCCGACGTGTTCACATTCCTGATTACTTTGGCGGTCATGTTCGTGGTCGATTGGCGGCTCGCGTTGTTCAGCCTCGTTCTGTTCCCATTCCTGATCGCGTGGGTGTGGGGGCTGCACCATATTCAGCGTCGCGCCTACCAGGTGCTGTCGAACAAGCAGAGCAATCTGAACGCGTTCATCCATGAGTCGATCGCCGGTATAAAGACCACGCAGACGTTCGCGCAGGAGGACTCTCAGTTCCGTACTTTTCAGGAGCAGCAGAGCGAAGTACGTTCCTCGTGGATGAAGGCCGTGCATATCCAGTTCCTCATGTGGCCTGGCATTCAGACGATTTCCGCCATGACGATCGCTCTTGTCTACTATGTGGGCGTCGCCGGTTTCGCGGGGGTGCATGTCACCACTGGTGTGTTGATCGCGTTCGTCGGCTATGCGAACAATTTCTGGAATCCGGTGATCAGCGTCAGTAATTTCTACAATCAGCTGATTACATGTTCCGCGTATCTTGAACGCATTTTCGAGACGTTGGATGTTCGTCCGGAGATCCGTGACGCGGATGATGCCGCCGAGCTGCCGCAAATCGAAGGACGCGTCGATTTCAATGACGTCGTGTTCCGTTACGAGCCGGGTGGCCGCAATATACTCAATCTCGTCGATTTGCATGTCGAACCCGGACATATCGTCGCGTTGGTCGGTCCGACGGGCGCCGGCAAGACCACGATCGTCAATCTGCTGTCGCGTTTCTATGATGTCGCAGAGGGCTCTGTGACGATTGACGGCTACGACGTGCGTTCCGTGACGTTGGAATCGTTGCGTCGTCAGATGGGCGTGATGCTGCAGGATACGTTCATCTTCTCCGGCAATGTGCGTGAGAACATCCGCTATGGCAGGCTTGACGCGACGGATGATGAGATCGAGGCGGCGGCGCGTGCGGTGCATGCTCATGAGTTCATCATGAATCTGCCCGACGGTTACGACACCGTGGTGGAGGAGCGCGGCTCCACGCTTTCCGCGGGACAGCGTCAGTTGATCGCGTTCGCCCGAGTGTTGCTCGCCGATCCGCGGATCCTGATTCTTGACGAAGCCACTTCGAATATCGATACTCGTACCGAGGAGGCGTTGCAGGCCGGTCTTAACCATCTGCTCAAGGGACGTACGAGCTTTATCATCGCGCACCGATTGTCCACCATCGAGAATGCGGATGAGATTTGCTATATCGACCATGGCCAGATCGTCGAACACGGGAATCACGCCGAACTGCTGGCTAAGAAGGGCGCGTATTACCGTCTGTATGAATCCCAGTACTCCATGATTAAGGTCTGACGGGCTTATTTGCCCAGTGACTGGAGGAATAAGCCCGCTGAAGGCTCTTTTAACGGGATGATTCCTCCAGTCACTGGGTATTTTTGGTTTCTGGTGGGTCTTTCAGCGTCACTTTTTCTCCAACTGCTGGCGAAATTTGGCCTCTGGCGAGTTGCTCAGCGGGATGATTCCTCCAGTCACTGGGTATTTTTGGTCTCTGGAAGATCCTTTAGCGGGCTATTTTCTCCACTGACTGGAGGAATTCACCCTTTACGGAACCGCCCAGTGGGATTATTCCTCCACTGACTGGAGGGATTTGCCCGTCCAACGGGTCTATTTACCCATTGACTGGGGGAATCCTGCCTCTCCTGCGGGCTTATTCGTCCAGTCGCTGGCGGAATTCTCCCGCAGTGGAAGCCCTCACCCCTTATACCCATACTCGGGAATGCCGGTCCAACGTTCACGCAGCCAATGCGCGGCCATCTTGGGCTGACGGTCACGCGTCAAAATGCCCTTACGGTTGCCTTCCACGCGAATGATGCCCTGGAACGTCGCGAAATCGGCGAAATTCCACAGCTGTTCTCCGATGAACCATGGTCGTTTGTCGATTTCGGCATTGATGCGCGCATAGTAATCACGCTGGAATTCCTCGCTGAACATTTCTCCATGCGTGCCATGAACTCCTTCGATGGTGTCGGCGCCATACTCGGTGAACATGACCGGTTTGCCGATGCCCTCCCAGAAATCCAGTTCGATATTGAGCGCATGGCAGGCCGCGTCGAGATCGCCGCTCAGATTGTACCAACCGTAGTAGCGGTTGATGCACACCACGTCCATGGTCCGCTCAGTGATGTCGGTCGTGTAGTCGTTTTGGCAGCATACCAGCGTCACCGGCCTGTTTTGGGGGTCGCATTCATGCGCCAGCTCATACAGAGGGCGGAAGTAGTCGTACGCCAGCCGCGGCCGTTCCCCGTCGCCATCCAATCCCGGCTCATTGGCGATCGACCACATCGCCACACACGGGTGGTTTTTATCGCGCGCGACCATGCCGCGAATCGCATCGCGATGCCGTTGAGCCACCAGCGGATTCGCGTACTGCGGCCAACTCATGCCTACGGCCGGCACTTCATCGATGATTATGATTCCCTCGCGGTCGCACAGATCGTACATGCTTTCCGCATACGGATAGTGGCTGGTTCGGAATGAGTTCGCATGCAGCCAGCGAATCAGCGACACATCCTTGACGTTGAGCACGTCATCGGTGCCGCGACCGTGGAAATAGCTGTCCTCATGCTTGCCGAATCCTTTGAAATAGAACGGCTTTCCATTGATGAGGAATTGTGTGCCGCTCACTTCGATCGTACGCGCGCCGAATGTCTGCCGATAGACATCGATGACGGACGATTGCGATTCCGGCCCGTTCCCCGGCAGCAGCTCCACTATGGCGGTGTACAGGTACGCCGCGCCCGGATTCCACAATCTCACATCGGGAATCGCGATTTCGCCGCTTGCCCTTGCCGTTCCGTCGCTGTCGCGTTCAATGTCGGCTGTGACGGTCGTTACGATGATTCCGTCGCCGTCGAGGATGGAGATGCGTGCTCGACGACCGCAATCCGTTTCGCGCTGAATGTCCGCTTTGTCTGATCCGCCCGCTTCAACCGCTTTGTCCGATTCGATTGAAACGGCAGGATCCGCAAGGTCAGCCGTCGCATCAACCGTCCGAACCGGAGCATTGCTGGCGGCGGGGTGCTTGATGAAATCCCCGCCGAACGTCACGTCATACGCGATTATGGCGCTCGCCGCAGTACGCGCGTCGCCTGAGACGCCATCGAGTCGTTCGGTCATGATCGCAATATCCGCGATGTAGGCATCCACCGGCGTCGTATACAATTCGACGTGGCGATTCAGGCCGGCGAAATTGAAGAAATCGAAATTCGGCAGATTTTGTCGCCTTGCGTGCTTTTTCGCTTCGGCCACCGCGGGAACATTGGCGTTGTCGGATCCCATGAAGGCGGTTCCGGCGTCATTGCCGACGGGCAGTGTCGAAGAGCTGATGCGATTGTCGACGGCGACGGTCAGCAGGTTTTCCCCGGAATGTAAGAAAGGGGTCACGTCGAATTCGAATGGCAGGAATCCACCGAAATGCGAGCCGAGCAGTTGGCCGTTCAAGTAGACGTCGGCCGCGTGCGTGGCCGCGTCGAACCGCAGCATCACGCGTTGTCCGGAAATCAGACGGGAAGGCACGGTGAGTCTGCGCTGATAGACCACCCAACCATAGTGGGCGCGCAGGTTCAGCACGTCGTTCTGGTCGTTGTAGGAGCCGGGAACGGCCATCGGCAATGGCTCTGGCATGGGGGCGTCGGCCCATTCGGTCGGATATGAGTCTTCGCCGGCGGTGCGAAAATCCCATATGCCGTCAAGCGGAAATACGATTCGTGAGTCATTGGATTGCGGATACAGCACCGTATGCCTTCTTTCGTGTCGTTCCACGGTTCGGATGTTGAATTTCCGATTTGACGTGCCAGGTGGATGAGGGTTGTTTCGCGTGGTGTTGGCCGCGTTCCTTCCGCTCGGTTCGGGGCGTCGGAACCCTGTCCGCACAAAGGCCCGTCATCATGAATATACGGCCATCATGGCGGTGGGGACGGGCATGAACACGCCGGATATGGGGAATGGCGCGGGACGCGTTTCCCTTGTCATCGGACGCCACGCGAAATCGAATCAGCATTATCTGTGCGATAATGTGTGTGAGCGTTAACAATACAATGGAGCACCGAAGGAGCGCTTACGTCGATGACTTCCGAAATGACTTCCGAAATGCGCCCGGGCGAAGAGCCGTATGGTTACCTGCTGGTCCATTTCATAGAGGATCCGGATGGCTATGCCGAACGCATCTACCTTGACCTGTCGGACGGAGACGATCCGGAACGATGGAACCCGCTCAACGGAGGGCGTCCGATTCTAACGTCCCCGCTTGGTACCAGAGGCGTTCGCGATCCGTATCTGGTGCGCAATCCCGAAACCGGCCGCGTCTACATCCTCGCCACGGACCTCATGGTGTTCTCCGACGGGCAGGAGCCGGCTCCGGTCGCCGACTGGCATGAGTTCTCCCATCATGGAAGCGTGAATCTGATCATCTGGGAATCGGATGATCTGGTGCATTGGAGCGAACCGCGCACGCTCGATATGAGCTCGCGCCCGGATGGCACGCATGCGCAACTTGGCATGGCGTGGGCTCCGGAGGCGTTGTGGGTTCCGGATTACTATCCGCAAGGGCATGAGGGTGGCCGCGGCGCATTCGTGGTCTATTGGTCGAGCACCATGTTCCCCGATGACGATGCGAAGCACGAAGATCAAGATTCCTACTCCCGCATCATGTGGGGCGTGACCTCCGACTTCACCGATGAGACGTTCTCGTTTGGCGGCGTGTTTGTCGACCGCGGACATCCGACCATAGACACCACCATGTTGCAACGCACATTGCCGGACGGTACGGTGCGTACATACCGCGCCACGAAAGACAACGGTCCGAACGCCAATATCTGGCTGGACTCCACCGATGCGAAACGTTGGTGGGAGCCGGAGGCCGAATGGACGATCGTGCAGGAGAACATTGGCGCGGATTGGGTTGAGGACGGCAATCCCGGAGGAGTGGAAGGCCCGGCGTTGTTCGCATCCCATAGCGATCCCGTATGGTATTTGTACGTGGATGTGATTCCGTCGATCGGATACAGGCCGATGGTCACCGACGATCCGGATAGGGGTTTCGAATACTTAAGGTCCGCCGAGTTCCATATGGAGCCGCACACCAAGCATGGAGGGGTGCTCTCACTCACCCGCAAGGAATACGATCGTCTGCGCATCCACGACGGTTATATCGGCTGACCGCGCACTGCGGCCCGATATGCGTTGATTCCGCGCCCTGACTCCACGCCCGCCACCACACGACAGCCACATCACAAAGAAGGCAACAATGAGCGATTCACACAGCCATCCGATTGAGCTGAAGAACATCACAGTCACCGATCCGTTCTGGGCCGCCGAGCAGGAACTCGTGCGCACCGCGGTGATTCCCTACCAATGGAACGCGTTGAACGACAACGTTCCCGGCGCCGCGCCCAGCTACTGCATGCACAATTTCAAGGCGGCGGCCGCGCAGAACGCGGAGCACCGCGAACAGGGCAAGGCCTTCGTGCCGCCCACCTACACGTTCCGTGGATTCGAGGCGCTGCCTGAGGATCCGGCGAATCCGGACCCCGACAAGTTCTATGGATTCGTGTTCCAAGACACCGATTTTTCGAAGTGGATTGAAGCGGTCGGCTATTCGTTGACCCACCATCCGGACGCCGAACTCGAAGCCACCGCCGACGCGGCGATCGATATCGTGTGCGCGGCCCAGCTTGACAACGGCTATCTCGACACCTACTACATTCTCAACGGTATGGATAAGCACTTCACCAATCTGAAGGACCATCATGAGATGTATTGCTTCGGTCACCTGGCCGAAGGCGCGATCGCATATTACGAGGCGACCGGCAAACGTAAGCTGCTCGATGCGGCCTGCCGTTTCGCCGACTACATCGATTCGCGATTCGGTGCCGAAGAAGGCAAACTGCACGGATATCCGGGCCATGAAATCGCGGAAATGGCTCTCATTCGACTCGCCGAAACCACCGGTGAGCAGCGCTATGCCGACCTGGCCGAGTACTTCGTGCGCCAGCGCGGACAGCGGCCGCTCTACTTCGAACTGGAGGACCGCCGCCGCGCCGAAGAGGACGGCGGCAACTACGAGCCGCGCGAGCAAAACTACGCCTACTATCAGGCGGGCAAACCGGTCACCGAGCAGGACGAGGCTACAGGCCATGCGGTCCGCGCCGCCTACTTCTACTCGGGTGTGGCCGACGTGGCCCGCGTCACCGGAGACCGAAAGCTGCTGAAATCCTGCGAGACGCTGTGGCGCAACATCGTCGATAAGAAGCTGTACATCACGGGCGGCATCGGAGCCACGCATCTGGGAGAGGCTTTCTCCTTCAACTACGATCTCCCCAACGATACCGCCTATTCGGAAAGCTGCGCCGCGATCGCGCTCGCGTTCTTCGCACGTCGCATACTGCAGATCCAACCGAAATCCGAATATGCGGACGTCATGGAATCGGCCCTGTACAACACCACGTTGGCGGGCATCGCGCTCGACGGCAAGAGCTTCTTCTACGTGAACCCGCTTGAGGTCGCGCCTGAGGCGTGCCACCACGACGAGCGCAAGTTCCATGTCAAGCCGGTGCGTCAAAAGTGGTTCGGCTGCGCCTGCTGCCCGCCGAACATCGCCCGCATGATTGAGAGTGTGCAGCAGTACGCCTACACGTTGGCCGATGACTCCTCCACACTGTACACGCATCTGTACATGGGCGGCACGGTGTCCTGCGAGCTCAACGGATGCAAGGTTTCCCTCGACATGCATTCCGACATGCCCTGGCACGGCAAAGGCTCCGCGACGATTACCATGGCGGCTTCCGACGGGAATCCGACCGGGGCCTTCACCCTCGCCTTCCGTCTTCCCGCATGGGCTGGCGGCGCGCATGCGGCCGACGCGATTCAGGCCGAAAGCGTTTCGGACATCTCCCGTGAAGTCAAGGACGGATATCTCTACCTGACCGGCGAATGGAAGGGTGGCGACGTGATCTCCTTCGACTTCCCGATGCCGGTAAAGATGGTCGCGGCCAATCCGCTGGTGCGTGAGGATGCCGGAAAGGTCGCGTTCGTGCGTGGCCCGATCGCCTACTGCGCGGAAGGCGTGGATAACGGTACGAACCTGCACCTGCTGCATGCCGACACCATGAGAATCGCGGCCGATGCCGATTCCGTCAAAATCAACGACGTCACTTTCCATGCCGGTGCCGCAGGACAGAACGAGCAGGGCCTTGGCGAGGTGGACGCCATCGATCGGCCGATGACCACGCTTACCGTTCCCGCATGGCGTGAGGTCGTGGACGGCGATCCGGAATCGGAACCGTTGTACGCCGAGTGGAAACCGACTCGACGTGTGGACTGCGAGGTCACGCTTGTGCCGTATTTCGCATGGGCGAATCGTGGCGAAACAGAAATGTCGGTGTTCCTGCGTGGCTGAACGCTGGGCAAACTGGGCAAGCCTGGCAAACCGAACCCTGAACAACCCGTCGTGATCGCAGGAAACGTGACATAGCGGGCGGTCCGCGCACAGCCGAATCGAAGCGGCATGGTGTAGACTGCCCGCAGTTGTATGTGGAATCGTGGCGGAAGAATCCGCACGGATGGACTCGGATAAGTCGTTCTGCGCTTGACCGGGCGGTATGGAATGAGGAAGACATGGCTTTGGGCACGCAAGGTGGCGGTCAAGGGGATTTCAGGCTTTCCGAAGAGCAGAAGGCCGCTGTGTCCGAGCTTTCGAGAAGCAACGTTTATGCGAAGCAATCCAAATGGAAGACCCTGCGCGAGCTGCCGCTGAATGAGAAATGGCCGTATTTCAAGCAGAATTTCCTCTCATACGCGCTCATCATAGCCATTGTGGCCGGTCTTGTGGTTGCGTTCGCGGTTTCCTACCTCACCAAAGGCCCCGATGCCGAATTGCGCGTCGAAGGCGTCAACATGGGCCAGTACGCCGACCAACTTGACCAGCTCGGCAGTGATTTCGTTGCCAGCGAGAACATTGAGGACAGTCGTCTTGTGCAGATGGACACGTCGATCAGTATCGGCGATTCGGCGGCGCAGGACGGTTCCGCAAGGTTGCTCGCCATGGTTTCGGCCGGGCAGATCCATATGATCGCGGCCGATGCGCAGACCTTCTCCGAAGTGAATGATCGAGGGGACATCACCAAACCCGCTGAAATCATGAGCGGGTCCGACCTCGAGGAAATCAAGGATGCGCTGGTGGACGCCGATGGCAATCCGGTGTCGGATGTGAAAAAAGCCGTAGGATTTGACCTCTCGAAGTCGAAGATATGGACGTCCGTCGAGGGTCTTGAATCCGAAGGCATGATTCTGGGATTCAGCAACATCACCGGAAGCAGTGAGATGCCGGTGGAGTTTGTCCGGTACCTGCGCTTTTCCTGACGGGCATTCGACGTATCTCCCGTCGGGACGTCCGTCGGAATTCCAGTCCGGGTTCCCGTCGATCTCGTGGGACTCCGTCGTGCCTTTGCGCGCATGTTCCGTGTTTTCCGTGCGATTTCCCGTTTCATAACGTGTGTAGCATGAAATTTCTGAGATACTTACAACGGAGAGATCGGTACATCGCATACGCTAGTGCCTAGTTACATCAATCGATATACGCCCAGTGCCGGGCGTGAGCAAAGGAGCTGACATGTTCGAACGCACCATGATTCCATTGCTTCCGCAACAGGACGGTCGCCTCGTGTGGGGCAACGGCGTCGTCACCATGACGTTCGACACGTCCGGTGATGCCCCCGTACGCATGTGCAACGTTGCAGGGCGAAACATGACCAGCCCCAATGGCCGTGTTGCCGACGATGGAAGGCTTGTGTTCGAGCGTGATCCGCGGCCGATCGTGGAAGTGCTCGCCGCGAACACCGGCGCGCAAGACAACCGACTGTCGCTGATTTCCACAGTCGCCGGCAGCAAATTGCGATTTGTCCGTGCCGTTGCCAGCATGCCTTCCGACGAAGGGGGAGACGACGGCGATTCCTCGCTGGATCCGTATCGTCTGGAAATCACGCAGTTCGCCCCTTATGCCGATCTTGAGCCCGGGAATCGTGTGTTCGAGCCGATCTCGGCGGAACGGGACAATGCGGAACATCATGGCGACGGTCAGGCGTTTGATGTCGAATATGCCAACAGCCGCAATGGTCTGGTGGTCGTTTCCGTTTTCGAGGCATGGCCGAATCTTTCCGCGGTGCGCACCTACACGAAGCTCAGCTCCTCCAAGCCGTTGCCGATCGAAGCCGTTTCATCGTTGAACCTGACCGTTCCCATGCGTGTCAACTGCGGCAAGGTCAAGCACTCCCAGATTTTCTGGGGTGATGCCGCTTGGGCGGTCGAAAATGATTGGCGCGCACGCCCGCTGCGTGAAGTCGCGGTGCGCGACCGCAACCAGAAGATCAATCCCGGCCAATCCAGTTCCCGCTTTGCGTTGAGCTCCACCTCAACGTGGAGCACCGGCGTTCATGAGCCTGCCGGAATCGTCGAGGTGAGTGGCTCGAAGCACAGGGTACGCGACTTTTCCGTCATGTGGCAGATCGAGCATAACGGCCCTTGGGAGTGGGAGGTCGGCGAAGACGATCCGGGTCTGCACATTACGGCGTTCGGGCCGGAATTCCAGGATCACCAGTGGTTCACGAATCTTGGCGAGGGCAACGATTTCGAATCGGTGCCGGTCTCGTTCGCCATCGCGGGAGGCGATTGGCAGCAGTCCGTCGCCGAGATGACGTTGCAGCGTCGTGCTTTGCGGGCGGTCAAGGCGCGCGAGCTTGGACGTTTGGAACAGTTCGAACGTACGCAGGGGGTCGTGGTCTACAACGATTACATGAACACCTTGTTCGGAGACCCGCGTCTTGAGAAGGAGATTCCGCTCATTGAGGGTGCGGCGAGCGTCGGCGCCGACATCTTCTGCGTCGACGCGGGCTGGTACGACAGCACCGATGGTGGCTGGTGGGATATGGTCGGCGAATGGCAGGCCTCCACGAATCGTTTCGGCGAGGCCGGTTTGAAGGGGCTGGCCGACATCATCCGCGATCACGGCATGGGTTTGGGATTGTGGCTTGAGCCTGAGGTGATCGGCGTGAAGTCCCCTCTTGCCCAAACGCTTCCCGACAGCGCCTTCTTCCAGCGTCACGGTGTGCGAGTATGCGATTCGGGCCGTTACCTGCTCGACTTCCGCTCTCCGGAGGCCCGTGATCACGTGACTCGTACCGTTGACCGCCTGATCGATGATTTCGGTGCCGTGTTCTTCAAATTCGATTACAACACCATTCCCGGCGTCGGCACCGATTTCGGAGCGGAATCCGTCGGCGGCGGACTGCTCGACCATTGCCGTGCCTATCTGGATTGGCTTGACGATCTACGCCGTCGCCATCCGGAAGTCGTCATCGAAAATTGCGGCTCCGGGGCCATGCGCGCCGACTATGCGCAGCTGTCTCGCTTGGATCTGCAGTCGACCTCCGACCAATGCGATCCGCTGGTGTACGCGGCCATCGCGGCCGGTGCTGGCCTTACGATCCCGCCGGAACAACAGGGCAATTGGGGTTACGCCCAGGAAGAGATGGATGACGAGACGGCCGTGTTCACCTTGGCCACGGGCGTGCTCGGCAGGCTGTATCTGTCCGGATTCATCGATCGCATGACTGAGCCGCGACTGGGCTTGGTGCGTGACGCGATCGCGCTGCATCGGCGGATTCTTGATGAACAGCGTGATCTCGTGCCGTTCTGGCCGGATAATCTTCCGAACTTCAATGCCGAATGGCTGGCGACGGGTCTGCGTCACGTTGAGGTGCTTTCCGATCTGCTGGACGATGACGCTCATGAGGGCAAGAGCCTGCAGAACGTGGCCGGGGCCCAGGACGAGGATGGTCATGTGGCCTATATCATCGTGTGGCGTCGTGGCGGCACCCCGTCTCTGAACCTTCCGTTGCCTCAGGATTGCGAGATCGAACAGATCTTCCCCGATCCAAGGCAACCGAATCATGCTCCCGACGCGAAGCCGTGGACCATCGAACGCATGGATCCGGAGACCATACGTCTGACCGCGGCCACGTCCAAGAAGCCGTCGGCTCGCATTTTCGCCATACACCGCGACTGACGCGATTGAACGGATGCGTCCGCTCGTCCGCATCCATGTCGCGCCCTGTGAAGCGGGTATGGAAACGGCGAAAACGAAGGCGATCCGAGACGCGCCACGTTCAGACGGCGGTGGATTCGCGCTCGACCAGCTGGTATCCGATGGTGGCCCTTCTCGGCGGCAACGGTTCGGCGTCGCCCGCCTTTCGACGTTCGATGCGTTCGGCGATCATGTCGAGCGCAAATTTGGCAAGTTGGTCGAGGTCCACCTGGATGGTGCTCAGCGAAGGTGTGGCATACGAGCCGGAGGTCACACCGTCGAATCCGATCACCCTCACGTCTTCCGGAACGCGGATCCCGTGGTCGGTCAGGCCGCGGATCACGCCGAACGCCGCGAAATCGTTGGCGCAGCATACGCCGTCGAACGCGTTTCCGAAATGCGCGTCACGAATCCGACCGGCTATCTCATGCCCGATCGCGATGCCGCTGTCCACGTTGCCCCCTTCGAACACGGTCGATTCGCAGTACGGCAATCCGGCGTCGGTCAGCGCTCCGCAGGCGCCCCGCAATCGCAGGGCGAACGCGTTCTGGGCGTGCGCCAGGTCCGCGCGTGGAACGAAGCGATGCCCGACGAACGCGATATTGCGGCATCCGCGATCGATCAGATGCTGCATCGCCGCGCGTTCGCCCTCTTCGTTGGGAAAGTTCACGGCGTCGACGGTCGGCGTCTCTTCGCAGGCGTCCACCAATACGAACGGTCTGCCGCCGTTGAGCTTGGCGAGTGGCACGTTTGTGCCAAGACCGGTGGCGTGCAGGATCTCGCCGTCGAACAATTGCCCGGAGAAGGGATTGCTGCTCAGCGCATGTTCGGCGGCGTCCGGTGAATATTGCGTCTGTTCGATGAACGGTATGAGTCCGCGGGACACGATTTCGTTGCTCAGCGCCTGCGTGAGTTTCGAATAGAACGGCGAATCGAATTCGTTGACGATGACGTGGATGATGTTGCTTCGGCCGGATTTGAGCATGCTGGCCGTCAGATTGATTTTGTAGTCCAGCTTTTTCGCTGCGGCCACCACTTTGGCGCGGGTCGATTCCTTGACCCCCGGTTTGCCGTGCAGTGCGTTCGATGCCGTCATCGGGGAGACTCCCGCCGCCGCGGCCACGTCGCGCAACGTTGGTTTGCCCGTTGCCATATCTCGCCCCTCTCATCGTTGTTATACGTAATTTATATGTAACGATAATCTAATTTTCATGCCTTGTAAAATTGCAAAATAGTGCGTAAAAATGTTGGAAAATCAACGGACTCACCGTAATGTGTGACTACTTGAATAGCAAGGAATTTCCAATACCATATGTAACGGTACATATTTGAGACAACGAAAGTCAGGAGAGGTTCGATGACGAACGAATCCACTGCATTGCCGAAGGCATGGCGCCCGCCCATGGGCTGGAACAGCTGGGATTCCTACGGCACCACCATCACCGAGGAAGAGGTGCTGTCCAACGCGCGATTCATGGCGGAACATCTCAGGGACGCCGGTTGGGACACGCTGGTGATCGACGCGGGATGGTTCGACCCGAATGCGCACGCCCACGGATATTCGGACGGCACGCCATTGTGCATCGATGAATACGGTCGTCAGATTCCGGATGAACGTCGATTCCCGAGCGCGGCCGAAGGCAAAGGGTTCGGTCCGCTCGCCGATGCGGTGCATGAACTCGGACTCAAGCTCGGCGTGCACGTCATGCGTGGAATTCCACGCCAGTCCGTACATGAGAACCTGCCCGTCAAAGGAACCGACCTCACCGCGCGGGACGTAGCCGACACCGAACACAATTGCGTATGGAACCACGACAACTACGGTCTCAAGCGTGCAGACGCGGGCGCGCAGGCCTGGTACGACTCGCAGGTGGACCAATTCGCCGCATGGGGGCTCGACTTCCTCAAAGTGGACGACATGCAGACGCCGTTCTTCCCCGAGGAAATCGAGGCGTACCACCATGCCATCGAGAAGGCGGAAGCCAAATACGGCCGTCGGATTACGCTATCCCTTTCGCCGGGCGGATGGGTCGCCAGCACGCACGTCGACTTCCTGCGCGACGTTGCCCAGATGTGGCGTATCTCCGACGATCTATGGGACCGTTGGGAAGACATCTACCAGCAGTTCCCGCGCATGGCGCGATGGGCGCCCATGCAGAAAACCGGTCACTGGGCCGATTCCGACATGCTGCCGCTCGGGCATATCGGATTGCGTGCCGAACGTGGGGACGACCGACAAAGCCGGCTTACGCTCGATGAGCAGAAAACCCTGCTCTCCCTGTGGTGCATGGGCAGGTCGCCGCTGATGATGGGAGGCGACCTGCCTACCAGCAACGCCGATGCCATCGCCCTGTTGTCGAATCCGAACCTACGCGAAACGACCGCAGGCTCGACCAACAATCGCGAACTTGTGTACGAGCGCATCTTCACGCAATGGTACGTGGACGATTCCTACGCAGGAGACCTTGCCGTGTGGGCCGCCGACGCGACCGACTGGGCGGACGGTACGGCCAGCGCGCATCCGGAAGGTCATTACGGCGCCATCTTCTGGACGGGCGACGAGCCATATGAGCTCAAAGGCAACATCCAACTGCAAAGCTTCGTTTCGATCGCAGGCCGAAACCGAGATTGGCGCCTCACCGATCTGTGGTCCGACGCCCCCGGAACCAAATCCGATGTGCGAATCGAAGGAGAAGGGGAGGACCGCGTGATCCGCGGCACCATCCCGGCCCACGGCGTCCTCTGGTTCGCCATCGACCCATGCTGAACCGCCGATCCGCGTCAAGCCGGCGATCCACACGGAACCACACCGATCCATAAGCCATTCATACATAAACCCATAAGCAAATCCACGCGCAAACTCACACTGAGAAAGGAACATCATGGACAAACTCACGGCGACCCTGAACAAGGCGGGCGTGCGCAGCATCAGCACCGATCTGTGGGGCATCTTCTTCGAAGACATCAGCTATTCGGCGGACGGCGGACTGAACGCCGACCTCGTGCAGAACGGCGCATTCGAATACAACCGCTCCGATTCCGCCGATTGGAGCAACTACAGTTTCTGGCGCAAAGTCGTGCCGGCGGACTCATTCGCCGCCTTCGACGTGCTCACCGACGATCCGGTGGCCCAGGAGAACCCGCATTACGCGTCGGTCGAAGTGGAGCAGGCTCCGGCCGCGCTGGAAAACGTCGGCTGGGACGGCATGGTCTTCCACGCAGGAGAGACCTACGACTTCTCCGCATGGATGCGCGTCAAAGGAACCTCCATGCCGGTCGAGATCGCGCTGCTTGACGACCATGGCAACACCTTGGCCGAAGCCTGCGTCACCGTCGAAAACAGCGACTGGCGCAAAATCGAAACATCGCTGACCGTTACGCAGGGAGACGCCACGCAGGGTGTGCTGCGATTGACGTTCGCGGCAACGGGCAACATCGATTTCGATTTCGTCACCTTGGAACCGCGCGCCACATACAAGGGACTCAAGCACTTCCGCCCGGATCTGGTTAAGGCGCTCGCAGACCTGCATCCGCGATTCATGCGATTCCCGGGTGGCTGCATCACGCACGGTCTCGGCATGGACAACATGTACCACTGGGACCGCACCATCGGAGAAGTGGAACACCGCCCGCACAACTTCAACCTGTGGGGATACCACCAGTCGTTCCGCATCGGCTATTACGAATACCTGTGCCTGTGCGAAACCATCGGAGCGAAGCCGCTGCCGGTGCTGCCCGCGGCCGTAAGCTGCCAGAACACCAATCAGGGTCCCGTGCCGATCGCTCAGAAAGACATGCCGGCCTACATCGACGAGGTGCTGCATCTCGTCGAATTCTGCAACGGCGACGTCACCACCGAATGGGGCGCGAAGCGTGCGGCCATGGGCCATCCGGAACCGTTCGGGCTTGAATATCTCGGCATCGGCAACGAAGACCTCATCGACCCGGTGTTCAAGAACCGATTCCAGCAGATCTTCGACGCGGTGAAGGCCGCATACCCCGATATCGTGGTGGTCGGCACCGTCGGCCCGGCCCCAAGCGGACAGGACTACGAAGAAGGCTGGAAGTACGCGCGCGAAGCCGAAGTGCCGATCGTCGACGAACACTCCTACCAATCCTCCAGCTGGTGGTTCCACAACCTCGACCACTACGACAACGCGGACCGCAAAGGCCCGAAAATCTACCTCGGCGAATACGGTTCCTGGAACACGCAGCTGATCAACGGACTATCGGAAGCCGCGTTCATGGGCCGTATGGAACTGAACGGAGACGCGGTCGTCATGTCTTCGTATGCGCCGCTGTTCGCCAAGAACGGACACCACAGCTGGAATCCGGACCTCATCTACTTCGACAACGAACGCACCTACCTGCCGTACAGCTACTGGGTGCAGCAGATGTACGCCACCACCACGGCCGACACCGCATGGCCGGTAGTCGTCGAAGGTCCGACCACGTTCCGCCGCGATCTGCCGAACACGGTGAAGCTGCTCATCGACGGCAACGCGAAAGCCGATCTGAACAACCTGACCGTAACCACGGATACCGGAGAGAAAATCGAATTCGGCGACGTGCACTACGATTCGCGCCGAATCGACACAGGCCTGAACGTCAATGCGGACAACTACTCCATCGACGCCACCGTCGTCTACTACGAAGGCCGCTGGGGCATGCAGCTGATCAGCGGCGATGTGGACGGCAAAAACCACAACATCGTCTCCGTCGGCCGCGGCCACAGCGTGCAGGTGGTGCGTGACGGCACAGGCTACGCGCTCGCGGGTACCGAAGTCTCCATGAACGACGTAAGGCCGGGCACAACGTGGCAGGTCCACATCGAAATCTCCGACCGTGGCCAAGCCATGAAGCTGTACATCGATGGAGAGCTGATCGCCGGCGGCGAGGAAGTCAAGGACGAGCCGAGACGCACCGTCACCGTCGCGCGAAACGATGCGGAAGGCGAAACCTACCTGCGCATCGTCAATGCCATGGACAAGCCCGTGGCCGTCGACGTGAGCCAAATCCTCGCCGAACTCGGCATGGGACGCGAATCCCTGACCGCGGTGAAAACCACGGTGCTGGAAGGCGCCGATCCGTATGCCGGAGAAATCGGCAAGGCATCGCCGACCATTCCGGTCGAAACCGAAATGAACCTCGCGGACGGCGCATATGACGCCCCCGCCTGGTCGTTCAGCGTCATCACCATCAAATAACGGCGGGCGCGAGACGCACGGCTGCGGTCGGGACTAATCTGTGTTTCATGAGTAAACACCATCGCGACCGCAGCTGGGCGCCAGCCCCTCAACCACTCCCGGAAGACGCGTACGTCATCGATAATCACACGCATGTGGCGTCAGTGGTTCCCTTCTCGAAGGCAATGAGCCATGAAGCGGCCGAAAAAGGCCAGCCTGAAGTGCCGGTGTACAGCGTCGACGAATTATTGGACCAAGCGCAATCGGTTGGTGTGGAAGGCGTCATCGATTCCGGATGCGAGCTTCCCAATCTCATGACCGCCATCGACATGGCCCGGGAGCATCCTGGAGTGGTGTACGCGGCGATCGCCATCCACCCCAACGAATCCGTGCTGCACGGCCATCGCGGAGTGCCCGGGCCGGACGGCCTGCCGCTCAAATACAAACCATGGCACGACACCAGTTTCGACGACGCCATGGCTCAAGTGCATCATCTCGCAGTCACATACCCGAAGCAGGTCATCGCTATCGGAGAGACCGGCATGGACCTGTTCCGAACCGGGGAAGCGGCCAAGGAGATACAGCGCGAAGCCTTCCGTGCGCACATCGCGCTCGCCAAGGAGCTGAACCTTCCCATGCAGATCCACGACCGTGATTCCCACAAAGAAGTCATCGAAACCCTGCTGGCCGACGGGGCCCCGGAACGAACCGTATTCCACAGCTACTCGGGAGACGCCGAAATGGGCCAGATAGCCCGAGAAAACGGATGGTATCTCAGCCTTTCCGGCACATCCAGCTACAAAGGCAACGACGGTATCCGCGAATCGGCGAAAATCGTCGGCATGAGCCACGTCATGATCGAAACGGACGCGCCCTATCTAAGCCCCATGCCATACCGTGGACGCACCAACGCGCCGTACATGATTCCGTACACGCTGCAGGCGCTCGCCAATTATCTCGACAAGCCGCTTGCCGAAATCGCCCGCGCGACCCGTGACACAACGCGCGAAGTGTACGGAATCTGATGGAAATCGCCGAAAATCGCCGGAACCGTCGAAATCGCCTGGATCTCCGAATCCGGCGTTTTTCGCCTGCTATAAGGAACGCCGATAACAGTGTGCGCGCGTCGAAACGAAGTGCCGGTATGGTGTAAAACCATGTGCAGATTACTTGGATTCGCGGCAGCCGGAAGCAACACCAGTCTCAATGGTGTGCTCGGCATGCAGAACGTGCGCGATTTCCGTGATCTGAGTGAAGTCCACAACGACGGCTGGGGAGCGGCGCTCATCACCGTTCCGGAGGAATCCCCATACAATCGCGACGGCGGCGCACCCTCTCCGGAAACCGGCACGGCGATTTACAAGAACACCATCGCGGCCCGTCATGACGCCATCTTCGACGAACTCGCGGCCACCCCGGCACGTGGCGGTCTGTGGCATCTTCGCCTGGCCAGCTCCAACCTTCCGCTGATTCTCGAGAACCAGCAGCCGTTCTACGCCAGTGGTCTGAGCTTCATCCACAATGGAGACATCTCCGACGACCAAGGTCGTAACATCATCACCAACCGTTCCTTCCCCGTCGACCCGAACATCGTGCAGTCGACCGGCGGACGTTCCGATTCGGCGATTTTCTTCGCGGTGATCCTGCAGTACATCGGCTTCGGCTTCGCCCTCGACGAGGCGGTGGCCCAAGCGGTGCGTGAGCTGCGCAAGAGCTATCCGAAGTCGAGCTATAACTGCATGATCCAAAGCCAGGACCAGTTCATCGCATTGTGCGCGGCCGGTCGTGAGGTCACATCCAAGCGCATCGTGGAGATCTACGAGCAGTATGGCCGTGGCGAACAGGCCCATGACTACCGCGTGCTCCGTTACCGTGCGTTCGGCGGGGATCCGTCTGACTCCGCTCAGCCCAAGGGCGTGGTCGTGGCCAGTTCCGGCATCGAACAGCGTGCCGAAGACGGATGGACCCGTCTTGAGAACGACCAGATGATCGTGGCATCCAACCGCACCGGCGAATTCCGCGTCCGTTCCATCTGATTGGGTCCAGCCGGGTGTCCGTGGCTATGCTGGGCGTTATGGCAAACGGATATATCCCCACGCTCGCCCAAGTGGACGAATTGCATAAGAACATCGCGCAATCACAAGCGGCATACGATCTGATCCACGGTCACTGCGTTGTCGTGGCCGACATCGCACGCCGCATGGTTCGACGGCAAAACGCTCTGTTCACCAATCGATGCGTTCCATCGAATGAAATACCGCAGTCCGATGGCATCACCGGAGGCACGGTTCCGCCGCGTCTCATCGACGAGCATCTGGTGGTGGTCGGCGCATTGCTGCACGATATCGGCACGTATTATCTGCTCAAGCATGACGGTACCGACGGCAAGCCGCTTAAATTCGACGGCCCCAACTATGTGCAGCATGGAATCAAAGGCTACGAATACCTGTTGAATGAGGGAGTCGACGAATCAATCGCCCAATTCGCCCGAAATCACACGGGTGTCGGTCTTACCAGGCAAGCCGTCGAATCGCAGCATCTGCCGCTTCCGCCGGCCGACTACATACCCATGAATCTTGAGCAGGAAGTGGTGATGGTGGCCGACAAATACAACAGCAAGTCGATTCCTCCGAAATTCCTCACCGCGGAAGCCTACACGCGCAAGGCGGCCCGTTTCGGAGAGGGCAACAAGCTCGAATGGCTGCGTCTGCTTGACCGCTACGGAGTGGTTGACGTAAATCCGTTGGCCGAACGCTACAACATGCGCATCGCCGAATAGCGCGCATTTCTCGGTCGCGCATACGGCAATATCGAACGATACGCGACGGGCCTCTTGAGGAAGGCATATCCTCAAGAGGCCCGTCTATCTCCGGAACCGTCTGGATTCATTCGGAATCGTATGACCGGTCGTGGCTAGTAAAGTTCGGCGGTATGCTCCATCGCGTCGGCCACATCCGGATTGGACGTCACCACGATGATCGCGCGCTTGCGGTCCGCGTCACGCTTGAACTTCTTCAGCAGGTCCAGCACCACTTCGGCGTCTTCGTCATTCAGTCCGGCGGTCGGCTCGTCGACGATGATCACCTCGGCCTCGCAGCACATGGTACGGGCTATCGCGACGCGGCGCTTGTCCAATTCGCTCAACTTGCCGATCGGCAGACCGGACGTCACTTCGGTGAATCCGACGCGCTTGAGCAGGTCGCGGGCGATCACCGGCTTCGGTTTGAGGAAGTTGCGGTTCGAGGCTTCCATGGCGTACAGCAGGTTGCCTTCCGCGTCAAGATCCTCACGCATGGCGAAACGCTGTGGCATGAATCCGAAACGATGGCCGAGCAGGTCAAGAGGCTCGATGTCCGCGATATTGGTGCTCTTGTGCATCACATTGCCGCGATCTGTTCTGACCATGCCCACCATGGTGGCCAGCAGAATCTGGTGCAGCTCGGTATCTTCCTCGTCCACGAGCACGGCATGCGTGGAGCCGGCCTGGAACGAAAGAGAAAGGTCGTCGAGAATGTTGCGCCCCGTCTTGCGATTCGTGACGGTCACATGGTCGAGCCTGAACGTCGGATTCGACTTGAGGAAGAAGTTGTCCTTCTTTCTGCGGCGCTTGATTTCGTGGTCCAGCTGTGAGGAGACGGTGGTTGCCGAATCGGCTTCCACGCTGACCTGCGACTTTACGGGCGCGTCTTCCACGGTTTCCTCATTCTCCGTTTCGGGCTGCGCCAACGCGAAGGTCTCGTTCACCTGTTCCGCATTGTCTTCGACCACGTCGGCCGAAGGTTCATCTTCCACGGTTTCGTCGGATTCCGGTTCATCGTCGTAAATCACATCGAAATCGATGGAATCCATGGTTTCCGCGGTCTCCTCAGACTTTGCGTTTTCCTCAGACTCTGCGGCTTCCTCGGGCTCCGTAGCCCCAACGGCTTCCACATCATCCTTCGTGGGCTCGTTCGCGGCATCCGCGACGTTTCCCGTCTCAGTGGTTTCGAGGGTCTCGTCGACGTTCTTGAGATCTTCCTTGTCGCTCATGCCTTCACCTCCGAGCGGTTTTCAAACAGTTGGTTCAAGTTGAAGCACATCACACGGATGAACGCCACAATGCCCAGCACCAGGCACGCGCCCAATCCGTACCAGATCAGATTCCACACGGACGCGGAGGTGATGGCCACGGCCTGGCCTCCGGCCCACAAGGTACCCAACGGCTTGGCGCACAGTGCGCCAGCCACGATTCCGACAATCCAGAACGGTACGGTCGACATGAGGCTCTCCAACATGAACTGCCAACCAAGACGTCCCTTGGTGACGCCTGTCACCAAGGCCATGCCGATCTCTCCGGCTCGTCCGCCGATCGCGGCCCACAGCGTCAGCGCGAGCAGCGCCAAACCACCCACGGCCAACGCGGCAATCAGCATCACGCGAGCCGCCGTAGCGGCGGAATCCAACGGCTGGATGGCTTCCTTATACGCGGTCAGGGACGGCGAGGAGATGTCATACGTCTTCGTGTCCAGCTTGGCCTTCTTCACCAGCTTGACGAACTGGTTGTAGGTCGACACGTCACTCAACGAGAAGATGATGTTCAGATCCGGCACGCCCCAGCCTTCGCCGTCGCTGGTGTCAAGTCCCTGGGAGGCAAAGGTCAGATACGTCGTGTAGATCACGTTCTCACGATTGTCCTTGGCATACGTGGCGTCGGAGCCGTTGCCCTCAGGAGTCTCGCTATCGTATTCGTAGATGCCGCGCACGGTGAACGTGTACGTCTTGGAAGCGTCGGTCGGATTGCCGACGGTCACCTCATCGCCGACCTTGAGATTGTTCTTGTCGGCCAGAGACTTGGAAATCAGCACGCCCTTGCCGGCGGTCTGATAGCTCAGGTGCTTGCCCTGCACGACCTTGTAGTACCCATATTCGTTTATCTTCGCGGCATCAAGCGTATAGAAAGCCTGCAACGTCAGATTGCCGCCGGTCTTATCTTCGCTCGTCTCGGTCTTGGCGTCGATCGCCTGCAGAGAATCGCTGCCACGCACCGGAAGAGAGGTGGCAAGCGTGTAGTCGAACGAAATGCTTTCGTTCTGTACGGCGGTGGCGTACTCGCTGTACTTCGCCCATGTCAGGTAATTGTCGGTATAGCTGGAATCGGCGCCGTCTCGCTTCGCCTTGGTCTTTGCGTTCGGCCTGATCGTAAGCGAAGCCGTCTGCGACTGGTACGTTTCGTTATTGGCGGTTTCGTCGGCTCGAAGGACCGCCAGGTCCACAGCCGCCGAGAACGTCACCAGCAATGTGAGCAAGGCGATCAGCGCGGTACGCCATTTGACGCGGCCGAGCGCGGCCCATGCGTTCTTTAGAACGAACATGCGGTACTTCTCCAGTTCTCTGTTTGTGGTGCGTCGGCGTTTTTGCCGACGTTAACGTTGGCCGGGACGCGCGTTCGCAGCAAGGCAGGCCCGAAGCGCATGATGCGTCCCGTACGAACATCATGGTCACTCAATGTGATTGTTTTCTTGCGCAATACTGTTATACCCCTGCATGAAGTCTGAATGATTCCTGAAAATCACATGTCGGGTGGCGCTGCGTGATGTTGAGTATGGTTGCGCTCGCCGTTACGATTGGTAGCGATGAAGAAGAACGAATCGAATAATCCGTTTGGCAGACAGGACGGCTTTTCCGCCAAGTCAGTGCGGGACTTTGACGGGGACGCATCCGAAATTCCTTCCACTGGAGGTCCTCTGGGGGCCGAATCGACTGTGGGTGGCGCAACTACGGGACGGACTGGTCGGAAAGAATGGAGACTTTCGCGTTTCGTGTTCCCCTCATGCGCGACGTTGGGCGTTCTTCTTGCGGCGTTGGCCGTGTTCCTCTGGTTTCCGAACGGCTCCGCGGCTTGGCTGAATCCTCTGCAGGAGATTGATGCGCCCGCCCACTACTACTTCATCCGCAAGATTCTCGATGAGGGTGTCGGCGCGGCCACGCATTTGTGGCCCAACGACGAATATTACCCCCCGTTGTTCCATCTGCTTGCCGCGGGATTGATTAAGGTCGCCGCCTTCTTCGGGCTGGACGTCTCGGTGTATGCCGCGTTCAACATGGTGTGGCTTGTTACGTCCGGTTTGGTCTGGCCGGTGGCGATGCAGCTTTTCGCATCATATTTCACCATTCGTCGTTTTTCCTCCAAGTCTTGGCCTTCCGCGCATTTTTTCCCATGCGTCATGGCGGTCATCGTGCCTCTGCTTGCCGTCGCGTCGGCCTGCCATCCGTTCCAGATGCTTGCCTCGGGGCCTTTGATCGCGTTCGGTCTGGCCACTACGCTTCTGCCGTTCTGGCTGTATTGCACGCTTCGGCTTATGGACGCCGTCACCTACCGAACCCATATGGCCAAGTGGATCGTATGGTTTCTTGTTGCCGCAGGCATATGCGTTTTCGCGCATCCTCGCATCGCATTCACCTGGCTGTTGCTGATGGCTCCGTTCGCGTTGACGCGCCTGCCTTGGAGGGCGATCGCCGCGCTTGTGGTCGCAGCCCTGTGTGGCGCCGGCGCACTGCTGGTGTACATGATGTTCAGCTACAAGTCCGATCGTTATTTCGATCCGTCGAGTTGGTTCCATACTTTCGTGCCGAATCGCACGGTTCCTGAAGCGTTGCGTATCTACGTCACGGAGAACATTTCCGGTGTGCAGGGCTGGTTCATGGCAGCGGTCGTTGCGATCGCGCTGATTGTGAGCATCGTCGCGGCTGCGTGTCCGCGGCTTTTCCTGCCGAATCGCACGGCTGAATGCTCCCGATTGCGCGCTGATGCGATTGCCGTGACGCTGTCGTTTTTCCTGGTCGGACTGGTGTACGTATGCTCGACCGCGCTCACCGGTTGGTTTCCGAACATCGTCACCGCGGTCTGGTACCGCGCCGAAACCAGGCCTCTGACCATGATTCCGTTCGGCGTGCTGCCACTGATCGTCTTTGCGGCCGTGGTGATTTTCCGTGGAACGAGCGCCAGTTCCAAGCGCAGGCCCATGCCGATTCGTGTGCTTGGCGACGTGACCACCGCGGTTGATGGTGGTTATGCCGATACCGTTCGCGTGCGCGGCATTGTGATTCGTGTTACGACGATTGTCGTGCTCGCGTCGCTTGCTGTGTGCTGCCAGTTCAACAACACGGTTCGTTCCGGTTTGTCGGATTCCGTTTATGCGAATATGACGATTGATGATGCTCAGCCGGAAGAGCAGTTGACCGCCACGAAGGAGAAGATCCTCAAGAGGATGGTCGAGGAGGTCGGCACCGATTCCGTGGTGGTTTCCGATCCCTTGAACGGTTCCATGTATGCGACCGCCATGTATGGAGCGGATATGCTGTTTCCGATTTACAATCCGAAGTCGGAGAAGAACGGCGCGATTTTCGGTCAGACGGAGAATGCGTTCGCTTCCGGCAACGGCGATGAGCTGCTCGATACGGTCTGCCCTCTGAGTGAGGGGGGCGACGCTTACTTCCTGAGCATGGGCGGGCAGGCTCCGAGTCTGCAGATGTTCACGTTCAAGGAGCAGTACTACACGTTCCATGATCAGAATCTGATTGATGGCTATGTCGCTGACGGCACGATGACGAAGGTTCAGGATTATTCGGATCTGTCGAAGGATTCCGATGGTTGGGCTCTTTACCGGTTGAGTTGCCACTGATGCGTTGTCCGATCCCTGATGGAGCCATGGTCGGATTCATTCCGGCTTCCGTGCACCGGTAGAGTTTTTCGATTGATTGTGTCCGGGTTGCGTTGTTGCGCGCCCGGATTTTTGTTTTCCTCCGGTTGCGTTGCGTGTCCTTCCGTTCCGGTGGTGGTTGGTTTTGTCGTGTGTTCCGGTGTGGTTTCGGGTTTGCCGGTTGCGCGTCCTCCCGTTCGGTTTCGGCCGGTCTTTGTCGTGTGTTCCGTTTTTTCCGGTGTGGTTTTCGGGTTTGCCGGTTGTGTTCGTGGTCCGTCGTGCGATCCGTCGTGTGGCCGGTCGTGTGGTCCGTCGCGCCCGTGTCCGGTGCGTGCGCGTGTCGGTTTTCGTGTCGGTCGTGTTGGTCGTGTTGTTTTTGGTGTCGGTCGTGGTGTTTGGTGGTGGTTTCCGGTGTGTTT
>CAVAQZ010000017.1:0-38365 GCA_963590945.1 Dysosmobacter segnis
GCAATGAAGATCACGCCAACGTGCAGCTCGGCAAGGCCGGTCGTGCCCGCTGGATGGGCAAGCGCCCGATCACTCGTGGTGAGTCCATGAACCCTGTCGACCACCCGCACGGCGGTCGTACCCGCGGTGGCAAGCCGCCGGTTTCCCCGTGGGGCAAGGGCGAAGTGCGTACTCGCCGTCCGAAGAAGGCTTCGAACAAGATGATTGTTCGTCGTCGTCCGAATGGTAAGAACCGCAAGTAAGGAAGGTCGGGAAGATGACTCGTAGCATCAAGAAGGGCCCCTTCGTCGACGCCCACTTGCAGAAGAAAGTCGACGAGCAGAACGAGAAGGGTACGCACAACGTCATCAAGACGTGGTCCCGTCGTTCGATGATCACCCCTGATTTCATCGGACACACCTTCGCCGTTCACGATGGCCGCAAGCATGTTCCGGTGTTCGTCACCGAATCCATGGTTGGCCACAAGCTCGGTGAGTTCGCCCCGACCAAGACCTTCAAGGGTCATGTGAAGGACGACAAGAAGGCACGCCGCTAAAGGAGAGTAAGGACACATGGAAGCTAAAGCAATCGCTCGTCACGTCCGCGTGACGCCGCGCAAGGCTCGCCGTATGGTCGACCTCATCCGAGGCAAGAAGGCGACCGAAGCCATCACCATTCTGAAGTTCGCTCCGCAGGACGCATCTCTTCCGGTGCGCAAGGTCCTCGAGAGCGCCATCGCGAACGCTCGCGTCAAGGCCGACAAGGCCGGCGAACCGTTCCGCGAGAACGACCTGGTCGTGAAGGAGACCTATGTGGACGAAGGCGTGACGCTCAAGCGTTTCCGCGCCCGTGCACAGGGCCGTGCCGCTCGTATCAACAAGCGCACCAGCCACATCACGGTCGTCGTCGCTAGCAAGGAAGGAAACCGCTAAAGATGGGTCAGAAGATCAATCCGTTTGGCTACCGCCTGGGAATCACTGAGAGCCATCGTTCCAAGTGGTTCTCCGATTCCAACAAGGTTGGCGAACGCTACCGCGACTTCGTTCTCGAAGATGACGCCATCCGCAAGGCCATGAGCAAGGACCTCGAGCGTGCGGGCGTGTCCCGCATCGTCATCGAGCGTACCCGCGACCGCGTGCGTGTGGACATCCACACCGCTCGCCCGGGCATCGTCATCGGCCGCCGTGGCGCTGAGGCTGAGCGCGTTCGCGCCAAGCTCGAGAAGCTCACCGGCAAGCAGGTCCAGCTCAACATCTTCGAAGTGAAGAACGCCGCACTGGACGCCCAGCTCGTCGCACAGGGCATCGCTGAGCAGCTGACCAACCGCGTGACCTTCCGTCGCGCGATGCGTAAGGCCCAGCAGGATGCCATGCGTGCAGGCGCCAAGGGTATCCGTATCAAGCTCTCCGGCCGCCTTGGTGGCGCCGAAATGAGCCGTTCCGAGTTCTATCGCGAGGGTCGCGTTCCGCTGCAGACCCTGCGCGCCCTCATCGATTACGGCTTCTTCGAGGCCAAGACCACCTACGGCCGCATCGGCGTGAAGGTCTGGATCTACAAGGGCGACATGACCGAGCGTGAGTTCGAAGAGCAGCAGGCACAGCAGGGCAACAACCGCCAGGGCCGTCGCGGCGATCGCCGTCCGCGTCGTGGCCAGCGCAACGCTGCCCCGCAGCAGAACGCAGCAGCAGAGGCTCCGGCCGCCGCTGAGGCTCCTGCAGCAACGGAAACGAAGGAGTGAGCTGAGAAATGCTTATCCCAAAGAGAACCAAGTATCGTAAGCAGCACCGTCCGGTCCGCCGTGGCATGTCCAAGGGCGGAAACGAGATCGCATTCGGCGATTTCGGCATCCAGGCTCTTGCTCCGGCTTATGTGACCAACCGTCAGATCGAGGCCGCTCGTATCGCCATGACCCGCTACATCAAGCGTGGTGGCCGCGTGTGGATCACGGTCTTCCCGGATCGTCCGCTGACCAAGAAGCCGCTCGGCACCCGAATGGGTTCCGGTAAGGGTACTCCGGAATTCTGGATCGCCAACGTCCACCCGGGTCGAGTCATGTTCGAGATCGGTGGCGTGTCCGAGGAAGTCGCTCGCGAGGCTCTGCGCCGCGCGATCGACAAGCTCCCCATGAAGTGCCGTGTTATTGCTCGTGAAGGCGGTGACATCTGATGGCAGTCGGAACTGCAGACTACACCATGAAGAATCTGAACGAGAAGACCAACGAGGAGATCGAGGGCTTCCTCAAGAAGTCCAAGGAAGAGCTGTTCAACCTGCGCTTCCAGTCCGCCACTGGTCAGCTCGAAAACACCGCCCGCCTCAAGGCGGTCAAGCACGACATCGCCAGGATGTACACTGTCCTGCGTGAGCGTGAGCTCGGCATCAGCCAGGCCCCCGAGGCGACCGAAACGAAAGCTGAGGAGAAGTAATGGCTGAAGAGCGTAACTTCCGCAAGGTTCGTCGCGGTTACGTCGTGTCCGATAAGATGGACAAGACGATTTCCGTCGAGCTCGAGCAGCGTTCGACCCACCCGCTGTACGGCAAGGTCGTTCGTTCCACTCGTACGGTCAAGGTCCATGATGAACACAACGAGGCTCACATTGGCGACCTCGTGAGTATTATGGAGACTCGGCCCCTGAGCAAGACCAAGCGTTGGCGTCTCGATACCATCATCGAGCGCGCTAAGTAAATAAGTTCGGCAAGGCTCCGTGAGTCACCCCGCCTGCTTCAAGCGGGCAGGCGGGGTGCTTGGGGAGAACCAGCTCGGCTAAGGAGAATCAATGATTCAGCAGGAAACGCGGCTTCATGTCGCCGACAACACGGGTGCGAAGGAAATCCTCGCCATCCGAGTGCTCGGCGGATCGAAGCGACGCTATGCCGGCATCGGCGACGTGATCGTCGCCACCGTCAAGGACGCCATCCCTGGCGGGTCGGTCAAGAAGGGCGACGTCGTCAAGGCTGTCGTCGTCCGCACCGTCAAGGAGCACCGTCGTGTGGACGGCTCCTACATCAAGTTCGACGAGAACGCCGCCGTCATTCTCGGCTCCGGCCGTGACCCGAAGGGCACTCGTATTTTCGGACCGGTCGGTCGTGAACTGCGCGACAAGCGCTTCATGAAGATCGTGTCCCTCGCCCCGGAGGTGATCTGACATGGCAGCCAAGATTAAGAGCGGCGACCTGGTCAAGGTCATCCGCGGCAAGGATCGCGGTAAGGAAGGCACCGTCAAGCAGGTGCTCAAGGACGACCGTCTGATCGTCGAAGGCGTGCAGATCGTCAAGAAGCACGTGCGTGCCACGCAGCAGGGCCAGCAGGCCGGCATCGTGGCTGTCGAGGCTCCGATTCATCGCTCCAACGTGATGGTCATCGACCCGGAGACCAAGCAGCCGACCCGCGTTGGCATCATCGAAAAGGAAGAGGCTCGTGACGGCAAGGTGAAGACCGTGCGCGTGCGTGTCGCCAAGAAGTCCGGAAAGGAGCTGGCATGACCGATACCACTATCGAAGCGCCGGCAACTCCGCGCTTGAAGCAGAAGTACGTCGAGCAGATTGTGCCGGAGCTGGAGAAGGAATTCAACTACTCCAACCCGATGCAGGTCGCTCGTGTCCAGAAGGTCGTCGTCTCCATGGGCGTCGGCGCTGCGGCTCGCGACTCCAAGCTCATCGAAGGCGCAGTCAAGGACCTCACCCTGATCACCGGCCAGAAGCCGAAGATCACCAAGGCCAAGAAGTCCGTCGCGCAGTTCCACCTGCGTGAAGGCCAGGCCATCGGCGCTTACGTCACCCTGCGTGGCGATCGCATGTGGGAATTCCTCGACCGCCTTCTGACCACCGCTCTGCCGCGTATCCGCGATTTCCGCGGCATCAACGGCAACCAGTTCGATGGCCAGGGCAACTACAACTTTGGTCTCACCGAGCAGTCCATGTTCCACGAGATCGATCCGGATTCGATCGATCACCAGCGTGGTATGGACATCACCGTGGTGACCAGCACCAAGGACGACAAGGAAGCTCACGTGCTGCTCAAGCACCTCGGCTTCCCCTTCAAGGAGAACTGATATGGCAAAAACCGCTCTTAAGAACAAGGCGGCCGCTAAGCCGAAGTTCAAGGTGCGCGCTTACACGCGTTGCCAGGTCTGCGGTCGTCCTCACTCCGTCTACCGCAAGTTCGGCCTTTGCCGCATCTGCCTTCGTGAGAAGGCCCACCGCGGCGAGCTGCCCGGCGTTACGAAGTCCAGTTGGTAAATATCGACGCTGAAGGTCCGCGGCCCAATCGCCATTAAGGCGTGAGGGCGGCGGAAACCATGGCGAGAAAGGGCGTTAGCCCAAATGACAATGACAGATCCGATCGCAGACATGCTTACGCGTCTGCGTAATGCGAGCGCGGCAAAGCACGAGACCGTGGATATGCCGTACTCCAAGTTCAAGGCGAACATCGCCGAGATCCTGAAGCGTGAAGGCTACATCAAGGACTTCACCGCCAAGGAAGCCAAGGTCGGCCAGACTCTCGAGGTCACCCTCAAGTACGGTCCGAACGGCGAGCGTTCCATCCAGGGCATCAAGCGCATCTCCAAGCCGGGCCTGCGTCGCTACGCAAAGTCCGACGCTCTGCCGATGCCGCTCGGTGGCCTTGGTATCGCAATCATCTCGACTAGCTCGGGACTGCTGACCCAGAAGGAATGCCTCGACCGAGGCATCGGCGGCGAAATCGTCGCTTTCGTTTGGTGAGAAAGGAGAGCTGAAACATGGCATCGCATATTGGTAAGCTCCCCGTCGCCATTCCTGCTGGCGTGGAAGTCAAGATCGACGGTCAGTCCTTCAGCGCCAAGGGCGCCAAGGGCACTGACACCTACGAGATTCCGGAAGGCATCACCGCTCAGGTCGAAGGCAACGAGATCATCCTCGTTCCGGCCAATGACCTGCGTCCGACCCGTGCGAAGCACGGCCTGGCTCGCTCCATCGTGGCAAGCAAGGTCAAGGGTGTGCACGAAGGCTATGCAAAGACCCTGGAAATCATCGGTACCGGTTACCGCGCTCAGATGAAGGGCAAGGGCATCGAGTTCTCCCTCGGTTACTCCCACACCATCACCGTTGAGCCGCCGGAAGGCATCGAGTTCGAACTGCCGAACCCGAACCAGGTGATCGTCAAGGGTATCGACAAGCAGGCTGTCGGCCAGTGCGCCGCAAACATCCGCAAGCTGCGTGCTCCGGAACCGTACAAGGGCAAGGGCATCAAGTACTCGGATGAACGCATCCTGCGCAAGGCTGGAAAGGCTGGTAAGTAATGAGCGTCCAGATTTTCGGTAAGGGCAAGAAGGTCGCGCTCCAGCGCCGCCATGCTCGTCTGCGCAAGCGCATCAAGGGCACCCCGGAGCTCCCGCGTCTGGTGGTCACCCGTTCCAACCGTCACATGGTTGCCCAGATCGTTGACGACACCAAGGGCATCACCCTGGTGAGCGAATCCACTCTGATGAGCGATTTCGCTGGTTTCGAAGGCACCAAGACCGAAGCCGCTAAGAAGGTCGGCGAACTGATTGCCAAGAAGGCTCAGGACGCAGGCATCACCGCGGTCGTGTTCGATCGTGGCGGCAACAAGTATCATGGCCGCGTCGCAGCTGTCGCTGAAGGCGCCCGCGAGGGAGGTCTGGCACTGTGAGCGACAACGAAAAGGAAACCCAAGTGGCTGAAGAAACTCAGAACACTCAGGCTGCCGCTGAGGCTACCAACGAGGACCGCAAGTCCCGTCGTGGTCAGCGCGGTGAGGGTCGTCGTGGCGAGCGCCGCAACCGTCGTGAGGAATCCCACGAGAACGAGCTGCTCGATCGCGTCGTGACCATCAACCGTGTGTCCAAGACCCACAAGGGTGGTCGTACGTTCAGCTTCGCCGCCCTCGTGGTGGTCGGCGATGGCAACGGCACCGTGGGTGTCGGCTACGGCAAGTCCCGTGAGGTCCCGGCTGCAATCGCCAAGGGTCAGCTGGATGCCAAGAAGCACATGTTCACCGTTCCGCGCATCAGGGGCACCGTCACCCACCCGGTGATCGGCCACGATGCCGCAGGTACCGTGCTGCTTCGCCCGGCTGCCCCGGGTACCGGCGTTATCGCCGGCGGCGCAGTCCGCGCCGTCATGGAATGCGCTGGCATCACCGACGTGCTGACCAAGTCGATGGGCTCCGCCACCGCCGTTAACGTGGTGCGCGCGACCGTCGACGCTCTCAAGAAGCTCGAAGAGCCGGAAGAGATCGCCGCCCGTCGTGGAATGTCCCTCGAAGAGGTGGCTCCGGACGCCCTGCTGCGCGCTCGCGCCGCAGGCATCGCCGAGGCTCGCAAGGCTCGTGAAGAGGCTCAGGCCAAGGCTGCCCAGAAGGACGGTGAGTGATGACTAACCTGAACATCAAGCTGCACCACGGTCTGGTGAACTCCACTCCGAAGCAGCGTGCTGCGGCTCAGACTCTGGGCCTGAACAAGATTGGCAAGACCGTGACTCGCGAGGACACTCCGGCCCTTCGTGGCCAGCTGCTGGTTCTGCGTCACTTGGTCACCGTTGAGGAGGCTGACTGATTATGGCAGATATCCTGCAGATGCATGACCTGAAGCCGGCTCCGGGCGCCAAGAAGGATCGCATCCGCGTTGGCCGTGGTGAAGGCTCCAAGGGTAAGACCTCGGGCCGTGGCGACAAGGGCACCAAGAAGCGCTACCAGGTCCGTCCTGGCTTCGAAGGTGGCCAGCTGCCGCTGTACATGCGCCTTCCGAAGCTGCGTGGCTTCAAGAGCCCGTTCAAGAAGGAGTACCAGGTCGTCAACATCGCGGCTCTCGCGGAACTGTTCCCGCAGGGCGGCGAGATCACCGTGGCCGATCTGGTCGCCAAGGGTGCCGTTCGCAGCGGCTACCCGGTCAAGGTCCTGGGCGACGGCGAGACCTCGGTTGCTTTCACCATCAAGGGTGTCAAGGCTTCCGCTTCCGCCAAGTCCAAGATCGAAGCTGCCGGCGGCTCCATTTCCGAGGACTGATTTCCGCGGAAAGTAGCTGATTCAAGCTGATTGTGAGGCTCCCCCCGCATGGTCGGGGGGAGCCTCACTGCGTTTATGGCTTCAGCTGGTGTCGGTGGAGACCGTCCGTCACCCCTCTTTAAAGGGGGTTTGTGTATGTCCCATACAGAACCGACAAGAATTGACAAAACGATAAAAACAGACAAAAGATGGTAAACTCCACTATCGGTAGGTAGCGTGCGCTAGAGTGGTGCGTTAGAGTCTGTTTTGCATGGGTGCGCGGACGCGCACATCAATGGAAGGAATCCCAGGTGAGGACGTTAATCCAGGCCTTGAAAACCAAGGAGTTGAGGAATAAGATCCTCTTCACCCTTGGCATGATCATCATTTACCGTATTGGTTCGTTCATTCCGACCCCGGGTGTTGACTATACAGTTGTTCAGGAATGCGTCGGCAGCATGAGCAGCACGTCCGAGAACTTCATTGGCCTGGTGAACCTCTTCTCCGGCGGCGCGATGCTGCAGCTGTCGATCTTCGCGTTGGGCGTCATGCCGTACATCACGGCGTCCATCGTCATCCAGCTGCTTCGCGTGGTGATTCCGCGCTTCGAGGCGCTGCATAAGGAGGGCCAGTCCGGCGAAGCCAAGCTGACCCAGTACACGCGTTACCTGACCATCGGCCTCGCCGTGCTGCAGTCCACCACCATCCTGGTGACCGCACGTTCCGGCGCGCTGTTCAACTACCAGTGCTCCCAGGTGGTGCCCGACGGCTCCGTCTGGAACCTCGTGGTCATGGTGCTGATCATGACCGGCGGCACCGGCCTGATCATGTGGATGGCCGAATTGATCACCGACAAGGGCCTCGGACAGGGCATGTCCATCCTTATCTTCATGTCCATCTGCTCCGGCTTCCTGCCGCAGCTGTGGGAGATCGGCTGGGGCACCGACGGCACCGATGGCGATTGGGCCAAGTTCGCCGCCGTCATCAGCGTCCTGCTGGTCATCATGATCCTCGTCATCTACGTCGAACTTTCCCAGCGCCGAATCCCGGTGCAGTACACGCGCCGCATGATCGGCCGCAAGATGTACGGCGGATCGTCCACCTATCTCCCCCTGAAGATCAACATGAGCGGCGTCATCCCTCCGATCTTCGCATCCTCCATCCTGGCCATTCCTACGCTGATCGCGCAGTTCGGTGATTCCGACCAGTCTTGGGTCTCCTGGATCAACACCAACCTGGCCGACACCACCTCCGTGTGGTACATCGCGCTGTATGCGCTGATGATCGTCTTCTTCTGCTTCTTCTACACCGAGATCACGTTCAACCCGGACGAGACCGCCGACAACATGAAACAGTACGGCGGATTCATCCCCGGCATCCGTGCGGGCAGCGCCACCAGCCGTTACCTGAGCTACGTGATGAACCGTCTGAACACCGTGGGCGCGGTCTACCTGCTGTTCGTGGCCCTGATTCCGACCGTGCTCATCATGGCTCTGGAACTCAACAACAAGCTGCCGTTCGGCGGCACCACCATCCTGATCATCGCCGGCGTGGGACTTGACACCCTGCGTCAGGCCAAGGCCCAGACCGAGCAGTTCCAGTACGCTGGATTCCTGTTCGAAGGCACCGATCACAAGGAAGGCAAGTAAAGGCCTGAATCGTAATACCGCTCCCCATGGGCGGTATTACGATTTTTTAATGTAAAAACCAGTATCGAAGTCTCCCGATGGAGACCCAATGGAACGGAGCAACGACATGCGACTGCTGATTATGGGACCTCAGGGCGTCGGCAAGGGCACCCAGGCCGCTCTGCTGAGCGAGCACTACGGTATTCCGGCGATCTCGACCGGCGACATCTTCCGCTACAACATCAAGAACAAGACCGAGCTCGGCGTGGAAGCGCTCAAGTACATCGACAAGGGCGAGCTGGTTCCCGACGAGCTGACCAACAAGATCGTCAAGGACCGTCTGGCGATGGACGACGCCAAGAACGGCTGGATCCTCGACGGCTACCCGCGCAACGCGTCCCAGGTCGAAGCCCTCGACGCGATCCTGTCCGAGCTGGAAACCCCGCTCGACGCCGTGGTGGCCCTTGATGCCGACCATGACGTGCTCATGGAGCGCATGAAGAAGCGCGCCGAAATCGAAGGCCGCTCCGACGACACCCCGGAGGCCATCGCCAAGCGTCTCGACGTCTACGCCAAGGAAACCGCTCCGCTGCTGGCCATCTACCAGGAGCGCGGCCTGCTCAAGACCTTCAACGGAGTAGGTTCCGTCGAAGAGATCCAGTCCACCATCGTGGCCGAACTCGGCTGAAGCCGATAGCATAAAACATTCGAAACGGGAATCACGACACGCCGTATCGTATCGTGATTCCCGTTTTCGTGTATTCTTGCAAGTTGGTGTGTCTTCGGGCACGCATAGTAATCGCCAAGGAACGGAACGAGGCTCATGGCTAAAGACGGTGTGATTGAAGTCGAAGGACAGGTGGTGGAGGCACTGCCGAACGCGATGTTTCGTGTTGAACTCGAAAACAAGCATATCGTGCTCGCGACCATCTCGGGCAAGATGAGGAAGAACTACATCCGCATCCTGCCGCAGGACCGCGTCGTGCTGGAAATGAGCCCGTACGATCTGAACCGTGGCCGTATTACGTACCGTTATAAGTAAGGTACACAAGCAAAGGAAAACCATGAAGGTCAGCCCTAGTGTGAAGAGGATCTGCGAGAACTGCCGCGTGATCCGTCGTCACGGCCGCGTCATGGTGATCTGCATCAACCCGCGCCACAAGCAGCGCCAGGGCTGAGAGTAGATCCAGCGGCATAACAGTACAGGCGCTGAGTCACAGCTCGCGTAAGCGAGATGAACCCCGGGAACGCAGGCCCGGGCCGGGAAACCGGACGACTCGGTGCAAGACCTGCGGAAAACAGAAGGAATCGCAATGGCACGTCTTGCCGGAGTCGACATCCCCAATGAGAAGCGCATCGAGATCGCCCTCACCTACATCTTTGGTGTGGGTCGCACTCGTGCCAAGGAAACGCTTGCCGCGACCGGTATCAACCCGGACATTCGCGTCAAGGATCTGACGGATGAGCAGCTGATCACGCTGCGTGATTATCTCGAAGGTAACTACAAGATCGAGGGCGATCTGCGTCGTGAAATCGATGCGGATATCCGTCGTAAGATTCAGATCAACTGCTACCAAGGCCAGCGTCACCGTAAGGGACTTCCTGTGCGCGGTCAGCGCACCAAGACCAACGCACGCACCCGCAAGGGCCCGAAGCGTACGGTCGCCGGAAAGAAGAAGGCCACCAGGTAATCGGTGGCTGTCGGTCTAGACCACGAGACGTTCGGTCTCATCGCCTAGACAGCAAAGCAAATTCGTTATTAGGAAACGAGGGTCAATGGCAGCTCAAAAGCAAGCCGCGCGCAAGCCGCGTCGCCGCGACCGCAAGTCGGTCCCGGTTGGGCAGGCGCACATCAAGTCCACTTTCAACAACACCATCATCTCCATCACCGACCCGTCCGGCGCAGTTGTGTCCTGGGCGTCCGGTGGCGATGTCGGATTCAAGGGCTCCCGCAAGTCCACTCCGTACGCCGCTGGTATGGCCGCTGAATCCGCTGCCCGCAAGGCCATGGAACATGGCCTGAAGAAGGTAGACGTGTTCGTGAAGGGTCCGGGTTCCGGTCGTGAAACCGCCATCCGTTCCCTGCAGTCCGCCGGACTCGAAGTCGGTTCCATCACCGACGTCACCCCGCAGGCACACAACGGCGTTCGTCCTCCGAAGCGCCGTCGCGTCTGAGCACTAGAAGAAATCATCAATCCAAAGCCGCTTACGGACGGTGAGTGCACCACCGGTCCGAAGCTGAAAGGATAACCACAGTGCTTATCGCACAGCGTCCGACACTTACCGAGGAATCTCTCAACCCTCAGCGTTCCCGCTTCACCATCGAGCCTCTCGAGCCTGGTTTCGGCTACACGCTTGGCAACTCGCTGCGCCGTACCCTCCTGAGCTCCATCCCTGGAGCGGCTGTGACTTCGGTGCGTATCTCCGGCGTCCCGCATGAGTTCACCACTCTGCCGGGTGTTGAAGAGGACGTTACCGAGATCCTGCTGAACATCAAGGGCATCGTGCTCACCAGCGAATACGATGAGCCGGTTGTCATGTATCTGCGCAAGAGCGGCAAGGGCGAGGCCACCGCGGGTGATATCACCCCGCCGGCGGGCGTTACCATCTCCAACCCGGATATGCATATCGCCACTCTCGCCGAAGATGGCGAACTCGAGATCGAGTTCACCGTCGAACGCGGCCGCGGCTATGTGCCCGCCCAGATGAACAAGCAGGATAACGCCGAGATCGGCCGTATCCCGGTCGACTCGATCTACTCCCCGGTGCTCAAGGTGAGCTATCGTGTGGAAGCCACCCGCGTTGAACAGCGCACTGACTTCGACAAGCTCATTCTGGACGTGGAGACCAAGCCGGCAATCTCCCCGCGCGATGCCGTCGCATCCGCAGGTTCCACCCTGGTGGAGCTCTTCGGCCTGTGCCGCGAGCTCAACACCCAGGCCGAAGGCGTTGAGATCGGCCCTGCCCCGGTTGCAGAGGAGACCAACCCGGAGATGGCCGTCCCGATCGAGGACCTCAACCTCACCCAGCGCAGCTACAACTGCCTGAAGCGCGAGGGCATCCACACGATCGGCGAGCTGGTCGCCCACACCGAGCAGGATCTGCTCGATATCCGCAATTTCGGTATGAAGTCCATCGACGAAGTCAAGGAAAAGCTCCAGGCCCTCGGCCTGGCCCTCAAGGCTTCCCCGCTGGGCAGCTTCGATACCAATAACCTCGAAGGTGGCACCTTCTTCTCGCCGGAAGACGAGTGATCCGCCACTTTTGACCTAACCGCTTCGTCGGATTCGGATGTTCGGGCCGATGCCCACCTGAATCCGACGGGGCTTTCAAGGAGAAACTAATGCCTACACCAAAGAAGGGTCCGCGTCTGGCCTCCAGCCCGGCTCATGAGCGCCTCATGCTCGCGAACATGGCCACCAGCCTGTTCCAGCACGGCCGCATCACCACCACCCTGCCGAAGGCCAAGCGTCTTCGCCCGCTGGTTGAGCGCCTGATCACCATGGCCAAGCGTGGCGACCTGCACAGCCGCCGCCGCGTGATGCGCGTCATCCGCAACAAGTCCGTCGTGCACAAGCTGTTCACCGAGATCGCCGAGCAGATGGAGCAGCGTGAGGGTGGCTACACCCGCATCGTCAAGATCGCTCCGCGCCGTGGCGATGCCGCTCCGGCGGCGATCATCGAGCTCGTCACCGAGCCGGTGAGCCCGAAGAAGGCAGTGGTGAAGGAAGCCGAAGCCGCAACCAAGGTTGCCGCTGAAGAGGCCCCGGTCGCTGAGGAAGCCCCGGTCGCCGAGGCTCCGGAAGCCGCCGTCGAAGAGACTGCCGCCGAGAACGCCGAGTGATTTGGCTTTCTAGCGTATGAGAGGGCCGGGAATCGAAAGGTTCCCGGCCCTCTTGCAATATCCAAGCATATCCGGACGGACCGTGGGCAACCCTTTGCTAAGCTCTATTGGGTGAGATTGCGAATCGACTTGGCATATGACGGCACCGGATTCTACGGATGGGCGAAGCAACCCGACATACGTACGGTACAGGGTGAGATCGAGCGTGTGCTGCACACCGTTCTGCGCGTGCCGGATGACGACAAGGCGGAACCTCTGCGACTGACGGTGGCCGGCCGTACCGACACCGGAGTCCACGCGTCACATCAGGTCTGCCATCTCGACGTCAATGAGGAAACCCTGCAACGCTGCGTCGGACACATGGACGTGCCCGCGCACATCGCGCTGCAACGACGTCTGCAGCGCATGCTGCCGACGGACATCGCCATCCACGCGGTACGAAACGCTCCGGACGGCTTCGACGCACGGTTCTCCGCGCTGGAACGCACCTACGTGTATCGCGTCGCCGACAGGTCGAGCATGGTGGATCCGCGCAGCAGGAACTTCGTGCTGCACATCGACGACCACCTCGATATCGAATCCATGAACCGGGCGGCGGCCATGACGATCGGACTGCACGACTTCGGATCGTTCGCAACGCCCAATCCGGGAGGCACCACCATACGCGAGGTGAAGACCGCATACTGGAGAAGGATCGAGGAAAGACCGCTGGTCGCGGACGAAATGACGATGGGGGAGCGGTACCGCACCCCGGCCATGGAATCCGGACTGCTCTGCTTCACCATCGTGGCGGACGCGTTCGCCCGCAACATGGTCAGATCGTTGGTCAACGGGTGCGTGCAGGTGGGAATCGGCAAACGTTCCGTCGAATGGTTCGCGGGAAAGATGGCGACCCCGCTGAGGGAAGGCTCGACCGGGCCGATCGCGCCGCAGGGATTGACCTTGGAGCATATCGAATACCCGGAGGACGACATGCTCGCGTCCCGGGCCGAGGCGATCCGCGCCAAGCGCACGCTCGACGTGTGACGTGCGTGTTACGGCACGTTGACGTGTCCGTATACGAGATATTGCCGTAACATAAGCGCCGGATTGCGGTAACCAGCCGACATTAACGTCTCTTCCATTGTGGAGGCGCGGGCCGGGGAAGGCCCGTACCCGTTGTACGCGGTGGAAGGAGCGTGGCGATGATCGAGTCGGCGGCACGTAAATTGGCGACGGAACTGGTCAACCGTAGAGAGTCGATCAACCGCGAGCTCAGCCGAAACGGCGTTCGTTTCGGCATCTACAAAAACGGCGAATACCATGACCGCCTGTTTCCCTACGACCCCGTACCGAGAATCATCGAATCGAACGAATTCGATGAGATGGAAGCGGGCCTCAAGCAGCGGGTGAACGCGCTGAACGCCTACCTCAGAGACGTCTATTCCGACAAGAAAATCATCAAGGACGGCATAATCCCCGAGGAATACGTATACACGTCCGCGGGATATTTCCCACAGGTCAACGGCGTGACCCCTCCCGGCGGGGTGTTCGCGCACATCGCCGGCGAGGACCTCGTACAGGGGCAGGACGGCAGATGGTGGGTATTGGAAGACAACCTGAGGATCCCGTCAGGCGCAAGCTATCCGCTGTTCGCACGAGACATCGAACGCAGAATCACGCCAAGGCTGTTCCGCGACGTGCATGTGCGGGACAACCGAGACTATCCGCGATTGTTGCGCAAGTCCATGGATTTCGTCTCCACCGAAGGCATCGCCGTGGTGCTTTCGCCGGGACGGTACAATTCCGCGTTCTTCGAGCATGCGTACCTGGCCGAGAAGACGGGCGCCGCGCTCGCCTTCCCGGAAGACCTTGAAGTGGTCGACAACAAGCTGTTCTTCCTTGACTACTCCGGGAAGCGCCACCGCGTGGGCGTCGTATACCGCCGACTGTCGGACGAGTATCTCGATCCGTTCGCGTTCAATCCCGATTCCGTGATCGGCGTTCCGGGAATCCTCTCGGCCTATCGCGCGGGCAACGTGGCCATCGTCAACGCGCCCGGCAACGGAGCGGCGGACGACAAAGCGATCTACTATTTCGTTCCCGCCATGATCCGCTACTATCTAGGCGAGGAACCGATCCTGCAGAACGCGCCGACCTACATGCCGATGTTCGAAAACGACCGCAAGGAGGTGCTCGACAGGCTCGGCGAGCTCGTGATCAAGGATGTGGCGGAAGCCGGCGGCTATGGCGTGGTGTTCGGATCCTCCCTCGACAAGGCCAGGCGCGAGGAGCTTGCCGACCGCATCAAGGCCGAGCCGCGCAGATTCATAGCGCAGGAGGTCATACAGTTCAGGGACATCGACGTGGTCGATCCGCAGACCGGTGAGATGAGCCCGCGCAAATGCGATCTGCGCGCCTTCGTGGTGACCGGTAAGAACACGCACGTGTGGTATTCGGGACTGACCCGCTATTCGTCGGTGCCGGGGCAGATGATCGTCAACTCCTCGCAGGGCGGCGGATTCAAGGACACATGGGTCCTGGCCAAAGACACCGGTGTGGAGCACGACAGCGCACCGGGATCCGAAAGCATCAACCTGTTGGCGCAGTCCCGCAAGCATTCGCTGGCGCTCGTCACCGCGTCGAAGGCGGACAACCTGTTCTGGCTCGGCCGCTACACGGAACGCGTGTTCACCACGCTCAACCAGTTCTTCCCCTTCTATGACCGTGTGATGGACACCGATGTCGACGCCTTCCGCCCGTTTGCCCGCGCGCTCGACCTGCCGGAGGACTTCGAGGACTTCGACGCGTTCATCCAGAGCTTCCTGTACGACGAGAAGAACTCGGATTCCGTGCGCAGCGCCATCGTGTACGCGTTCAACAACGCGGTGATTCTCCGCCCCGAATTGAGCTCCCGACTGCTGCAGTACGTGGAACTGGCCATGAACTCCATTGTGGAGGCGGCCGACCGCGCGGCGTTCGACGAAGACATTTACAAGCATCGCGATATCGCCGACAACATGCTCGCCTTCTGGGGAGGTGTGGAGAACTCGCCGGTGGATCCGACGCTCAAGTCGTTCATCTTCGTCGGCAAATATCTGGAGCGGATCGACCTGTACACGCGCTTTGGTTATTCGATGGAGGAACTTCAGGCGCCGTTGAGCAAACTGGCCGGCTACATCATGCCGTTGGACGGTCTGCCGGTTCCGCAATGCTTCGCCGACGCGCTGCGTTGGCTGGTCAGCCAGCTTCCGCAGAGGAACTACATCCAGCTCGCCCGGAAGCTCGGCACGCTGCTCGATGATTTCGACGATCGCATCTGCACGACCGAGCTCAAGGACCTGGGTATGCTCAATGCCATGAACATGGATGCCAAACGCATCTGACGCGATTCGCATGGCATAAAACAGCAGTGGGGTGAGCGATCGGTTGCCCGGAGCCGCTCAAGTCGTGTATAACGGCTTGAGCGGTTCTTCGTGGTAGTGTGAAGAAAACCTTTCATTGAGGAGACGATGTGAAGAAACTGGTGTTTGACTATGAGATGAAGCTCTCATTCAGCTCGCCCGTAACCGACCATCGATTCCAGCTTCGTTGCATCCCCGCCACCGGCCCTCGCCAGCAGGTGGTGGACGTGGAAGTGAGAATCGAACCCGAGGTGGAGCTGTTCACCACCGTCGACTCCTTCGATTCCGTGGTGATGACCGGTTTCATCCCCGAACCGCATACGATGTTCAACTATTCGGTGACCGGCATCGCGTTCGTGGACAACGACCACATCAAGCCGGAGATCTACAAGCCGCTCTACCGTTTCAACTCGGCGTTGACCGTTCCCGGACCCGCGGTCGAGGCCATGGCGGATGTGTGCAAGCGGCGTCTCGCCGCGTTGCCGGAGGCCAGCACTCCCGTGGAGCAGGCGCGTGAGGTGATGGACGAGGTGTTCAAGGCGTTCGTCTACACGCCCGCGTCCACCACGATCCGCACCACGGCGGAGGAGGCGCTCGCGCAGCATAAGGGCGTGTGCCAGGATTACGCGCATGTCATGCTGTCCGTATGCCGTCATCTTGGGCTTACGGCAAGGTACATCGCCGGTTTGCTCGATGGCGAGGGAGCCACGCACGCATGGGTGGAGATCTATCATGACGGCCGTTGGGTCGGTCTGGATCCGACGCATAACCGCATGGTGGACGACAATTACATCACCATCGCGCACGGACGGGACTATCGTGACTGCATGCTCGACATCGGCATCTTCTCGGGCTGCGACGTGAAGCAGGACCAGTGGGTGAACGCGTCCGTGCATGAGCAGGAGCTGTAGAAGCCGCGGGCGCTTTCGAAACGGAATGCCCCGAATCGTTGCGTCAAACGTCATCCGGGAAGAGGAACGTGACGCGATCGCGGGATTCGGTCTATTGGGAGCCGGGCGCGACGGAACCATCGAACGTGGCGAGACGCCGGAATGGATCGGGACGAACGGTACTTGCCGGAATATACAAAAAGGCTGAAACGCCATTGTTTCAACCTCGTTGTGGCGGATAAGGCGAGATTCGAACTCGCGGAGGGTGTTGCCCTCACACGCTTTCGAGGCGTGCTCCTTAGACCGCTCGGACACTTATCCATTTTGCCGCTTGCGAACAAGCAACTTCACCATTGTGCCACAGCATTGGGGATTGTCAAATCCGTGGGGGTGTGCCGTCGGCGTGTCGGGATGCCTGCGGCCGGTGGTCGCGGGTCCTCTATTCGAACAACGCCTCGTCGAAGGTCGGATACCCCCACTCGAACGCCAGTTCCGCACGGTCCGCGATCAGTGATGAAAGCACGGCAAGCGTCTCGCTCCTTGACTGCTCGCTTGTCGATTGCGATGCCGTGCTGCCTGCGACGGCTTCGATTTCGATTCGCGCGCAATCCATCTCGACGATCGCCGAAGTGGATGCGGAAATTCCGTTCGCATCGTCCACCGAGGTGTCGGGATGCGCGATCAGTTCCGCCGCATCGTAGATTTTCCTGCGATCGTCGTCCTGCCCGGAAAGGGAGACCAGCCGCTGCGACGTCACCTTGTGCCGATCGCTGACGTCAAGCGTCACCGAACCCACGGACCGCGCGGCGAGCACTTGCGTGGCGAAACCGGCGGCGTCCTCGGCCTGCGCCATCGTGGAGGCCGAGGACGCGTCGATATCCAACGACTCGACCCCGTCGAAACGGGCCAACGTGACGTCGGACGTCTCCGTCCCCGTCCGGGAGGCCAACGAACGTGCCATGAACCGCGACTGCGCGGCATGCATCGTTCCGTCCGCGAACCTGGAGGGGCATTGCGCCGCGGTCCGTTCCCATGCCGAAGCCGCGTTGCGGGCGGCCAGATAACGGATGACGGCATGTTGGGAAAGATCCGACATGGTTGCGGAGCTCGATGTGGCGACCGCATACGCCCGCTCGCAGGGACTTGCCTGCCGTTCGGCCTCCGCACGGCCGGAAACGCGTGGCGTGGAACAGGCGGCCGGAACAATCGCGGTCGCGCATATGCAGGCCATGGCGCACGCTCGCCTGGCCCAGGGCAGGGACGTGCGAAGGGCATGAAAAGGTGTCTGCATGAATCATTAGACTAATCATTGACTGTGACCATTTTGGGCCAAACGCCGGATAACTTCATATAGGAGGTCTTGAATATGGAACTGGACCTGGCAGGAATGTACCAGCTTGCAGCTGATCAGGGAATCGAATCCGAGACGTTGGACGCCGCGCTTTCGGAAGCGTTGCGGCTGGCGTATCTGAAAACCCCCCATGCCGCGAAGCATGCTCGTGTGGAACTCGATCGGCGTGCGGGAAGCTTTACCGTCTGGGCCCAGGATGAGATTCCGGGAGAGCCCACCGAGGAGAATCCGCATCCCGCTCCGACCCTGAGCGAGGAGTACGACGACACCCCGCGAGATTTCGGTCGCTTGGCGGCGGCTACGGCCCGTCAGGTAATCAGCCAGCTGTTCCGCAAGGCCGAGGACGACAAGGTGTTCGGCGCGTTCTCCGGTCAGAAGGGCAAGCTGATCACCGGCATCGTGCAGCAGGACGTCAAGGACACGGCCAACGTGCATGTGGCGGTCGGAGACGTGGAGGCGTTGCTGCCCCGCCGCGAGCAGGTGCCGGGCGAACGCTACCGTCACGGCGAGCGCATCCGCGTGTATGTGGTCAACGTCGGACGCGGACTCAAGGGACCGGAGATCGTCGTCTCCCGCTCCCATCCGGAGCTGGTGCGCCGCCTGTTCGAGCGCGAGGTGCCGGAACTGGTCTCCGGCGCGGTGTCGATCATGGCGATCGCGCGCGAGGCCGGCGCCCGTACCAAGATCGCGGTGCGTGCCAATACGGAAGGAGTCAATCCCAAGGGCGCTCTGATCGGCCCAGGCGGCGCCCGAGTGCGTGCGGTCATGGAGAATCTCGGACCGGAGAAGATCGATATCGTCGATTGGTCCTCCGACCCCGCGAAGTTTGTGGCGTCGGCGTTGTCTCCGGCCGTGGCGACCGGCGTGCAGGTGATCAGCGAGAAGAACAAGACCGCGATCGCCTTCATTCACGACGACCAGCTTTCCCTGGCCATCGGCAAAGAAGGCCAGAACGCGCGTTTGGCGGCCAAGTTGACCGGCTGGAAGATCGGAATCGAATCCGCTGAGGCCCATGCCAGGAAGATGGCGGAATCCGAGGCCCAGACCGCGCGGGAATCCGCCGAATAAACAACGTTTCAACATGCTTGAGCCCGTGGGTGTACAATCCACGGGCTCGAGTATGCTGGATTTGACAATCCAAAGCATGATGATTCGTTTCGTCATGTCGGGAAAAGACGAGGTATCACGAACATGGTTGCACGATGAGAAGGGCCAAACTCGCCGTGGATCAGTAGAGGTTGCGCACATATGCGCGGCCCGGGATAGGAGAAATTGAGTGCAGAAAGCACGCGTATATGAACTTGCCAAGGAACTTGGCGTAGACAGCAAAACCGTTTTGAACAAACTTGAGGCGATGGGCGAATTCGTGAAGTCCGCATCATCCACCGTTGAACCTCCGGTCGCCCGCAAGCTGAGGAGCGCGTTCGCATCCAATGCGCAGGGCAACGCTTCCGAATCCAAGAAGCCGGCACCCAAGAAGCCGGCGGCGCCCGCTCCGGCCGCGCAGACCCCGGCCACTCCGAAGCCGGCCGCACCTAAGCCCGCGGCCAAGCCGGCGGCACCGAAGCCCGCCGCGCCGGCAGCCCAGGCATCCCGAAACGACGCTCCCAAGCCGGGACAGCGTTCGGCCCGTCCTGGCGACTCCCGACAGCATGGCAACCGTTCCAACGGCAACGCGCCGCGTCCGCAGGCTCAGGCTGCGGATCGCCGCGCATCCGGCAAGCCGGCTCCGGTTCCGGGGCCGCATACCCCGCGTAACAATTCCCAGCAGGGAGGCAACGCGGCCAACGGCGCCAAGCCGCATACCCCGGGTCCGCGTCCGGGCAACAATCCGTTCAGCCGCAAGCAGGGCATGCGCACCCCGACCCCGGGAGACATTCCGCGTCCGCATCCGATGAATCGTCCGAACGCCAACAACGGCAATGGCGAAGGCCGCCGCGGCGGTCGTCCGGGTCAGGGGACCGGCCAGCGTGGCGGCTTCCGTGGTCGTCCGGGTCAGGGAACCGGCGCGAAGCCGGGACAGTGGGGCCAGCATCGTCCGGGTCAGGGCGGCGGCCAGCGTCCCGCGGGCGGCGGAAACCGTTTCGGCGGAGGCAATAACGGCGGCGGCTTCCAAGGTACGAACAACACTTCGAACAACGGTCCGGCACGTGGCGGCGGTCGCGGTCGCGGCGGCACCGCGGGCGCATTCGGCCGTCAGGGCGGAAAGTCCTCGAAGGCACGCAAGAACCGTCTTGCGAAGCGTCAGGAATTCCAGGAGATGAAGGCCCCGGTCATCGGCGGCGTGCGCATTCCTACCGGCAACGGACAGTCCGTCCGTCTGCGTCAGGGTGCGTCCCTCGCCGATCTGGCCGAGAAGATCAACGTCAATCCGGCCGCGCTCGTCACCGTGCTGTTCCATCTCGGCGAGATGGCCACGGCCACGCAGTCCCTGGACGAATCCACGTTCCAGATCCTCGGCGAGGAGATCGGCTGGGACATCAAGATCGTCTCCGCCGAAGAGGAAGACAAGGAGCTGCTGCAGCAGTTCGACATCAACCTCGACGAGGAAGAACTGCAGGAAGACGAGGATCTGAAGCCGCGTCCGCCGGTCGTCACCGTCATGGGCCACGTCGACCACGGTAAGACCCGACTGCTCGACACCATCCGCAGCACCAACGTCATCGACCGCGAGGCGGGCGGCATCACCCAGCGTATCGGCGCCTATCAGGTGACCGTGGATCTTGAGGGCGAGCCCCGCAAGATCACGTTCCTCGACACCCCGGGCCACGAGGCCTTCACCGCCATGCGTGCCCGTGGCGCGGAGCTCACCGACGTCGCGATCCTGGTCGTCGCGGCCGATGACGGCGTGATGCCGCAGACCATCGAAGCCGTGAACCACGCGCAGGCCGCGAACGTGCCGATCGTGGTGGCCGTGAACAAGATCGACAAGCCCGGCGCGAATCCGGACAAGGTCCGTGGCCAGCTCACCGAATACGGTCTGGTTCCGGAAGAATACGGCGGCAACACCATGTTCGTCGATATCTCCGCGAAGCAGGGCCTCAACGTCGACAAGCTGCTCGAAGCCGTGCTGCTCACCGCCGATGCGGAACTCGATCTGCGCGCCAATCCGGATATGGACGCCCGCGGCGCCACCGTCGAAGCCCGACTCGACAAGGGCCGCGGCGCGGTGGCCACCGTGCTGGTCCAGTCCGGCACGCTGCACATCGGCGACGCCATCGTCGCCGGCACCTCGTACGGCCGTGTCCGCGCCATGCTCGACGAGAACGGCAACCAGATGAAGGAAGCCAAGCCGTCCACCCCGGTGCAGGTGCTTGGCCTCACGTCCGTTCCCACGGCGGGCGACCTCTTCCTGGTGGCGTCCGACGACCGTACCGCACGCCAGATCGCCGAGAAGCGTCAGGCGACCGAACGCGCGGCCCAGCTGGCCAAGCGCCGCAAGGTCGTTTCCCTCGAAAGCCTCAAGGAGCAGTTCGCCAAGTCCGAGGTCGACATGCTCAACATCGTCATCAAGGGCGATTCCTCCGGTTCCGTCGAGGCGCTGGAAGACTCCCTGATGAAGATCGAGGTCTCCGACGAGGTCGGCATCCAGGTGATCCACCGCGGAGTCGGCGCCATCACCCAGAACGACGTCAACCTCGCCACCGTCGACAAGGCCGTCATCATCGGCTTCAACGTTCGTCCGAACCGTCAGGTGGCGGATCTGGCCGAACGCGAAGGCGTGGAGATCAAGTACTACTCGATCATCTACAAGGCCATCGAAGACATCGAGGCGTCCCTCAAGGGCATGCTCAAGCCGGAATACGAGGAGGTCGTCACCTCCCACTCCGAGATCCGCGAGATCTTCCGCTCCTCCAAGTTCGGCAACATCGCCGGCGTCATGGTGCAGGACGGCGAAGTCAAGCGCGGAACGAAGTGCCGTATCCTGCGCAACGGCATCGCCACGGTCAACGATCTCGAGATCTCCTCGCTGCGTCGTTTCAAGGACGACGTCAACTCCGTCAAGGAAGGCTACGAGGCCGGCATCAACCTCGGCTCCTTCAACGACATCGAGCTCGGCGACATCATCGAGACGTTCGAAATGCAGGAAATCGAGCGTAAGTAATCGCATCCGCCGGCAATCAAGCCGCTATGACGAAGGGAACGCCCACAGCTGACCATGGCTGCGGGCGTTTCCGCGATAAATCACAAAACTTGAACTCCCGTAAGGAAACCAATGGCAGGAACAAATCCCCGCGCCGCACGCATCGCGGCATTGATCCAGCGAGTAATCGCTTCCTCCATGGAGGCGCAGCTGCACGATAAGCGCCTCTTCAACGTGACCATCACCGAAGTGCGCGTCACCAACGATCTCCAGCTCGCCAAAGTGTACTGGACCCAGCTTGGCCACGATGGGCATGAGCAGGGCGAACGCAAACGCGCCCAGCAGGCGCTCAACCAGGCGAAAGGCCGTCTGCGCTCCCTGGTGGGCACCAAGGCCGGACTGCGACTGACCCCGCAGCTCGAATTCATATTCGACGAGGTGCCGGGCGAGGCGCATGAGATCGAAGACATCCTCGCCATCGCGCGCAAGCGTGACGAGGAACTCGCCAAGGCTCGCGAAAACGCCCAATACGCGGGCGAATCCGACCCGTACAAGCATGACGACGATGAATCCGACGAAGATTTCGAAGATGACGACATCGAAGTCGAAGACTGGGATGATGACGAAGAAGCCTGAACACTCCGGACTGCTGGTCATAGACAAGCCGCAAGGCGTCACCAGCCATGACATCGTAGCGGCCGTGCGCGGTGCCCTGCACATGAAGCGCGTGGGGCACGCAGGCACGCTCGACCCGATGGCCACGGGCGTGCTGGTGGTCGGATTCGGCAACGCCACACGCCTGCTCAACTACATCGTGGAGCACGACAAAACCTATCGGGCCACCATCCGGCTCGGCCAGCGCACCACCACCGACGACGCGGACGGCGAAATCATCGATCGCGCATCGCAGCCGCAGGATTTTCCCTCACGCAGCACGGTGGAACAGACGATCGAGCGGTGCTTCACGGGCCTCATAGAACAGGTGCCGAACTCGTATTCCGCCATCAAAATCAACGGCCAACGAGCCTACGATCTGGCCCGCGAAGGCAAGGACGTCGCGCTCAAGGCGCGTCCGGTGACCATCCGCGAATTCACCGTGAACGACGTGCGCTACGGCAACACCCTTGCCGAAACGGCGGGCGCTCCTCTGGAAAACGCCGTTCGGCTTAATGCCGGGGAATCCTGGCACGCCGGATTGCAGCGGACTGCCGATGCAACCGGAATCCGGGAACAGGGGAACGAACGGCCGGTCATGGAGCTTGACGTGACCGTCACCTGCTCGGCGGGAACCTACATTCGCGCCCTTGCCCGCGATCTGGGCGAACAGCTCGGATTGGGCGGCCACCTGACCATGTTGCGCAGAACCAGAATCGGCCGTTTCACGGTTGACGGAGCAAACGTCATGACCGCGCATACTCAGTCGAAGACCTTCACAAACCGTGAAGGCGTGGAAGTGACGCGCAACCGCGCGGTGCTCGACGATGCCGACCATGCCATCGACCATGCCATCGGCATGGTCGAAAGCGCGGCGGAATCCATGGCCATGCTGCCCGTCAGCGAGCAGGAGGCCCGGGATCTGCGTTTCGGCCGTAGGATCGCGCACAACATTCACGGCACCACAGCCGCGTATGTGGCTGAGACCAACGAGCTGGTGGCGATTCTGGAACGTGCCAAAAAAAACGAGGCGAAACCGGTGGCGGTCTTCAACTGAACGAACGAACTTGTAAAGAAGGACACGATGAAAACGATCACGCTTACGCCCGACGCAAGCGGCATGGTGGATTGGCCCACTCTGAGCAACGACAAGAAATCCGTGGTGACCATCGGCTCGTTCGATGGCATGCACCAAGGCCATCAGGCGGTGATACGCCGAGTGGTGGAGCTGGCCGAAAAGGAACGGTCGTTCTCCGTGGTGGTGCTGTTCGATCCGCGACCGGCGTTCGTCCATGGATACGCGGCCGGACATGACGGCCAGGATCCAGGCGAATGCGAAATCGACAAAGCGGCCCTGACGGGCGTGGACGAAAGACTGCGGGCCATCGGCGCGTTCGGCGTGGACTACACGATCATCGTGCGGTATACCATGGCGTTCGCCGCGAAATCATACCGCTTCTTCCTCGGCCAGATGGTCGGCAAACTCGGCATGCGCGCGTTGGTGCTCGGATCCGACGCGGCGATGGGCGCCAAGCGTGCGGGCGACGTCAAAGCCATCGAGAACCTTGCTCTGGCCACCGGCGTATTCCAGCTGGACGTGGTCGACGACTTCGGACCGGGGCAGACCCGTGTGCCGGCGAACGCCAAACCGACCATGCCCACGGAATACGGCGAACCGGCCGATCCTCTGCGGAACGCATCCAAGGCCGAACGCAGGTCGTGGAGCAAGAAGAACCAGGCCAAGGCGGTGCGCGTGTGGAGCTCCACGAATGTGCGCTACCTGCTGGGACAGGGACGAATCAAGGACGCGAACGCGATCCTCGGGCATCCCCATGGTGTGGAAGGCTCCGTGGTGCACGGCGAGGAACGTGGCCGCACCATCGGATTCCCGACCGCGAATCTGAGCGAGAACGTGTCCGGATACCTTCCCGTCGACGGCGTGTATGCCGGATGGCTGATCGACCTGGGTACGGAGAAGCAGCGGAAGGCCGAGCCCTCCGAAGGCATCGGACAACCGTACGACAGCGCATCGGTGGACGCGCGTCTGGCGCAACACTCGCCGTATCGTTGGCCGGCAGCGATCTCCATCGGCACCAAACCGACCTTCAACGGAAACGAAGCCGAACCCGAGCGGGTCGTGGAAGCCTATGCCATCGCCGACGACTGGATCGACCTGTACGACCATCAGGTACGTGTGGAATTCGCGGGATTCATTCGTCCGCAGGTCAAATTCGAATCGGCGGACGAGCTCGCGGACGAGCTCAGACGCAACGTCGAGGAGACGAAGCGACTCACCGCGTAAATAGCGTGGCGAATGCGAAACCCGACGAATACAGGAAACGGCCGTGAACCATTGCGATTCGCGGCCGTTCTTCTACGATTTCCCGACTGAGATCACTTCAGCGTGGGAATATCGGTGGTGTACTCGGCGAGCCACTTCTCCTGAAGCTCCTGCAAAGTGCCGTCCTTGGTCATCTCGTTGATCGCCTTGGTCACCTTGTCGGTGAGGGCGGAATCCTTCGGCAGCACGATGCCCATGCCTTGGGGGTCTTCGGTATCCGGAATCTGGCCGACGACCTTGCCGTCGGTCACCTGTCCGGACGTGGCCACGTTGACGGCTGCCGGGGTGTCCATGACCAGCGCGTCGATCTGGTTCGCGTCAAGGGCCTGGGCGAGCGTCGCATTGTCGTTGAACGTCTGGATCGTGGAGTCGGCGAGCTTCTCCTTGGCGAAATCGTAGGCAAGGGTGCCCACCATCACGCCGATGGTCGCATCCTTGAAATCGGAGACGGCGGTCGCGGACGCGTACTTGGAATCGCCTCGGACCACGAGGGCCTGCGTCGGATTGTAGTAGCTCGGGGAGAAGTCGACGGCCTTCTTGCGCTCGTCGGTGATGCTGAACTGCTGGATGTTCATATCCCAGTCCTTGGCGCCCGGCGCGATGGCGGCGTCGAACGTGGTGCGGACCCACTTGACCTGGTCCTTGGAATATCCGAGCTTGTCCGCGACGGCGTACGCCAGGGCGGCTTCGTAGCCCTCACCCTTTTCCGGAGCGTCGTTCAGAACCCAAGGGGTGTAGGAGGGTTCGCCCGTGGCGATGGTAAGGGTGTCGGCGGCGACGGTCTCCTGGGAGGAATCGGCGGAGCCGGTGGAACCGCAACCCGCGGTGAACGCCAGGGCGATGGTCGTCAGCAGCGCTGCCCCGCTACGCAGAAAACGTGATGAACTCAAAGACATGGGACTCTCTTTTCTCTTGGATGTCTTGCTCAACCATTCCAACACATTCATGAAAAATCAGTATGAAACGTACACAATGCGATATGCGTTTTTTCTATGACCCGTTCGAGATCGTAAGTTTTCCCGGGAATCCTCGAAACGGATCCCCTTGTCCGAACGTCGGCACAGAATCGCGCTTATGGGAAGCAACATCACAGTGGCGGTGGAATGCGCGCTCGCCAAAGAGACCAAACCGTTCATCGATCGTATGGGCAATGTGGAACATGAGCGGCGCAGCGGCGTCGATATCGCCGTGGGGGAATACCAGGGGGTTCGCCTGGTGGTCGGCGAAGGCGGTATGGGAACGGTCAGCGCCGGTGCCGCCGCGCAGCTGCTCATCGACCGATACGAGCCTGACTATCTGATTTTCAGCGGCATCGCAGGCGGATTGAATCCGGGATTGCGGGTCGGCGACATCGTGCTTGGCGGCCAGTTGCATTATCTGGAGACCAATACGCCGATCATCGCGGAATGCGCTCCCTGGCTGGAGCATTTCACTTCAGACGGCGAACTGCTGGACATCGCCCTTGACGTGATGGAGGATCGCGGCTGGCGCAGGATTCCTTCGCTTCGGGAGAAGGCGGCACGGATCGATTCGGACCGGAGACGCGAAGACGGAACCGTGACCGGCGAAACGACCGGCGTCGCGGCGGACGGACGTCGATTCGTATGCGGCACCATCGCCACCAGCGATCAGTTCAATACCGATCCGAAGATTCTCGAAACCATACGAACGACCGTATACGGGGATTGCGAGGAGATGGAAGGCGCGGCCGCGGCCCATATCTGCGCCAAAAGCGAGGTGCCGTTCCTCGGCGTTCGCGCGCTCAGCAACCAGTGCGGCGAGTCGTACGAATCGCTGGACGGCCATGAGAACGATCTATACGACGCTGCGAACGCCGCGGCCGCGGTCGCGATGGGCGTCATTGATGTGATCGCGCGGCGGCGTTGACTTCCGTATCCGGCCATCATAGGAACAATCTCCGTAAAACAAGGCCCGAAACGATCTCTTCGGCCGGGCATTGGCCGAGGGGATCGTTTCGGGCCTTGCGTCGTTTCACCGGACGATCGCTTCCGGCTTCCGCGTCGTCTAGCTGCGGAAGTGGGAGAAGAACTCCTTCGTCTCCGGATCCTGCGATTCGTCCATCACTTCCTGCGGAGTGCCGTTCTCGGCGATCACGCCGTGACGCAGCAGCACGATGCGGTCCGCCGCGTCATGGGCGAAGCTCATCTCGTGCGTTGCCATGAGGATCGTGGTGCCCTGCTCCTTCAACTCGGAAACCATGTCGAGCACCTCTCCGACCAGCATCGGGTCGAGCGCGGACGTGATTTCGTCAAGCAGCAGCAGTTCGGGATTCGTCATAAGCGCGCGGGCGATCGCCACACGCTGCTGCTGGCCGCCGGAAAGCTGGTCGGGGTAGGAGCCCGCCTTGGCCCGCATTCCGATGCGGTCGAGCAGTTCAAGCGCACGTGCCTCGGCCTTGTCTTTGCCCCAATGATGCACTTTGATGGCGGCCAACGTAACGTTCTTCATCACCGACATGTGCGGGAACAGATTGAACTGCTGGAAGACCACGCCGATGCGCGAACGAATCTCATCCTGGGATGCGCGCGGATCGGTGATGTCGGTGTCTCCAAGCCAGATCTGGCCGTCGTCCACCTGCTCCAGCAGGTTCACGCACTTCATCAACGTGGATTTGCCCGAGCCGGAAGGTCCGAGCAGCGCCACGACCTCATGCTGATTCACATCGAAGGAAATGCCCTTGAGCACCTCATTGCCGTTGAAGGACTTCCGGATGCCGTCCAATCGCAATACCGGAGTGTTCATGTTGCTCATACCGTGCCTCCGCTCAACTCGCGCTTGCGCAGACGTGCCGAATACCAGTCGTTCAGCAGAATGAACGGCACGCTCATCAGGATAAACAGCAGGCTGGCCACCACGTATGGAGTGAAGTTGTAGGTGCTGGCAACCTCGATCTGGGCCGCACGAACCGCATCCACGGCGCCCAGCACCGAAATCAGGCCGACGTCCTTCTGCATGGAGATGAAATCGTTCATCAACGCCGGAGCCACTTTGCGCAACGCCTGCGGAATCACGATCATACGGGTCGTCTGCCCGGCGGTGAGGCCCAGCGAACGGGCGGACGCGCGCTGGGACGGATGCACGTCGTTGAAGCCGGCGCGCAACACCTCCGCCACATAGGCGGAATAGCCCATGACCACGGCGACGGTACCCAAAATCGACGGGTCGATGCGTCCGAAGATGCCCAGACCGGGGATGCCGAAGCCGATGAGGTAGAGCACCACGATCATCGGTATGCCGCGCATCACCGTGGTGTACAGCGCGGCCAGAGCGCGCAACGGGAACAGCACCGGGTTGTTGCTGGTGCGCAGCAGGGCGAGCAGCGTCGCGAAGAAGGCCACGCCGATCACGGCCACGACGAGCACCTTGACGTTCAGCCACAGGCCGTCAAGGATCGAGGGGAACGATTTGATGAAGTATTCGGAGGAGAAGAACGTCTCCTTGACCCTTGGCCAGCCGGGAGACATCTTCAGTCCTGCCACGACGATGATGGCCAGCACGATGGTGCTGACAAGGCTGGTCACCACGGACTTCAGCTGCTGCTGTTTGCGGTATGCGCGCCGGGAAAGCTCAACCTCGCTGACCTGCGGGCCAGCGAGGTTGTCCGGACGGTTATCCGAAATGCTCATGGATTGAATTCCTTGAATCGTGTTGATGGATTACTCGAGCTCTGCCAAGTCGGTGGTGTATTCGGCCAGCCACTTGTCCTGCAGGGTCTTGAGGGTGCCGTCGGACTCCAACTCGTCCACGGCCTTGGAAGCGGCGGAGGTGAGCTTGGAATCCTTCGGCAGCACGATGCCCATGCCGTTCGGATCGGTGGAACCGGCGATACGGCCGAGCACGGTGGCGTCCGTGACCTGTTCGGCCTGGACCATGTACACGCATTCGACGGTGCTGGTCACCAGCGCGTCGATCTGTCCTGCGTCGAAGGCCTGGGCCACGGCGGCGTCGTCATTGAAGGTCTGCACGTCGTCCTTGATCGTCTTGGCGTACTTGTAGCCCTCGGTGCCCACCATCGCGCCGATGACGGCGTCCTTCAGGTCGCTCAGGCTCGTGGCCTTGGCGTACTTGCCGTCCTTCTTGACGATGACGGCCTGGGAATCGTTGTAGTAGCTGGAGGAGAAGTCGACGGCCTTCTTGCGCTCGTCGGTGATGCCGAACTGCTGGATGTTCATATCCCAGTCCTTGGCGCCCGGTGCGATGGCGGTGTCGAACGTGGTGCGGATCCATACCACGTCGGACTTGTCGAAGCCCATCTTCTCGGCGACGGCATAAGCCACGGCCGCCTCATATCCCTCACCGGATTCCGGATCGTCGTTCATGACCCACGGTTCGTATGCGGGGTCGCCGGTGGCGATGGTCAGCTTGCCGGGGGTGACGGTCTGCTGCGTGATGTCGGAGCTGTCGGAGCTGGACGACTCGGAGCCGGAACCGCAGGCGGAGGACATCGCCAGCGCCGCGATGGACACCAACGCCGCCGCGGCACGCACAAATTTTCTGCTTGAAAATGCCATTTTTTCTTTACCCTTATCTTCATATCGCGTATGAAACGCAAATCTTCCACGATGAACGTGCGCCACTATAACCTATCGATGTTTCCAAAATGGCGCATGCGATATCGCCGTATTCGATAACGCGTTATCGAATACGCAAAGCCCGTTATTCGAGCGTGAATCCTTCGAACACGAAACCCGGGCTGACCACGCAGGAGACAAGCGCGTCGCCCTTCCCGGGAACCGTGCGCTGCCAGACCCCGGCGGGCACCACCGCATGGCCGACGGGAGCTCCCTGAGCGCTGCCCGGAGCGATCGCGGAACCCAACGTAACGGATTCCACCTCGTCGTCGCCTGCCGGCGAATCGCCGGAGCCTCCCAATTGCAGGGTTACCTGGGCCGGGCCGTGCCACAGCCAGATCTCATCGGCATCCACCTTATGCCAGGCGCTCATGTCTCCCTCCGGCAGGAGGAAGTAGATCAGCGAGGAAAGTGGACGGCCCGAAGCGCCATCCGTCTGCGGCGACTGCCAGTCGCGCACGTACCATCCGCCCTCCGGGTGGGCCTCGAGCCCCAGGTCGGCGACCATGCCACGGGCGTAGTCGCTCATCTGGTCAAGTGGAACGCTCATGATCTTCCTTTCGTTTGTTTTTCCGCGCCGTCCGCGGTCATAACACGACAAACGGCGCGGGTTTTGGATTTCCATATCGTCGGTATCGTCCGCATCGTCAGCCGCGGTCGAACGCGCCATCGTTGTAGACGATGTTGCCGGAAATGATGGTGGCCCGGTTGGTGCCGGCCCCATGACGGACGAAATCCTCAAGGGTCCGTTCGATGGCATGAGGTGAATCGGTGCCGACGGGAACGTCGAAGAACGCCAGATCGGCCGTGGCGCCGGCGTTGATCTGGCCGATGCGGCCGGCTCCCACATGCATGCCCATCTCCTCGGCCCCGCCGAGCGTAAGCATGCGGATGATGCGGTGCGTCAGATCGTCTCGCGCGTATCCCTGTTCGCGTGCGAGGTCGTAGACCATGGCCGCGTCGTCGAGCACGTCCAGGCTGGGGGAGCTCGACAGCGAATCGGTGCCGATGGCCAGAAGGTTGCCCTCCTCCAGATATTCGCGGATCGGAGCGTCCTTGCCTGTCACGGTGATGCGGTTGGAACGCGGGCACAGGGCCACACCGATTCCGCGTTGCCTGAGGATTCTGCGATCCTCGGCATCCGCCCACACGCCGTGGGCGATATGCACGTCGGGGCCGAGGGAACCGAGCTGGTCGACGAACTGGATCGCCGAAGCGCCTTTGCCCGCATCCTTGAGCTGCCGATAGCTGGCCCACTGTCCGTCACGCCAGTCGGCCGCCGAATATGTGGTGAGTGTGGTGTCTCGGCTGCCGGCCTCCATCGGGGTTTCGGCGAGATGGATGTGCAGGCGCATATCCAACTGCCGTGCGATATCGGGCAGATCCACAAAAGGCTCGGATTCCAAGGTGTACGGTGCATGCGGGCTGATGCCGATGCTGGGCAGGCCCTCCTCGTGCATGCGGCCGAGGTTGTTGAGCAGTTCTTGGATGCCCGCGGTTTTCCAATCGTCGTTATGCCAGCCCATGACCTCCCAGTAGGCGATGCCGTGCATGCCTTGCGAGGCGAGGGCGCCGACGGCCTCCGGGTCGGTGACGATGTCGGCGGCGGCGGTGGTGCCCGACTCCACCATCATGCGGGCGCCCTGGTATGCGGATTCCTTCCAGGGACGGGTCTCCTGCAGTCGTGCGTATACGGTGTTGAAGCCGATTTCCCATGCGCGGAACCGGTCGTAGGTGCCTTGCCCCACTTCCGCCATGTTCGTATATTGCAGGTGGGTGTGCGCGTTGATGAGTCCCGGGGTGATCAGACCGTGCCAGCGGTGTTCCGTGATTCGGCCGGAAGGCGCCATATCCCGTTTCAAAGCGTCGAGAACCCACGAGCGCGTGCCCACATGCACGACGCGGTTGGCGGCGACCGCCACGGATCCATCGACGATGACCGGTCCGGTGACGGGAATCACCATGGGGGAGCTGTACACGGTCACCGATTCCAGCGGCTTCGGATGCGCCGCGATCTGCAGTGGGTTGTTCAAGGTCAAAGGAATCACTCTTTTCCGTCCGCCGCTTCGTTTTCGGCGAAGCGGGTCAGCGTCCAATCATAGCCATTGTCGGCAACGGCATGGCTGGCGCGGTATCCGCGTACACGCAGCGCGATGTCCGCGATACGCCGGTCCACGTCACGGTCCAGCCGCTGCAATCCATGGGGCAGGGATCCGTGATGTTCAAGCAGATAGGTCACCGCCGACGCCTGCACGGCGAAGCTCAGATCCATGATCTCGATCGGATTGCCGCCGCCGACGGTGTAGTTGACGCCGTCTCCCTCCGAAACGAGACGGATCACGGGACCATCCGGAACCGACAGTTCGCGGATCTCGCGCTTGTTCTCGGCATGGAAGCCTTCGATCTCATCCAATGCGATTTCGTTGGCGATGCCGCCGATCACCGACAGCACGGCCTGCGGCTTCATGGCCCGCATATGCTGCATCGTGATGGTATGACGCACCCCGGTCGCGGAGACCACCATATCCGAGGTGCCGAGCGCATCGTCGATGTCGAGCGCGCGGAAGCCGTCGAACACCGCCTGCAGAGACACGACCGGGTCTATATCGCAAATGGTCACGTCCGCGCCCAACGCGCGAACACGATGGGCGAAACCGCGTCCGACTGGACCGTATCCCACCACCGTCACCTTGGCGCCGTCGAACGCGTCCGCGCCGAGAATCCGTTGCATGGTGGTCACGCAGGTCTCACCGGTGCCGTGGGCGTTGTCGAAGCCGGTCTTGAGCATGCTGTCGTTCACCGCGATGACCGGGAACGACAACGCTCCGGCATCCTGCATGGCCTGGAAGGCGCGCACGCCGCTGGTGGTCTCCTCGGCCACGCCGATGATGTCCGCCATGAGCTCGGGGCGCTCCATCGCGGCAAGACGCGCGAAGCTCGCGCCGTCGTCGATGATGATGTTCGGCTTGAGCTCGTCGAGCAGATCCAGCGCGCCCTGATGCGCCTGCGCCGGAGTCCAGTCCGGATTGAACGCCACCGCGATGCCTTCCGAACGCAGCTGCTCGGCGACGCGCTCATCATTGGCCTCGGCGCCGCAGTATGCGCCGACCTTCGCGCCGGCGGCTTTGAGCTGGCGCAGCAGCACGGCGGTCTTCGGCTCGAGAATCAGGCACACGGCGATGCTGATCCCGGTGAAATCCACCCGCTCACGGGCATCCCGCATAAGAGCGTCGAGCACAGGCATGTGCTCCTGGGCGAAGTCCACCGCGTCCACGCCGGACAATTCGCGTGCGTCGGCGACGTCGCCCACGGGAATTGTGGCGTCGATCACGAACCGTGCGTCATCGCCGTTCCGAACATCGCCGTTCCGTGAATCGGAGGACACGACCATGCCCCAATCCTGCGCGATCAATCGTTCGGAATCCTCAAACACGCCGTCGGCGACGTGCAGTCGCGAACCGGACAAAGAACGATTGGTCTTCTGCGAATATTGTTCCGCCCAAGTGGCGAAGCGAAGCCGTTCCATCTCACTCTCCTCGATCGGTGAACGGAAATATTATTGCTTATAAAGGTTACGGCGCGAATCGATGCAATCTTCCAAAGTCAGCGCAATATCGCCGACAACGCGTCCTTCAAAGTGTCCGTCTGCACGACGGTGAGCCCCGGCGCCGCGACGTCCCTGCGCAACGTCGGAACCACCGCGGTGGTGAACCCAAGGCGGGCCGCCTCGCGAAGCCTGTATTCCAAACGGGGGACCGGACGCACCTGACCGGTCAGCGAGATCTCGCCGATGGCGCACGTGGTACGCGGCACGGATTTCGACTTCGCCGCGCTCGCCAACGCCGCCACGATCGCCAGATCGCAGCCGGGTTCGCGGGCCTGCCCTCCGGCGATCGTGGAGATGTACAGGTCGTTCGCCAGCAGATTGATGCCGCCATGGCGGTACAGCACCGCCACCAGCATGGCGATGCGGTTGGAATCCACGCCGTTCGCGGCCCGACGCGGCGTCGGCAACACGGATTTCGTCACCAACGATTGCACCTCTATCGGCAGGCTGCGATGTCCGTCCAGCGTGAAGGTCACGCAGGTCCCCTCAACGGGAGCGTCGCCTTCGGATGTGGAGGTCGACAGGAACAGTCCGGACGGGTCCGCGACCTCCTCGATTCCCTCTCCGCTCATGTCGAAGCATCCGACCTCATCGGTCGGCCCGAAACGATTCTTCACCGCGCGAAGCATACGCAACGCGGTCTGGGAGTCACCCTCGAACTGGCAGACCACGTCAACGAGATGTTCCAGCGTGCGCGGTCCGGCGATCGACCCGTCTTTGGTCACATGCCCGACCAGCAGCACCGGAATCTCAAGCGTCTTCGCGGCGTCGATCAGCGCGCTCGCCACCTCGCGCACCTGCGTGGAACCTCCGGAGATGCCATCCACGTTCTGGGAGATTATGGTCTGCGCGGAATCGACGATCACCAATGCCGGTCCGGCCTGCTCGATCAGGGAGAGCGCGGTGTCCAGGTCGGTGGTCGCGGCGAGCAGCAGGTTCGGCTCGATGGCGCCGATGCGTGACGCACGCAAGCGCACCTGCGACTGCGACTCCTCTCCCGAGACGTACAGCACGGTGTTGCGTTCCGTTCGTGCCGCCGACAAACGGGCGACGTTTCCCGCGGTTTCCAGCAGCAGCGTCGATTTGCCGATGCCCGGTTCCCCGGCTATGAGCGTCACCGATCCCGGTACGATGCCTCCGCCGAGGACGCGGTCGAACTCGTCGAATCCCGTGCCGATTCTCGCGACGCTTTCCGTGCGCACGTCGGTGATCGGCGTTGCCGTTGCGGAAACGACCGGATTCGAGCGCGTCCGTGACGTTCTTGGGGAGGCCGATGCGCGCGTCGATGCGGATGGTCGGGCTTCGTGGAATTCCTCGACCGAGCCCCATTGCCTGCATTCGGGGCAGCGGCCGTACCATTTCGACCCGTTCCACCCGCATTCGGAGCATACAAACTGTGCGGACGTCTTTGCCATACCGCCGACAATACGGATGTTTTGGGACAACGCGTTCGCGACGTTCGGGAGGTTTTGCGCAAGGGCGATCCGCTTTCCGGCAGAGTCTTACGGCTGTGAAACAATGAGGGTCATGTCTACTACGCAAACCTCCTCTTCTCATGGCAAGCTGATCGTTTCCGTCATCGCCGCCGCCGTTGTGGTGGTGCTCGCTTTGGTCTCCGCTTTCATCTGGCCGGGCTGGGCTTTGAACGGGGGCTCCGGGAGCGCGCAGGAGCAGCAGAGCGAATCGCAGACCTCCGAGCCGACCACGCCGTCCATCGATGCCGTGGCGCTGCCGGACGACGCCAGCGAATTGCTTAAGGCGATGCCGGATTCCGTGCTGAATTTCGCACGTACGAATGCGGAGGCGAGCTCTTCCTGGAGCGACGCTTCTCCTTTGGAGGAGTACACGTTGACCTATTCCACGGGTACGGATGGCCAGGAAGTTACGCTTGTGGCCGCGCAGTGGTCCCAGTCCGACGACGCGAAAGCCAAGTACGATGCGCTGGCCGCCGCCATGACGGGTGAGGAACTGGGCGGCGGCAATGTGAAGGTTTCAGGTGAGACCACCGGCGCCTATAGTGTGAAGACCGATCCGGACGATGGGAACAAGGCCGTCGCGCTCTGGCAGAACGGTACGGTGGTGTTCCGGGCCACCGGTTCCACGGACTCGGTCCAGCGTTTCTATCAGGAGTTTCCGCTGTAAACCGGAATCGGGAGAATCCGTTGCCGGGGCATGTGTTCGCGCCGCCAGTGGAAACGCCTTGAAAGGGCGTGCTTCCAGCATATGAGTGCGCGTGCGCGCGTTCGTCCTAGAAACGGTGTAGTATTGGGCAAGTTGCAAACTTTTACCCTTTGAATTCAAGGAACGGAGGCTGAGATGGGCTCGGTCATCAAGAAGCGCCGCAAGCGCATGAGCAAGAAGAAGCACCGCAAACTGCTTCGTAAGACTCGCCACCAGCGCAAGTAGTCTTCAGGGCGCGCCTGAAGCGCTCGGCAAAACGAAATCCCGCATCTCCTTTGGAGTGCGGGATTTTTGCTTAGGTCTGAAATCCCTTGGAATCTTAAGGGATTTCAGACCTGCTTTCGTTGGAAGCCTGCGTCAAAAGATCACTTGTTGGAGTTGGTCATGACGCGAGGGCCGTTCGGGTCTCCGACGATGACCTGGTCCACCATGTGCAGGAACAGTCCGTGCTCGACCACGCCGACGGTGTTGATGAGGTCGTCCGCCAGATCCTCCGGATGGTCGATGCGTTCGAGGTGCAGGTCGACCACGTAGTTGTTCTCGTCCGTGCGGACCGGCTGGCCTTCTGCGTCGAGGCGCAGCACCGGCTTGTAGCCGCGGGCTTCGAACTTCTTGACGACCTGGCCTGCGCCGAACGGAATGACCTCGACCGGCAGCGGGAACTTGCCGATGGTGTCGACCACCTTGGACTCGTCGACGATCCAGACGATCTTGTCGGAGTTGGTGGCCACGATCTTCTCCCACAGCAGGGCGGCGCCGCCGCCCTTGATGCCGTTGAAGTTGCTGTCCACCTCGTCGGCGCCGTCGATGGTCACGTCGATGTGGTCGACGTCGTCGATGTCGACGATCTTGATGCCGTATCCTTCGGCCTGTTCCTGGGTGCGGCGGGAGGTGGTGACGCCGGTGAACTCCAGACCCTCCTCCTTCACGCGACGGCCGAGCTCGTCGACCAGGAAGCGCACGGTCGAACCTGTGCCCAGACCTGCGGTCATGCCGTTCTGGATCAGCTGTGCCGCTTCGATACCAGCCGCCTTCTTCAGGGCGTCCTGCTGTGCCTTGTCCATAATGCTCCTTCGATATGGGGTTAAGACCGTTCCCATACTATCGGATACGTTGATTTTTGTGCGATTTCAGACACATTGTGTTGCCGGGAGCGTATGTTGCGGCGACGCCATGCCGACAACTATGTTTCATGAGTTGTTTCACGCGTGTTTGACGGCGAACGGGGCCTCGTCGAGTATCAGAGTGCCGTCGCCGGTCACGTAGCCCTCCACGGCTATATAGCCGCGGATCAAGCGTGGCTTGCCGTCGAAGGTGGGACTGGAGTCCGGAGGGGGAGTGAACCGCACCGTTCCGGAAACCGACAATCCCGACGGACTGGGGCGATGCGGCAGCTTGGGCAGATCGGCGAGGGCATCTTGCGGTTGCCGCGGTTGCACGTCCGCCCGCATGTCCTGACCGGCGGTATGCGCGTCCGTCTGCGCGTCTTCCCGCATATCGGAGGAGGACGCCTGCAAGTCCGTGCCGTCGTCGCCAACGGCGTCCTCGTTCTGCGCCTGCTCGTCCTCGCGTGGGAAGCAGTCGGGCTTGACCAGCATCTGCGCATAGGATTTATGCACGCCGTTGACCGGCAATACCCTGGTCGGTTCGGTCTCCATTACCGCAGTGGCCTCCGGATCGGGGTCGCTCGGCGTTTCGTTTTCCGTGGCTCGTTCGGGGATGCCGTACCCTTCCGGCTCGACCAGCATTTCGGTGATGGACCTGGCCTGAGGTTCCGGATCGGAAATTCGCAACAGCTCATCCGCGAGGGAGGTGCCCGACTGGGCTGCCGCAAAGTTCCCGGTGGCGGTGGAGTCCGCGGCGCGTCCCAGATGATATTCGTCCGTGGAGATCCTGCCGTCGAGCAGCATCCTGGCGTCCTCCGGAACATCCGTCCCCTGCGAATACTCGGAGGCGAGCAGCGACTGCCATCCCTCCTTCGGCAGATATCCATCGCGTACCCCGGAACGGCAGTCCCCGGCGTAGGTGCGTGCCAGCTCGTCCACCTTCTCGTTGCCGGCATTTCCGGCGTGCCCCTTGACCCACACGAATTGAACGGATCCGGGACGTTTGGAAAGCTCGTCGTCGATCGCGCGGATCAGCTCGGCGTTCTTCACGGGTTTTTTCTGCGAATTCCTCCAACCGTTCTTCTTCCAGCCGTGCACCCACTTGGTGGAACAGTTGATCGCATACTGGGAGTCGGTTTCGATGGTCAACGGCTCGGAACCCGGATGCGCGCGCAACGCCTCCAGCACGGCGCAAAGCTCACCGATCTGGTTGGTGCCGTTCGTGGCTCCGCCGGCATCGCAATCGCAGGTGTGCCCGTGCCCGTCGCCGGAAGGGGCGCCATGATCGGCCCAGGCCCAACCCATCGGACCGTTCGGGTTGCCCAGTGCGGAACCGTCTGTAGAAACCGTAATCGTCATGCCTCTACCCTACGGAATCCGCGCGACTCATAGGGAAATCGGCAATAGGAAATCCCGCCTTCTTCCGAATCCGAGACGGAATTCAGTCAAAGAGCGGGATTGAATCGCAAGTCCTCGTCAATCGACGTTCGCGCGTCGTGGCGTCACATGAACGCCACGACGCGCGGCGGATGCTACTCGGACAGAGCCTTGTCCACGACCTCGGTGGCCTCGGCGAGCACCTTGTCGAGAGCCTCCGGGGATTCGAAGGACTCGGCGTACACCTTGTAGATGTTCTCGGTGCCGGACGGGCGTGCCGCGAACCAGTTGTTCTCGGTGGTGACCTTCAGGCCGCCGATCTTGGCGTTGTTGCCGGGGGCTTCGGTGAGCTTGGCGGTGATGTCTTCG
>CAVAQZ010000018.1:0-7354 GCA_963590945.1 Dysosmobacter segnis
GTTCCAAGCTGATCCTCTCGACCATCCGATCCCCTCCTACTACGTCATCAATCACAAACAAAACGGTGCGGCCGGATATGCGCCCCATGTTGGGGCATCCCGGCCACACCGGAACACGATGCCTTAGAAACGTCCCGCGGAACGGGTGTCGGACTCGACGTACTGCTGGGCGATCTGCGAGGTCGTCTGGGAGATCCGCCCCAGAATCTGGTTCATCTCCTGCAATTTGCCGTTCCAATCACGCTGGGCCTGGTGGTATGCCTCACGGGCCGCGCCATCCCACTGCTCGATCAGAGATTTCACCTGGGCGTCAAGATTGTCGAGTTCCTGAGCGATGCCTTTCGCATCATTGGCGATATCGGTGGAAAGAACATCCACCTGTTCGGGGCGAACGGAAAAAGAGCTCACCATTGTTGTTTCTCCTTACAGCTTGTCTGGTTCCCCGTCATTCAGCCCAGCAGGGACTGCAGCTTGGACGTGCGGGATTGGTTGTCTTCCTCGTTTGCGGCCTGGTCCTTGGCCGTGCCGCGCAGGTTGTCGCGCAAGTCGTTGAGGATACGGTTCAGGGCGCTGGCCTTCTCCTGCCAATTCGTCATCAACGTGTTGAAGGAGTTGGCGGAATCGCCGCTCCAGAACGAGCCGAGCTCAGCCATTTTCGATTCAATGTCCTTGATGCGGTCATCGATGCCGAGTCGCGTGTTCTCGACAGCGACGGCGCCTTTTTCAATGGCGCCTTCCTCCGCTCTGATCTTTTCCACCATGTTTCGTCTCCTCCCGTAGAGAGCCATTCCTTACCTGCGCCACACCGGACGAGAGCAACGCCCTCGTCAGCATGACGACTCTTACCAGAATAATTATAAATGCACATTTTCGCCAATTACATACATTCAACCCGATATAAAATCCCCTTCGCCCCTAAAAAATTCCCCTTCGCACTGTTCGCGTTCACCAAATCTACACAAATCCTCAAGTCGCACCACAAGCCTCGCTCCCATACGCCACAAGCGTTCTGCCACACCAGGAAATTGCCACATCCCTCACACAAGCGGCCACGGACCCTCCAACAATGCACTCGACACGCCCCCGTGCTTCCTTCGGAAGGATTCCTTTGCGGTTTTTCAAGATAATTTCTGTTTTTTATATAGCGCACCTATTATCATTTCATATAAAAAATAGCAAAATATAGATTTGCCACTCGTGTTTTCACAAGAGAGAGAAAAGAAGCAGACATGAATTTCAGAGCGGACGCAACGCCGCACGATCCTCCTGCCCACCCACGATCAGCGAATTCCGTTCCCATGACTCAGGCACAGAACGCGGACGCGTTGCGGCTGACGATCGTCTACGACAATCGCGCCGTCACACTCACCGTCTCGAACGAACCGATCGTCGCGGACCTCCTTCCGGATGTCGCCCGCAGGCTCGGCGTACTGGACCCTTCCATCGCGTACGGCGGATACAGGTTGATCACCGCCGACGGCGAGCCACTCTCCCCCTCGCAGACTTTCAGGGAACAGCATGTGCCCGATCAGAGCGTACTGACGTTGGAGCCCGGCGCATCAACCGACACGGACATCGTGTATGACGACGTGGTCGAAGCCGTCGGCATGAGCGTGCAACAGGTCTACCGTCCGTGGACCAAGGACCACACCACGCTCACCTCATTGCTCATCAGCGTAGGCATGCTTGCCATCAGCGCCGGATGGCTGGCCCTGTTCCCCGCTTCGATATGGAACGCCTCGCTCGGCATGGGCTTTTGCATAGTGCTGATAGCCCTGTCTTCGTTGCTGCACGGCAGAACCATGACCCTACAGGCCACCGTCATCGGACTGACCGCAAGTGTTTTCGCCGCGGTGGGAGGCTACCAGCTGGCTTCGTATCTCGTGCCGGATCAGGCGTTCCATGCATTGCCGCTGGTTGGAGCCAGTGTGGGATTGCTGGTTTCAGGATGTCTGATGGATGTCACCGCGCCCAGCACACGCCCCTATGGGCTCATTCCGATCATCATCGGTTTATTGGCGGCCATTCCGGGCACGCTTTCCGCATTGCTGCCCTCATGGATGGCGAACATCTGGATCATCTCGACAATGTTCGCCGCTTTGGCCGCGAACGCGCTGCCTTGGATATGTCTGTCGTTCGCACGTATCAGCGTGCAGAGCCCCCATAGCGATGCGGAAATCTTCACTCTGCCGGAACGGGTCGATTACACCGAAGTGAGACGACGCTACATCGCCGGTTCCACCATGCTGTTCATCGGGCGGGTGAGCGTCGCTTCGATGCTGCTCATCGCCATGCCATTGCTCAACTCACTCAGCACACCGCTTGGGTCGATGATCTGCCTCGCCGCATTTCTCGGCATGCTGCTTGACTCACGTCAAATCCATACGTTGCGCGAGATGTGCGTCACCGTGGGAGCCGCAGGTCTCGGGATCATATGCACCGGTCTGATGTGCGTACATGCGCATCCGGAATTCAGCATTCCCCTGACCGTGCTGATGCTGTGCTGCGCTTTGGCGACCATCGTGCTCACGCATGTCATGAGCAGACGGCCATTGTTCGCCACCCGCATGGCCGATGCCGCGGAAACGCTATGCATCATGCTGCTTTCCCCACTCGCCTATCTGGCAATCACCCTATGATATTCGTTTCCCTTCCTTATAAAAGGATGTTGTCATGGCCGATAAGAAAGATCTTTCCGAAGCGCAAAGCTATTCACGTCGTCGCTTGGTCACCGCTTTCACCAGCGGCATTCCGGACGGCGTTGAGCTAACACCGAAGAAGAACCAGATTCCCGTGATAGTCGGCGTGGGCCTTACCGTCATCGCCATGCTTATCAGCATGTTCTATGGCATCGTCAGTCCTTCGCTGCCGTCCGGTTGGGAGAACAACAAGCTCATCGTGGCCAAAGATTCCGCCGCGCGGTATGTCAGCTCCGACGGCACACTGCATCCCGTCATCAACGCCATCAGCGCACGATTGTTGATTCCCTCATCCGATTTCGAAGTACTCACCGTAGCCGACGACCAGCTAGAAGGTATTCCCATCGGCTCCACCATAGGCATTCTCGGCGCACCGGACTCGCTGCCGGACAGCGATGCTCTGATTACCGGATCCATCCGCAGCTGCACTTCCGAACATGGTCTTGACACGACCGTCAGCAATACGAGTGCCGGAAAACGAACTTCTCGCGAAGCCGTAGTAGCTTCCGTGGACGGCGTCGACTATCTGGTCACCGGTTCCCATCGATACCAACTTCCCTCCGAACCGACATTGCATGACGCCTACCTGAGGGCGCTTGGCATACCGCAGACGGCCTTCATCACCGCTACCGCGCAATGGATCAACCTGTTCGAGCAGGGTGAAGCCATGGAACCCATCGCCTTGCAAAACGAAGGCGAGATCATCGGCATGCATGGCGTCGATGTGACGGTGGGCAGCGTGGTGCAGCAACAGGGGGATGCCAGACAGACCAGATACGTCGTGATGTCGGACGGTTCCCTGTCCGTCCTCGACGATTTCACCTATGGCTTGTACATCATCGGAAAATCGGAAGACCTTACGCAGCCGCGCACGCTCAGCGCCATGGATTTTCAGTACTTCTCCAACTCCGCCACATCGGTGATTCCCGACACATGGCCGGTCGACGTACTTGTTTCAACGCAGGGCAAGTCGTCGGCTTGCGCCGTATATCCGTTGAACTCATCCGGCAAGGCATCACCGTCGCGTGTGCGGCTGACCGTCACCGGCGATGATGGAGTCTCAACGAACGGCGACGTCTCCAATTCCGTAACCGTGCAAGATGGAACGGGAGCGTTGGTCAGGGCCGCGATAGGCACTTCCGATGAAGGAACCGTATTCGCCATCGACTCCACGGGAACGGCCTACCCCATCACCGACGATTCCGAGGAGATGCTCAAACGACTCGGATATTCCAGCGGTGACGTCCGCACCATTCCACGTGCATGGATCGACGTATTTCCCCAAGGCGTGCAACTCACCACTGAGGCGGCGGGTTCGGCCCCGACCACTTCCGAGGAATCACAAGGCATGTCGGTCGACGCCATCTCCGCGGACGGACAGGAGCAGTGCCAGGCCGGTATCGAGAATTACATCACGGAACGCACATGGACCGACGATCTGTTCGATACCGATACACTGCATCAACAATCCACCGGCAAAGGCGTAACCGTCGCGGTCATCGATTCAGGTGTGGATGTGAACAACGCTCATCTTCAGGACGCCGTGGTTCCGGGCACCAGCTATCTTGAGGACGATTCCAGCAATGGCATGACCGATACCTACAGTCATGGCACCGCCGTTGCCGGCATCATCGCCGCGCGCGACGTACAGGGATCCTCGGTGCGGGGACTCGCACCGGAAGCCACCATTCTGCCGATCCGGGTATTCGAAAGCATCCGAGAGGAAAACGGTCGGCAAACCGGCGCGCCATCCATGGAAACGGTCAGTCAAGCCGTGATATACGCCGTCGACCATCATGCGCAGATCATCAACATCTCGCTAAGCGATACCGGTGATATTCCGCAGATGAGACAGGCCGTGCAGTATGCGGAGGCACACGGAAGCCTCATCGTCGCCAGTGCCGGCAACCGGTTGACCTCCACCAGCACCAAAGACGGAGCACGCTACCCCGCGGCTTACAGCGAAGTCATCGGCGTCACCGCGTTCGATACCGATTTGAACGTCACCGAGGATTCCGTGCACGGCGATCAGGTGGACGTTGCGGCTCCCGGCATGATGGCGGCATCGACCATCCCGGGAGGCGTGGATTGCGTGTTCGCCTCAGATTCCTCATCGACCAGTTTCGCCACCGCCTACGTGAGCGCCGAAGCGGCACTGATAGCCGCACGCTATCCGAACGAGACGCCTGCCCAGTGGAGGCAACGAATTCTCGTTTCGGCGAACCGTCCTAATTCCGACCAGCGCGACACCATCATCGGATGGGGACTCATAGACCCGCAGAACGCGCTGACCTTGTCCTTATCCGATACCTTGCGCGGCCCACAGCTCAACGGCGAAACGACGACATGGCACGGAGTGACGCAGTCGGACAAGCCGCTCGTGCTACGCAGACTGCACGACAGTGACGCCACCATGAAAGCCATAGCCGGCGTCATCACCGTAACCGTACTCTGCATATGCGTTATTTCTTGGCTACTTGCGATGCGAAGAGACACAGCCAAGAAATAACGTCGTTCACGTCAACGCCTACCGTGCGACCTCAAGCGCTTCCTCGAGCGTGAACGCGCGGGCATACAGCGACTTGCCCAGAATGGCGGAGTCAACGCCCATGTCAGAGAGTTCCTTGATGGCGCGCAAGTCGTCGAGCTTGGAGATGCCGCCGGAAGCCGTGACCTTCGCGTCCGTACGTTCAGCGACCTCACGCAGCAGATCGATGTTCGGACCGCTCATCATGCCGTCGCGGGCCACGTCGGTGACCACGTAACGGGAGCAGCCCACGGAATCAAGGAATTCCATGGTCTCGAACAGGTCACCGCCCTCCTTCACCCAACCGCGGGCCGCCAGCGTATGGCCACGCACATCGAGTCCGACGGCCACGCGGTCACCATACCTTTTGATGATAGAGGCGGTCCATTCCGGATTCTCCAACGCGGCGGTGCCAATATTCACACGCGCGGCTCCGGCTTCAAGCGCCGCTTTGAGGGAATCGTCGTCGCGCACGCCTCCGGACATTTCGATATTGACCTTATCGCCCAACTCCTTGACGATGGAACGCAGCTGGTCACGGTTGTTTCCCGTGCCAAACGCCGCATCGAGGTCGACCAGATGAATCCATTGCGCACCGGAATCAACCCACGTGCGGGCGGCTTCCAAAGGAGAGCCGTAATCAGTTTCCGAACCGGATTCACCCTGACGAAGACGCACGGCCTTACCGTCACGAACATCCACCGCGGGAAGCAATGTCAAAGACATGTCTGTACCTTTCTCATCTCATATACCGTGATCTGTAGTGTTTCGAAACCCTGCGAACAGCGCAGGCGCATCGGACCGTCTTCCATCAATCATCAGTCGTCAGACGAATCAGAAGGAGGCCACCCAATTACGCAACAGCTGAGCGCCTGCCTCGGCCGACTTCTCCGGATGGAACTGCGTCACGAACAACGGTCCCCTCTCATATGCAGCCACAAAACGGCTACGCCCGTAGGTGCACCAGGTCACGTACTCCTCCGCGCCACCGAAATCGATCTGCTCGTCGGACGTATCGGCTTCGGCCGCGCTCATGGCGGCATAGGAGTGCACGAAATAGAACCGCTCGTTCTCAACGCCGTTCATCAGCACGGAACCTTGTGGGGCATCCACGGTATCCCATCCCATGTGCGGCACCACATCCGCGTCAAGCAGCTCGACATCTCCCCTGATCAGGCCCAGTCCCGCAGTGCCATCACCGTGTTCCATACCCCGTTCGAACATGATCTGCTCGCCCACGCACACACCCAGAACCGAGCGTCCGGCACGCAGACGATCCTTGATCACCGTGTCTCCTCCGACACTTCTCAGGCCTTCCATGCATGCCGCGAACGCTCCCACACCCGGCACCACAAGACCATCGGCCTCCAGAGCCTGCCTATGGTCGGAGGTGAGGGTCACATCAAGATCAAGGTTCGCCAACGCACGAACCATGGAACGCACGTTGCCAAAACCATAGTCGAAAACCACCACGGAAGTCATGGACGTTCTCCTTTCCACATCGATACATACGGTCTCGCGTTATTCATTCGCCTTCGACCCTGCGAAGGCCATCAAACCATCGATATCGTTATTCGATGGCTCCGCCGCCACGGCCGAAGCGGGTATGTTCGGCCAAAATCTCCATAGCCTCGTCTCTGCTCAGATTCGCGGAGTCCACCACCTTGACGCCGGATTCAACCAATGTCTTCATATCGGTGATCCCCAACAAAAGGTCCTCCACGAACGACGCGGTCGAGGTGAACAGCACCGGCGGCGCGAACGTTCTGCCCGCCTTGCCTTCCATATACATAGTCGCTTCGAGCTTGTCGGCACGGTTGACCGCCAGAATCGCAGGCATTCCGGAAACCACGATGGTCATGTCCTTCACCGCGGCTTCCGGACCGTCACCGTCCAGATTCCGCAACACCGCGACTGCGCCCTGCGCCGAGCCGATGCATTGCGCGGAGATATCCGACAATTCACAGAATGCCGCCAACAACCGGGCGGAGGTGAGCCGAGTGATGATCACCGCCATCTTGGCCCGGTTGCCCAGCAAACCCTGCAGCTCATCCTCGAATTTGAGCGAATTCTCCGCTTCGTCAAGCATCTTGTCGATATCGGATGGCTCCCGACGATCCGATTCCGG
>CAVAQZ010000018.1:7364-37542 GCA_963590945.1 Dysosmobacter segnis
GTTCCACGGACTCGTTGAATTCCTTCTCGAATCCGGCCATGGCAGCTTCCAGCTCCTCTTCGCTGAAATGCATGCCGTCGGCGCTGAAATCATCGGGATTCACATCGTCGAAATCATGAACCTGGTCATCAGCCATCACAGAGCGCCCTTCGTGCTCGGAATGCCGTCGACACGCGGATCGGGCTCGATCGCGAAACGCAACGCACGGGCAAGGGCCTTGAATTCGGCTTCGGCGATATGATGCGGGTCGCGGCCTGAAATGACCTGCAGATGCAGGCAGATTCCGGCGTGCATGGCGATGGACTCCATGACATGACGTACCAGAGAGCCTGTGAAATGCCCTCCGATCATGCAGTATTCGAATCCTTCCGGTTCTCCGGTGCACACACAGTACGGGCGCCCGGAAATATCGACCACCGCTTTTGCCAGAGCCTCATCCAGCGGAACCGTCGCATCGGCGAAGCGACGAATGCCACGCTTGTCTCCCAGAGCCTGCTTGAGCGCTTCACCGAACACGATGGCGATATCCTCAACCGTATGATGCGCGTCGATATCGGTATCGCCTGTGGCTTTGATCGTCAAATCGATAAGCGAATGCTTGCCCAACGCCGTCATCATATGGTTGTAGAACGGCACTGAAGTATCGATGTCAGTCTTGCCCGTTCCGTCAAGATTCAGGCTCAACTCGACCTTGGATTCGCTTGTTTCACGAACGATGATTGCTGTACGCGCCATGGTTGCGACTCCTTTATATGTGTGTTGTCAGTCCTGCTCCACAATACGCAGCACTTCAGCCAACGCCTCACGGAAACGGGCCATTTCCTCATCCGTGCCCATGCACACGCGCATCCAACCGTCGGGGCCGACGGTACGGATAAGCACGCCTCGCTCGAGCAATTCGTCGAAGATACGATCACGATCGTCGAAATGGCCACCGAAAAGAATGAAGTTGGACTGCGTCCGCGCCACCTCCAGCGGCTGTCCCTTATACGTCTGCTCCTTGAGCCATGCGGCGGTCTGGTTGCGGACATCACGCAGATGAGCCACTCGTCCCAACTGTTCGTCGGTGTGCTCGAACGCGGCGAGGGCCGCGGCCTGCGTGACCGCGGACAGGTGGTACGGCATGCGTACGATGCGCACGCAGTCTATGATGCCCTTGCTTGCGGCCAAGTAGCCGACACGGGCCCCGGCGAACGCGAACGCCTTGCTCATGGTCCGGCTCACCGCAAGATTCTCATATTCGTCGATGAGCTCAAGCGCGGTGGGGGTGCCCGGATCCCGGAACGACATAGGCTTCGTCCACCACGACGATCGGATGCACGCCTTCGGCCGCTCCCGCCACCTGCGCATTGCGGGCGGCCTCGAGCACACGCCTGAGATCTTCCATCTCAAGCGGAGTACCGGTCGGATTGTTCGGGCTGGTCAGCACGATCATGGCCGGCTTGACGTTTCCGATGGCCTCGATGGTGGCGTCAACGTTCAAAGAGAAATCCTCGTTGCGGTGCGCGAGACTCCACTGGGTGAAGGTGTCACGCGCGTACTCCGGATACATGGAGTACGTGGGGTCGCAGCCGAGAGCGATTCGTCCAGGGCCACCGAAGGCCTGGAACAGCTGCAGCATGATCTCATTGGAACCGTTGGCGCCCCAAAGCTGTTCCACTTCCAGACTCACGCCGGACTCACGCTTGAGGTAATCGCAGAACGCCTGGCGCAACGCGATATGCTCACGGTCCGGATACCGATTGAGCGTCGGCGCGATCTCCCTGACCCGCTGCGCGATGGTCTCGACCACCGCCGGTTCCGGCGCATACGGGTTCTCGTTGACGTTAAGGCACACCGGCACGTCGAGTTGCGGGGCGCCGTACGGCTCTTCACCGATCAAATCGTTGCGCAGCGGGAGGTATGACGGAATGGCGTTGCCGGAAGTTTCACTCATCGAAGGCCTGCCTGCTCTTCCTGTTCCTTGATGGTTTCCTTGTTGTACGGATCGTCGATGAAACGGCTGAGCACGCTCTCGCCATGTGCGGGCAGATCCTCGGAAACCGCGAAAGCGTTCACGCGGGAGGCGAGGGCCTTCAGACCCTGCTCGTCGTATTCAATGACCTCGACTGGCTTCATGAACGTGTGCACGCCAAGACCGGAAGCGAATCGCGCGGTGCCGGAAGTAGGCAGCACATGGTTGGAACCGGACATGTAGTCGCCCAGTGGAACCGGAGAGTACGGACCACGGAAAATCGCGCCGGCATTGCGGATCTTCGAGATCACCGCGTCGGGGTCGGCGGTCTGCACCTCAAGGTGTTCGGCGGCGTAGGCGTTGGCCGCATCGATGGACTGTTCGATGCCATCGGTAAGAATGATGCCGGACTGGCGGCCGGTCAACGACGTCTCGACACGTTCCGCATGCTCGGTACGCGGCACACGATACTTGAGGCTCTCCTGCACCTTGGTCGCGATTTTCTCACTATCGGTGATGAGCACGGAGCCCGCAAGCTCATCATGTTCGGCCTGGCCGATCAAATCGGCGGCAAGCCACTCAGGATTGGCGCCCTCATCGGCGATGATGGCGATTTCAGTCGGCCCGGCAACAGCATCGATGCCGACGATACCCGACACCATACGCTTCGCAGTAGCCACGAAAATATTGCCAGGTCCGGTGATCTTATCCACCGGATCGCACAAAATCTCACCATCCTGCGGCTCGGAACCCTTGGCTCCGTAAGCGAACATAGCCACAGCCTGGGCACCACCCACCGCATACACCTCGTCCACGCCAAGAATCGCACAGGTGGCGAGAATGGTCTTATCCGGCAGGCCATCGGCATTGCTGCGGCTTGGCGGAGTGGCGATGGCCAAAGACTCAACGCCAGCGGCCTGAGCCGGCACGACGTTCATAATGACCGAGCTCGGATACACGGCCTTGCCACCAGGCACATACAATCCAACGCGCTGCACCGGAATCCAACGCTCGGACACACGCGCGCCCTCAGCCAAATCGGTATGGAACGGCGCGGGAACCTGAGAGGCCGAAACAGCACGGGAACGACGCACGGATTCCTCGATGGCGGCACGAACCTCAGGATCAAGGTCCTCAACGGCGGCCTTCATGGCCTCCACCGGAACACGAAGGTTCTCCGGACGAATATGGTCGAACTTCTCCGCGAAATCACGAAGGGCCGCAGCACCGCGGGCCTTGACGTCATCGAGAATCGGCTGTACGAGCTCCGTGGCCTCATTGGTGCCCATTTCCGCGCGAGGCATGGCGTCCAGCATTTCAGCGCGGGTCAACTTCTTGCCGCGCAGGTCAATGATTCGCATATAGTTTTCTTCGCTCATAACGCCCCATGGTAACAACGTCAAGTCACGAAAGCCCATAAAAACCGCCGGTTCAGCCGCATTGTGAGACATCCGCATTATGGCCCGTTACGAAGAACTCGTTACATTGCGATGCTAGCTTGCACAACTAACCAACCACAAATCACGACGGCAAGGAGACTCGACATGTCTCAACAAACACCGGCTCCGTCCAAAACCACAACATCCAAACCCAAGTTTTTCTACGGATGGTGGATCGTCATCGGCGGATTCCTAATGATGTGCACCTGCTACACGACGTTCGTCAACTGCTCGTCGCTCTTCCAAGCGCACATCGTCTCCGACCTACACATGACCATCGGCCAGTACAACACCGGAACCGCACTCGCCTCCATAATTTCCATCGTGGCCACGCTGTTCATGGGCTCACTCATCGACAAACTCGGAGCACGTCAGATCGCGTCCTTCTTGGTGATCCTCTCCGCACTGCTGCTCTTCGGGTATTCCGCGGTCAATGCGGCATGGCAGATATACGCACTCGCCGCGATTTCCGGCACTTTGATCACATCCGGCGTGCGCCTGTTCATTTCCGTGATAGTGACCAACTGGTTCAACCTCAAACGAGGCCTGGCCGTATCCGCGGCATTGTGCGGTTCCGGTTTCGGAGGCATGATCCTCTCCCCCATCACCAGCACGGTGATAGCCAATTACGGATGGCGTACCGCGTACGTGGTCCTCGGCGTGATCTGCCTGGTGGCGGCTTTGCCGATTCCGATCGTCTTCTTCCGTACCAAGCCGAGCGAGAAGGGTCTGCTGCCTCTCGGCGCCGAATTGAGCGATGAGCAAATCCAGGAGGCCGAACGCAAGAGCGGTCATTCCCTCTCCGAGGTGAATGTGGCGGTCGGATGGAAAGTTCTGCGCAAGCACGCGGGATTCTGGCTCCTGGTGCTGGGATTCCTGTTCGTAGGCGTCATCAATGGTGCCGTTTCGGTGAACATGGTCTCCAATATGACGTCCGTCAATAACAACGGCACGGAAGTGGTCACCGGCGGCCACAGCGTGGTTTGGGCCGGCTACATCATGTCTCTGTACATGGGCGTGGTGCTCGTCGCGAAAGTCGCGCTCGGCTGGATCTTCGACCGTTTCGGCATGGTGGCCGGCGCGCTCGTCGGCTCCGTTTCCTGTCTGCTGGCCTGCCTCTTCCTGTGCTTCCCGACCACTGATTGGGGTCCGGTCCTCGCCGCCATCTTCTACGGCATCGGCACCTGCACCGCGACCATCGGCCCATCCATCATGATTTCCCACGAATACGGACGCCGTGATGTCGGCAAACTGACCGGTATCGCGGTCGCAGCAACCGCACTCGGCGGCATCGTCGGCGCCATCGTCTCCGGCGTGGCATTCGACGCGGCGTTGTCGTTCGCGCCCGCTTGGATCATCGGCATCATCTGCTCGACGCTCATGGGCGTAACGCTCGTCGCTTCCGCGCTGATGGCCAAAGGCGTGGTTGCCAAATGCATCGCCAATGGTGCTCCTCGCATCGATGTGGAGGGAAACATCATCAAGGAAGTCTGAAACGGATACATGCTCTTGGCGCTGAACCGATGGGAGGCATGGTGACCATCAGGCCCATGCCTTCCACCGGTTTCACACTGCCGACGTTTCGAATGCCATGTATGCGAACACGTGGCATTCAGGCCAAGGCAAGCGAATTGGGACCAAACAGAATCTTGATTTCGGCGAACAACGAGGTATCGCGCTTAACACGGAATCTGTCTCCGAACGTCAACAGCTTCACATTGCCGTCATCGTCCGTAAGGGCGAGCTTGACTTCGCAATATCCCGGATGGTTGGTGAGAATCTGACCCAATTGCCGCACATGCGACTGATCGAGCGCAACCGGAGGCAGGGTGATTATCAGAGGTCGCTCATCTTCCGTCTCGAGCGTGGGAACCTGGAATTCGGTGGCCCGCATGCTCACCGTCTCATCCCGTCGTTCCACCTGTCCGCGAATCTGTACGATGGTGTCGACCGCAAGTTCCGGAGCCGCCGCCTCGTACACCTTGCCGAAGAACATGCACTGAATCGAGGTTTCCAAATCCTCGATGGTCACGATGGCCCAAGGGTTGCCTTTCTTCGACACTCTTCGGTCCACGTTGGTGATCAATCCGGCCACGGTCACCTGCTGACCGTCCGGCATATGTTCCGCACCGTCGATCAGACGTGCGATCGACATTTCACGCAGAGACGACAGAATCGACTGCATGCCGCTCAGCGGATGGTCGGACACATACAGACCAAGCATCTCTCGTTCGAAATTGAGCTTGGTCTTCTTATCCCATTCTTCGACGTCGGGCACGTTCACCATGGCATCGCCCATTCCGGTATCCTCACCGTCGGAATCATCCAGATCCGCGAACAGGTCGAACTGACCTTCCGCCTGCTTGCGTTTGAGCCCCACGACCGAGTTGATGGCGGTCTCGTGAATAGTGAACAGCGCGCGCCTGTTCGGGTCGACCGAGTCAAACGCACCGGCCTTGATCAGCGATTCCACCAGTCGACGGTTCAGCGCGTTGAGCGGGACCCTTTTGATGAAATCGGGGAAGTTCACATACTTGCCATGACCGTTCTCACGTTCTTCGATAATATCTTCGACCGCGCTCTTGCCGACGTTTCGGATGGCGCCAAGACCGAATCGAACGACGTCTCCGACCGCGGAATACTCGTATACCGATTCATTCACGTCCGGTGAAAGCACCTGAATGCCCATGCGACGGGCTTCGCCGAGATACAGCGCGGTCTTGTCTTTGTTGGTGCTGGCACCCTGCAGGAGGGCTGCCATGAACTCCACCGGGTAGTGCGTTTTCAGGTATGCCGTCCAATACGAAATCAGACCGTATGCCGCGGAATGCGCTTTGTTGAACGCGTAGCCGGAGAACGGCACGAGAATATCCCAAACGGCTTGGGCCGCTTCCTGGGAGTATCCGTGCTCCTTCATGCCCGCGAAGAACGGCACCTTCTCCTTGGCCAGCACCTCCGGTTTTTTCTTGCCCATCGCTCGACGCAGCACGTCTGCCTTGCCCAGCGAATAGCCCGCGAGGATTCGCGCGGCGGACTGCACCTGTTCCTGGTACACGATCAGGCCGTAGGTTTCGTCAAGGACCTCCTTGAGCGGTTCGGCCACTTCCGGATGGATCGGCACGATCTTCTGCAGTCCGTTCTTGCGCTTCGCATAGTTGGTATGCGAATCCATATCCATGGGGCCCGGCCGGTACAGCGCGATCAACGCCGAGATGTCGTTGAAGTTGTTCGGTTTGAGTGTTTTCAGCAACGATCTCATGCCGTCGGAATCGAGCTGGAACACGCCAAGCGTATCTCCTCGCGAAAGCAGATCGTAGGTGGCGCGGTCATCGAGGGGTATTTTGGTGTGATCGATGCGTTCCTTGCCGTTCGCCTCGATGTTGTTCAGGGTGTCTCTGATCACCGTCAAGTTGGAGAGCCCCAGGAAGTCCATCTTGACCAGACCAAGCGTTTCGCAGGTATGGTACTCGAGCGTGGTGGTGACCGTGCCATCGGTACGTTCCAGCAACGGTGAGGTGTTGGTGATCGGCTCGCTACCCATGATGGTGGCGCATGCGTGCACACCGGTCTGCCTGATCAGCCCCTCGATGCCCATGGCCTCGTCTGTGATGCGCTTCGCGTCCGGGTCGGAATCGTACATTTCACGAAATTCTCGCGCTTCCGCGTATCGTTTCGCATTCGGATCGAAGATGTCTCGCAGAGGAATGTCCTTGCCGCCGGTCTGCGCCGGAGGCAGCGCTTTGGTGATTCTTTCTCCGACGGAGAAGTCGAATCCCATGATCCTTGCGGAATCCTTCAATGCCTGCTTGGTTTTGATGGTGCCGTAGATCACGCACTGCGCGACCTTGTCTCGACCGTATTTGTCTCCCACGTAGTCGAGGACCCGGCCACGTCCGTCCGGATCGAAGTCCACGTCGATATCAGGCAATGACACGCGTTCCGGGTTGAGGAACCGTTCGAAGATCAGACCGTGCTGCAACGGGTCGAGTTCCGTGATGCCCATGGCGTATGCCACCATCGCGCCTGCCGCGGAGCCACGACCCGGACCTACCATCACGCCATGGGTCTTCGCCCAGTTGATGTAATCGGCCACCACGAGGAAGTATCCGCAGAACTGCATCTGGCAGATGACGCCGCACTCGTAATCGGCCTGCTTGAGCACTTCGATGGGTGGATTTCCGTCATAGCGTTCCTCAAGGCCCTCCTCGACTTTCTTCAGGAACAGCGAGGTCTCGTCCCAACCTTCCGGACATTCGAATTTCGGCATGAACGCGCCGTCTTCGTGGTCGTCGAACATGACGTTGCAGCGTTCCGCGATTTCCAAGGTGTTGTCGCATGCCTGAGGAATATCGCGGAACAGTTCGCGCATCTCCTCGGATGTCTTCAGGTAGTATCCCGTGCCATCGAACTTGAATCGTCCCGGTTCGTCCAATGTGGAACCGGAATTGATGCACAGCATGGCATCCTGGGATCCGGCGTCCTCCGCACGTACGTAATGCGAATCGTTGGTGGCAAGCAAGGGGGCATTGAGCCTTTTGGCGATCTCCAACAGACCGTCGGTCACCTGCTTCTCTATCTTCAGTCCGTGATCCATGAATTCGATATAGAAATTACCTCGCCCGAAGATGTCCTGCATCTCCCCCGCAGCACGCAGAGCCTCGTCGAACTGACCGAGAAGCAGTCGGGTCTGGATGATTCCCGATGGGCATCCGGAAGACGCGATGATTCCCTTGGAATATTTGGACAGAATCTCCTTGTCCATACGAGGGTAACGCATGACGCGTCCTTCGAGATTCGCGTCGGTGGACGCTTTCATAAGGTTCACAAGACCTTCATCGGTTTCCGCCCACATGGTCAGATGCGTGATCAGGCCACCGCCGGACACATCGTTGGGATTTCGCTTGCGGTGATTGGGATCGATGTCGGGATTCCAATTGGTGTCCCAGCTCACTCGGGTGGGGTCCTGACGCGCGGTTTCAGGCGTGACGTACGCTTCGATGCCGATGATCGGCTTGATGCCCGCGCTTACCGCTTCGCTCCACATTTCATACGCGCCGTGCATGTTGCCATGGTCGGTGATGCCGACCGCCGGCATGTTCAGTTCCTTCGCGCGTTTGACGAGATCCGGTATTTTCGATGCGCCGTCGAGAAGCGAATAGTGCGTATGATTGTGCAGCTGCACGAAATTTCCGGAAGTTTCCATGTGGTCCAATCTACCTGCGCTTGATGACTTGAAGTCACAATATATCGTCTTCAAAACCGCCTGTTCGACACCGACACGCTTGATCATTGTGGATAACCCATGTTCTCCGACCACAACCTCCGTACCGGCTTGACAATGTTTTTCCGATCGGCGTTACTGTCAATATAGCGTGCGATCGAACATGAATGGTCTCGGACAACAACGTCCTTCACGAATCGAGGTGCAGTATGGGTACACGAACGCGGCACGTACTTCGTTTACTGTCATTGATCTGTCTGCTGGCCGGACTGGCGTTCGGCGCGTTCACGATAGCCGGTTTCCGCTATCTGGGCCGCGGAACGTACGATCCCATCGACGCGCTTGTCGTCATGGTCGTTTCGGTGGTGGCCTGCGCATGCCCGATATTGCTGGCAATCGCGGCCATATCATTTGCGATTCAGCTGATAGGCTCGCTGTTCTCACGGTGACGCGCACGCATGATATGGAGCGCCTGCTGCAGATCGGCGGGATACTGCGATTTGACGGTCGTCCAGAGGTGAGTCCGGGGATGCTTGAATTCCAATTGCATGGCGTGCAGCCACTGACGTTCCAATCCAAGCGCCTCACTGAGCTGCGGATTCGCTCCATACATGGCGTCCCCTGCTAGTGGATGTCCGATGGAAGAGAAGTGCACGCGAATCTGGTGGGTTCGTCCTGTCTCGAGGTTCACCGACACCAGTGTGGCCTCGCCGAACCGTTCCATCACGTCCCAGTGAGTGATCGCATCCTTACCGGACGGCGTCACGCAAAAACGGAAATCGGAGACCTTGGCACGACCGATCGGCGCTTCGATGGTGGCTTTGTCTTCCTTGAGGTTGCCCTGCACCAACGCATGATATGTTTTCGCCACTTCATGCTGGGCGAATTGACGGCGCATCTCCACATACGATAGTTCGGATTTGCAAACCAGCATGAGTCCGGATGTGCCGACGTCGAGCCGAGACACGATTCCCTGGCGTCCCGGGGCACCGTACGACGTGATGTGAACTCCGCGGTCAAGCAGACTTCCCAGAACCGTGGGTCCGGTCCATCCCACGGATGCGTGTGCGGCGACGCCAACCGGCTTGTCGACCACCACAATGTCGTCATCCTCGTAGACCACGGCCATGTCGTGGGCGATCGGTTCGGGTTCGGCCCGTTCTTCGACAATGTCGAATTCCACGGTCTCTCCCGCCTGGAGATTCGATGATTTGGAGATTTCCCTGCCAAGTACGCGGGCTTGGCCGGTTTCAATCAATTCCGAGGCCTTGGCGCGGGAAATCCCCAGCATCTTGGCCACGGCAACGTCAAACCTTTTGCCGACGAGAGCGTCGGGGGCTGGAACCAATCTGCTCATCAGGCCTTCGCCCCAGCCATCCGTTCATCGAGTTCCTTCTGGCTGAACGGCTCTCCAAGCAACAGGAACAGCACCGCGGCGATTCCCGCGATCATAAGGAAAATATCGGCCACATTGCCGACCGACCATCCGTAATTAAGGAAGTCGACCACTTTGCCGTTGAGGAACCCATCCGCATAGACCACACGATCGATCAGGTTGCCCAACGCCCCGGCGAACGCAAGAGAGAGCACGCCCGTCCATTTCATGGAAATCGTACGTACCGCAAGCAACATCAGAACCACGCAGGCAATAATGGCAAGGATGGAGATCAACCATGTCATGTTCGAGCCCATGCCGAGAGACGCACCGGGATTGTGAACCAAGGTAAAAGACAGAACTCCCGGAATCACCGGTATGGTACGGCCATCGGCCAACGTGGACTGCGCCCACGCCTTGGTGGCCTGATCGGCAACGAGCGCGACGATCGCAACGCACGCAAAGACGGCCACGCGGGCGCGTAGCCGTCTTTGACTGTTCAGCATGATGTCAGACACAGCCTAATCTCAGTTGTTCTGGTCGATCTGGCTGTAGTTGTTCGTATCGGACACCTGGGACACGAGCTGACCGAGGAACTCGGTAAGACGTGCACGATATTCGGTTTCGAACTGCTTGAGGCCCTGAATGTTGCCTTCGATGACCTTGGACTGAGCTTCAAGGTTGTCATGCACCTGCTGTGCATAATCATCGGCGGCGGTACGGGTCTTCGAATCGTAATCGAAGGCGCGCTTCTGCACTTCAGCCTCGTAATTGTCGGCCTCGACATGCTTCGTGGAGAAGTATTCATCGCCGTCCTGGGTCTTCTGAGCCAGGTAGGAATCACCTTCCTGAGTCTTCTGCTCCAGGTAGGAGTTGCCGTCCTGGGTCTTCTGGGCCAGATACTCATCGCCGTCCTGGGTCTTCTGAGCCAGGTAGGAATCACCTTCCTGAGTCTTCAGCGCCAAGTATTCATTGCCTTCCTGAGTCTTCTGCTCAAGATACGTGTTGCCGGACTGGACCTTCTGATCCAGGTAGGAGTCGCCTTCCTGGGTCTTCTGGGCCAGGTAGGAATCACCTTCCTGGGTCTTCTGGGCCAGGTAGGAATCACCTTCCTGAGTTCTTTGGGCTAGGTACTGATCGCCTTCCTGGGTCTTCTGGGCCAGATACTGCTTGCCTTCCTGGGTCTTCTGCTCAAGATAGGAATCAGCCTTGGAATGAGTGTTTGCGGAATACTGGTCAGCATCGGAATGCGTATTTTCAGAGTAGGAATCCGCTTCGCTACGAGTACGGTTGGAGTAATCGTTGGCCTTGCTGAGAATATCCTCGTACTTGCGCTGGCTCTCTTCGGTGATCTCCTTCGCTTTGGCCTTGCCCTTATCAACATACTGATCATGCAGCTGCATGGCGAGGGTCAGCATGGCGGTAGCACGCTCGGCCTCAGTGCTGGCGCTTGCGGCGGCACCGGCGATCTTCTGCAGGCTTCCGGTTTCGGCACTCGGTTCCATCTTGGAGACCTGTTCACGCAGCTGCGCCTCACGCTGCTGAGATTCCTCCAGCTGCTTCGTGATCTGAGGAATCTGCGCGACCTGCTGACGAGCCTGTTCCAGCTGCTGGGTGAGCTTCTGAATCTGCGCAGCCTGCTGCTGAGCCACGACAACCTGCTCCTGCGCGGAAGCAAGACGACGAGACAGTTCTTCGGTATTGGCACGGAACTGGTCACGCTCATGTTGCACAGAGGTGAGCTGTTCGCCGAGATCAGCCTGCCCGGCGGCCTGAGCGGCCTGAGCCGTAAGCTGATCGACCTGGGCGGACAGACGATCCACCTGGTCCTTGAGCTGTTCGTTCTGTGCGGACAGCGCGCGATTGCTTTCCTCGGCCTCGGTAAGCTTGGATGCGGCGATCTGAGCGGCCTGAGCGGCCTGATCGCCAGCGCCGGCTGCCTGCTCGGAGGCGGACTTCAGCGTCGCGTTCTCCTGCTGCAGGGACTGCACCTGAGCGTTAAGCTCGGAAATCTTGGAATTCAGGCCAGCAACATCCGGACCAAGAGCCTGGGTGGACTGACCGCCAGACGCCGCCTGCCTACCAAGTGCCTCAACGGTCTCGGTTACCTGATCAAGGAAATCGTCGACTTCATCGACATCATAACCTTCCTTGAAACGAACGGTCTGGAAGGTATGCTCCCTAATATCTTTCGGCGTCAACAGAGCCATAAATCTTACACCTCGCTTTGGGCTTGATGCCTTGCTGTGTTGTATCAACTTCCGATGCTAGCACGGAAGCCATTGTTTTTTACTGAACTAGGGTGTTTCGCCCCTGTTTTAAATAAGAAAATCGATGACGATGAGAATGAAATAAAGCACGATGAACGCAACATCGAAGTAGATCGGCCCCATCGGAATCGGACGAATATATTGACGAAGCCATCGCAACGGAGGTTCGGTCAACTGATAGACGGCATCGATGATCGCAGCCAGAACTCCACCGGGGCGCCACATCGGAGAGAGGACCGACACCCAATCGAGAATCATGCGAATGAACAGCACCAGAATGTAGGCGTTCACCAGCAGATGAACGATGCTACCAATCATTGTCAGAATCATGATGCAACACCTTAGCAAGCCGACATAACAAAGGCTCCCCTTGCGGGGAGCCTTCATACGAATCCGATGCTTCACGGCCAACCGTCAGTCAGCGAACAAATCGTGCGCCGAATTGTTCGTCTGCGGCTCCTCGACCTTGATGTTCACCAGTGCCGGGGAAAGCAGGAACACACGCGGTGTGACACGTTCGATGGAACCACGCACTCCGAACACCACGCCGGCGGAAAAATCCACGATCCGGTATGCCACCGATTCGGCCACGCCAGTCAGATTCAGCACGACCGGAACTCCGTCGCGCAACGCACGGCCGACCAACTGCGCATCATCATAGGACTTCGGATGAATCGTGACGATACGGCTCACTCCGCCACCGTGAAACGGATTGGACTGATCCCTCTGTTCCCTTGACGATCCCGAGGACGCAGCCGACGAAGAGGACGGCATCGGCGTCACCGAATGGTCAGAATCGAACGACGTCTCCCCCGCGTCCGCATCGTCGTTGAAGATGTCGTCATCCTCGGCAACGTCGGACATGCCCAAGTAGGACATCGCATTCTTCATAAAACCTGCCATGAATGTTCCTTTCGCGGCTACGCGCCGACTTTAACGCAGAAAATCCGGAATGTCGAGATCGCCTGCGGCATCGTTCGAGGAAATCACCTCATGTTCGGTGGTCTGGTCGAACGAAGGAACGGACGGAGCCGGAGTGGGCGGAATATAGCTGGACAGCGGCTGCACCTGCGGAGCTGCCGGAGTCTGAATGTATTGCGGAGTCGCCTGGGTCTGGGTGTACTGCGGGCGCGCGGTCTGAGACGGAGACGACAGTGCGGACAGAGGAACGGTTTCCTGCACCGGAGCCTTCTTCTCTTCCACTGGCTCAGCCGACTTTTTGGAGTTGGCGTCGAAACCGGCCGCGATCACCGTAACGCGAACCTCGTCACCATAGGCATCGTCCAAGGACAGACCCCAGATGATCTGAGCTTCCGGATGGATGGCGTTGCGTACCAATTCGGAGGCCGCCGCGGCTTCCTGCAGTTTGATGTCGGTCGGGCCCGCGATATTGATGAGCGCGCCATGAGCACCCTCGATGCTCTCTTCCAGCAACGGCGAGCTGATGGCGATTTCGGCGGCCTGGGTGGCGCGGTCCTCGCCCCGTGCGGAACCGATACCGAACAGTGCCGTGCCTGCGCCGCGCAGAATCGCGCTGACGTCGTTGAAATCGACGTGAATGTACGAATTCGCGTTGATCAGATCGGTAATACCCTGAACACCGGCCAGAAGTGCGGTATCGGCGGTCTTAAAGGCCTCCATAATGCCGATGGAGCGGTCGGAAAGCTCCAGCAGTCGATCGTTCGGAATGACGATCAGCGCGTCAACTTCCTCACGAAGATTTTCGATGCCAAGTTCGGCCTTGCCTGAACGCTGCGGACCTTCAAAGCTGAACGGTCGAGTCACCACCGCGATGGTCAATGCACCCTGCTGACGAGCGGCACGAGCCACGATCGGGCTCGCGCCGGTGCCGGTACCGCCGCCTTCGCCACAGGTGACGAACACCATATCGGCTCCCTTGAGGGATTCCTCGATATCGGACTGGTGATCCTGAGCCGCCTTGGCGCCCTTCTCCGGGTCGGCGCCTGCGCCAAGACCACGGCTGGAAGCGTCATTCAAGGAAATCTTGATATCGGCGTCAGAACGCATCAGATCCTTCGCGTCGGTATTGATCGCGATGAACTCAACACTTTGAAGACCCTCAGTAATCATGCGATTGACGGCATTGCCGCCGGCTCCACCGACACCGACGACCTTGATGTTGGTCTTGTCGTTGAAATTGTCAGTCTGGGCAATCTCGCTCACCATAGTCTCCTGTCACTCACGTTTACGCATAACTCTATCGCAGAGGTGCTGATATTACGCGCACTTTTTCACACGTATGCCGGCGTTTTTTCACTTTTTCAACACTGTTGCGGACGAACGGCCAGCTCATCAGTCGCAGCAGATTTTTCCTTCAAGCCCCCGAACACCCTACGATGGCGGACGTCAGTAGCTCGCATCCATCGAATCATCCCCAAACAACGCCTGACGTTCATCATGCGTTGTTTCGCGAGATTCCAACCATCCGTACGGCAGATGCACCTTCTTCGCAAAGCGTACCCGGCCTCGTGGCTTATCGACCACACGTTCGGGGAAACGCATACCCGGATCGAGTTTATTAATCTCGCGACGTACATCCTCAAGATTTTCACATTCCATGAACGCACGACGGGTGGAACCCCCAACCGGAAAGCCTTTGAGATACCACGCGACGTGCTTTCTCAGATCATGCACGGCCATGCGTTCATCGCCATCGTAGAACTCGGTAAGCAGTTCGGCATGACGTTGCACCACGGCGCACACATCGCCCAACGTCGGATCAACACGATGTTCACTACCGGCGAAAGCGTTTTTTATGTCAGCGAACAGCCAAGGCCGGCCTTGGCATCCTCTGCCTATCGCCACCCCCGCGCAACCGGTCTGCGCAACCATGGATAAGGCATCGTTCGCACCCCAGATATCGCCATTGCCGAACACGGGAACGTCCAGCGCTTCCACAAGCTCGCTTATGCGGTTCCAATCCGAATGGCCGCCATAGTATTCGGCGGTGGTCCGAGCGTGCAGGGTCACGGCCTTGCAGCCTTCCTCCTGCGCGATATGCCCAGCCTCCAAAAACGTCTCGTGCTCATGATCGATGCCGATGCGGATCTTGGCCGTGACCGGCACGTTCGCCGCGTCGCAGACCTTGACCACTCGCTGGATGATCTCACGGAACAAATCCGTTTTCCAAGGCAACGCCGACCCACCACCACGACGAGTCACCTTGGGGACGGGACAACCGAAATTAAGGTCGACATGGTCGGCCATGTTCTCATCGATGACGATCTTCGCGGCTTGCTCCACAATCGCTGGATTCACGCCGTACAGCTGCAGGGAACGAATCTTCTCGCTGGGGGCGAAGTGGCATAGTCGCAGCGCTTTGGGATTACGCGCGACCAACGCCCGCGCGGTAATCATCTCAGCCACATACAGGCCATCCGGGCCATATTCCTCGCAGAGCACACGAAACGGCCAGTTGGTGACCCCCGCCATCGGCGAAAGCACGACCGGCGTGGCAACATGCACAGGGCCCAAATCAACAGGCTTGATAACAGGAAGGACCGACGGTCGAACCGCGTCGGTACGCGGATCGAGCACGTCGGATTCCTCATAAGCAGTCACAATGCTATCTGGCATACGAACGCTTCAATAGTCGCGAATCGTTTTAGTACAGACCGCCGGCTTCGGCGATCTTGACGGACTCCGGCCATGCCTCGCCGCCCATCTCGACCGGCACCTGCGGGTAGCGGACATGCTTCTCGCCGATGCGGGCGGCCACGTAATCGGCCACCTTGTCGAGAGCCACACGCTCCTGCTGCATGGTGTCACGCTCGCGGATGGTGACGGCCTGATCGTCGAGGGTGTCGAAATCGACGGTCACGCACAGCGGGGTGCCGATCTCATCCTCACGACGGTAACGACGTCCGATGGCGCCGGCCTCGTCGTAGTCGATCATCCAATCATGCTGGCGCAGGTCGGAGGCCAGGTTCTGGGCCACGGACTGCAATTCCGGCTTCTTGCTCAACGGCAGCACGGCGGCCTTGACCGGAGCCAGACGCGGATCGAGACGGAGCACGGTGCGCTTGTCGACGCCGCCCTTGGTGTTCGGCGCCTCATCGACGTCGTAGGCGTCCACAAGGAACGCCATGAGGGAGCGGGTCAGGCCTGCGGCCGGCTCGATGACGTACGGCACGAACTTCTCGCCGGTGGCCTGGTTGAAATAGCTCAGATCCTCGCCGGAATGCTTGGCGTGAGACGACAGATCGAAGTCGGTACGGTTGGCCACGCCTTCGAGCTCGCCCCAATCGGAGCCTTGGAAGCCGAACTTGTATTCGATGTCGACTGTGCGCTTCGAATAGTGGGCCAACTTCTCCTTCGGATGCTCGTAGTGACGCAGGTTCTCCGGCTTGACGCCCAAATCGATGTACCACTGGGTGCGGGCGTCGATCCAGTACTGATGCCATTCCTCATCGGTGCCCGGAGCCACGAAGAACTCCATTTCCATCTGCTCGAACTCACGGGTGCGGAAAATGAAGTTGCCCGGAGTGATCTCGTTACGGAAGGACTTGCCCATGTTGGCGATGCCGAACGGCGGCTTGGAACGAGAGGATGTCATCACGTTCTTGAAGTCCACGAAGATGCCCTGCGCGGTTTCCGGACGCAGGTAGTGCAGCGAGTTCTCGTCCTCGACCGGTCCGAGATGAGTGCGCAGCATCATGTTGAAGTCGCGCGGTTCGGTCCAGTTGCCGCGGGTGCCGCAGTCCGGGCACACGATGTCCTTCAGGCCGTTCTCCGGCAGCTTGTCGCCATGCTTTTCGGCATAGGACTCCTCGAGCTTGTCGGCACGGTGGCGCTTGTGGCAGTTGAGGCATTCGATCAGCGGGTCGTTGAACACGGACACGTGGCCGGAAGCCACCCACACGGCCGGCGGGAGGATGATGGACGTGTCGACGCCCACCACGTCGCCTCGGGTGACGACCATGGAACGCCACCATTCGCGCTTGATATTGTCCTTCAGCGCGACGCCGAGCGGACCGTAATCCCAAGCGGAACGGGTTCCGCCGTAGATTTCGCCGGCGGGGAACACAAAGCCGCGACGCTTCGCGAGGGATACGACTTCATCGAGTTTGGATACAGCCACAATGCACCTTCTGGTTTGAACGGTTTGGGGTCTTTTTACAAGCGCACAGCCTACCTTCCCATGCTGACAGATGGCGGCACGGCCTCAGTCATTCCGCAGCGTAAGGAGATCCTCGCACAGAAACGCGTCGTTCTCGAACAGCAGCTTGCGCAAATTCAAGGAGACATTGATTACATCGACAAGAAACAGCAGTACTACAGCATTCTGCTCGCAGGAAAAACACCATCCCCCAACCTCCTTGCCGAACTCAGACGCAGACCGAATCCATCCGCACACCAGCAGATTGCATAAACCACGACGCCGCAAACACCGCACTGTCAAGGGGCACGTATAGGTTGAAAGCACTTTGTACATGCAGGGGGGCTTCCGGCGAATCGTCGAAGGCTGAGATAGGCGCAAAGCCTGACCCTTTGAACCTGTTGGTTAGGACCAACGTAGGGAGCAGATCATGAGTGACAGCCCGTACATCGGCGCATTGCGCGGACAGATCGAGAAAGCCGTCAACGACGTACGCGAACAGACGCCATTGGCGCAATCGTTCACCAATTTCGTCACCATCAACCTCGTAGCCAACGCCCAACTAGCGGCAGGCGGCACCGCAGCCATGAGCTTCTTGCCCGACGATGTGATCGACACCGCGCAAATCGCGGGGTCCAACTATATCAATGTGGGCACGCTGTTGCCGTTCTTTAAGGACGCGCTGCCCGAAATCGCCCAGAAACTGCATGAGAACGGCAAAACCTGGGTTCTCGACCCGGTCGCGGCCGGCATCGGCAAGACACGCACTGCGATCCTCGAATCCTTCCGTGACGTTCCGCCGACCATCGTGCGCGGCAATGCCAGCGAAATCATCGCGCTTGACGCGATATGGGGCCTTGCCGAATCCGACTCTTCCATACCGGACACCCGTCCGGCCGGCGTGGAAGCCGTCGACGAAGTGGATGCGGCCGTCGAAGCCGCTCAACGAATAGCGCGTCATCTGGCGAAGCATTCGCCTTCCGGCAAAGGCGCCGTCGCCGTGTCCGGCGCCGTCGATTTGGCAACCGATGGCGAACATACCCTCCGACTGCCCGGAGGCAGTGCGCTGATGACGAAGATCACCGGCGCCGGCTGCTCTTTGGGCGGCGTGACCGCAACATATCTGGCGGTCTCCGAGCCTCTGGTCGCGACCACCGCGGCATCGTTGTTGTATAACCGCGCGTCCGAAATAGCCGAGAAGGAATCCGACGGACCCGGATCCTTCCAGGTGGCATTGCTTGACGCCCTGTGGAATGTGACCGCCGAGCAGGTGTCCATCTCCACGATCATCGAGAACCAATGAGCCCCATCGCGCGTCGCCGTGCATCATTTCGCCGATTTTCGGCCTTATGCATGGCAACGCGTCAATACGTAATGACATTGGATACAGATAGGCGGCATTCATGCAACCGCGCATATCCGCATCCCCGTCGAACCGCGCCAGCACAAGACTTCTGGATTACTTACCACAAAACAAAGGGGAATCAACAATGAACAACTATCCATACGCGTCGATGCGCGATTGCTTCGACATGAGCGCATACTTCGTGGTCGGCCCGCAGGACTGCAAGGGCCGACCCATCACCGACGTTATCGATGACGCGTTGCGTGGGGGCGCGACCTTCATCCAATTACGCGCAAAAAACGCGGATGCCCAAGAGTTGACGCTCATGGCGCAGGACATCGCCCAGATCATCGAAGACAACAACAAATCAGATTCCGTGGCCTTCGTGATCGACGACCGTGTGGACGTGGTCTGGCAGGCCCGCAACAAGGGCATCAAGGTCGACGGCGTGCATATCGGGCAGACCGACATGGAACCGCGCGAGGCCCGCGAACTGCTTGGCGAAGACGCCATCGTGGGTCTGTCCGCCGAAACCGAAAGTCTGGTGAAACTCATCAACGAGCTGCCGAACGGCTGCATCGACTATATCGGCGCCGGACCGTTGCATGTTTCCATCACCAAGCCGGAGGCTTCCGTAGGAGGCAATGACGGTTCCGGACACACGCTCGACGAAGACCAGATCAACACCATCTGCGCGGCGAGTGATTTTCCGGTCGTCGTTGGCGGCGGCGTCACGGCTGACGACATGGAGATGCTGGCCCATTCGAAGGCTGCCGGCTGGTTCGTGGTGTCGGCGATCGCCGGTGCGGACGATCCGGAGGAGGCCACCCGCGAGATGGTAACCCGCTGGAAGTCCGTACGCGGAGAGGCAAAGCACGGATTCGCGCCTCGCATACAGTCGGTCGAGGCAGCGGAGCCTGTGGCCGTACAGACATCCGAAGCCAGCGACAAGAAGTTCACCAATGCCAAGGAAGCGAAAGCCGCCTCCAAACTGGCCAAGCAGCAGCGTGTGGATATCGCCGCCCGCGACTCCAAACAGCGAGACAAAGCCCATGTCCGCAAGACCACACCGGTGCATTTCGAGAACCAATTCGGCTCCTACGATCTCGAAGTGCCATATACCGAGATCAAACTGTCGGACACCCCAGGAGTCGGTCCGAACGAGCCGTTCAAGGATTACAACACCGAAGGTCCCAAGTGCGACCCGAAGGAAGGATTGGCGCCGCTGCGTATCGGTTGGATCCGCGACCGCGGGGACGTCGAGGAGTACGAGGGCCGTCGGCGCAATCTTGAAGACGACGGCAAACGCGCCATCAAGCGCGGCAAGGCATCCAAGGAATGGCGGGGCCGCCAGCATAAGCCGCTTAAGGCAAAGGGCCACCCGGTCACCCAGATGTGGTACGCACGCCACAACATCATCACGCCGGAGATGCGCTATGTCGCCGAACGCGAGCACTGCGACGTGGAACTGGTTCGTTCCGAACTGGCCGCAGGCCGCGCGGTCATGCCGTGCAACATCAACCATCCCGAAGCCGAGCCGATGATCATCGGCTCGAGATTCCTTACCAAGCTCAACGCCAACATGGGCAATTCCGCGGTGACCTCCTCCATCGACGAGGAGGTGGAGAAACTCACGTGGGCCACGAAGTGGGGCGCCGACACCGTGATGGATCTTTCCACCGGCAACGACATCCACACCACCCGTGAATGGATCCTCAGGAACTCCCCCGTACCGATCGGCACCGTGCCGATGTATCAGGCGCTCGAAAAGGTGGAGGACGACGCATCCAAACTCAGCTGGGAGTTGTTCCGCGATACGGTGATCGAACAGTGCGAGCAGGGCGTGGACTATATGACCATCCACGCCGGCGTGCTGTTGCGGTTCGTACCGTTGACCGCCAACCGTATGACGGGCATCGTCTCTCGCGGCGGCTCGATCATGGCCGAATGGTGTCTGCAGCATCATCAGGAAAGCTTCCTGTATACGCATTTCGACGAGCTGTGCGAGATCTTCGCCAAGTATGACGTGGCCTTCTCTCTGGGCGACGGCCTGCGCCCCGGTTCGCTGGCGGACGCCAATGACGCGGCGCAGTTCGCTGAGCTCATGACCTTGGGCGAGCTCACCCAAAGGGCTTGGACGCACGACGTACAGGTGATGATCGAGGGACCGGGACATATTCCGTTCGATACCGTACGCATGAACATCGAAATGGAAAGGGCGATCTGCAAGGACGCCCCGTTCTACACGTTGGGCCCGCTCACGACCGACACCGCCCCCGGCTACGACCACATCACCTCGGCAATCGGCGGTGTGGAGATCGCCCGCTACGGCACCGCCATGCTGTGCTATGTGACGCCGAAGGAACACCTCGGTCTGCCGAACAAAGACGACGTCAAGCAGGGCGTGATCGCATACAAAATCGCCTGCCACGCGGCGGACATCGCCAAACACCACCCGCATGCGATGGACCGCGACAACGCGATGAGCAAGGCGCGCTTCGAATTCCGCTGGCTCGATCAGTTCAACCTGAGCTACGATCCGGACACGGCCATCGCCTTCCATGACGACACCCTGCCCGCCGAGCCGGCGAAGATGGCGCACTTCTGCTCGATGTGCGGCCCGAAATTCTGTTCGATGGCCATCTCTCAGAACATCCGTAAAAAGTTCGGCGACGCCGACGCGCAGGAGAAGCTCGTGGCCGACGCACAAACGATCGCGGCCGGCATGCAGGAGATGAGCAAGAAGTTCCGCGAAGGCGGATCCACGCTCTATCAGGACGTGAAATAGACTACAAAATCGGATTCCAACCGATTGACAAACTCTCTCAAACCGCTTTCACCGGCAAGAGCCGCAAAATGACAAAAGGAGTATTCATGACCAGCACACTGCCACCGGTATTGAGCATCGCGGGATCGGATTCCTCCGGCGGCGCGGGCATTCAGGCCGATCTGAAGACCATGCTCGCCAATGGAGTATTCGGCATGACCGCCATCGCGGCATTGACCGCGCAGAACACCACCGGCGTGCGCATGGTCACGAACACTCCCCCAGACATGCTCGCCGCCCAAATCGACGCCGTATTCGAAGACATTCCGCCGCTGGCCGTGAAGATCGGCATGGTCTCCAGCATCGAGCTGATCGACGTGATCGCCGACCGACTGGCTTTCCACAAGGCCAAGAACATCGTGCTCGACCCGGTGATGGTGGCCACGTCCGGAGCCAAACTCATTGAGGATGACGCCATCGCGGCGTTGACATCCCGGCTGTTCCCCCTGGCCACGGTGATCACTCCGAATATGCCGGAAACGCAGGTCCTATGCGATCTGGCCGCCACGCAAGGGGCACAGACAGTCGAATACGAGAACGGCAATACCATCTCCTCCCCGGCCGACATGGCAGCGGCCGGCCGCATGCTGGCGAATCATTTCGGCTGTGCGGTACTCGTCAAGGGTGGCCACGGCACCCAAGATGCCAGCGACGTTCTGGTCGAGCCGGACGGCCATGCCACATGGTTCACCAGCCAACGCGTCGACAATCCGAACACGCATGGCACCGGCTGCACATTGTCGTCCGCCATCGCCTCGCATCTGGCGCTTGGAGAGGATCTGCCCACCGCAGTCGATCATGCCAAACTGTATTTGACGGGCGCCTTGGAAGCCCAGCTCGACCTCGGGCACGGTTCAGGCCCGATGGATCACGCCTGGCAGTGGCGCTGAGCCTGCATGGACCGAATCCACAAATCGGAACAACGACAATCGCTCACAAGTAAATATTCAAGAATAAGGACGCGTAAAAGAAAGGAACATCATGGCTCTTGATCGCAACGCCGAAACACAGGAGGTGCCGGTCGATCCGGAAACCGGCAAGCCGTATATCAACACCTTGGCGGCCGTCGCCATCTCCCCTGCCGGAGCGAGTCCGGAAAAATCCGAGTATGTCGCTCAGGCTGTCGACGTGATCCGTCAATCCGGACTGCCGAACGAAACCAACGCGATGTTCACCAACATCGAGGGAGACATCGACGACGTGCTCAAGGTGATTCGTGACGCCACAATGAAGCTCGCCGGTCAGGGCTACCGTACCGACGTGGTGATCAGACTCGATATCCGTCCGGGATTCGAAGGTCAGATCCACGCCAAACAGGAGCTCGTCGACAGCATCCTTTCCGAGTAGGCATCCGGAAAGCTCACGTCCGATTCGGAACGTTCCCTTTAGGTACGACCGCTTCCCTGTTTTAGAGGTATCAGGTTCGTCGAATGCGCATCTTTCATGATGAAAGGTGCGCATTCGGCTTAGATTGGGTATATTGTTGCGCTTATGACGACGATGAAGGAAATTGCCGAAAGAACCCAAGTGTCCGTTTCCACCGTTTCTTTGGTGCTCAACGGACGAGACGAGGGGCGAGTGAACCCCGCGTTGGCAAAGCGGGTTCGTCAAGTCGCCAATGATCTCGGTTATAAGATCAATCCGCTGGCACGAAGCCTGCGAACAAGCAAAACACGTATTCTCGGATTCATCAGCGAGGAAGTGGCCACGACCCCGTATGCGGGTGGCATCATTTTGGGCGCCCAGGATGCGGCCAGCGCATACGGCTATATGCTGTTCACCGTCAACACCGACGGCGAGGCCAGCGAAGACAGCGAAATCGCCGCTTTGAAGCGTTATGGCGTGGACGGCTTCTGCTATTCGAAGATGTCGAACCGAATCACCAAGGTTCCTGAAAGCATGTCGGGTTACCCGGTGGTGCTGGTTGACGCCACGGATGCGGAGAACAGATTCCCAAGCGTGGAACCCGACGAATTCCAAATAGCGTACGATGCCACCGAGCGACTCGTCAAGGCCGGCTGCGAACGCATCGCATATATCGGATGCGCGGAAAACATGATCGCGCAGGACGGCCGTCTGGAAGGCTATCTCGCCGCGTTGAAGGACGCCGGCCGTGAACGTGACGATTCGCTGATATGCAACGTACTCAACAACGGTCCCGCGTTGCGTGCCGTGAACGAGTTGTTCGACGCCAGGAATCCCGACGGATTCTTCTGTTTCAACGATGCCCGCGCCTGGTATGTGTACGAATGCGCCGCACGCCGTGGGCTGACTGTAGGCGAGGATCTTTCCGTGGTTGGCGTGGACAACCACAGGGTGCTCGCGGAAACGCTTGAACCGCAATTGACCACCGTGGAACTGCCCCATTACGAGATGGGTTATTGGGCGGCAAGCAAACTGATTTCCATGATCGAGAACCAGCCGGTCGACGTGTCGAAGTGGCCTGAGACCACATCTCCCTTACCTCCTCTGGACGCCTCCATTCCAGCAAAGATTCATTGCTCGCTCATAGAAAAGGGATCCGTGGTTCGCTGACTCCAAATTCGGCGAGCCAGCCACCCTTATTCACGACACGCTGAAAACGGCGTGTCTTTGTCGTTTTTTCGGCCATATTTCAACATTTGCGTATAATTCGTGCCCTTATTTGCGTCAATCGTTTGACGTCAAACGATTGACGTCATATACTTTATACAAGCTCACCGGCCGGCGCGGCAGCCCCCCGATGAACACACAACACAACATCAGCAATATCAACCGGCTTTGCACAGCAGCATCGCCAACACAGAGAAAAAGAGAATCGCATGGCACAAGACACTCGTTCTGCATGGAAGAATCCTTCCTACCTGCAGAGCTCCTTCGGTATCTTCATGTTCTTCTGCTCCTGGGGCATCTGGTGGTCCTTCTTCTCCAGGTGGCTTACCGATCCGACCCACGGCCTTGGCATGAGCTCCGCCGAACAGGGCCAGATCTACTCCATCAACTCCCTCGCCACCCTGGTCATCATGTTCGCCTATGGCGCCATCCAGGATCAGCTCGGCATCAAGCGCAAGCTCGTCATCTTCATCTCCGCGGTCGCCGCACTCGTCGGTCCGTTCGTCCAGTTCGTATACGCCCCGATGCTCATCGCAGGCGGCGCGACCCGCTTCGCAGGCGTGCTCATCGGCTCCGTGGTGCTGTCCGCGGGCTTCATGGCAGGCTGCTCCCTGTTCGAAGCCGTGACTGAACGCTACTCCCGTAAGTTCGGATTCGAATACGGCCAGTCCCGCGCCTGGGGCTCCTTCGGCTACGCCATCGTGGCACTGTGCGCAGGCTTCCTGTTCAACATCAACCCGCTGCTGAACTTCTGGGTCGGTTCCATCTGCGGCCTCGGCATGCTGTGCGTCTATGCCTTCTGGGTTCCGGCCGAGCAGAAGGAAGAGCTCAAGAAGGAAGCGGATCCGAACGCGGCTCCGACCAACCCTTCCTTCAAGGAGATGGTTTCCGTTCTGAAGATGCCGACCCTGTGGGTGCTCATCGTTTTCATGCTGCTGACCAACACCTTCTATACGGTATTCGATCAGCAAATGTTCCCAAATTACTATGCTTCCCTCTTCTCCACCACTGAAATCGGCAACGCCACCTACGGCACCCTGAACTCCTTCCAGGTGTTCCTCGAGTCCGCCATGATGGGTGTCGTCCCGATCATCATGAAGAAGATCGGCGTGCGCAATTCCCTGCTGCTCGGCGCAACCGTCATGTTCCTGCGCATCGGCCTGTGCGGCGTGTTCCACGACCCGGTCTCCGTGTCCATCGTCAAGCTGTTCCACTCCATCGAGGTTCCGCTGTTCTGCCTGCCTGCGTTCCGCTACTTCACCCTGCACTTCGACACCAAGCTGTCCGCAACCCTATACATGGTGGGCTTCCAGATCGCATCCCAGGTTGGCCAGGTGATCTTCTCCACCCCGCTGGGTGCCCTGCATGACGCCATGGGCGACCGTCCGACCTTCTTCACCATCTCCGCCATCGTGTTCGCGGCACTGGTGTACGGCATCTTCGTGATCAAGAAGGACGACCAGGAAGTCGGCGGCGATCCGTTCTACACCGACAAGCAGCTCAAGGCCATGGAAGCCGCAAAGGCCTGAACAAGAGCCGCCCGCATAAACAATAAATGAATCGTGATGCCCGACAGCGTTTCCCCTTTTACGCTTCGGGCATCATTTACAAATCCAAGCAAACCAACATCTTAAAGAAAGGCTGTTCAACGATGACTGGCTTCACTCCGGACGCTCCCGTCCTCAACGAAATCAAGAATCACGGCGAGGAACTCGCCAAGGCGGAGGCCGGCGTCGCCGCTCTGGCCGCCCAGCGCAATGACCGCTGGTATCCGAAGTTCCACATCGCATCCAACGGAGGCTGGATCAACGACCCGAACGGCCTGTGCTACTACAAGGGCCGTTGGCACGTGTTCTATCAGCTGCACCCGTACGGCACCCAGTGGGGCCCGATGCACTGGGGTCACGTTTCCTCCACCGACATGATCAACTGGAAACGCGAGCCGATCATGTTCGCACCGTCTCTGGAAGAAGAGAAGAACGGCGTGTTCTCCGGCTCCGCGGTAATCGGCGATGACGGCGAACTCAAGTTCTACTACACCGGCCATCGTTGGGCCAACGGCAAAGACAACAGCGACGGCGACTGGCAGGTGCAGATGCTCGCCGAGCCCGACAACGACGAGCTCACCAGCGCCACCAAGCGCGGCATGATCATCGACTGCCCGCTCGACAAGGTGTTCCGCAACTTCCGTGATCCGAAGGTTTGGAAGACCGACGGCAAGTGGTACATGACCTTCGGCGTGACCTCCGCCGAGAAGCGCGGCCAGATGTGGCTCTTCTCCTCCGACGACATGGTTCGTTGGACTTACGAGCGTGTGCTGTTCGAGCACCCGGATCCGGACGTGTACATGCTTGAGTGCCCGGACTTCTTCCCCGTCCGCGACGCGGAAGGCAATGAGAAGTGGGTCATCGGCTTCTCCGCCATGGGAGCCAAGGCTTCCGGTTTCATGAACCGCAACGTCAGCAACGCCGGCTACATGATCGGCACTTGGGAGCCGGGCGGCGAATTCAAGCCGGAAACCGAATTCCGCCTGTGGGATTGCGGACACAACTACTACGCCCCGCAGTCGTTCAACGATGGCGAGCGCCAGATCGTCTACGGCTGGATGAGCCCGTTCGTCGAACCGATTCCGATGCAGGACGATGGCTGGTGCGGCAATATGACGCTGCCGCGTGAGATCACCTTGGGAGCCAACGGTGATCTGATCACCGCTCCGGTTGCCGAAATGGAGAACCTGCGCGAAGATACGACCGATCTTGGAAAGATCTCCTTGGCCGTCAATGAAGAGAAGATCATTTCCGATGATGCCGAGGCCGTCGAGATTGAGATGACCATCGATCTGAAGAACTCCACCGCCGAACGTGCAGGCCTGAAGGTGCATGCCACCGAGGACGGCGCGTACACCTATGTGGCGTTCGACGCGCAGATCGGACGCGTGGTGGTCGATCGTCAGGCCGCCGCCCAGGGCGACCGTGGATACCGTGCGGCTCCGCTTTCCACCGATGAACTGGCGGCTGACGAGCTCAAGCTGCGCGTGTTCGTGGACCGCGGTTGCGTTGAGGTCTATGTGAACGACGGTAGCCAGGCCATGAGCTCCTTCAGCTACGCCTCCGAAGGCCCGCGCGCCATCAAGCTCGAAGCCGAATCCGGCACGCTTGAGGTCATGTCGCTCAAGATGCACAATCTCAAGTCCATCGGACTGGAGTAGTCCTTTAGCGAAACGCATTCGCCAATGTTTATCAGGATGGTTCCAACTGCAATACGATTGGAACCATCTTTTTTTATGCCAGCATGCTTGCCCTGACAGAAAGGAGCGACAGTGAAGCGCATCCGCCCGGAAGGCACAGGTATCGTAGCCGCGGAATCAACCCGGCAAGGCAAGCCGCTGAAACGCCATATCGTCGCAATCGTCGCGGCGGCAGTCGTCGTCGTTCTCGTGGCAACGGGAGGATTATGGTATACCGCTTGGGGAGGGCGTTATGTATTGGCCGACCTGCGTAGGCCAAAGGCGATTGCTGCGACCAACAGCGCTGTGCGGTCGGCTCGATCGTTTGCCTACGAGAGCGCGGTAAAGATCTTTAATGAAGACGGCAACACCAATTACTCTCCCGTCTCGCTGCAGATGGCGTTGCTGATCGCGTCCAAGGGCGCGAAGGACAACACGCTGCTTCAGCTGCAACAGGCGTTGGATAGCGACAATCTGACCGAGGAAGACCTCAACTCGTTGTACCTGTCGATCGCCGGCAAACGCGACGGAGAATCCCGTCTCGACGCGGCGAACTCATTATGGGCGTTACGCGGCCTTTCCATAAACACCGACTATTCCGACACGGTCCAACGGATTTTCGGCGCGCAGGTCAAACAGGTGAACGCGTTCGATTCCAACACCAACGGCAAGATGAGCGCATGGGTCAGCGATCAGACGCACGGCGTTCTGAAACCTGAAATCGATATCTCCGCAAATACTGGTCTGGCGATTCTCAACACGCTATACGCCAACGGCCGTTGGAATTCCCCGTTCGACACGGAACTGACCGAAAAGGCTGATTTCCAATCGCTGCAAGGCTCGTCGAACACCGTGGACTTCATGCATAAAACCATCACCATCATGCAGGATTCATCGGATGATTCCGACACCTACACGAAAGGCGACGGCTGGCAGCGTGTGGACCTCGCTTTCGATAACGGTGGCCGTATGAGGATTCTTCTGCCGGACGACAACACCCGTTTCACAACATTGCTGACCGATGCCACAGCGCTATGCAACGCGTTCCAAGCCGAGCCGAATGCGCAGGATGGCGCTGAAATCAACGTGAGTCTGCCGAAGTTCACCATCGACAACACACTCGATAGCGATGCAATGATCGAGGCCGTGCGGAACATGGGAGTCACCGACGCCTTCGATGCGAACAAGGCGGATTTTTCGGGAATATCGGACAGCCAGATGTTCATCGGGTCGATTGTTCAAGGCACACGCGTCGAGGTGTCGGAAGTCGGAGCCGAGGCAGCCGCATATACGCAGATCGGTATGATGTTGGCCATTCTGCCAACCGAAACAATCGAATTCAACGCCGACCATCCGTTCCTTTTCGAACTCGACTCCCCTGACGGACTGCCGTTGTTCATCGGTTCCGTGGTGGATTTATAGCCGTTTTTTCACACGTTCCGACCTTGGCTTATACTGGTCAGCCGGCAATGAACTTTTCTGGCCGGTCTGCGAACAGGCTCCTCACCTTACTGGTTTTTCGCAGCCGGCCACGTGGGCGCCCACTTTGGCGCAGAAAGCAAGGTGAACGATGGCTCAAACGCGCGTTCAACACGAACCGGCACGGCAGGGAACAGCTTCCGCAGTGGCAGCCAAACTGACCGCCGTCTGCAAACGACGTATTCCGACGATCATCGCGGTGGTGGTGCTGCTCACCGTTTGGGAGGCGTGGGTACGCATATGCGACGTACCGAGCACTATGATCGCCGCCCCCAGTGAGATAGCCCAGGCGACTGTAGAGACGTGGTCCACGCTTTGGCCTGCCACGCAGGTCACGCTGCTGGAAGGCACCGTCGGTTTTCTTTGCGCCGTGGCTTGCGGTATTTTGATCGGCATTCTGCTGTATTGCTCTCGCACTGCGAACGCCGCGCTGTTTCCATTGCTGTCCGCGGCACAGACGATGCCGTTGATTTCAATCGCCCCGCTGTTCCTGATCTGGTTCGGTTTCGAGGTTTCCGGCAAGATTGTGATCGTCACCGTTTTCGGCCTGTTCCCGATTGCGGTGCAGACGATTCGGGGACTCGAGTCGGTGCCGCAATTCTATTCCGATGTTGCATTGACCTGTGGCGCAACGAAAACGTGGACCTTGTGGCATGTGAAGTTGCGCGTGGCCGCACGGCAGATATACGGCGGCATCCGCGTTTCCGCCGCCTACATTTTCGCCACCGCGGCGACCGCCGAATATCTGGGCGCACGCAAGGGACTCGGCATCTGGCTGCAGGCTGCATACAACTCGTTCCGCACACCACTGATCTTTTCGGCCACATTGGTCATCATCGTCATCACCGGCATACTCATGTGCCTGGTGAATCTAAGCGAGCGCATACTACTTGGCCCCGCCAGCGACGACGAAGATCCGGATGCGGATCAGTAGATTTCAGGCATTAATTTTCGTCAAGTCAGAATGTTTTTGTCGGAATTAGGTCCGTTCTCGACATTAGTTAGCAAATACAACTTTTGTAACGAGAAAGGAACGGACCATGTCTACGATGCAAACCGGACTCTGGCTCAAGCTGCAGGATGAGTTGCAGCGCAACGATGGCCAGAGAAACGCATTCTCCAAGGAACCGGAATCCGACGAGTGCGATTCAGGAAATGCGCATCCAGTCCGATGCACATTTCCATACCTGCCGCCGCAAATCGTATCACGGATAACAGAAGCCCTTGCTGTCCAACCAGGTATCGACGGACAAAAGGGGCTTCGAATCGCAATGCCTACCGCGGCCAAAGTGGTGCGATACAGGTGTCACGTAGACCACATCACTTACGGC
>CAVAQZ010000019.1:0-37179 GCA_963590945.1 Dysosmobacter segnis
GCACGAAGCGTGGCGTTAAAACTGTCCGCGTAGAGCTTCGGATATTCAAGCCGAGAAGTGCCAAGAACCTCCATAGCGGAAAGCGAGCGGAGTCTGGCCTGCGGCAACAGCGTCGGAAGAGCATCATTAATCGGAGCAAGGCTCTGGCGAATCAGTTCAAGTCGTTCCAAAAAACCTCCAGACAACAAGATGACTGTGTTTGACTTTGAAGTTCAAGTTTGAGTTTGAAGTTCAAGTTTGAGTTTACCACCCAAAAATTAATCTATCAATCCCAAGGAGCATCTTGTCTGGCGCCGCCCAACGAGCTCGATCCGCATAAGCCGGACGGCAGCATCCTCAGTCGATGACCGCACCGTCGCTGCCGGACGGCTTCGCCGGGGTCGTAGGCGCAGGGGTGGATGGCGTGGTGGGTGCTGGCTGTGGGGTCGGAGTGGAAGGCTCCGACGGCGTGGTGGTGGATTTGCCGGCGTTCCCCCCGGTCGTCCGTCCGGTGCCGGTGGAGGAATATGAATAGCCTCGACCGGACTGGCTGTTCGTGGATGGCATGGAAGCGGGCTGCTGCGACTGCTGTTGTTCAGCCCGGGCCGTGGCCTCGGCCTGCGCCTTGGCCTCGTCGGATTCCTGCTTGGCCTTGATGGATTGGTTCACCCTTGTCCGTGGCGTCACGGATGGCCTTGGCATCGCGGCGGCCTATCGCCCGGGCGAGGTCCGTGCGGGTCTTCTCGTCGGAGACCTTTCCGGCTGATTCGTCATGGAGTTTTTTCGCGTCCTTCACGGTTTTGTCGAGGATGGACCGGTTAACCCTGTCCATCGCGTCGGACAGTTCTTCCGCGCGGCGCTTGTATTCCTTACCGGCAGCGGCGACGGTTCCGGCGTCGGGGTTCGAGGCCTGGCATGCGGGAAGCTTCGGAATGGCCTCGGCGGCGAGCCTGTCAAGCTTGTCGATGGCGGATCGGTCCGTCACCTGGCCCTTGCCGGTGGCGGACGCGAGGCTACGGGCCTTCTCCACCGCGTCGTCGCTGGTGATGCGGCTGCGGCGCGCGAGGGACGAGAACCGGCTCGACGCGGAACTGCGCGCGATAGGCCGCGCCAGGCTGCTGGTCATCGACGAGCTGGACTACCTGCCCATCGACATCGACGGGGCCAGGCTCCTGTTCCAGGTCGTCGCGGATTCCTACGAGAAACGGAGCGTGGTGTTCACCACGAACCTGGAGTTCGGGCGGTGGGGAGAGGTGTTCGGCGACGGCGACATGGCCGCCGCGGTCATCGACCGTATCGTGCACCACGGCAGGATCGTCAGGTTCCGTGGTGAGTCGTACCGCAACAGCCACTCCCTGATGAGATAACCGAAAACGAGGGGAACCATCCGGATTACCGGTGACGGTGTCCATTTTGAACGCCGATGGTGTTCAGATTAACTGGTGACGACACGCGGATTTATTTGACGAAAGACACCGCGGATCGGAGTCGGAGGACTGCGGCGAGGCGGCGTCCGGTTCCCCTTCGGGAGAGGATGGTCCCGGTCCGGCGGGCCGGTCCTCCTTCGTCTCCGCCGTGGATGGCATGGGTTCCGGATCGGGGCCGTTTTCCGGTGGCAGCGGCGCGGACGGTATGGCGACGCGTCGGTGGCCGCGCATGGATTCGGGCGGCAGCGGTGCGGCCCCGGCCGCGTCGAAGCCCTGGGCCTGCGCGATGCGCCACCAGTCGACGAGTTCGGGCCACGCATGTGGGTGCGTGGCGATCCGATGCATCCATGGACGCCAGCCGGGGTCGTTGGCCATCGCGTGCAATTGGTCGGCCGTGAGTCTCGGGCTGAGGATCGGCTCGCCCGTCTTCCTGTCGGTCCTGATCATTCCTCACCGCCCTCGTTTTTCTCCGGGACCTTGTGTTCGTTTGTTTTCATCACTCTTGTTCCTCCGGTTTGCCGTCATTCACCCGGTATCCGCCTTCCAACGGACCCCTGACCGCCGCGCATCGCCAGCCGTCGGCGGTGAGCGTGTAGTCGAGCACCCAGGATGCCTCCAGCCCGGTGGATACGGCGCACGTCGCCTCCCGCTCCCCCGTGGATACGGGGAAGCCGGCGAACTCGGTTTCCGGCAGCGGCTGCGGGGCTATGGATGATGCCGGGATGTCGAGGCCGGCGGCATCCGGCGTGAAGTATTCGCCTTCGAGTTGGCCCCGTTCGTCGCCCATGTAGACGCCGAGCGCCTTCGGAGCGAGGTCGACGCACGGATCATCCTCCATCGGTATCGCCGGTTCGGTCTCTTCGTTCCCGGCCGCGGTCCGCCCGGACTCGGTTCTCGTTCGTGGCTGGGCGACGGCGTTTTGCGTGTCCTCCGCGGTTCCGTTGCCGGCGCATATCACCGCGATGTTGCCTCCTAGGATGAGGAGCGCGGCCGCGAATCCCGCAACGGCGACGATCCTGTTCTTCCCTGGTTCCATGCCTGGTGTTCCTTTCAGTGGATGTAGCTGACGCCGCCTCCGGCGGCGGCCAGTTGGGAGGCGCTGATCTCGCGCGTAGACACGACGCCGAGACCGAGCACGTTGGACTCGCTGATCAGGATCGACCCGTCCTCCCGCACCTCCTCGACCATGGCGACATGCCCGTAGTACGCGGCCGCGCCCAATACCCCCGGCTGGAAGACGATGACGCTGCCGGCCGATGGGGAGCCGTCCACCGTGTATCCGGCCGACGCCGCGGAACCCGCCCATGTGGCGGCGTTGCCCCACCCCGGTATCGGTCTTCCTATGTCGGCCCTTCTGGTCGCGGCCCACCAGGTGCACTGCCCCCATGGGTATCTCGTGTCCGGCGTGATGCCGGCCGTGGACACGATGCCGCCGGAGACCGTCAGCTTCGGTTCGAGGGAGCCGACCGTTCCGCCCTCGGCGGTGCCCGTCGAGGTGTATTTGGTCGCCGCGAGTTCCTTGATCCGCCGCACGTAGTTGATGGTTTCCTCGAAGGGCGGCACCATGCCGTATCTGAGCACGCTGCCCAGGCCGGCGTTGTATGCGGCGAGGGTCAGTTCCAGCGTGTCGCCGGTCAGCCTGCCGGCTTTCCTGGAGGACTCGACCTGCGAGGCGAGGCCGCACATGTAGTTGCCCTGGCTCCAGATCGCGTCGTGCGGGTTCCAGATGTCGGCCTTGCCGTCGCCGTCGCCGTCCTTGCCCACGGAAGCCCACGTGCCCGGCATGAACTGGGCGATGCCGCTGGCGCCCGCGCCGGACTGCGCCTTCGGGTTCCAGCCGGACTCCTGGTCGATCTGGGCGGCGATGACGCTCGGTGTGACGACCTGGCAGATGGATCCGGCGCGGACCACGTCGGCCTCGTATTCCGCGGGCACGCCCGCGACCGTGGATTCGCTGGCGCTGAATCCCAGGAACGCGCCCATGGCGGCCAGGAGCACGCCGAGCACCGCGAGCAAGGCCGCGATGACCGGCAGGACGGGAAGACCGACGGAGGCGGCTCCCGCTATGACGCGGGACGCGGCCATGCGCACGAAGTTCGCGGCGGCGCGGGCGGCGCGAACGGCGGCCTGCCCGGTGGCCTTCACGCCGCGGACCGCCTTGGCCGGCGCGCGGCGGTGCCGCCAGATGAATTTGGCCGACGAGTTGACGCCCCTCACGCCCGTGCGCGCCGCTTTGAAGGACAGGTCGCGCGTGGCGCCTCCCAGCTTCGACGCGAAGTCGTCGTCGGCCGCGGTGAGCCTCGCGCCGGCTTCATCCATCCAGCCCATGCCGGCGGATCCCATCCGTTTGACGCTCCGACCGGCTTTTCCAAGACCCGCGCCTATACGCTTGCCGATCCGCTTGCTCGCCTTGCCTTTCGAGGCGAACCTGCCGATCTTCTCGCTGGGCTTCGCCTCGGACAGCGCCTTGGGTTTGCCGGCCGCCTTGCGCGTTCCCCCGCCCGACCGCAGGGCGCGTTTGCCGCGGTTCATGACGCGCCGCGCCCTGCCGGCCGTCCAGCCCACGCCGTGCATGGCGGAGGACATGCCGTACATGGCGGCGCGTCCCGTCATCTCGGCGGCGGCGTGGCCCATGGAATCGGCGATGTCGGTCCGGTCCGCGCCGAACTGCGCGGCGCCGGACACCGCGCCCGCGGCCGCGCGGCCGATGCGGGCGCGCGTGCCTCCGGCGTGGCGGGCTTGGGTTCCGCTCATGCGTTTACTTTCCCTCCTGGAAGGTCGTGGAGTACAGCCGGTAGAGGCCGCCGCCCGAGGGGATGCGCCCGTCGAACGGCACGTAGGCGCTGCCGATCTTCATGAGCCCCTGGCCGGGCAGCACGCCGGTGAAGTACTGGCGCTGCTCCTCGCTCAGGGTCAGCAGCTCGCACAACGCGTCCGCGTCGGTGCCGTTCTGCGACAGGAGCATGAGGAAATCGCTGTTGGACAGCATCTCGCGCGCGTCCTGCAGGTCGAGGATCTCCTCGACGTTCTGCGTGATGCCGGTGACGCCGAGGCCGTATTTGCGGGCGCGCTTGTAGATGTCCTTGAACTGCGCGGCGGCGTACTGGTTGGAGAAGAAGCGATGGAACTCGTCGACGTACAGCCAGGTGCGCCTGCCCTGGGCCTTGTTGCGGATCACGCGGTTCCACACCTGGTCGATGACGACCATCATGCCGAACGTGCGCAGTTCGCCGGACAGGCCGGACACGTCGAACACCGTGAAACGATTGCTCAGATCGACGTTGGTCTGCCCGTTGAAGCCGCTCATGGATCCGGTGATGTACGGGTTGAGCGCGTCGGCGAGATACCGGCTCACCTGGTCGCCGCCCGCCTGCAATTCGTCGTGCAGGTCCTGCAACGTGGGCTGGAGAGATCCGCCGCCCCGGGCGCGGTAGCGCACGTACAGGTTGCTGACGCACTGGTCCACAAGGCCCTTCTGCAACGGGTCGAGTCCGTCGATGCCGCCGATGAGCGCGCCGACCATGCTCACGACGTTGTTGGTCTTGTCCTTGACCGGGTCGGAGGCCGAGTCGTCCAGGACGATGTCCATCGGGTTGACGCGCGTGCCGGTGCCGGCGCTGACCTGGATGATCTGCCCGCCGAACGCCTGCGCGAGGGCGAGGTACTCTCGCTCCGGATCGATGACGATCACCTCGTCGTCGCGGTTGAGGAACATGCCGGCGATCTCCTGCTTGACGGTGAAGCTCTTGCCGCCGCCGGACGTGCCGAGCACGAACCCGTTGGAGTTCATGTGGCTCCGCCTGTCCGCGAGGATGGGGTTGCCGGAACGGGCGTTGCTGCCGTAGAACAGGCCGTGGGGCTCGAACACCTCCTGCGTGGTGAACGGGATCAGGATGGCCGCGCTGTTCGTGGTCAGGGTGCGTTTCATGGGCAGCGGGTTGTTGCCCAGCGGCAGTTCGGCCGTCAGGCCCTCCATCTGCATGAACTTGAGGCTCTCGGCCGTGCACGACTGGGCGTTGACCTTGGCCTTCACGTTCCTGCACGCGACCTCCAGCTCATCCCTGCTGGAGGCGGACACGCCGATCACGATGATCGAGTCCACGAGCCTCTGGTTGGTGGAGCGCAGCTCGTCGCGCAGCTGGCCGAGCTGCTCCTGCTGGTCGGCCAGGTCGTCGGGCAGGTCGTCGGGGTCGAGGCCCTGCCTGCGGTTCTTGCGGCGCTGGTCCATGATCTGCATCTTGACCTCGGCGTTCTTGCGGCGCACGAGCGTCATGCTCTCGCCGCGGTCCATGGGGGCCAGGTGGATGCTCACGTCGACGCGGGAGCGCAGACCGGTCAGGTCGTTGACCAGCTGGTCGGACAGTTCCGGCGGCAGGCCGGACACCCACATGGTTCGGTGCAGATACTTCGAGTCCAGCGATTCGACGTCGAGCATGGTCGGATCGCGCGCGTCGATGCTCCACGGGCACACAAGGTCCTTGGTGTCGGGCTTGCCGGGCATATGCTCGAAGCGTCGTTCGTCGAAATGGAACTCCTCGCCGGGACGCAGCACCTCGGCCATGAGACGCAGCCGGTGCTCGCGGTCGAGGCGCGCGGCCTTGCACGAGTCGATCGCACGCATCTGGCTGACGAGGTTGTTGCACAGAGCGTTGAGGTTCGCGACGGCCGCCTGCTCGTCGCCTTCCCGGACCGTGACGGTCAAGGTCTTCACGGTGCTGGTGTTGCGGCTGACGGAATCGAGCTTGCCTTGGGCGAGCCGGTTGTAGTCGAGCCGGTAGTGGTCGAGGCCGTCGCCGGTCTCGGCCATCATCACGTCGGAGAGGATCTCGCGGACGCCGCGTGAGCGCGTGTACGTGGCGATCTGCACGCTCTGGCCGGCCTCGAAGCTGTTGATGAGCCTGGCCCACCGGTCGATGATCTCCATCTGATGGGATTCAGGGCTCAGCTGGTAGTTGATGTCCTGAAAGGCGATGGTGGCGCTCCACCGGCCGTCGCCCAGGCTGGCGATCCCGTTGCGCAGCATCGCGTCGTAGCCGATGAGCCGTTTGACGCCCTTCGGCAGGCGCGGCGAATCCTTCCTCCGCGCCTTCGTCTTAGCCTTGGCACCATCCTCGACCGGCGCCGCGACCGAGGGCCTCTTCTTTCCGAACATGCCGTTACCTTTCCTTGATAGATGGCTTCGCGCCGGTACGATACGGTCCGCCCGGACCGTTGAGCAGGTAGACCTCCCGCTGGGTGTAGTGCCGCCACACGTACTTCAGGTACTTTTCGGGCATGAGCCCCTTGGGCCTCGCCCAACCCCACGCGGCTATGGGAACGCCCGGCGGGAAGATCAGGTACATGGCGAGGTTGGGATCCATACCCAGACCGAGCCACAGGCCGATGTATCCTCCCCCGCACACGATCGCGAGGATGCTGGCGGCGAGGCACTGCCGCCAGCTCATCCCCATGAACACCTTCGATTCGATGGTGGTCAGTTCCCTGTAAACGGGCATCTGCAACGCCATGACGGTTCCTTCCTGGTTTGGTTCACTCGCCTCCGAAGAGCTTCTTGGCGACGCCGTTGGCCGCCATGACGATGCCGATGAGCATGACGCTCGCCAGCAGCAGGCCGGTGAAGTTTTCCATCACCCAGCCGGAGAGGCTGTCGCCGTCCTCGAACTTGCTCGGGTTCAGCGTGCCGCCCACGAGCGTGCGGTACATGAGGATCGCCAGATACAGGGTCGCGCATTGGAACACCAACGACGCGTACTGCTTGAAATAATTGATGCCCCACTGCCGGGTCTCCTCCTGGGCGATGAAAGCGATCGGCAGCGGATTGAACGCGGTGAGCATGTAGATCTGCACGAACCGCAGGAGGATGACGACGGTGACGACGATGGTCGCGCCCTTGGAGACGAGGAACGGGATGAGCAGCAGGATCAGGCACGGTATCTGTCCCATCGCGCCGGCGGACTCGATGGCGTCGCGCATGCTGTCGCCGAGGCCGAGGCCCGACGCGGACCCCGTGGTGGGAGCCGCCGAGTGGATGCCGCCGAGCACGCCGTCGCCGATCTCGTCGATGGCCTGGAGCATGAGCTCGCTGTGCTGGGCGGCGGTGAACACGAGCGTGAGCTTGAACATCGCCATGGCGACGAGCTTGACGCCCAGTTCCCGGTCGCCGTCCGCTTTGGTGCTGACCCTGGCGAGTTCCAGGACGCACATGATCGCGAGGACCGTGCTGGCGATGGGTTTGACGGCCGAGCGGGCGACGGTCAGGCTCAGCTGATACATGTCCGCGTTGTATTCGGCCGGGGTCTTCAACAGGTCGGCCACGAGGTCGTCGCCGACGCCGGAGCCGATGGCGTTGAGGATGCCGACGATGAAATCGACCATGCGCGCCCTCCGCTCCTTACAGGGCGATGTTGGAGAACAGGGCCGCGGCGGCGATGATCAGGCCTCCGCCGACGACCTGCCAGACGCCCGACTGGGTGGCCGGGCCGTTCTGGTCCTTCAGCCCGCCTGCCAGGGTGATGACGCCCCACACGGCCCACAGGCCGCCTCCGATGACGGCGAATTGGCTGAACAGCTGCAGCGCGCTGGTGACGACGCTGCCGCCGTCTTCCGCGAGGGTGATTCCGTACATGATGTTTTCCTTTCGGCTTGTTTTTTGATGACACGACCACGGTATGGCCGTTGAGAAGGATCCGGTTTGGACATTCGCCGCGCCGACGGAAAAGCCCGCCTAACGACGGATGGGATTGCCGGGATGCCGGCCACCGTCCGGGTCGGCGCCGAGCTCCGCGAAATACAGTTCGAGGGCGGAGTCGATCACCTCCTGGATCCGTGTGTCGTGCTCGGCGGCGTAGGTCTTGAGCCTGCGTCGCGTCGAGGCGCGCAGGCTCACGCTGGTCTTCACCCAGGCCTCCCCGGATTCCGGTTTTCCGTCCCTCCGGTTTTTCGGTATGTCGGTATTCGGTTTTTCGGTATTTACCGGTTCCGTCCGGTCGCCGTTGAGCAGCATGGTCAGGTCGCGCGGGCGTGGCGTCAGGTTCATGTTCCTCACAGGTCCTCCTCCTTGAGCTGCCGCATGGTCCGCTTGAGTTCGGCGGCCAGGTCGCGGTATTCGTGCAGGCGCGCGCCCCGCGGCCGGGTGGGTTTCGCGTTGAGGATGTCCTGGCGTTTCGGGATCAGCGTCCCGAAGCACGCGATGTGCTCGCCGTCGATCCACGCCAGCGCGTCACGCAATGCGGTCGTGTTGGCCTCGGTGCGGCACAGGAGGATCGCGGCGGGGATGCCGCGTCGGTCGCACAGGTCCTTCACGCCGGCGGCCTGGTCGAGGTCGATGCGGCTGGGGCTCGAGGGGATGACCACGAGGTCGGCGTTGTTCAGCGATTCGTCCAACGCCCGCCCGTACGGGGCGGAGTCGATCAGGATCCAGTCGACGGGCTCGTCGATCCTGTCGTTGATTCCGCGCAGGTGCGCGATGTCGGCCGGCGCGGCGGACATCACATCGAACGGCAGCGGTTCGCCGAGCTCGTCGGCACGATACCACCAGTCCTTCGCGTCGCCCTGCACGTCCGCGTCGGCGACGAGCACATGCCGTTCGCCCAGGGACTGGTCCACGAGGGCGCAGGCCAGGAACACGGCCGACGTGGTCTTCATGCTGCCTCCCTTGCCGGTGGCCAGCGCGACCACCATCGGCTCGCGGTTTTTCTTGTCGTTCATCGGTTTCTCCTTCTTTCGGTATTTAGGTATTTACCGGTTCCGGGTTGTCGGTATCGCGGTACGCGCCGCGGCCACGGCCCATGGCCGGACCGCGGATATCAGAAGAGGGTTCCCTGGACCATGCCGTCTGGCACGGGTTCGGGTTTGAGAAAGAGAGGCTCGTCGTGCGTGTATTCGCGGCGGGAGCGTTGGCGGCGTTTGGTCCGCCGCCAGTAGTCCCTGCCGGCGCGGCGCATGAGCCCGTCCCAGTCCGGGTGGGCGTCCAGCCATTCGTGGATCCGTCGTTGGGGGATCCGGCGCGGGCCGTCGGCGTCGACGTGCAGGTCGCGTGCGATCAGACGGGCGAGGATCCATCGGTCCTGGTAGTCGAGTCCGCCGTACAAGGCCTTGTCCTTCCACCCGTTGGCGATGGCGCGGCTGATGCAGCCGAGGCGCATGGGGCATGCGGAGCACAGCATGCGGCCCTTGGCGCGCATCCGCTCGTCGACAAGGTCCCGGCCGTCGTCGTCGGTCGTGGTGTTCCACATGCGGTCCGCCATGGCCGGGTCGATGGCGGCGATCCGGGCGCAGGCCGGCCTCGCGTCACGGGCGTTCATGGTCGTCCTCCGCCGGCATGCCGCCGTCGCGCCGGTTGAGCTCGTCCGCGAGCCTCTGGCAGGCCCGCTGCCATTCGCTCGGCCTGCCGCGCCGCATCGAGCCTTCATGGCTGTACTCGTCCCAGTGCGGCTTCATCGCGGCGAGGACGTGTCCGCAGGCGAAGGTGTGCGTGTGCGGCTCCAGACGGCGCTCCGGGATCGGCGTTGGCTTCGCGGCGGGCCCCTGGCCACGGTTCCTCTCCTCGACGTCGCGGCTGCGGCGGCGCTCCAGCTCGCCGATGGTCCAGTCGTTGGCGATCCGGTCCCAGTCGTCGGCCAGGCGTCGGGCCGAGTCGACGCGGGACAGCCAGTACGGGTTCGCGGGCAGCCAGTCGACGACCGCGGCGATGAGCGCCAGCGCGGCCTCGCGGTCGCCGTCATGGGCCTTGGCGATCCGGTCGACGAGGTTCGCGATCTTGGCGTAGTCCCGTTTGGTCGGAGCCGCGGTGGTCAATGACAGCCTGGAGCGGACGCCCGTGAGACGGTCCATCACGGTCACGGCCTCGGATGCCTGTCCCGTCCCATCGTTTTTCCCATCCTCGCCGGTGGGGCGCTTCCCGCTTGCGGGGAGATCTCCCGTAGGGAGAGAGGGGAATTTACTCGGAGGGTTTACATGGAGGGTTTTATCCTTATATATACAGCCCTGCGAGATTTGCAGAGCTAGAGGTGCGAGATTTGCAGAGCTGGCCCTGCGAGATTTGCAGAGCTGGCCCTGCGAGATTTGCAGAGCTGGTTCCGGCCCTGCGGGATTTGCGGGGCCGGAAATCGGCTTCGTTCCGACGTTTTCCGGCAGCACATCCCTGGATTCGACGTTTTCCCGCACGGTTCCGGCCTCCGGATCCACGGTCTCGCCCATGGTCGAAAGGTCCTGCTCCGCGTCGTGCGTCTCCCTGATCCACGTGAGGATGGACGGGTCGGTTTCGACCGCGAGGTCCCACACGACCTGGCAGTACTGCGGCAGACGGTCCCGTCCTCCACGTCCGAGACGCGCGTACCGTTGATCGCCACGGCGGATGAATCCACGCTCCTGGAGGAGCTTCAGGCTGGAGCGCACGGTACGCTCGGACAGTTCCGTGACGGCGACGATGGTCGCGATCTTCGGATAGGCGGCGGTGCCGTCGTCGTCCGCGCGGTCCGCCAGGTAGACGAGCACGGCCTTCGCGCTGGCGTTGCCGACATGGCATCTGAAGGCCCATGACAATGCGATGTTGCTCATGCGTCCACTCTCCGTTCCATGGACGGGTGCGCCATCATCGACGCAAAGCGACGGGATACAACGGAACCCGGACCGTCGTGGCGGGCGAATACCACCACGACCATGACCGTCCAAACCGGCGCGTGAAAATCCCGGTTAGACTCGGGAAACACGGAGCAAGACATGCGGAAGGCTTTAGTAAAGTTGTTCATGTGTGATCACAACTCCAAACAATGCATTGAGCGGCCACGGACCAGGATCCGGTAAGATACAAGACCCGTGACGGCTCGGAATATTGGTTGCACCGCCCGTCCCCGACGTTCCAACATCGGGAACGGGCATTTTTCACAAGAAAAGAGAAAAGACAATGCGATCAGACCATCGCACCACCTCCCCCGGCAAGAATGGAATCGGCGGAGCGGTAATGCTCCATACCATGGGGGAAGAACCACTCGTCCGGCTCGAACCTGTTGTCAATCAAGTCGAGGCAGAGCAAGTCAAGCGACTGCTGGCCGAGCAAATCAAGCACCGCTGGGATGTACCATTCCCAAAGCAGGTCGGGCACGACGACGGTTTCCTTCGGCCTTGCCTCATAGGGGCGTGGGCCGAGGACGGCATTGTAGGCGGTGCCTTCGTCGGTCCAGCCGAACATGTAGCCGAGTGCTATGAGACTGTCGATCTCCACAACGCCGCAAGGCTTGCGAGGAGGAACATAGCGGAGGTCCATGCCATTGCCGTCAGGGCAGACCATAGGCACGAAGGCATCGGATTGCAGATCAAGCTTTACTGCGACCGCTGGGCGGCAGAGCACCATGCTGCGCTTGTACTGAGTACCCCCACCAATAAAGCGGCGGCGGACCTCAACAAGAAAGCGGGACACGACGTCTGCGAGCCGGACGTCCGTCTCTTCATCAATCTCCAGGACCCGGTCTTCCACGAACCCATCGCTCCCCCGGTATTCATCGAGAGAACGCAGGACAGGGGACTCTCCCTCACGGCATACGGGATCGTCGGAAAGCCGACGGGGTGCGCCATAAGCCTCGCTAAGGGTCATGGGCCTAGGACCGCATGATGTGCCGAGCACGAACCCGTTGGAGTTCATGTGGCTGTCCAGATCCGCGAGAATCGGGTTGCCGCTCATCACGTTGCTCACGCATCCTCCCCCTCTGACCCCTCTGGATGGAAACCAAGAACGAAATCAGATGAGAGTCCTTTTTCCTGCTTAAGAAAAGCAAGGTCACTTCGATTCCAGTCAAGGTGACCATTTTCCTTCTGGCTCAGGGTTGAGGGAGACATTCCCATTTCAGCGGCAAGATCTTTCTGCAAGACGTCATGATCTTGCCTCCACTGCTTTACCGGAGATGAATCCATTTCAAGGCCTCCAATTTCTTCTTTCCAAACGAATTTCTATTTTCTAAATATAACATACCGTAGAACCTCTTTTTGGAAATTACAAATTTGCGTATTACGATTCAAATATCCAAATTGTTGAGGAGGAGACAATGCTGAAAGAAAATGATCGACGCAACCGCGCAGAGCAGATGGCTTCGATAATCAGGCAGAATTTGAAACGTGCCATCTCCCGGCAAGGAGTTTCGCAACAGGAAGTTGCGCGTAAAGCTGGCATGAATCCAGCATCGTTTTCCCAAATGTTGAATGGCAACAAACGCTTACTATTTGAGGATATGTATGCGGTTTGCGATGTGTTGGGCTTGAATATCGCAGATTTGATGAATGCCACATCACTTCAAAATGAGATGCAGCAAAAAGTGGAAGCTCTGCTTAAGCAAGCGGATCAGCTAACAGATCAGGCAAATAATTTGAAACAACAAGCCGCGACACTCCAGCATACTGACGTTCTTGATGACCAAGCAAAAGGTGCTTTGATAGGTGCAGTCTCCCCCAGGTTCCTTGTCAGTCCATTCAACCCCGACGCCCCGGCCGAAAACGGAATCGCGGGTGCGGCCAGAGGTTCCATGGCCAGTTGGCCCCAATCTGGACGGTCTCAAGCCCATGAGACACTTGGGACCATGACTACCATCATCATGCGCACCTCCGAAGGTGACATCAAGATCAACCTGTTCGACGACAAGACCCCCGAGACCGTGGCCAACTTCCTTGGCCTGGCCACCGGCGAGAAGGAATGGAAGGACCCGCTCACCGGCCAGCCTTCCAACGAACCGTTCTACAACGGTTTGACCTTCCACCGAATCATCAAGGACTTCATGATTCAGGGCGGCTGCCCGCTGGGCAACGGTACCGGCGGCCCGGGCTATAACTTCGACGACGAGATCGTTCCCGACCTGAAGTTCGACCATCCGTATCTGCTGGCCATGGCCAACGCCGGTCTGCGTCGCGGCATGGACGGCAAGATCCACGGCACCAATGGATCCCAGTTCTTCATCACCACCGTGCCGACCCCATGGCTTGACGGCCACCACACCATCTTCGGTGAGGTAGCTGACGACGAATCCAAGGCCGTGGTCGACAAGCTTGAGGCCGTGAACACCGATCGCATGGATCGTCCGACCGAACCGGTCGGCATCGTGTCTGTGGAAGTGCTCAAGTAAGCGATTTCCTCACAATAATGAGGGGAGTCTCTCGTTTGAGAGGCTCCCCTCATTATTTGCGGCTATCTACGATTATCGGACCACGCAATCCACGGTCCGACGGCAGCCGATCAGATTTTACGCAATCTTGGTTCGGCCGAATCCTTGGCACCGGTTATGCGATACACGTCAAACACGCCGTCAATCTTGCGCACTGCGGCGAGCAGCGTGTTCAGATGCTGCGGATCAGCCATTTCGAAGCTGAACTGGCTGGTGGCCACACGATCGGTTCCCGTGGAAATCGAGCCGGAGATGATGTTCACTCCATGATCGGACAGCACTCGTGTCACATCGCTAAGCAAATGCGGACGATCCAGCGCCTCGACCTGAATCTTGACCATGAACACGCCCTTGGTGCTGGTCCACTGCACGTCCACGGCCCGTTCGGGCTGTCGTTTTTGAAGGTCCATCATGTTCTGGCAATCCTTGCGATGCACGGATACGCCTTGGTTCCTCGTAATGAAGCCAACGATCTGGTCTCCCGGAACCGGCATGCAGCAGCGTGCCAGTTTGACCCAGATGTCGCCCACTCCCTTGACGGAGATGCCGAGCGAACTGGTGGTGGCCTTTTTCTTCCGTTCCACCTGCCTGAGGGGAAGGGCTTCCTGTTCCACTTCCTCATTGACCTCATCGCTTCCGGCGTCACGCACCAGATGCGATATGACGTTCTGGGTGGAGACCTGCCCCTCGCCGATGGCTGCGAACACGGCCTCCGCGTTGGCGAGGTTCAGTTCGTCGGCGACACCGATCAGGCCTTCCGGAGTCAGCAAGGTGGAGATCGGCAGGTTACGCTTGCGCATGGCTCGCGTCAGTTCGTCACGCCCCTCTTCAATGGCTTCCGTACGGCGTTCCTTGCTGAACCATTGACGAATCTTGTTGCGTGCCTTCGGACTCTTCGTGAAGCTCAGCCAATCACGTGACGGGCCCGCGGATTCGGATTTGGATGTGAGCACTTCAACGGTATCGCCGTTTTCGAGTTTGGTGTCGAGCGGCACGAGACGCCCGTTCACGCGAGCTCCCATGGTACGGTGGCCGACTTCCGTATGCACGGCATACGCGAAATCGATCGGGGTTGCTTCCGCGGGCAGGGAGACGATCTTGCCTTTCGGCGTGAACACGTATACTTCGGCCGCGCCCAAATCCTCCTTGAGGGAACCGAGGAACTCATTCGAGTCGGGAGTCTCGCTCGTCCAATCCGCAAGCTGCTGAATCCACTTGAGGTTATCGGCTTCGCTCAGTTCCTGGCTCTCACCACGTTTGCGGTCGGAACTGTCCGGCGCGCTCAAGGCCCTTCCGGCTTGTCCGTTCGCCTTGTATTTCCAATGCGCGGCGATGCCGAATTCCGCGCGGCGGTGCATGTCCCACGTACGGATCTGAATCTCCACGGGCTTGCCGCCGGGACCCACCACCGTGGTGTGCAGGCTCTGATACATATTGAGCTTCGGCATGGCTATGTAGTCTTTGAAACGTCCCGGAACGGGGTTCCAACGCGCGTGCACGGCACCCAACGCCGCATAGCAGTCCTGAATGGTGTCGACGATGATGCGCACGCCGACCAAGTCGTAGATGTTGGCGAAATCGTGACCGCGAACGATCATCTTCTGATAGATGGAGAAGTAGTCCTTCGGACGCCCGGTCACATAGCCTTTGATGTTCTGGTCGTCGAGATCCTCGTTGATTTCGGCAAGAATCTGCTTCAGGTACACGTCTCGTTGGCCGGCCCTTCTCGATACCAGCACAACGATTTCGTTGTAGATCTTCGGATACAGCACCTTGAAGCTGAGCTCTTCGAGCTCGGTCTTGATGGCGTTCATACCCAGACGATTCGCCAAGGGCGCGTACACGTCCAAAGTCTCGTGCGCCTTTTTCTGGGCACTGGACTGTTTGACGTAACGCCAGGTCCGTGCATTATGGACGCGATCGGCCAGTTTGACCACCAACACGCGCACGTCCCGGCTCATGGCCACCACCATCTTGCGAATGGTTTCGGCCTGTGCGGAATCGCCGTATTCCATTTTGGAAAGCTTGGTGACACCGTCGACCAAACCGGTCACGGTATCGCCGAATTCCGCGCGGCATTCGTCGAGCGTGTAGTCGGTGTCCTCGACGGTGTCATGCAGCAATCCGGCCGCGACCACCAACGGTCCCATACCCAAATCGGCCAGAATTTGGGCCACGGCCAGAGGGTGGATGATGTAGGGCTCACCAGATTTGCGACGTTGTGAGGAATGCTGCTTAACCGCACGCTTATAGGCACGTTCCAGGATGCTCATGTCCTCATCCGGATGGTGATATTCACACATCTTCAGAATCGGCTCAAGCGGATCCAGCGGATTCGTGCTGATCTCACAACCCAACATGTGAGCCGAAAGAACCTCATGATCGTCGGCCATCTTCCACCTCTCGCTCTCGGTTTTCCCCTATATTATCCGCGTCACCATAAGCGCACCCGAAACAGACGGCCGTGTTGTGCGGTCGCATGCAAGGATTCACGCCGTCGTTCAGGAAGCCACTCCGGTCGATCCGAAACCACGTTCAGCGCGATCCGATCCCGGCAGAACCTGCGCGGGAATGAATTTCGCCTCGACGTAACGTTGGATGACCAGCTGCGCGATGCGGTCTCCCGGCTTGAACGTCACGGTATTATCAGGATCAAGGTTAATCAGCGGCACTTTGATCTCACCACGATAACCGGCATCCACCGTGCCCGGGGCGTTCAATACCGTCACTCCCTGCTTGACCGCAAGACCCGAACGAGGGTGGACCAAGGCAACGTACCCGGCAGGCAGGGCTATGGCCACTCCGGTGGGCACCAGCGCCCTCTGGAACGGTTCGAGCGTGACCTCTTCGGTGGTGCGAAGGTCGGCTCCCGCATCTCCCGCATGCGCATAATACAGTTCCGCCGGCTGGCCAGGAACCAAGGACTTCACCAGAACCTCAACGTTTTCCGGTTCGTTGTATGTTTCGTCGAAAGACATCAGGCGGCGCACTCCTGGCAGATGGGCTGTCCGTCGCTGGTGGTTTCGGCCAGCTGGCTACGATGCTTCACCAGGAAGCACTCGGAACAGATGAATTCATCGCCCTGCATCGGAATGACCGTAACGGAAGCGTCCTCGTTACTCAGATCGGCACCCGGCAGCTCGTAATCCTCAGCAATGGCGTTCTCATCGTCGTCCATATCGTTGGACGTGTTCTGAGAGCTCTTTCCCAAAGCCTGGAGAGACTCCTCGTCCTCGTCCTTGTTACGCGGGGAATCATAATCCTGTGCCATCGAGACTCCTTTCGTCATCTACTTTGCTTATGCGCCATAGAATACATGACATTTACCCCGCATAGGATACACGAATCGAAATACTCGTAAAATCCGACACGTGGGGCACAATGTAACAAGTAGTTTTTCACAGAGGAAAGTGGTGCATGGTGCCTGAAAGCATATTCGAGGAAGCCCGGTTCGATCATGTCAGCGACACCGGTGAACTCGTATTCGTTTCAGGCATAGGAAAATTCTGTGTGAAGGTTGATGAAACGCTTGAAAGAGCCATTTTGGAGGCCAAGCAGATCTGTTCCGAAGTCCAGAAGGAACGTCAGTCGCACACCCCCAAGACCTTGCCGATCTCACAAATCCAGTCGTTGATCCGAGCCGGAGCCGAGCCCGCGCGCGTCGCGGAACGTTATTCTCTGAACGAGGCGCTCGTTCGGCGTTTCTCGTCCGCCGTCGAAACGGAAAAACAGTATGCGATCAAGCAGTTCCTGTCGACCCCCGCTCCGAAGGAGAGCCACGTGCATACGCTGTCGGAGCTGATCGAACGCACGTTCGCTGCGGCACGCGTACGTCTGGAGGACGTAACGTGGAAGGCCACCAGACGCGGTCTGGAACCGTGGAAGATCAGCGCCCAATTCGTTTCCGGAGACCGCACCTTGCAGGCCGAATGGTCATGGAACATGCATGACAACGCGGTGAACTGCCTGAACGCAGTCGCGCGCAAACTTATCGGAGAACAAGACGCCCAGCGCAGCAGCGACGCCGAGAACCCCATGGATGAGAATTTTCTCGCTTCACTGAATCTGCCAGGAAATTCGGCGCGTTCCGCGCGCATAGAACAGACCGTATCCGCATGGAACACGCCGGAACCGTCAATGCCGGCCGTAAGCCCATCCGAACCGCCGTCAGTGCCCATCGCGCCGCCAGGAGCCAGCGCCGTGGCCGACGCAGGCGTCAATGAGCGTGTCGACAACTCCGACACGCCGAACGCCACGAGCGTGTCGACGACGGGACAGAATTCCGCCCCGTCCACCGAGCGGCAAATGGATGCCGCCAACGTTTCCGCTGGCGGTGAAACCGCAACGGATCATACGCAGAACGCGACGAAGTCGAAACGCCGTGCCGGACGCTCGGCCGTGCCGAGTTGGGATGAGATTCTTTTCGGAGACTGAATTCGGATAATCCCCGAGTCCGAAGAGAAGCAGCCTCCGAACGGTCGTCCAAGTCTCGCCTATGCCACATCGATCAGGCAGGGGATATCCGATTCCATCCTTGTCAACGATCCGTGCACACTGGGCAACTGCATCGCCTTTTCCGTCTGCGTACGCGAGTCCACAATCGTCACGGATTGCGCGGCGGAAACGATCACATCACCGATCATCGGCTCAGTGTAAGGCTCCACGGGGCCGTACACTCCCTCGCGGATCGCCTCGGCACGCGTGCGCACCTGCGCGCGCTCCCCCAAAATCTCTCGCCATCGGGATGCGATCTCATCGGGATTTTCCTCGTCTTCGGCGTACAGCATGACGCAACGAGGCTCTCCGCCGACCTTGCCCACCCCTCGCATCAGTCGCGGATCGGCAGCCATATCGATGCGTGATTCCGGATCGGCGCTGATCATGCCATGGTCCGCCACGATCACGATCAGCGTCCCCTTCGGCAAACTGCGGCGCAATAGACTCAGCTGCCCGTCGATACGTTCGTATGTGCCGATCCACTTGTCGGAATCCCAGCCATAATTGTGCCCGATCTTATCCGCATCCCGCATATACAAATACGTCAATCCCGGAGTCTGCGCGGCTTTGGCGGCCGCCATGATCCTGCGTCTTGGATCCTCGTTGGAAATATAGTCGCTTCCGCGCAACGCCGACTGGGTCAATGCGGAAAACGCGAATTTCGGCAGGCCGGAACTGGTGACCCGCATCCCTCTTTCCGACAGTCGTTCGAAGATCGTCGGCTGGCGCTGCAGGTCAAGCGGGGGCATGGCGTTCTTGAATGAGATCAGCTGGCAGATCTCTCCGCTCGCCGGATTGAGTTGCGTGTAGCCGGTCATCGCGGTCAACCCCGGGCAGGTGCCGGTGCCGAACGTCGACATCGCCGCCACCGTGGTGCTCGGCATGCATGTGGCTATTGGGCGCTGGTTGACCGAATCGTTCATCAGGGAACGCAGGTACGGCGCATGTCCGAGTCTCATATTGAGGTTCCAGTATCCGAGACCATCAACAAGCACGACCACCGCCGATTCAGCATCCGGCATTCCCAAAACACTCTGAAGACGCTCGGGATCATCATGAACGGCGGTGCGTTGAGGATTTCCGATCGCGCTGGAGATGGCGGGAAGCACCGAAGACAGATGGAGGGCCCCTCCACGCACTCCGGAGTCAGGCACGTCATCGCCATACCGTGCGGGAACGGTCATCTCCAACAATTCATCGATATCCGGCACTTCAACACTCATACCCATCATTCAAGCACCGCGGCGGTACCACATCCGGTAGGTCGGCGGCAAAAATCGGTGAAACGAAAGATTCGTGCTGCTGGTAGCATTGTGAGGTTGAGTAGTATTCACGCGTCCGTGAGGAGATCCACCGTATGGTGTCGAACCGCAAACCGGCAAAACCCGCCTATGACCCGCGCACGGTCAAGGAAAAGATCGTCGAGACCCCGTTGAATGAGGAAATGAGCAAATCGTTCCTCGAATACGCGTATTCGGTGATCTATGCCCGCGCATTGCCCGACGCCCGGGATGGTCTCAAGCCCGTTCAACGCCGAATCATCTACCAAATGGGGCAAATGAACCTCAACCCCGACCGTCCATACATGAAGTCCGCCCGTGTGGTCGGCGAGGTGATGGGCAAACTCCATCCTCATGGAGACTCCGCGATCTACGAGGCCATGGTGCGCCTTGCGCAGCCGTTCGCAATGCGTCTGCCTCTGGTGGACGGCCATGGCAATTTCGGTTCCCTTGACGACGGGCCGGCCGCTTCCCGATACACCGAGGCGCGCATGGCGCAGGCCGCGCTTGGCATGAACGCCGACATCGCGGAAAACACCGTCGATTTCTCCCCCAATTACGACAACAAGCTTCAAGAGCCCACCGTGCTTCCGTCGGCCATCCCCAATCTGCTGGTCAACGGAGGCTCCGGCATCGCGGTCGGCATGGCCACGAATATGGCCACGCACAATCTTGGTGAGGTGGTGGCCGCGGCCAAATACCTCATGCGCAACCCCGACGCCACGTTGGAAGAGCTGATGAAGTACGTGCCCGGCCCCGACTGGCCGACCGGCGGAGTGATCGTTGGACGAAACGGCATCCGCGAAGCGTACGAGAATGGCCGAGGAGCGTTGACCACACGGTCGGTGACGCATATCGAAAACGTCACTGCGCGCAAGAAAGCCATTGTCGTGACGGAACTGCCGTTCATGGTAGGACCGGAACGCGTGCTGGAGCGCATCTCCGAAGGCGTGAAGAATCGCAAGCTGGAAGGCATCTCAGGCGCCATCGACCTGACGGACAGGCATAACGGCACCCGACTGGTCATCGAAATCAAGACGGGGTTCGACCCGAACGCCGTGCTTGCGCAGCTGTTCAAGCACACGCCGCTGCAAGACAACTTCACCATCAACAACGTGGCGCTGGTCAACGGACGCCCGCATACGATGGGCTTGAAGGAAATGCTCGAAGTATGGGTGGACCATCGCCGCACGGTGATTCGCCGTCGTAGCGAATTCCGCAAGAAAAAGGCGCTGGAACGCCTACATCTCGTGGAAGGCCTGCTGCTCGCGATGGTCGACATCGACGAGGTGATTCAGGTGATTCGCTCCTCCGATGACGCAGAGGCCGCGAAAACCAAGCTGAGGGTCGTGTTCGACCTCGATGAGATTCAGGCGCAGTACATTCTTGACCTTCGTCTGCGCAGACTGACCAAGATGAGCCGCATAGAACTTGAGGCCGAACGTGACGACCTGAAGCAACGCATCGAGGAATTGGAACGCATCCTCGCTTCCGACGAGACTCTTGACGGCGTGGTGATCGAAGAAATGGATGAGGCCGTGGCCAAGTACGGCACTCCCCGACGCACCGTACTGTTGGATGAGGACGCAGATGGCAATCTGACACCCGTCGTCGCCCATGGCGATGACGGGGTCTCCGCCTCCGCGATGGCCGCCGCACGGGCTGCCGCGACGGTCTCCTCGGCCGCGGCGGACGTTGCCGCAGCCGCGAAGGCCGCGAAGAAAGCCGGCGAAGACAATGCGACCGCGACCGCCCTGCAGATCGACGACGAGCCGTGTGCCGTGATGCTGTCGGCCACAGGTCTGATAGCCCGCACCAGTGAGGAGGCCGTGGAACGTTGGGAGAATCGTTCCGGCTCCGATGAACGTGCCAAAGATGATCAGATCGTCTCGATTTTCCGCACCACGACCCGATCCTCGTATGGTCTGATCACGTCTGCCGGACGGCTGGTGCTGGCCCATGTGGTCGAGCTTCCCAATGTTTCCTCGAATGGCCCGCTGACTGTTTCCGGCGGAGTAAAGGCCGAGGAATTGCTCGGCCTGACGGAGAACACCGATCCGGTTCATGGCGAGCGCGTAATTGCCGCGATCGCCATGCCATCCGCCGAGGATTCCGGCCAAGACGCCGTTGCGTCGAAGCCCGCTCCCCTTGCGTTAGGTACTCGAAACGGCGTGGTCAAACGTTGGAATCGCGAATCTCCCACCACCATGGATTCTTGGAGCGTCATCGATCTGAAGGACGACGATGAGGTTCTGGCCGCGGCCGAGGCACGTGATGAGGATCGTCTGGTGTTCGTTTCCACGGATTCCTCGCTTCTGACTTTCGACGCGAAGAACGTACGTCCGCAGGGCCGTACCGCCGGCGGCATGGCCAGTATCCGCTTGGCCGAAGGATGCTCGGTCAAGGCGTTCGCCGTCATTCCCGCGCACAGGGTCGCATGGAATTATACGGAAGGCGGAAACGGGTTGACCTCCGCTTCGGGCGCCGTGGTGCTCACCGTTGCTGGCGATTCCAATGCACTGCCTGGAACGGAAAACGGTTCCGCCAAAGTAACTCCGCTGGAAATGTATCCGACTAAGGGACGTGCCACGGGTGGCGTACGTTCGCAACGTTTCCTGAAGGGGCAGAACACGCTGATTTTCGCATGGGTGGGCGCTTACCCGGTACATGCATCCACCAAGGCCGGAACGCCTGTGGAGCTTCCCAAACCGGATATGCGTCGTGATGGTTCGGGAACCGAACTGGATGCGATCATCGGCTTTGCCGGATAAGCAAACAGGCGAAACGTCCGTGTAGGATATCCTCAAAGGCGGGATCGCCTACACGGATACTGATACCGTCGACACTCGTCGGGACCGCCTCCTTAGTCGGCCTCGACCGGGCTATCAGTTCGAAGCGCTCCGGTACAACGACAACGCTATGGACCGCGGAAAGCACGATATATATTACGATGTCGGAAGAGGAACCCAACTTCGGAGCTGCGCAACGAAACATTGAGGCAGCCCAGCGAGATTGACTTCCCCATGGATCAGATTCGAAACGAGACTCGCGAGAGAACATCCGAAAATACCGGGAACTCCGAAACGACGTTCCGTTTACAGGGCCGGATTGCAACAATACGGACTGGTGACGCAATACCATAGCGTCGCGAAAGGCCTCAGTGATGTCTATTCCACGACCGTTCCAATGTTTTGGATACCTGTTCCCAACTCCGATTCACTAGACAAGCTGATCGCCGCACTTCTTGCGCAACGTCTCATGCATGATGACCATGAGCACAAGGAACACGACCAGATACCACGGGAAGATGTTCATGGAGATGTTCTGCCCGATCAGGCCGAACACAGGCGGCATGCACATCGAACCGCAGTATGCGCACGCCATCTGCATGCCGACGATGGCCTGCGATTTGTCCTCGCCGAAGTAGGCCGGCGTGGAATGGATGACGCACGGATAGATCGGAGCACAGCCAAGGCCGACGATGATCAGGCCAACGACGGTACCGAGATTATTCGGTACCGGCAGAAGCATCACAACGATGCCAAGCAATACAAGGGACTGCCCCATGCGGATCATGGTCGGATCGTTGAATTTCATGGTGATGAAACCGCTAAGCAGACGTCCTACCGTGATGCCGATGAAAAACAGGCTGCCCCACATGGCGGCGGTGGTTTTGTCGATGCCCTTACCGAGCGCCATGTAGCTGCTGGCCCACAGCATCGCCGTGGATTCGAGCGCGCAGTAGCAGAAGAACATGAGAAGAATCTCACGTGCTCCACGGATGGCGAGCACTCCCTTGATACCGAGAGGCTTACGGGCCGGTTTTTCAGCGGACGCCTGATTCCCGGACTGTTCGACGCCGCCGACCTGCGAGGAACGCTTCTTCCACAACGGAAGACTGAAAATGAGCACGGCCGTCAAGACGATCTGGAGGATGGAGATGTAACGGTAGCCCCACGACCATCCTTGTCCGGAACCCAACGCGTATCCCATGATGTACGGACCGGTCAATGCGCCAAGCCCCCACATGGCATGGAGCCAGCTCATATGACGGCTTTCATAATGAATGGCGACGTAGTTGTTCAGGGCGGCATCCACACCACCGGCTCCAAGACCGTACGGAACGGCAAAGAGAATCAGCACCCAATAGCCAGGTGCGACGGAGAACCCGAACAAAGCGAACGCGGTCAGGGCAACCGACACCGCGGTGACCTTGCCCGCACCGAATTTGAGGGTCATGCGGTCCGACATCAACGCGGAGACGATGGTACCCGCCGAAATGACCATGGAAATGCCACCCGCCCATGAAACGGGAGCACCCAAATCGGTACTCATCGTCGGCCACGCCGCGCCCAATACGGCGTCGGGCAGACCGAGGCTTATGAAAGCCACATAGATTACTGCAAGCAAAAGGTTGACCATCTCGCCTCCTTCGGCGGCATGCGGCACGGCAATATTTTCGCCTAATATTGTATGCTTACCTACCTACCACTCGGTAACTGGTGGGTTGCACTATCGTTCGTGAAAAAAGCATTTTTTACCGCACCGCCGACATACGCGGAAATCAACCGGGCAGGAATCAGGTGTCAATCTTGGAACGATCGAAATCATCGGCGTTCTCCACGATGAACGCCTTACGCGGCGGCACATCGTCGCCCATCAGCAGACTGAAGATATGACTCGCCTGCTCGGCATCCTCCATGCGGATACGCCTCAGCATCCGAGTACGCGGATCCATGGTGGTGTCCGCAAGCTGGTCGGCATCCATCTCGCCAAGACCCTTATACCGTTGAATATCCTCGTTATAGCCGATGTTCTTCTTGTCAAGCTCAGCCAGTTTGCCGGCAAGTTCATCATCGGAATACGTGTATATGTACTCGCCTTTATGCGTACCGCTCAATGCGATTCGGTGCAACGGCGGCACTGCGGCATACACACGGCCGTGTTCGATGAGCGGACGCATATACCGGTAAAACAGCGTAAGCAGAAGAATGCGGATGTGCGCACCGTCGACATCGGCATCGGTCATCATGATGACCTTGTTGTATCGAGCCTGCTCAATGTCGAAACTTGCGCCGGATCCTGCGCCGACCACCTGTATGATCGAAGCGCATTCCTTGTTCGACAGCATCTGCGCAAGCGACGCCTTCTGCACGTTGAGGATCTTGCCTCGAATCGGCAACAGCGCCTGGAAACCGGAATTGCGTGCGGCCTTCGCCGTACCGAGAGCGGAATCACCCTCGACGATGAACAATTCGGCCACATCATCATTGCCAGGCTGGCAATCGGACAGTTTCGGAGGCATGGACGCGGATTCGAGCGCGTTCTTTCGTCGGGTGACCTCCTTGGTCTTACGGGCCTGGATGCGCGCATGCATCTCGCCGACGATCTTTTCCAGCACGCGTCCGGACTGCTCTTTGAAGCCACGCTTGGAGCCGGTGATCATCTCGCCGAATTGCCTGTCCGTCATTTTGGTGACGACCGGCTTGACCTGGGCTGTACCGAGCACGTCCTTGGTCTGGCCTTGGAACTGCGGTTCGGCTATGCGCACCGTGACGACGGCCACCAAACCGGCCATGATATCGTCTCGTTCGACCTTCATGTTGGAATCCTTGAGATTCACCTTGAGCTTTCGCGCGTTGTCCTCGACGGACTTGCGAATCTGCTTCGTGATGCCCTGCAGGAAACCATCGACATGCGTGCCCCCGCCCGGGGTCTCCACCACATTGACGAAGCTGCGCAAAGTGGTGTCGTAGCCGTTGGTCCAGCGCATGGCGATATCGACGGAACAGTCACGGGTGACCTTCTGCGCATGCAGTTCCCCGCCATCGCCGACCGCCTGGGTCTCCTCAACGTAGGTGTCCTGTCCGGTAATACGCCAGACATCGGAGACCGACTCGCCTTTGGAGAGGAAATCCACGAAATCCTTCACGCCTCCGGTATGGCAGAATTCCACGACACGGGCGTGCCCGTGAGTTTGCGGCGTTTGCGCGGACCGTTCCGGAATCGTGGTTTCCCCTGTATCTTCCGTATCGGACTCCCCTGAATCACGTTCTGCGGTGTCCTGCGCGGTTTCGTTCACGACGGCATCCGACGTCTGCGCAACCGGGGCATCGGTTTCCAGCGTCTCGTCGACGGATCCATCCGCGGTTTCGGGAATGCCCTCATCGATGACGGTGATCTTGAGTCCCGGAACCAGGAAGCTTGTCTGGCGGACACGGTCAATCAGCTGGTCGTAACTGAATTTCGCGGTGTCGTTGAAGATTTCCGGATCGGCCCAATACCGAATACGCGTACCGGTGGTCTTCGGGCTGACTTTGCCGATGATCTCCAGATCGGTCGGACGGTTCTTGCGTGTCCGTTTGAATGGCGAGTCCGGAGAGGGATGCTCACGGTCCGTATCCGCATACACGCCCGGATGCCCTTGATGGAATGCCATGTGGTGGGTCTTGCCGTCACGATCCACCTCGACATCAAGACGTGAGCTCAACGCGTTCACCACGGATGAGCCGACGCCATGCAGGCCACCGGCGGCATTGTATGAGGAATTGCCGAACTTCGCGCCCGCGTGCAGCTTGGTCAGCACGACCTCCACACCCGTGAGCTTGGTTTTCGGCTCGACGTCAACTGGAATGCCTCGTCCGTTATCAGCCACCTCGACGGAACCATCGGTATGCAGCGTCACGACGATGTGGTTGCATGCGCCGGCAAGCGCCTCATCGACGGAATTGTCTATGATCTCCCACAGGCAATGCATCAAGCCCTGGCTGTCGGTGGTGCCGATGTACATGCCCGGACGCTTGCGAACCGCATCCAGGCCTTCCAACACCGTCAGGCTACCCGCACCGTAATTATCCTTGGCCATACTCCCCTATTCCCGCCATCGTGCCAATCGCACAGGATGTCTTCATACACGCTTTACACGCGAGAAGTCGAGAAACCCATCTGTCCTGCGGATTTCTCGACTTCTTTCATATCACACGTTCGTTCGGATCACTGATCCAGGAAGTCACGCAAAGTCTGCGAACGAGACGGATGGCGCAGCTTCGACATGGTCTTCGACTCAATCTGACGAATACGCTCACGGGTCACACCATATACACGTCCGATATCGTCCAGGGTCTTCGGCTGACCGTCTTCGAGACCGTAACGCATCTTGATGACGCCCGCCTCTCGCGGAGACAGCGTTTCAAGAACCTGCCTGAACTGTTCCTGCAACAGGGAGAAGGCGACGGCATCAGACGGCGCGATCGCATCGGTGTCCTCAATCAGATCGCCGAACTCGGAATCGCCGTCCTCACCCAGCGGCGTATGCAACGAAATCGGCTCACGACCGTACTTCTGCACTTCCTGAACCTTCTCCACCGGCATGTCAAGCTCGCGTGCCAGCTCGTCCGGCGTGGGCTCTCGTCCGAGATCCTGCAACATCTGACGCTGCACACGGGAAAGCTTGTTGATCACTTCCACCATGTGCACGGGTACGCGGATGGTACGGGCCTGATCGGCCATGGCTCGGGTGATGGCCTGACGAATCCACCACGTGGCATAGGTGGAGAACTTGAAGCCCTTCTTCCAGTCGAACTTCTCAACGGCTCGGATCAAGCCCAGATTGCCTTCCTGGATCAAATCGAGGAAGAGCATGCCACGGCCCGTGTAGCGCTTGGCCAAAGACACCACGAGTCGCAGGTTGGCTTCCAGCAGATGGTCCTTGGCTCGCTTGCCGTCATTCGCGGCCCACTTGAGTTCGCGCTTGCGCTTGAAGTCCATCTGATCCGCTTCGGTATCCAGAAGGTGCTGCGCATACAGGCCCGCCTCGATACGTTCGGACAGATCCACCTCCTGCTCCGCGTTCAGCAGGCTCACTCGACCGATCTGCTTGAGATAGTCCTTGACCGGATCGGCTGTGGCGCCGGCGGCCACCACACGACGCTTCGGATTTCCGGACGGCGTCAGATTGTCGTCGTCATCGTCATCGCGGACGACGAAGGCTCCCTTTTCCTTGGGCTCCTCAGGCTTCTTGCGCTCTTCCTCCTCTTCGTCGTCATCTTCCGGCTCCGAATCTCCGTCTTCGTCCTCATCGAGGTCATCATCATCGGAGTCAACGTCGTCAAGATCATCGTCGAAATCGTCAAGGTCGGCGTCATCCACCGGGGCGTCCTCATCATCAAGGTCGTCTTCCTCAACAAGCCCCTCTTCCTTCTTCACGGGAGAGGTTTTCTTCGCGGTCGTCTTACGGGGGGTCTTCGTGGCGGACGTCTTCTTCGCCGCGCTCTTCTTGGTGGAGGCCTTACGCGTAGCGGCTTTCTTCGTGGAGGTGGTCTTTTCGGTCAGATCAGCCTGTTCCATGCTTGCCGTCGTTTCCTTGGTGGCCAAACTTATCCTCCTATTGATCCTGCCGGGAAGCGTATACCATATGGGCCCACTTCTGGCAAGGGCAAATCTACAACTATGTGAGTAAACCATCCCGGCAGGACGATTATTCCCGAAAACCGGGCCTTCCTCATGAAGAGCACGTGGATTACCGGCGTGTTGCCTTATGTTTCATAAACCCACGCCGGGCCGACATGACGTTGACATGCGGAACATACGATCGCCGCCAAAGAGCATCCCTCGTCCACTTCGAGAGCATCCATCGCGCATTGCATGGCTCCGGTATCCCGACCCAACCACCACAGAATGTAGCTGATCACGGCAAGCGGCTGAGCGCGGTATTTCTCGGGCACCGTGAAGAATATCTGGAATAGCATGTCGATTCCGCGTTCGCAACGTTTCATATCCGGTTTCGCACGCGGATCGCGGAACGATTCGTTCAACAGCGTCTCCAGCCTATGCGCGTTGCTCGCCAGCATCGGTCTTTCCACAAACCCCATGAGATAGTCCCGCGGGGCCCGCTCCTCGCCGATGATAATGGAGACGAGCAACGCGTCCCGCATGGAAAGCGTCCAGGTCATGCCTGCCGCGAGCGCCAGCACATCCGTTCTGTCGAGTATGCATGAGCCCGATGCGCTATCGAGTTTTCCGGTGTAGGTCTCATATCGATGCGCATTGTCGGCATCTTCCTCCGGTATCGACGCGTCCGCCAGTTTATCCATCCAGTGAGTGAATGGCTCTTTCATGAACGTTCTCGCGGCACTGACCATGCCATTTTCCCGATGGCATCGGTTCAGCCGGTTTTCAACTTCCCGCATTTCGGCGCTGTCGATCACGGCGGCATCGTATGCCTTCGTGCCGTTCGGTTCGCTCGTTCCCATGGTTCCGCCCTCCTTGGCATGTTGATCGGACTTCGTTGTGTCGTCACTACGCACTATGCACCACTTGCGCGGTCGAATGCTCGTTTTTCGGCCCTTGTGGTCGGAGGATGGTCCTTTCGACGTTTCATGCGGTGTTTTACACCTCTGTATGTGTTGCAATCATTGAGATTCGCTCTTGTCTCGCGCCTGTGGATAACTGTTCTTTATGAGCAACCCCACCGACTTGAAACAGATTGAATCCCGCATCGTCTCCTTTGTGGAGGATTTCGCATGCCTCCATACCGACGGTGAGAGCGATGCGGTGGCCGGACAGTGCAAACGGCTGGCCGACGCCGTGGCCGCGCAGGCGGTCACGTCAAGCGAAGGTGGCAAGAGACTTCGCGCCCTGCTTACATTGGAAGCTTTCCGCGCGTTCGCGTCCAGCGAAGATATCGAGAGACATATCGATGAGGTGTTTGGCCTCGCATGCGCGATCGAAGTGTTTCAGACCGGCGCCCTCGTGCATGATGACATTATCGACGATTCCGATTTGCGTCGCGGAAAACCGTCCGCGCACCGCGCCTTGGCCGCTCAATCCGGCAATGACGCGATAGGCCGTGGATTGGGCATCATGTTGGGAGACATGCTCGCCACGTCCAGTGTGGATATCGTCAACAGATCCGTGGTCGGGCTTGATCGCGGCCCCGATATCATCTCCGCTTTCCTGAATATGCATCGCGAGGTCGAGATCGGGCAGGTGTTGGATCTGGCCGTGGAGCTCAGTCCTTTGAACGATCCGGATGAGCTGGCTCGAACGTCGTTGAATGTGTTCCGTTGGAAGACCGCAAGCTACACCACCATCGCTCCGTTGGAGTTCGGCATGCTCGCCGCAGGCGAGACCAAGAGAACCGCCCGCGAACGCGCCCTGGCGATCGGGCTTCCCCTCGGATTGGCGTTCCAGCTCGCGGATGATCTTCTTGATGTCATCGGTTCGAGCCGGAACACAGGTAAGCCCATCGGAGGCGACATTCGAGAAGGAAAGCGCACCGTTCTGCTCGCGGACGCGCTCAATGCGGCATCAACCGAGGAAAAGGCCGAACTGGTCGGCATGTGGGAATCGCCGGTACGTTCCGAAGAGCAGGTAAGCCGCGCCATCGCACTGTTCGAAAGCACGGGAGCCATCGAGACGTCGTACGACAGAATCGCCAGACTGTGGGCTGAATCGGAAGCCGCCATCCAATCGCTGCGATTGCCTGCGGAATGGGAAAACGCGCTTGTTGAAGCATGCGCCCGTTTCGTGCCGACCGTCCGGCGCGAACAATGATGAACAACGATTGCGAATCTGCGAAACGGTACTTGTAAACTGAAGTGAGAACACGAATATCGCGAAGTCGTCCGCGAAGAAGGAACCATACCGATCAACCATGAGTGAAGCGTCACATGCCCCTGAAAACCAGGTCATAGAAGGCCGATATCGGGTTGTCGGCAAAATAGCGGACGGCGGCATGGCCACGGTGTATCAGGCCGTCGATGAGCGGCTTGGACGCACCGTGGCCGTCAAAATCATGCACACCCAGCTTGCGCAGGGTCCGCGACGAGAGCAGTTCGTGGAACGTTTCCACCGTGAGGCCCGTTCGGCGGCCGCGATCGCCAACCCGCATATCGTGCAGGTGTACGATACCGGAGTGTTCGACGGTCTTGACTATCTGGTCATGGAATACGTGCATGGGGTGAATCTTCGGTATGAGATGAATCATCAGCACGTATTCACCGTACGGGAGACCTTACGCATCGTCGGCGAGACTTTGGAAGGTTTGGCTGCCGCGCATCGCGTCGGTGTGGTCCATAGAGACATCAAACCCGAGAACATTCTGATCAACGATCGCGGCCATGTGCAGATCACCGATTTCGGACTGGCCAGGGCCTCTTCGCAGGCCACGCTTTCCTCCACGGGCATGCTGCTGGGCACGGCCGCGTATCTTGCGCCGGAGATGATTCAAAACAACCAGGCCACCGCGCAGGGAGACCTGTACTCCGTTGGGATCATGGCATGGGAGATGCTGACCGGAGAAGTGCCCTTCTCATCCGACAATCCTGTGACATTGGTGTTCAAGCACGTTCATGAGGATGTGCCGAGCCTACTGACCAGATGCCCAGGCATCAATACCGATGTGGCGGACTTCATCAGTCATCTCGTACAGCGGGAAGTGGCCGCTCGTCCAGCGGACGCGTCCGTGGCGTTGGCGCAACTACAGGAGTTGCGTTCAAAGCTCACTCTTGAGGACTGGCAGTATAGTCTCCCCTCCCCCGATTCTCAAAGCTCGGTCTCGGAAGGCTTCACCGCTCCTCCCGCTCCTCCCGTGCCGCCGACGCGACAGTTCGATGATCATACGACACCACTCGATTCCGTCACGCCGAATCAGACCACCGTCATGCCCGCGCAACCGCCCGCACAGACGCAGATAGACCCGGAGGCAACCGCCCAGTTCTCGTACGACCCCGACACTTTGGGCTCCATCAACAACGAGAACGATACGACCGGCAACCGAAACGACACGGAACATTTCGATGAGGACGAACATCGACAGGATGCGTCGTCCCGCAAGCGCAAGACCGCGATTATCGTCACCATCATCGTGGTGATTCTGCTTGCAGCCGCATCGGGCGGCTGGGCCTGGTGGTACTTCAAAGGCCCCGGCAGCTACTGGACCATGCCGCAGCCGGAGGATCTCACTTGCGATTCCTCCACGGCGTGCGCCATCACCGACGTCCGATGGAGCTCCTACGAGGAATTGCTCAAGTTCTCGAACATCGAATACGAGACCTCCGAAGAATACAGCGACACCATCGGAGACGGAAACATCATCCGCACGAATCCTGAAAACGTCGGCGACCATGTGGGCAAGCGCAATAATCAGAAGGTGACCGTGGTGGTGTCGAAAGGCATAGAACAGGCCACCGTTCCCTCCGATATTCTCGACGAGAACAGCGATGCCGGCAAAGACCCCATCAATGCGCTGAAGAACGCGGGCTTCGACAATATCGAACAGACCGAAGCCTCCGATGACACATATTCGATGGACGTGCCACAGGGCGCTCTGCTGTCGTTGAACGTCGATCCTGGAGCCACCCTGCCCCATAACACGAAGATAACCGTCACCATTTCGCAGGGTCCGAAACCTGTCACGATGCCGGAGATCGTAGGCAAGACGAAGGATGAGGCGCAGCAGTCGCTCGATGAGCTTAGAATCACGGCAAACTGGACCGAGCAGTATGACGATAAAATCGCCAAGGGCCAAGTGATCTCCGCATCCGCGAAGAGCGGGGATTCCCTGCATTGGGGAGACAGCGTCGAGGTCGTGGTCTCGAAAGGACCTGAGACCATCACTCTGCAGAATTATGTCGGTCAAAAGGCGTCCGACGCCAAAACGGCGTTGGAAAAGCTTGGATTCTCGGTAAAGATCAGTTCACAGATCACCCTCGACTCCAGCCAGGACAAGAAGGTTTCCTCACAGGATCCGGTCGGAGGAACCGAGGTGCGCATCCGTCAGGAAGACGGCACCCCGACGACCATCACACTGAAGATGTATTCCTCGCTGTTCTGACGTTGTTCGTGGAGTGCTGTCCGACTTTCGTTTGGCCAACGCGCCGTATCCGTGGTGTTTTGCTGCAGTAAAACGTTGCAGATATAGGAAGTGCGTCCGGTTCGATCCAGCCGGACGCACTTTCATCGATTTGCGCTAAGTCCTCAGCGGAACGCTCAGGCTTCCTGTGCCTTCCGCTCTTCTTCCTTCTGAGCCTTGAGCTGTTCCTTGACCTTCTGAGCGTACTCGTTCACGTATTCCTGTCCGCTCATCTTCTGAATTTCCATGGTCACCCGATCAGTGAGCGAGCGCAGGTCCTCATGGGTGATCTGGTCAACCGGCTTTTTGCTCACTTCGATCGGCTTGCCGTAAATCACCGTGGACTTGCCCTTGTTCGGAATCACCTGCCCGGGAACCTGAAGCTCTCGGGAACCGATGATGGCGGTCGGCACAATCGGGCATCCCGTTTCGAATGCCAGTCGCGCGGCGCCCGTGTGTCCTTTGTACAAACGGCCGTCAGGACTGCGGGTTCCTTCAATGTGGATGCCGAACAGATGACCGTCTTCAAGGATCTCACGCGCATGGTTCAGCGCGCCGAGGGACTTGGAGCCGCCGGAACGGTCCACCGGGAACACGCCCACGGAAGTGAACCACCATTTCTTGAACTTGCCTTTGATGCCTTTGCCTTCGAAATATTCCGCCTTGCCCATGAAGTGAATCATGCGCGGGCAGGTCAGCGGCAGCAAGGCGTCGTCGATGACCGCCAGATGGTTGGCCGCGATGATGGCTCCGCCCTCGTGAGGAATGTTCTCACGACCCTTGCCGGTAGGGCCAAGTCGGTGAACGGCCAGAGGCCCCAGACCTTTTACGAAAAACCAGTAGAGCATTCTTCACATTCCTCCCAGCGGGTTGGCATCCGCATTGATTAGAGTTAGCAATATGACTGACCTCAACAATAGCAATGCCGACGAAGAACACCCAAATGCCGCGTCGAATGATGGCTCGGCCGATTTGGACAGCGCTTGGGCCGAGTTTGCGCAATCGCATGCCGATGATCTGAAAGCCGTTGAAAACTCACGTAACGCGAAGCGTTTCGAGAAGCATGCGCAGCGTCGTGAAAAGGAAGCGCTGCTATCGATCAATGATCTCGACCAAGGTACGTTCACCGACGACATCGTGCGTGGACGGGGCCCCCGTGATTTCACCGGCTCCAGCTGGCTTGACACCGATTCGGTGATGGACCGTTACGGAGATGACTTCGTTCCTCCGAACCCGCAGATCGGACACATCAAAGCCTCCAAACTGATTTTCTGGATTCTGCTGGTAGCGGGAGTCTCCGGTATCATCGCTTCAGCGTTCATGCCGGCGCTGGCCACGATTTTGGGAACGATTTTCGGACTATGCGCGTTGATCGGCGCGGCTGGCCTCATCGTGCAGCATAAAGGCCATGCTCAAACGCGTGCCGACGAATTCGACGACGGGGCACGCGTATAAAAGCCTCTCATGCAGCCGCTCACGTTCCTCATAACGCTTATATATGACGGAAAGGCGCATGCCTGAATTCATAATCAGGGCACGCGCCTTTTCAGCATGTTCTCATCCGGTCTCTTCGTCGAATCGGTCACCGGACGGCAGAGTCGTTTCAGCCTTTCTTCGACTGGGCGGTCGCGATCCACTTGTCAAGCAGGGTCTCGGCTTTGCCGGAATCGACGGTCTGTTCGGCGATGGCGTATGCGGTCTTGAAACGCTCGGCCAAGCTGGCGTCGGCCGGTACCAGATGACCGTCCGCCACGATGGCGGATGCCGCGTTCAGCAGCGCGGTGGTGCGGAACGGCACATCCTTACCTGCGAAGAAGTCACGGGCAAGCTGGGCGTTCAACGCTGGCTCACCGCCCTTGAGGTCCTCGACGGTCACCTTGGCGAGACCGAGTTCCACGGTCGGATCGAATTCGGTTTCGGTGACCTCGCCATCCTTGAATTCCCAGATGGACACCGGACCGGTCGGGGCCATCTCGTCAAGGCCTTCGCTGGAGGTGTAGACCATGCCGGTTTGACCGTTCGCGGCATAGACCGCAGCCATGATCGGACTCATCTTGCGGTTGGCGCAACCGACGGCCATGTGCTTCGGAGACGCCGGATTGGTCAGCGGACCAAGCACGTTGAATACGCAGGGCACGCCCAAGGCGGCACGCACGGGGCCCACGAAACGCATGGCCGGGTGGAAGGTGCGCGCGAACGCGAACGCGATGCCGCATTCATTGCCGACCTCGGCCACCTGCTCGGGAGTCAAATCGAGCGGCAGGCCCAACGCTTCGAAGCAGTCGGCGGTGCCGCACTTCGAGGAGGCGGCACGGTTACCATGCTTGACGACCTTCACACCGGCGGCCGCAGCCACCACGGCGCCCATGGAAGACAGATTCACTGTGGCGGCGCCATCGCCACCGGTACCGACGATATCGGTGGTTTCGCCCTCGATGTTCAATTTGATGGCATGCGAGACCATGGCTTTGGCCGCGCCACGGACCTCATCCGCGGTCAATCCAAGCTGCTGCTGGGTGGCGAGCACCGCACCCACTGCGGCCTGATTGGCGTTGCCGTTCATCAGGTCATCGACGAACCACTCGGACTCCTCCGCGCTTAAGTGGTCCCCTCCGACCAGCTTGGTGAGGATCGACTTCCATGTGATTTCGGCCATGATGCCCTCCTTGGCGCTTCGGCACGCCTTGCTTTTGTTATTGATAATGCGGCCATTGTAGCGATTTCAGGTTTCCGTACTCCCCCGCGTCCGTATCACGAAACAAGTCACGCATCGCGCAAACGTTCGACGCACATACAAAGATTCCCGACGGGATTGCCGTCGGGAATCAAATCATGCCGTGGATTCAGCGATCACTGCTCGTTCTGGCCGTGGCACATCTTGTACTTGCGTCCCGAACCACACGGGCACTGGGCGTTCTTGCCGGTTCCCGGGAAGGTGCGGCCATCGGCCCACGGGGAATGCAGCTCCTCGCTCTTCGGGCGCTTGTTGGCCGGAACCTTGCCTTCGGCATGGCTGATCGGCTGCATGCCGACGATGCCCGGCTTGTCCTGCCGCTCTTCCTCGGCGAGCTCTTCGATGGTTTCCTTTTCGGCCTCGTCATCGGTTTCAGGCTCGCTCGGAGCGGATTCCTCGGTCGGTTCCGCATTGCTTTCCAGACCCATCACAGCCTCGGCCGCGTTCACCGCCTCGTCCTCATCGGATTCGGTTTCGGTATCCTCGGTGACGGCCACGCGCTCGATGTCCACGTGGAACAGCAGCTGGATGCTCTCCTCCTTGATGGCTTCGATCATGGAGTTGTACATCTGGTAGCCTTCACGCTGGTATTCGACCAGCGGATCGCGCTGGCCCATGCCACGCAGACCGATGCCGTCCTTGAGGTAGTCCATCTCGTAGAGGTGCTCACGCCACTTGCGGTCGAGCACGGCGAGCACCACGCGGCGTTCGAGCTGGCGCAGGCCCTCCTCGCCAAGCTTGCCTTCGAACTCGGAATACTGGTCCTTGGCATCGGTGACGATAAGTTCCTTGAGGGCATTGGCGGCCTTGTCGCCCTTGAGCTTGGCGATGGCGTCCTTGGCGGCTTCCTGCTCCACCGCAATCGGGTAGACGGAGGAGAGCGCCTTGAACAAGCCTTCCCAATCCCAATCCTTCGGCTTGTCGGAGCCCTTGTTCGCGCCCTTGATATAACTCATCACGGTGTCGTCGATGAATTTGAGGATGTCCTCATGAATATCCTCGCCCTTGAGCACGGCCTGACGTTCGGCGTAGATGACGGTGCGCTGCTTGTTCATCACGTCGTCGTACTTGAGCACGTTCTTGCGAATCTCAAAGTTACGCGATTCCACGGCCTTCTGTGCGGTACGCACGCCCTTGGAAACGCTCTTGGCCTCAATCGGCTCACCTTCCGGCATGCCCTTGGCCATGACGCGCGCCACGAGCTGGGTGTTGAACAGACGCATCAGATCGTCTTCGAGCGACAGGTAGAAGCGGGATTCGCCCGGATCTCCCTGACGGCCGGAACGACCGCGCAGCTGGTTGTCGATTCGGCGGGATTCGTGGCGTTCGGTGCCCAGCACGTACAGACCGCCGAGCTCCACGACCTCCTCATGCTCGTCCTTGACCTGCTCCTTGATTTCGGTCAAGGTGCCCGGCCAGCGCTTCTCGTACTCTTCCGGAGTGTCGTCCGGCGAATAGCCTTCGGCCTTGAGCTTGGCATCCGCGAGGAACTCGACGTTGCCGCCGAGCATGATGTCGGTACCACGGCCTGCCATGTTGGTGGCAACGGTGACGGCGCCCTTGCGGCCTGCGACGGCCACGACGGCGGCTTCCTTGTCGTGCTGCTTGGCGTTGAGCACCTGATGAGGAATCTGAGCCACATCAAGCAGCGAGGAGACGATTTCGGAGGATTCCACGGAGGCGGTGCCCAGCAGAACCGGCTGGCCCTTCTTGTGACGCTTGGCCACGTCGCGCACGATGGCGGCGAGCTTTTCCTTCTTGGTGCGGAAGATCAGGTCGTCCTGGTCTTCGCGGATCATCGGCTTGTTCGTCGGAATCGGCAGCACACCGAGCTTGTAGGTGCCCATGAATTCGGCGGCTTCGGTCTCTGCGGTACCGGTCATGCCCGACAGCTTGTCGTACATGCGGAAGTAGTTCTGCAACGTGATGGTGGCGAAGGTCTGGTTCTCGGCCTTGACCTCCACACCTTCCTTCGCCTCGATGGCCTGGTGCAGGCCTTCGTTGTAGCGACGGCCCGGCAGAATACGACCGGTGTGCTCGTCGACGATGAGCACCTCGCCTCCGGTCACAACGTAGTCGCGGTCGCGCAGGAACAGTTCTTTGGCCTTGATGGCGTTGTTCAGGTAGCCGATCAGAGCGGTGTTGTTCGGCTCGTACAGGTTGTCGATGCCCAGGTAGTCCTCGATCTTGGTGATGCCCGGGTCGAGGATGCCGACGACCTTCTTCTTCTCGTCGATCTCGTAATCCTCGTCACGGGTGAGTT
>CAVAQZ010000020.1:0-34136 GCA_963590945.1 Dysosmobacter segnis
TCTTCTCCTCCCATTGTTGGCAGGGTGGAGTCTAACAGCCAGAGTTAATTCATGCGTACCCCTTACGTCGGGTGCATGTCTGGTGTCATCACGCATTGCGAGAAAAGACGGAAGTCGCACGAGGAAGTGATCGCGTTGTCTTTTTGAAAGGAACGGTTCTGTGGCACTACAATCATCCTTGGAGACAAACTTGTGTTTTATAGGGGAGACGGGTATGAAAAGTGTGAGAAATTTTGTGAGTGCCGTAGTGTCGTTGCTGATGGTCCTGTCGGTGATGACGCCGATTGCGGCGTATTCCGAGGACGCGACGGATTCCGAACAGTCCGCAGTCACCGTTTTGGAGTCTTTACCGGTTAAGGGGCGTGCCGCAAAGACGGGCTACAACCGTAAAGCCAAATTTGGTACCGCATGGAAGGACGTTGACCATAACGGATGCGATACCAGAAACGACATCCTGAAACGGGACCTGACCGACGTCCGGTTCAAATCCGGCACCAAGGAGTGTGTGGTGCGTTCCGGTACGCTTGCTGATCCCTACACGGGCACCAGTATCAAATTCGTGAAAGGCAACAAGACCAGCTCCGCAGTACAGATTGATCATGTGGTCGCTTTATCGGACGCATGGCAGAAAGGCGCACAGCAGCTGAGCCAGGAATCCCGCGTCCAGCTGGCGAACGACCCATATAACCTGCTTGCGGTGGACGGGACCGCCAATAAGCAAAAGTCGGATTCTGATGCGGCTTCATGGCTACCGTCGAACAAAAACTTCCGTTGCGAGTATGTGGCACGGCAGATCGGAGTGAAGGCGAAATACTCGCTTTGGGTAACCCAGGCGGAACATGATGCCATGGCAAACGTTTTGTCCTCGTGTCCCGCGCAGACCGTGCCTGCGGAGGGCGGCGTTCAGACGGCGGCGCAGGACCAAGAGAAACAGGAAAGCCAGACTGAGCCTCAGCAACAGGAGGAACAACAGTCGCAGGATCAGACGTCTCAGGAACAGCAGCCGACGCAAGAACAATCTCAACAACAATCGCAACAGCAGTCGGATGTGTATTACAAGAACTGCGCGGCCGCGCGAGCCGCTGGTGCAGCTCCCATCCACGCGGGAGAACCCGGTTACGCGCGTCATCTTGACCGCGACGGTGATGGCGTGGCCTGCGAATGACGAACCTTCAGGATGGAGGGTTTCCTTTCCTTATCTGTGGGCGTGTGTTCCGACGTTTTAACAGCGTCTGAACACACGCCCACAGATAAGTCACACGGTCGCGGTCTTTTCCTTTGCGTCTTTTGCGCATGTACGCTGCAACTGCGGAAGGAAAAGCTGCAACAGAATCGCCACGGTGCCCCCTACCGCGATTCCGGAGGAGAGAAAATACTGGATGAACTGCGGTGCCGCCTGCACCACCTCATCCGGCAGAATCATGGTGCTGACCCCGCACATCACCGATACTCCGAGAATCATGGTCGCACGATCATCCATGACGGTGTCTTTGATCATCTTTACGCCATTGGAAATCAAGGTCATGCAGACCATGGCGAATACGCCGTTGATAACAGGTGTCGGCAGCGAGGTGATAACGGTCATCAGTTTCGGGCAAAAACCCAGCAGTACCAGAATCGCGCCACCGGCGATGACGACGCGGCGTGATGCGATTTTGGTGATGGCGATGAGGCCGGCATTCGATGAATATCCGGTCATCGGGGTGCCTCCGAAGAACGCTCCGGCAAGACATCCGAAACCTTCTCCGATGGTGCCGCGGTCCACCCGTTCGTCTTCCATCGGCTCTCCCGTGATTGCCTGAACGGTAAACCATGTTCCGGTAGTGTCAAGAAGCACGAACAGGTACACAACCACCATCAACAGACAGGCTTCGGGGTTGAATTGCGGCATGCCGAAGTGGAACGGTTGGGGAAGGGAGAACCAGGCGGCCGAATTGACGGCGCTGAAGTCCGTGCCTCCGAGGGCCCATGCGGTTAAGGTTCCGATGGCCAGTGCGATGATCACGGAGAACATGCGCAGAACTCGGCTGTTCTGCAATTTGTACTGCAAAACCATGCACGCCAGAAGCACGCCGAAGGTCATGCAACCGCTGATGGAATTGACGGTCAGATTGCCGGTCGTGCTGAACACACCTTCCACGGCGGTCGGTACGAGAGTGAGACCTACGATGAGGATGATGATTCCTCCAATGAACGGCGGAATTGCCTTGCGGATGAATCTGGAAAACGCTTTGGTCGCGCCAAGCAGCATGATGATCAGCGCGCCTGGAATAAGACTGCCGATCATTGTGGGAATACCCATCGTCGCGCCAATCATGCACAACGCTCCCAATGGAACGTATGAGGGACCTTGGACGATTGGATACTTCATGAACAGACCGCTTTGCAGCAAAGTTGCTATACCGCAGGCGAAGAAGCTCATTTGCAGGAAGAAAGAGAGTTCTCCTCCCTGCAGTCCGATGGCTCCACCGAGAATGAGAGGCATGATGTACAGGTCCATGGACAGTACATGTTGCAATCCCAAGATGATGGATCGGCCGACCGGAATCTTATCGTTTACTCCCGCTATGAGTTGTGGTGTCTCTTCCTTGGACATGGTTTTCTCCTGGATTAAAAACTGTTCTATTCGTGAATTCAGCTGTTGATTTGTTTGCGGAGTTTGACGAGTTCCGCATCGATCTTGTCGGATAGGTCGCGTTCATCGATGCCGCAGGCGAATTTGCCATTTTGGTAAACGACTTTGCCGTTGACGATAGTCGTGGCAACGTTTTCCTGCGAAGATGAGTAGACCGCTGTGGCATACGGATCATGCATTGGCATTGATTTGAGTTTGCGAGGCTCGAACAGGAACATGTCGGCTTTCTTTCCGATCTCGATACTGCCGAGTTTGTCGGCCATGCCTATGGCTTTCGCTCCGCCGTTGGTGGCCATGGAAATGGTTTGAGGCGCGGTGATGCGCGCTGCGTCGCGGGTGAAGCCCTTTTGGATAAGGGCCGCGAACTTGAGGCTTTCGATATAGTCGGTGGTGTTGTTGCTTGCCGCGCCGTCGGTGCCTACAGACACGGCCACTCCGGCGTCAAGGCATTCTCGGATTGGGGCTGCGCCCGATCCCAGATACATGTTGGATACCGGATTGTAGCTTACGGAGACTCCGTTATCCGCGAATCTCTTGATTTCGTCGGTGGTGAGATTTACGCAATGCACGCCGAGCATCTTGTCGGTCAGGAATCCCATTTCGTCAAGCATGGGAACGATATCCTGCCCGTAGTTCTCCCGGCACATGTCATTGTCGACCTCGGTTTCGTCGATATGCATCGCATAGCGTACGTTCTCGGATTGGCAGTAATCGAGCATGGTCTTGTAGCCTTCCTTGGAAGTGGACCATGTGACGTCCGGACCGGTCCAGATGGACAACATGTCTTTTCGGTCGGCGTATTCCTTACGTAGCCTTGACACTTCTTCCATGGCCTTGTCGGCCGACTGAATCATGCAGACCGGCATGCCGTAATCCTCGCCTCGATCCTGGAAAGTTCGGATGAATACGCTGCGAATGCCGGTATCTTCCATGCCGGCAATGCATCCATCGGCAAGATCGGGGTTTTGATCGGTATAGAAGAACTCGCACAATGTGGTGCAACCGCTACGGAGCGCCTCCATACAGGTCAATTGTGCCGCGAGCCGATGCTGATAGGGCGTCATCAGTGCGCCGTAGGGGAGTGCGGAGCGGTTAAGCCATTCGATGAGCCTGTGGTCGGCGCCCAGTCCCTTGAGGAATGACTGGAAGATGTGCGTGTGAGTGTCGATGAAGCCGGGAAAGAGCACTTGTCCGGAAGCGTCAATGATTCTGCCTGCGGAGATGTCTTCCGGGATTGGCCCTTTGCCGATCCTTGAGATGTTTTTGTCTTTGACTGCGACGTATCCACATTGGATGACGTTTTTATCCGCGTCCATAGTGCAAATGGTCGCGTTTTTAATGAGAAGATCGAAATATTCCATGTCGTCCTTGTCTCTACTGGCGTCGTGCCTCTCAAACCGTCAGGTTCGGACGTACGGCGCGATATGTGTACATCCAAGACGGAACCTTCGGGCTCCGCCGCCCGACGTTTTGGTATCAAGGAAAACGAAGAAAACTCGTGTTTCGTACGATAAAGGGCATTGGTTAACGATGTGGTTTTCGGATATTACGAAAAAAGACGTCAAGGTTACACGAGGGAAACAATCGCAAAGCCTCATCCGGCGTCGTCGGAAGAAAACTGGCTATAACGGGCGTGGCTTGCGGGAATCGTGCGGATGAGCGGATAAAAGTACGGGCAGGCGTTCCAGGAAAGACGGATTTTTCTGAGAATAGAAGAACGGAGAAGAAGCTTTGCAATGCAAAAGAGAACGGGGCCTGACCAACATGGTCCAGCCCCGTTCCGGAAATACGTATGGTTTCAGCGTTCGTGATGGTCGATGTGGTTTGATGCCACGTCTCCGATGGTCTGCACGATCTGCACGAGAATGACGCACAGGATCACGGCCACGGTCATCACATCGTACTGGTAGCGCTGATAGCCGTAGCGGATGGCGATGTCGCCCAATCCGCCCGCACCGACGGTGCCGGCCATGGCGGAGAATCCGAACAGGGTGACGAACGTCAACGCGGCACCGCGAATCAATGACGGAAGGCTTTCGAACAGCAACACTTTGAACACGATCTGCAGGTTGCTTGCGCCAAAGCTCTGCGCGGCTTCTATCAGGCCGCCATCCACCTCGGCGAGCGATTGCTCCACTACGCGAGCCACGAATGGTGCCGCGGTGACGACCAGCGGTACGATCGCGCCGGGAACGCCGAGGGAAGTGCCCACGATGAGGCGGGTCAATGGAATCAACGCCACCAACAGGATGATGAACGGTACGGATCGTACGATGTTCACGATCCAGCCGAGGGCGGTGTTGAGTCCCGAGTTCGGGTGGATGCCTTTCTTCGCGGAGGTGATGAGCAGCACGCCGATCGGCAGACCGATCACGTAAGCCAGGAACGTCGCCACCGCTGTCATGATGATTGTGTCGCGAACGCCTTCGGCCAACAGTTCGCCGTAGTCGGCGATGAATTGCGAGACCACCTGTCCCATCTCATTCCACCTCTTTCTTGGTTGCCGCGTTGGCATGACGGTCATGACGATTGTTCGTGATTTCGGCATCAGCGATCAGGGTTTTGAGAATATCGCTTTGCGGATTGGCGAACAGTTCTTCGGTGTCGCCGATTTCCACGATTCTGCCGCCGTCGATCATGGCTACGCGGTCGCAGATATTGCGCGCCACGGACAGTGAATGCGTGATGACGACCATCGTCACGTTGAGTTCGCGGTTGATGCGGCGCAGCAGATCGAGAATCTGCGCCGTGGTGGTGGAGTCGAGTGCGCTGGTCGCTTCGTCGCATAGCATGATGGACGGGTTGTCGGCCAGTGCTCGCGCGATGGCCACGCGCTGCTGCTGGCCTCCGGAAAGCTGGCTTGGGTATCGGTCGGACAGGTCGGCAAGACCAACAAGGTCGAGCAGATAGCGGGCCCGTTCCTCTCGTTTGGCTTTCGGCGTGTGGTTGAGTTCAAGCGGGAATGTCACGTTGCGTAGCACGGTTCGTTGCTGGAACAGGCTGAAATTCTGGAAGATCATACCTATTCCGGATCGCACTTCGGCCAGTTCCTTGCCTTTTGCGTCGGTGATGTCTTTGCCGTCGACGAGCACCTTGCCGGATGTCGGGCGTTCCAGCAAGTTGATGCAACGCACCAATGTGGATTTGCCGGCGCCGGAAGAGCCGAGGATGCCGAAAACCTCACCCGAGTCGATGCTCAGGTCAATGTCGTGAAGCACTTCATGCGCTTCGGCGCCGCTACCGTAGCTTTTGTACAGATGGTCGATCTGAATCATGTTGTTTGTTCCTCGATCGTTATGCCGTCAAACCGACTGCCGTGTGGGAGCTTTGACGGAGCATGCCGGAACAGCAGTCAATGCCGCAAGGATAGCATCCCGCGGCATTGGATCTGTGTTTTGCATATGAATGGGCCTAGAAGACCGGCACCACGGCGCCCTTGTAGGTCTCATTGATGTAATCGCGCACTTCGTCGGACTTCAGGGCCTTCTTGAGCTCGTTGGTCTTGTCGGTGTTCTCATTGCCTTCCTTCACCACGAGAATGTTCTGGTAGGTGTCCGCGGCAAGATCTCCGGCCTTTTCGGTCGCCAGCGTATCCGTGGTCGGGTCGAATCCCGCCTGGATGGCGTAGTTGCCGTTCAGGGCCGCGATGTCGACATCGGCGATGACGGTCGGTACGACGGCGGCCTCAAGCTCCTTGAATTGCAGGTTCTTCGGATTGGAGGTGATGTCCTTCGTCGTGGCGTTGATGTCTTCCGGATCCTTCAGTTCGATCAGTCCGGCGCTCTGCAGCAACAGAAGTGCGCGGGCTTCGTTGGTGGCGTCGTTCGGCACGGCCACTGTGGCGCCATCCTGAAGGTCGCTCAGGCTCTTGGTCTTGCCCGGGTACAGGCCGAACGGCTCGAAGTGGACGCCTTCGACGGACACCAGATGGGTGCCCTGTTCCTTGTTGAAATTGTCGAGGTACGGTTTGTGCTGGAAGTAGTTGGCGTCGACCTCGCCTTCTTCGGTGGCGGTGTTCGGCTGCACATAATCGGTGAATTCCTTGACCACCAGCGTGTAGCCGTCTTTTTCGACGAGCGACTTGACGACGTTGTTCAGGATTTCCGCATGCGGGGTCGGGGACGCCGCCACGGTGATCGTCTTGTCGTCTTCGGCGGAGGAGCTGCTGGAGCCGCCGCATCCGGCAAGTCCGAAGGACGCGAGTGTGGTGACGGCGAGCAAGGCGCCGAGAATCTTCTTGTTACGCATGATTTGGGTTCCTCTCTCAATTTTCAGTCCGGTTGTTTGCCGTAGCGGACCGACGATTGGCAATATAGAGGAAACTCCGACGCCGACACGTCGTCCAATTATCGGAATTACTTATAGTAGGTATGAAAACCGCGGGAATCGGCGGAAAACAGTGACTGTGAATCGCAGGAGAATCCGATTCGAAAAGTTCGTTCCGATTGGGTTGCCGGAATCTTAGAGGGGGAGTTCGCGGTAGATCAGGTCGTAGCGGACCGCGAAGCCTTGTCGTTCCCAGAAATCGTTGCCTGCCGTATTGTCGGCAAGCACGCCGACCGCGACCTTCCGCAATCCGAGCGTGCGGAGGGCTTCCGCCACGTGACTGACCAGCATCGCGCCGATGCCCATGCCCCGCGCGTTGGGGTCGACCGCAGTGTGGTAGATGCGGGACCGTCTGCCGTCGGTGCCGGCGAGGATCGCTCCAACGATAGCGCCTTCGGTGTCTTCGGCCACGAAGCAGGTATTCGGATTTCGGTCGAGGAATGCGAGAATCGCTTCTTCGGAATCGTCCTCTTCCTTCATGGAGAAGCCCGTGCATCGGGACCACAATGCATGTACTTTACGGTAGTCTTCGGCGCGCATGATTCGAATGGCCGGAGCGGCCGGTGACTGTTTCTCCACAATATCCTCCTTGGATATGCGCATTGTCGATTTATTACGAGTGTAAAACGCGGATGCACGTCTGTCCGAACGGCGTAGGGCGGCAAAATGCGTGGATGCGGCGTAAATAGACAACCAGCCTAATTATGTTGATGGCATAAATTAGACATTCTGCCTAAAATAATGGTCTTGACGAAAGGGGCTATCATGAGCAATGCGAATTTCAATCCCGACAATTCCGACAATCGGCAGAACCCGCAGGGTCAGACGGAATACGGGGCCTATGCTCCGAATCAGCAATACCAGCGGTATCAGGACGACGCTCAGACACCGCGCTACTTCGACGGGCCGTACGACTACTACGTGAACTACAACACGGGTCAGCCGGTGAGCCCTTTCCGACTTGTGGAGGAATGGCTGCCGAAGCAGGCGAAGAACGCCATCCGCGCGATTTACGGAGTGCTCGGAGTGGCGGCGGTCGCGCTAGGCCTGGCCCTGCTGATCTGGCCGGGGGCGACGTTGAAGGTCGCTGCGATCGTGCTCGGATTGTACTTCATCGTCTCCGGCGTGATCCGCATCGTCACCGCGATCGTCGAACTCGGTCTGCCCGGAGGTTGGCGAGTTCTTGATATCCTCATCGGTTTGCTGCTGTCCGTGGGAGGCGTGGTCATGCTGAAGAACGCGACGCTTTCCGGCGCGACGCTTGCGGTGCTGGTGACCATGGTGGTTGGTCTCGGATGGATGCTTGAGGGTGTGATGGCATTGGTGGAGTCGTGGAGCATGCCGAGTTCCGCTTGGGCGGTCGTGTACGCGTTGATTTCCATCGTCGCCGGATTCGTGATGCTGTTCAGTCCGGTGGCTTCCGCGGGATGGTTGATTCTGTTCGGCGGTTTTGCGCTGCTGGCGCTCGGCATAGTCGCAATCGTCCGTGCGTTCACTTTCGGCAAGGTCAGGAACAAGTAGGCGCGAGTCTGAGGGGTCTTGGGCCGACTGGTGCGTGTTGGCCCGATACCGGTTTCGGCGGCTTCGAACCGGGTTCGACCGCCCTCGCCAAGGCCTCCTCCGATCCTCACGCATACGAAAGAACCGCACCTCCAATCATCGAATCCGAATTTCTTCAGTCCAACAATCGGGGCGCAGTTCACACACGGCCATGGGACCCCTTTTCGCATGCCCGCACGCGCAAAGAGTCGGCACGGGGATACCGCAGCCCCTCACCATCCCCAAACCATCGTAAACCGCACCGCAAGCGTACGCACGGGAATACCAGACGGGTCACACTATCCCCATACCGACGCAAACCACACCAATCGCGTCGGTATGGGGATATCGGACAAACCCGACTATCCTCAAACCGTCGCAAACCAACACGAAAGCGTCGGCGTGAAGATAGCGGGCGGCCCACAGTATTTCCGTACCGACGCAAACGGAACCTGATGCGTATGTATGTGAATATCGCCAGCCGCACAGTATCCCCAAATGTACGCAATATACGTCACCGCGATCGTCATGGAACGTGATGACACCGGATACAGCACGATCCATCGATTCGAATGCCGCAGCAATCGTGCCCACTGATTGGCGTATCCGCTGATCGGTCATGACACGAAAGGGGAAGAAGAAAAAGACTCGGCTTCCAGTACTTCGTATGGGTGGCGGGTAGGTGCGCAAAGAGAAAGAAGACCCGCTTTCGGCCACATGGACTTTCAAGCGGGTCTTCTTTTGGGTTGGGAAGGAAGCTAGCTGTTACTCTTTGGCGTACTGCGGTTCGTTGTTGATCACTTCAACGTTTTCCACCGCCTCCTCTTCGACGATTTCGCCGGAGGCGAGTTTGGCCTTGAGCTCCTTGACGATTTCGGCGTGCATCTTCTCGTCGATCTTGACCTTGAACCAGAACACCAGCAGGCTCAGGATGATGAGCACGAGCGGAACGTAGAACGCGCAGGTCTTGAAGGTGTTGATGTTGGCCGCGGTCATGTCCGCGGCGGTGGCATGACCGGTCATGCCGGCTGCGATGGCTACCGCACCGACGACGCCGTTGGACATTGCGCCACCGATCTTGTCGAGCATCGGACGGACGGACAGGGTGACGGCCTCGTTGCGCTTGCCGTTCTTGAGCTGGCCGTATTCGATGGAGTCGGTCAACGACAGGATGGCGGTCATTTGGATGAACTGCGCGGGCACGTAGAAGAAGATCAGGGCGGCGATCACGGCCGGCAGGCTGCTGGAGAACAGGGCAAGCATCGTGTAGCCGATGATCATGGAGATCATGCCTCCGGTGAACAGGTAGCGGCGCGGAATCCAACGGTTGAGGATCGGATAGAGCGGCGCCATGATGAAGCCTGCGACCAGGGGAATGACGCCGGTGATGGAGAACGCGGTCGGGGCGTCGAGCACGAAGACGAACAGGTAATACATCACGCCGGTGGTGATGACGTTGGCGATGGCGTACAGCAGGTAGCTCAGGGCGACCCACAGCAGCTGGTCGTTCTGGAACAGGGCCTTGAACGCCTCAAGCGGGTTGCCGTTCTTCTGGGCCTTGGAACGCAGCGCGCTGGAGCTTTCCCTGGTGCCGAAGGCGACGGTCCATGCGGTGATCAGGCCGAGAAGCGCGACGATGAAGCCGAAGGCGGTCCAGCCTGCCTGGCCCTGGCCTTGAACGCCGGTGAACTTCCAGGTGAAGTAGCTGACGATCGGGATGACGACGACGGTGATGCCGTTGTATCCGATGGAGCCGGTGAAGGTGCCGAGTGCGGTGTAGACGGAGCGCTCGCGGGAATAGGAGGACATTGCCGGAATCATGCCCCAGTAGGAGATGTCGCGCAGCGAGTAGAACACGTCGAGCACGATGAACGTGATGACGAACAGCACGATGAACAGGGTGGAGTTCACGTTGACCAGTCCGAACATGCCGGTGAAGATCAACAGAATCAGGATGGAGGAGATCAGACCGCCGAGGAACTGCCATGGACGGAAGCGTCCCCACTTGGTGGTGGTGTTGTCGATCAGGTTGCCCAGCAGCGGATCGATGAAGATTTCCGCGATGCGGATCACGACGATCAGTCCGGTGATGATGGCGATCATCTTGGCTGCGAGCGTCTTGCTGTAACTGGCAAACAGGCAGCTGGTGACGTAGGTGACGAAGTATGTGCTCATCGCGTTGTAGAAGGCGGCTTGGCCGAGGTTGCCGCACGCGTATGCGATTCTCTGCCCGAGCCTCCTTGCTCCCTTGTTTGAATCGCCTTTCGTTCTGGTGGCTGCATTGCTCATTGTTCTTCTCCTTACGAAAACGGAGTGAAGTCACTCATTGACTTCAGGATTTGAGTATACGACGTTTAGTAACAAAAGTAAAAAACGTTTAGTAACATTTAGGTTCTTCGGCGTGTTGTATATGGGTTGCGATGCTTGTTCGATTTGCTTGAGACCTTGCTCTGATGTATTGAGAATCGCCGTGAAAATGGAGGAATCGAATATGATTTGCGTGTTACGTAAAAATGGTTTACTCTTCAAGTAAAAGAGTTTAGTGCTCTTGGGTACATTAACAACGACGTAATGTCTAAGAGAAAGCAGGAATTATGGCAGATGAAATCCGCGTTGAGAACGCTTCGGAAGCCTGGCTCACCGATCCCACCGTCTTCGCAGTCAATCGTGTGCCGGCGCATTCGAACCACCACTACTACTCGCACGTGCCGCAGCGCGGCGAATGCTCGGATCTCAAGCAGAGCCTTGACGGCGAATGGAGGGTGGAAGTGGTGCAGGCCGCCGACATCGATTTCCATGAGGAACCGTTCGTGGCCGAAAAGTTCGACGATTCCGCCTTCGAGCGCATCCAGGTTCCGGGGCATCTGCAGACGTCCGGTCTGATGAACCACAAGTATGTGAACATCCAGTACCCGTGGGACGGCCACGAGAATCCGTTCGAGCCGAACGTGCCGGAAAACAACCATGTGGCGCTTTACCGCAGGAAATTCACGGTCTCCGACCGGCTGGCCGATACCAAGGCTTCAGGCGGCACGGTCTCCATTGTGTTCCACGGTATGGCGACCGCGATCTACGTGTGGGTCAACGGTCTGTTCGCAGGATATGGCGAGGACGGATTCACGCCGAACGAATTCGATATCACCGATCTGCTGCACGATGGCGAGAACGTCGTGGCGGTGGCCTGCTACGAGTATTCAAGCGCGTCTTGGCTGGAGGACCAGGACTTTTGGCGACTGCACGGTCTGTTCCGTTCCGTGGAACTCGCCGCCCAGCCGCACGTGCACGTCGACGACATGCGGATCGAGGCGGACTACGATGCCGAGACCGGCTTGGCGTCCCTCGACGCCACGTTGTCCGTGCGTAACGCAACCGATGCGGCCACCATCTCCGCGGTCTTGAAGGACGTCGAAGGCAATGTGGTCTGGGAGACCGCTCACTGTGTCGATGAACAGACTTCGATCTCCTCCGGATCCCTGCAGGAGGTTGCTCCATGGAGTGCCGAGAATCCGGTCCTCTATGAGCTTGACGTCACCATCATCGACCATGCCGGCGGCGTCGCCGAAGTGGTCGTACAGAAGGTCGGCTTCCGCCGTTTCCTCATCGAGGACGGCATCATGACCATCAACGGCAGTCGCATCGTCTTCAAGGGAGCCGACAGGCACGAGTTCAACGCCAAACGCGGCCGCGCCGTCACCAAGCAGGACATGGTCGACGACGTGATGTTCTGCAAGCGCCACAACATCAACGCCATCCGTACATCGCACTACCCGAACCAGGATTATTGGTACGAATTGTGCGACGAATACGGCATCTACCTGATTGACGAGACCAATCTTGAAACCCACGGCAGCTGGTGCCTTCCAGGTGATGTGCTGACCGAGGAAACCGCCGTCCCCGGCAGCAAGCCGCAGTGGGAGGGGGCCTGTGTGGACCGCGTCAACAGCATGATGCGCCGCGACTACAACCATCCGAGCGTCCTGATCTGGTCGCTCGGCAACGAATCGTATGCGGGAGACGTGTTCCGCGCCATGTATCGGCATGCGCACGGCATCGATCCGAACCGTCCGGTGCACTACGAGGGCATGACCCACGATCGTGACTATGATGACGTGAGCGATATCGAAACGCGCATGTACGCGCATGCCGACGTGGTCGAGGAATATCTGAAGAACGATCCGAAGAAACCGTACCTGTCATGCGAATACATGCACGCGATGGGCAATTCCGTGGGCAATATGGACGAATACACCGCGCTCGAACGCTACCCGCATTATCAAGGTGGATTCATCTGGGACTTCATCGATCAGGCGATCCTCGCCAAGCAGCCGGACGGCACTGAGCGCCTGTGCTACGGCGGTGACTTCGGCGACAGGCCGAGCGATTATGAGTTCTCCGGAAACGGTCTGGTGTTCGCGGACCGTCGTCCTACGCCAAAGGCTCAGGAGGTCAAGCAGCTGTACGCCAATGTGCATCTGGACGTGACCGAGAACGGTGTGGCCGTCAAAAACGACAACCTGTTCACTCCGACCGACGGATATGTGTTCGCATTGCGTGTGCTGGCCGACGGTGAGCCGGTATGGCGGGCCGACCGTCATTTCGACGTTCCCGCGAACAAGACCGCATCCTTCGAAATCGACTGGCCTGTGGACCGGTATCGAGCGGAAGCCAAGGAACTGGTGCTGGAGGTCTCGCAACGCCTTGCCGAGCCGACCGATTGGGCCCCGGCGGGCTACGAGCTGTCGTTCGGCCAGACCGTCATCGATGGATCGAAGCCGACGATGGAAGCCAAAAAACCGATCGACGGCGTCGTGACCGTCGGCCGTTGGAACGCCGGCGTGCAGGGTTCCGGTCGCGAAGCGCTGTTCTCCCGCACCCAAGGCGGCATCGTCTCCTACACCTTCGATGGGCGCGAGTTCGTGCTGCGTCGCCCGACGATCACCACGTTCCGTGCGCTTACGGATAACGACCGTGGCGCCGGACATGGCTTTGAACGCGCGCAGTGGCTGGGTGCCGGCCGCTACGCACGCTGCGTGGGCAACGAGATCGAACAGATCGACGAAGATGCGTTGAAGGCAACCTACGAGTACGAGCTGGCCACCCCGCAGCGCACCCGGGTGACGGTTGCCTACACCGCCGACACCACCGGTCGTGTGAACCTGCACGTCGATTATCCGGGAGAGGAAGGCGAACTGCCGACCATGCCGGCCTTCGGCATCGAATGGGCGCTGCCGGCCGAATACTCCAAGCTGCGCTTCTTCGGCGCGGGCCCGGAGGAGACGTATCAGGATCGCGCCCATGCCAAGCTGGGCATCTGGAGCACCGACGCGTTCTCCGACCATGCGCCGTACCTCATGCCGCAGGAGACCGGCAATCATGAGGGCGTACGTTGGGCGGAGATCACCGACGAGCATGGTCATGGCCTGCGCGTGAGCCGCGCGGCAGGGGCGAACCCGTTCGCGATGAGCCTGCAGCCGTATTCGAGCTTCATGCTCGAAGAGGCGCAGCATCAGGACGAGCTTCCCACGCCGAAGCATGTGTTCCTGCGCGTGCTGGCGGCCCAGATGGGCGTCGGAGGCGATGATTCCTGGATGTCGCCGGTGCATCCGCAGTACCATATCCGTGCCGATCGGCCGATCAGCCTCGACGTTGATCTTGAACTGATCTGACGGATTGGACACAAGAAAATAGAAGGGTCACGGGGTGTGTCTCCTGTTGTTCTGCGAATGAGCCGACAGGAGGCGCACCCCGTGGCATTTGAGAGCATCCATCGAATGGCGATGTGGGAATAAGTACGGTAGGTGGCTATAATTTAGCGAATATTACGCAGACGTGAGGAATCATTACTAAAGTCATTTAGTGGATGATGGTACAGAGGAGGTTGTTTTCCGTGGCCACAATCAGGGAAATCGCGAAGCAGACCGGCTTCTCGCAGGCGACCGTGTCGAGGGTGCTGAACGATGATCCGTCGTTTTCCGTGAAGGAATCCACACGTCGCAAAATCCTGAACGCGAGCCTCGAGATGGGCTACGAAAGCGTGCCGCAGTACCAGCGCGTCACCATTCCACAGAACATCGCACTCCTCGACAACACCATCCCCGACAGGGGCCTGCAGGATGCGTATTTCGACGAACTGCGCGAGGCGTTGGAAAAGCACGCGCAAAACGAGCGCATGAACGTCACCGTGTTCAACGGCATCGACGATCTGGCAAAACATTGCGCCAACCTCGACGGTTTCATCTCCATCGGACCGACGCCGGTGGATGTCGAACGACTGTATCGGTTGCACGAAAAACTGGAATACGGCGTGTTCATCGACATCAACCCGACGCCGGGGCTTTTCGATTCGGTGCGTCCCGATCTCGAACAGACCATTCTGGACGCGTTGGACGCGCTGATGGAAGCGGGCAACAAGCGAATCGGTTTCATCGGTGGCTTCGGCAGCATCATGGGAGAGCACGAATACCCCGAAGATCCACGAAAATTCGCCTTCTGCAACTGGTCCCAGCGTCTTGGCCTTGATATCGAGGGCCTTGTGCTGGCCGAAGGGCCGTTTACCGTGGAGAACGGCAGGGAATTGGGAAAACGGTACGTGCATGGGCTGCAGGGAAACCTGCCGGACGCGATCATCGTCGCAGCCGACCCCATTGCGGTGGGCGTGCTGCAAGCATTCGCGGCCGAAGGCGTGCTGGTGCCACGCGACGTCAGGATGGTCAGCATCAACAACCAGGAGATCGCCGAATACACGTCCCCGGCGCTTTCCTCATACGACATCGACAAGGACGAGTTGGCCAAAGCCGCGGTGTTCATGCTGTCGGAAGCGTTATCGACCCGCAGAAAGGTACGCCACCACATGCTTGTCTCCACAAACCTCGTGGTGCGCGACAGCTTCAATCCGAAAGCGGGATGAGTCCGAAGGCCCCGCGCGCAACTGACCCGTACGACGGTCTATAAAACATCGAAATGCTTCAACGCGTTGAGGATGCCTCCGTCGTCAACATTGTCGGTGATGTAATCGGCCGCGGCCTTCGGCTCGGCCGTGGCGTTGCCCATGGCCACGCCCACTCCCGCATACCGCAGCATATCCACGTCGTTGCCGCCGTCGCCGAACGCGATCGCATTGTCGCTCGTCCAACCGAAATGTTCGAGCACCATCCGCATGCCGACGGCTTTGCCTCCGTCGGCGGGAATCAGATCGGTGAAGCTGGGATGCCACCTGACACCGCGCACGTTGCCGCACAAGGCTTCGATGCTCGCTTCCGTTTCCGGATCGATATACGGGCTGATCTGGAACGTGCGATGCTCCCCGATACGTTCGCGCGGATCATGCACGTTGATTTTCGGCGCGGTCTTGCCGAGACTCTTCCACGTGCGTTCCAACGTTTCATTCGTGCGATTGAAATACCCGTAATCGCTTTCCGCATAGTTGGCGATCACCTCGGAATGCTCCTCCAGCCAGGCGGTGATGATGTCCACATCGGCCTGATCGATGGGATGACGATAATTCAATCCATCTTGCGTGGTGCAGTATTGCCCGTTAAGGCCTACGATGCCGTCGAACTCCACCGGAATGGTGTCCAGAACCACGCCCATATAGGAGGGTGCGCGTCCGGAACAGATGAACACCTTCACGTCCTTGCGCTGCAACGCGTGCAACGCGTCGATCGTGGATTGCGGCACCACATGCGTGACGAAACTGGTCAATGTGCCGTCGATATCGAAAAACGCCGCCTTGATGCCGTGGGTCATGTCAACCGCCTTTCCGCAATCATTCCGAAATCGGTGAGCGTCACGTCGTTCATTGCGCGGCTCACACTGAATCCGCATTCAGCTTACGGGCGTACATGCCCAAAAACGCCGGTGGAAACAAGGCAAACCGTCCAAATACGCCTACAATCGTCAAACATGAGCGAACATATCGAGATCACGCCGGAAATCATCGAAATCCGACATCGCCTGCACGCGCACCCCGAACGCAGCTTCAAGGAATACGAAACGAGCGCCTACATCGAGAAACTATTGCGCGCGCACGATATCGAAGTGCTCAACAACCCGTTGGAAACCGGCGTGGTCGGTCTGATTCGCGGCGAACAGCCGGGTCCGCGCATCGCATTGCGTGCCGACATCGACGGCCTTCCCATCCAGGAAGACACCGACCTGCCGTTCTCATCCGTCAACGACGGCGTCATGCACGGCTGCGGCCACGACCTGCATATGGCATACATGCTCGGCGCCGCGTTCTGGCTCGCCAAACACCGCAAACGCATCAAAGGATCCGTCAAACTGCTGTTCCAGCCGGCCGAAGAACTCGGCCTCGGCGCAAAGGCCATGGTCGACGCCGGGCTGTTGGCCGACGTGTCCGCGGCAATCGGCGCGCACAACAACCCGAACTACGCGCCAGGGCAGATCGCGGTCGGTCCCGAACCGATGATGGCCGGATGCGTGAAATTCCACGTCACCCTGCACGCATCGGGAACACATGCCGGCTATCCGCATAAAGGCACCGGACCAATCGAGGCTCTCGCCACTATGATCCTCGCCTTGCAGACCATCGTGAGCCGCAACATCTCGCCATTCCATCCGCTCGTGCTGTCCATCACCGAACTGCACGGCGGCCACGTATGGAACGTCGTACCCGACAAGGCGAGCTTCCAAGGCACCGTGCGCTACTTCCACAAGTCGGATGGCGAACTCGTGGAGCAACGGTTCAGGCAACAGGTGCAATCCATAGCCGCGGGTTATGGCATCACCGCCGACATCGACTGGGACGACTTCCAGAACCCGCTCGTCTCCGACACGGACCTGTCCAAAATCGTGGCCGACAACGTGCGCGAATACGCGCAGCTCGAACCCATCCACCCCTCGATGGCGGGGGAGGACTTCTGCGATTTCATGCCCGTCACCCTACCGGTATTCGCCTTCATCGGCTCCAACGGCGAGGAAGGATGCCCCGACTGGCACAGTCCGCACTTCGTCGGACTCGACGAATCGCTGCAGGCAGGCGTGGAATTCTACGCCAACGCGGCATTGACCGTACTCAATGAACTGTCATGACGCGCAACGGCCACAGATGCCAAGAACAACACAACCGCACGCAACAAACACGATAGGCTAGAAACCATGACAAACGTACGCTTCGCCCTCGCACAGATAGACACCTGCGTCGGAGACCTCGACGCCAACGCCGACAAAATCATGCGCAACGCTCATCTGGCCGCGCAAAACAACGCCCAAGTGGTGGTCTTTCCCGAAATGACCCTCACCGGATATCCGATCGAAGACCTCGCCCTGCGCGCGACCTTCCGCGAAGCCGCTTGGAACAAAGCCAACTGGCTCGCCACCGAACTCGCGGCGGACGGACTCGGCCACCTTTACGTAGTGGCCGGAACCGTGGGAACGGATCCGGAGAACTCCAAGCCGCGCAACCGACTCGTCGTGCTGCACGACGGCGTGGTCTGGGCCGGATACGACAAGCACTTCCTGCCCAACTACGGCGTATTCGACGAATTCCGCATCTTCAGTCCAGGCAACAAATCCATGGTGCTCGACGTGAACGGCGCCCGTATCGGCGTGGCCATCTGCGAAGACATCTGGCAGGACGGCGGACCGGTGGCGGAACTCGCCGAACAGAACATCGACCTGTTGCTCACCATGAACGGTTCGCCATATGAGGAAGGCAAAACCGACACCCGATACGACCTCGCGGTGCGCCGCGCGGCCGAAGTGAACGCCCCGATGATCTACCTCAACCAGGTCGGAGGCCAGGATGACCTCGTGTTCGACGGCGGCAGCTTCGTGGTGGACGCGGACGGCACTCTGCTGCAGCGCTCGCCGATGTTCATGGAAGACTTGGGGTTCTTCGATTTGGATACGTCCGCGGAGCGTCAGCAGGCCGGTTCCATCGCAGCCAAGCTCGATCCGGACGAGGAGGTGTACACCGCCTGCGTGTTGGGTCTGAAGGACTATATGGCCAAGAACCATTTCAAGGGCGTGTGCCTTGGCCTGTCAGGCGGCATTGACTCCGCGTTGGTGGCGGCGATGGCCGCGGATGCGGTCGGTGGCTCGAATGTGTACGGCATCTCCATGCCGAGCATGTACTCGTCCGATGGCTCCAAGGATGATGCGGCCGATCTGGCCGCGAACATCGGCGCGCACTATGGTGTGCAACCGATCGAGCCGCTGTTCGTGTCGTTCCAGAAGCAGCTTGATTTGGAAGGCGTGTCCGCGGAGAATCTGCAGGCCCGCATTCGTGGAGTGATTGTCATGGCGTATTCGAATTCCAAGAATCTGCTTGCTGTGGCCACGGGCAACAAGTCGGAGCTTGCCTGTGGATATTCCACGATTTACGGCGACGCGGTCGGCGGTTACGCGCCGATCAAGGATCTGCTGAAAACCCGTGTCTGGGAGATTTCACGCTGGCGTAACAAGGCCGCTGCCGCCGGCATGGGCATCGGCGGACTGCATATCGTCGGCAACGAGCAGGGGAGCGTGGGAACGTCTTTGCCGGACGGTGTTATGATTCCCGTCAATTCGATCGAGAAGGCGCCGAGCGCCGAACTCCGCCCCGGGCAGAAGGATTCGGATTCCCTGCCGGAGTATGAGCTGCTCGACCAGGTGCTGGCCATGTACATCGAGCATGCGCACGGACGCGCCGATCTGTTGGCGGACGGATTCGACGAGGAGACCGTCGATACGGTCATGCGATTGGTGGATCGTGCCGAATGGAAGCGTCGCCAGTACCCGTTAGGACCGAAGGTCACGGCCCTCGCGTTTGGGCGTGATCGCCGCCTGCCGGTGACGAACGCGTTCCGCGAATAGTTCTCGTAAGCCGTCATTCGGGTCGGTGCGATGGCATTCGCCGGCCTGGATGGCGGCTTGCGCTTGACGGATCTTGACGGATTGCGATTGATGGATTGAGGAGGATTCTCCATGGAGCGTCAGTGGTACTTCAATACCGTGACCGAGCAGCCCGAGCTGGGCATGATCTCACCGGCGAGCCATCGCATGGGCCCGTACAAGACCCGTGAGGATGCGCTGGACGCGTGGAAGATCGTGCAGGAACGCAACATCAGGTGGGAGGAGCAGGACCGCGAATGGAAACGCTGGTCTCAGGATCCGCAGGATTCCTCCGGTAAATAGGCAGACGTTTCCGTAAGGGTTCCCATGAAAATCGTCATCGCCCCGGATTCGTTCAAGGGCTCGCTTACCGCACAGGAAGCGGTGCGGGCCATCACGGCGGGCATCCTCAGAGCGTTGCCCGAAGCCGAATGCGTAGGCGTTCCCATGGCGGATGGTGGAGAAGGCACCGTGAGATCGCTGGTGGACGCCACAGGCGGCCGTATCGTGCGTGTGCCGGTCACCGATCCTCTCGGCCGTCCAACGAACGCGGAATATGGCATTCTTGGCGATGGACACACCGCGGTCATCGAAATGGCCGCGGCAAGCGGCATCCAATACGTCGATGAAACCACGCGCAACCCGCTGACCACCACCACATATGGCACCGGTGAACTGGTGAAAAACGCGCTGGAACATGGTGTGGACGACATCATCGTTGGTTTGGGCGGCTCGGCAACAAACGACGGCGGAGCCGGCATGGCGCAGGCGTTGGGCATACGGTTTCTGGACGCTGACGGTGTACCGTTGCCTTTCGGCGGTGCGGCGCTGGCAGGACTTTCCGCAGTGGACGCATCCGGTCTTGATCCAAGACTCGCCGATGTGTGCATCCGCCTGGCCTCGGACGTGACCAATCCATTGGTCGGCGCACGTGGAGCGTCGGCAGTGTTCGGCCCCCAGAAAGGCGCGACTCCCGACATGGTCGAACGGCTGGACGGCGCGTTGGCCCACTATGCCGCGGTGATCAGAGAACAGTTGGGGCGCGAGATCGAGTCCGTGCCGGGCGCGGGCGCGGCCGGCGGTCTTGGCGCGGGATTCCTGGCCTTCACCGAAGCGAGCATGCAATCCGGCGTCGAACTGGTGATCGAGGCCACCGGACTGATGGCGCTGGCCGAAGGTGCGGACTACTGCTTCACCGGCGAGGGATGCATCGATTCTCAGACGCGATACGGCAAAACGCCAATGGGGGTCGCCCGCGCGGTCAAGCAGGCGTCGCCGAACTGCACGGTGGTGGCGTTGGCCGGCTGCGTCGGCACCGGCGCCGACCGATTGCATGATTCGGGTATCGACGCCATCTTCGGCATTACGCCGGGCGTCTGCACCATGCGCGACGCCGTCGACCATGCGGCGGACAATCTGTCCCGCACCGCCGAGAACGTGGCCCGTCTGCTGACACGCAGATCATGAACGCGCCGGACCGTTCGATTCGCGAAAAACCCGGAGAACGCCTGATACGAAAGGCGAACAACCATGGTGTGTGATTTATATCACGTTAATTCGGGCTGAATCTCAGCTAGTTCTCAGCCGAGGAACGATAGAATTTTGAACCAGCGACGACGTAACGATGCGTCGCCAAACCTACACCCAGAAGGAGTGGATATGGCAGCAGTTGATGCAACGGCAGTCTCCCCGGAAGAGCTTCAGGCCAAGGCTTGGGAAGGCTTTGCCGAGGGCAACTGGCAGAAGGACATTGATGTCCGTGACTTCATCCAGAAGAACTACACGCCTTACGAGGGCGACGAGTCCTTCCTGGCTGACGCCACCGACAAGACCAAGCATCTGTGGAAGTATCTGGACGACAACTACCTTGCCGTTGAACGCAAGCAGCGCGTCTATGACGTCGACACCCACACCCCGGCCGGAATCGATTCCTTCCCGGCCGGCTACATCGATTCCCCGGAAGTCGACAATGTGATCGTCGGCGTGCAGACCGATGTTCCGTGCAAGCGCGCCATGATGCCGAACGGCGGCTGGCGTATGGTCGAGCAGGCCATCAAGGAAGCCGGCAAGGATCCGGATCCGGAAATCAAGAAGATCTTCACCAAGTACCGCAAGACCCACAACGACGGTGTGTTCGGCGTGTACACCAAGCAGATCAAGGTCGCCCGCCACAACAAGATCCTCACCGGTCTTCCGGATGCCTACGGCCGTGGCCGTATCATCGGCGATTACCGTCGTGTGGCCCTGTACGGCGTGAACACCCTGATCAAGTTCAAGCAGCGCGACAAGGACTCCGTGCCGTACCGCCACGACTTCACCGAGCCGGAGATCGAGCACTGGATCCGCTTCCGTGAGGAGCATGACGAGCAGATCAAGGCCCTCAAGCAGCTGATCAACCTCGGCAACGAGTACGGCCTGGATCTGTCCCGTCCGGCTCAGACCGCCCAGGAAGCCGTGCAGTGGACCTACATGGGCTACCTCGCCTCCGTCAAGAGCCAGGACGGCGCCGCAATGTCGTTCGGCCGCGTCTCCACCTTCTTCGACGTGTACTTCGAGCGCGACCTGAAGGCCGGAACGATCACCGAGACCGACGCCCAGGAGATCATCGACAACCTGGTCATGAAGCTGCGTATCGTCCGCTTCCTGCGTACCCAGGATTACGACGCGATCTTCTCCGGCGACCCGTACTGGGCGACCTGGTCCGACGCGGGCTTCGGCGACGACGGCCGCACCATGGTCACCAAGACCTCGTTCCGTCTGCTCAACACCCTGACCCTCGAGCACCTCGGACCTGGCCCGGAGCCGAACATCACCATCTTCTGGGATCCGAAGCTGCCGGAAGCCTACAAGCGTTTCTGCGCCAAGATCTCCATCGACACCTCGGCCATCCAGTATGAGTCCGATAAGGAAATCCGCTCCCACTGGGGCGACGACGCCGCGATCGCATGTTGCGTTTCCCCGATGCGCGTGGGCAAGCAGATGCAGTTCTTCGCAGCTCGCGTGAACTCCGCCAAGGCCCTGCTGTACGCCATCAACGGCGGCCGCGACGAGATGACCGGCATGCAGGTCATCGACAAGGGCGTCATCGAGCCGGTCCAGCCGGAAGCCGACGGCTCCCTGGATTACGAGAAGGTCAAGGCCAACTACGAGAAGGCTCTCGAGTGGCTGTCCGAGACCTACGTGCTGGCTCTGAACATCATCCACTACATGCACGATAAGTACGCATACGAGTCCATCGAGATGGCTCTGCACGACAAGGAAGTGTACCGCACCCTCGGTTGCGGCATGTCCGGCCTGTCGATCGCAGCCGACTCCCTGTCCGCATGCAAGTACGCCAAGGTCTACCCGATCTACAACAAGGACGCGAAGACCACCCCGGGCCACGAGGAGGAGTACGTCGAGGGCGCTGACGACGATCTGATCGTCGGATACCGCACCGAAGGCGAGTTCCCGCTGTACGGCAACGACGACGATCGCGCCGACGACATCGCCAAGTGGGTCGTCTCCACCGTCATGGGCCAGGTCAAGCGCCTCCCGGTCTACCGTGGCGCCGTTCCGACCCAGTCCATCCTGACCATCACCTCCAACGTGGAATACGGCAAGGCCACCGGCGCCTTCCCGTCCGGCCACAAGAAGGGCACCCCGTACGCTCCGGGCGCGAACCCGGAGAACGGCATGGACTCCCACGGTATGCTGCCGTCCATGTTCTCCGTCGGCAAGATCGACTACAACGACGCTCTTGACGGCATCTCGCTGACCAACACCATCACCCCTGACGGTCTTGGCCGCGACGAGGAGGAGCGCATCGGCAACCTCGTGGGCATCCTGGACGCGGGCAACGGCCACGGCCTGTACCACGCCAACATCAACGTGCTGCGCAAGGAGCAGCTCGAGGATGCCGTCGAGCACCCAGAGAAGTACCCGCACCTGACCGTGCGCGTCTCCGGCTATGCGGTGAACTTCGTCAAGCTCACCAAGGAGCAGCAGCTCGACGTGATCTCCCGTACGTTCCACCAGGGCGCGGTCGTCGACTGACGATTGAACCACGCCGCGTGAAGCGGTAAAACGGCAAGGGGCGGGGCTGAACAAAGCTCCGCCCCTTCGCATGTTCCCTCCGACTGATTTGCGTTCCGACACAAGCGAACACTGAATCGGAGGGACGGCATCAGAACGGGCAGAACGGCAAAATCGCAGATGAAAGGACATCGATGTCTGACAATATGCAATTCCGCACCACAACAAGGCATATGCTCAAGGAATCGAAGAGCTACGCAAGCCAAACGTTGATGGGAGGCCTCTCCGGATTCGAATCGCCTATCGGACTCGACAGACGCGACCGCATCAACGCGCTGAAGAGCGGAGACATCGGTTTCGTGCACTCGTGGGACATCAACACGTCCGTCGACGGTCCGGGAACGCGTATGACCGTGTTCCTCAGTGGGTGCCCGTTGCGTTGCCAGTACTGCCAGAACCCCGACACATGGAAGATGCGCGACGGCAAACCCGTCTATTACGAGGCCATGATCAAGAAGATCGAACGATACGCCGACCTGTTCAAGGCCACGGGAGGCGGCATCACCTTCTCCGGAGGCGAGTCCATGATGCAGCCCGCGTTCGTGTCCCGGGTGTTCCGCGCGGCCAAGGAGATGGGAATCCACACCTGCCTCGACACGTCAGGTTTCCTTGGAGCGAGCTACACCGACGATATGATAGACGACATCGACCTGTGTCTGCTCGACGTCAAGTCCGGAGACGAGGAGACCTACCACAAGGTAACGGGAAGCGTGTTGCAGCCGACCATCGATTTCGGCCAGAGACTCGCCAAGGCGGGCAAGAAGATATGGGTCCGTTTCGTGCTCGTGCCGGGGCTCACGTCTTCCGAGGAGAACGTGGAGAACGTTGCGAAGATCTGCGATTCCTTCGCGCCCGCGGTGGAGCACATCGACGTGTTGGGCTTCCACCAGCTCGGCCGCCCGAAGTGGCACAAGCTCGGCATCCCGTACCCGTTGGAGGACCAGAAGGGTCCGTCCGCGGCCATGAAGCAACGTGTGGTGGAACAGTTCGAAGCGCACGGATTCACCGTGTATTAAGGCGAAGCCCGAGCATGAACTGAAACCATGTATGGCGAACTTCGTTTAGGGGGAGTGAAGCGGGTTTGGGCCTCAATCGAACGTTTCGCCGACCGAAGTCGCGTCGAATGAAAATCTTCACATTCGACGCGGCTGAAATTTCTGCCAAATACCATGGATACCGGGCGTTTGCCGTAGTCTTGAACCATGGCGGACATTTATGCTTTCCCAAATGGCACGCCCATCGATGTGCGTGCAGGCAAAGGGGATTCGCGCGCTTTCGACGAGTCCTCTGAAAACGTGCGTCAGTCCGGTCTGACCCGTCCGTATGGCGTACCCGATGTGGTCTGGCGGGCCGTGCTGAGCGTGCAGGACATGCCCCGGATCGAGGGGATCTCCTACAGGGAGATTCCGGTCCCGTGTGCCATGGCGAATTTCGGCATCGGCGTGGAACTGGAATGCCGAGCGCCCGATGGCATGGCGGCAAGTGGATTCGGCGAAGGATTTGCCGGATTCGATCCAGCCGGGACAGGTGGCGCGGGCGGATGGATCATGGTGCTCTATTCGCACAAGTTCCGTAAGGATTGGCGGTCCCACTGGCGTTGCACGGCCTTCGCGACTTTGCCGTTGCCCAGTTCGGAGGATGACGTGCTGACGCCTTCCATGTACTGGGACCGCATGATGCATTGCCTTGACTGCGATGCCGTTGAGGATGTTTCTGGAACGGTCACCGTAACCCAGAACACCATGTTCGGCATTGATGGGAACACGCCAAGCACGGGATGCGAGATTCGTGTGTCATGGACGCCGTTAGACTATGCCGATGGAGGTCTAGACGCTGGTCTGCAGGTTGGAATGTGGGCCGGATTCCTCCGCACCATGACGCAATCCGAGGAGGAAACACCCGTTGATTGACGACGAGCCGAGGCTGTTGTCCGAACCGCGCGAAGGCGTGCCGAACGTAATCGACACGGCGCAGGCGTTCCGTGATTATTGCAGTGATCTGGCCGCTTCGACCGGACCTTTGGCGGCGGACGCGGAACGTGCGTCCGGCTATCGGTACGGTCATGAGGATTGGCTGGTGCAGTTCAAACGCGAGGGCGCCGGCATCGGATTGCTCGACCCTCAGGCGTTGAACAAGGCCGGAGTCGATTGGAACGATTTCAACCAGGCCGTCGGTGACGCCGTTTGGATTCTGCACGATTCGATGCAGGACCTGCCCGGTTTCGCGGACCTTGGATTGAAACCGCGGCGATTGTTCGACACGGAGATAGCGGCGCGGCTTCTGGGCCTGCACCGGTTCGGACTGTCTTCGGTCACGGAGCATTTTCTTGGAATCACGTTGGCGAAGGAGCACTCCGCTGCCGACTGGTCGTACAGGCCTTTGCCCAGGGATTGGCGCAACTACGCGGCTCTGGACGTGGAGCTGCTCATCGAGCTTGAACGACGCATGCGGGCGGAGCTCAAACGCCAAGGCAAAATGGAATGGGCCGAAGAGGAGTTTGCCTACGCGCTCGAACATGGTCTGGGGCCGCGTAAGGAGCATCCCGTTCCATGGCTGCGCATTTCAAGGATCACGGGAATCATGAAGGACCGCCAGGCATTGGCCGTGGCGAGGGCGTTATGGATGAAACGAGACGAACTGGCGTGCGAATACGACATCTCGCCCTCATTGCTGCTGTCGGACGAGTCGATCATCGAAGCGGCGAAAAGAAAACCTCATAACGCGGCGCAGTTCCGTGCGATTCGTTCGCTGAACGAACGCGTGCGCATCCATTCCGACGCGGCCCGCGAGAAGATGTTCGAACGCTATGCGCCGATCCAGCGCAAAATCAAACCGAGCCTGTGGAAGAAGGTCATCCAGGATGCGCTCGACCTTCCGGAAAGCGAATGGCCCGTCCTTGACTCCTCGAAGCAGAAAACCGGCGAATCTCAGCAGGGAGCGGCTCCCAGATCGGTGAAGGAGTGGGAATCGCGCTATCCGAATCGCCTGAAAACCTTGAACAAGGCGCGCAAAGCGGTTTCGCAGATAGCGGAAGACACGCGGACTCCGGCCGACGTCATCATCAAACCCCAGTACATTCGCAATCTCTGTTGGACCGACAGTCCGCGCAAACGTGATGTGGCGGCTTTCCTGAAAGAGCAGGGCGCGCGCGACTGGCAGGTGTCGCTGATCGCAGAGTCCGTAAGTCGCGCTATCATGTAGAGGTTGCCTAACGGCAGAAATGTGAAGAACCGTATTTTTCAGGAGCGCAAGCGTGAAAATCAGCGTCAGGAATCTTGAGCCGACCAAGGTGAAGCTCACCATCACCGTCGATCCGGAGGAGTTCAACCCGTATCTCGACGAAGCCCGCAAGGAAATCGCCAAGCAGGTCAACGTGCCTGGCTTCCGTAAGGGTCACGTGCCCGGCAAGATCATCGACCAGCGCATCGGCTTTGGTGCCGTCGCTGGCGAGGCCGTGAACAATGGTGTGCCGGAGCTGTACTCCAAGGCTCTCGAAGAGAAGGGCCTCCATCCGATGGCCCAGCCGGAGATCGACGTTCAGGAAGTTCCGGAATCCGCCAAGGATGAGACCAAGCTGAAGTTCGTGGCCACCGTCGAACGTCGCCCGGACATCGAACTGCCGGAACTCAACGGCATGGAGATCGAGGTCGCCAAGGCCGAGATCACCGACGAAGACGTGAACAACCGTCTGGAAGCCCTGCGCCAGCGCTTCGGCACCCTCGTGGGTGTGGATCGTCCGGCAGCCAAGGGCGATTACGCCAACATCGACCTGACCGCCGAGATCGACGGCGAAGTGGTCGACTCCCAGGAAGGCGTGAGCTACGAGCTCGGCTCCGCGACCATGCTTGACGGTCTGGATGAGGCTCTCGACGGCCTGTCCGCCGGCGAGGAGACCACCTTCGAAGGCACCTTGGAAGCTGGCGAGCACGAGGGCCAGAAGGCCCAGATCAAGGTCAAGGTCAACTCCGTCAAGGCCGAAGAGCTGCCGGAGCTCAACGATGACTTCGCTTCCGAAGCCTCCGAGTTCGACACCCTGGACGAGCTGAAGGAAGACATCAAGAAGGCCGCCGCCCGCGACGCCGAAGGCCGCCAGGCCACCGCCGCCCGCGACGCTTTCATCGCCAAGCTCGAAGACGGCCAGGAGATTCCGGTGCCGAAGGGCGTCAAGGCCGATATGGTCGAGCAGCAGCTCAAGAACGTGACCGCTGACCCGTCCAACGCCACCAAGGAGCAGAAGGAAGAGGCCGAGGCCGTCGTCGAGAAGGAACTCCGCGACCAGATGGTGCTCGACGTCCTCGCCGAGAAGATGGACGTGCAGGTCTCCCAGGCCGACGTGTTCAACTTCCTCGCTTCCATCGCCCAGCAGTACGGCATGGATCCGAACGCCTTCATCCAGGCCATCATGCGTAACGGTCAGCTCGGCTCCGCAGTGCAGGAAGTCGGCCGTTCCAAGGGCCTGCTTGCCGGCATGCGTGCCGTCACCTTCAAGTCCGAGGGTGAAACCCTGGACTTGAGCGCCTTCCTTGGTGAAGAAGCTGAAGATGAGGAAGCCAGCAGCATTGAGGCAGCTTCCGCAGCCGCGGCAGTCGCCGACGAGCTCGCCGCCGACGAGAACTGATTCGTGAACGTTCCGGTTGCATGCGATCGGGCGTAACAGCAGCAGTGGGGGTCGAGACCTGAGAAGGGTTTCGACCCCCACTGCTGTCTTCACGTAACGGAACAAGAGACAAATCGATGGTCGATATTTCGGAAGACAAACCAGTGGACGCGATCCATACCGAGCTGGAACGTAAAATGAGCACACGCCATTTGAGAATGATCTCATTAGGTGGTGTGATCGGCACGGGACTGTTCCTCAGCTCCGGATACATCATCAACCAAGCTGGCCCGCTCGGAGCGGTCATGGCCTATGCCATTGGCGCGGTAATCGTATACCTCGTCACCCTGACCCTCGGCGAACTTTGCGTGGCCATACCGGAATCCGGCTCGTTCCACGTCTACGCGACCCGGTTCATAGGCCCGGCGACCGGTTTCGCGGTGGCGATTCTGTACTGGCTGAATTGGACGGTCGCACTGGGGTCGGAATTCACGGCCGCCGGCCTGCTCATGAAAAGATGGTTTCCGCAGGTGCCGGTTTGGGTATGGAGCGTGCTGTTCATCGTTGTGATCTTCATGTCCAACGCGCTCTCCGCAAGTTTTTTCGCGGAAACGGAATTCTGGTTCTCCTTCGTCAAGGTGGCGGCCATCGTGTTGTTCATCTGCGTAGGTGGTCTGGCCATATTCGGCATATTGCCGATTTCCGGATACGATCATGCGCCGCTGTTCGAGAATTTCACGAAAGACGGTTTGTTCCCCAACGGTTTCATGCCGGTATTCACCATGATGCTGACCGTGAATTTCGCATTCTCGGGAACTGAAGTGGTTGCCGTGACCTCAGGCGAGGCGAAAAATCCGGAAAAGGCGATTCCCAAGGCGATTCGCACCACACTGTTCAGACTTGTTCTGTTCTTCATAGGTTCCATCGTGGTCATGGCCGCGCTGATTCCATGGCAGGACGCCGGCGTGGGGGAGAGCCCGTTCGTTCTGGTGCTCCATTCCATCGGCCTGCCATTCGCCGGTGACGTGATGAACTTCGTGGTCCTCATGGCCGTCCTGTCCACAGCCAATTCCGGACTATACGCGGCAACACGCATGATGTGGTCGCTGGCCAATGAGGACGTGATCAACCGCAAGATCGCCGCAACCAACAAGCGAGGAGTGCCGATGCGCGCGCTTTGCCTGAGCATGGCCGGTGGCCTGCTGGCGTTGCTTTCCAGCGTGACCGCCGCATCCTCGGTATATCTGGTGCTGGTATCGATCTCAGGACTGTCCGGCATCATCGTGTGGATATCCATCGCTGTATGCCAGATACGTTTCAGAAAACAGTGGATAGCCTCCGGTCATACCGCGGACGAACTGAAATACCGTACTCCCGGATATCCGTTCGTGCCATGGGCCGCGCTCGTCACCAGCACCCTGTCATGCGTGCTTGTGGTGTTCGACCCATCCCAAAGGCGTGCCCTGTTCTACATGATTCCGTTCATCGCGCTGTGCTATGCCGTGTATTTCATCAAGCGGCATTTGCAAAACAGAAGGTGACGAACATGTCGAACAGCCAATGACGCATATACTGGCAAACGTGATGAATTCCAAAGGATATGCGGTCGTTGATTTCGAGACCACCGGATTGAGTCCGGCACGCGGCGACCGTGCCATCGAAATAGGGCTGGTCCATGTTGCGCCCGACGGTACGCTCGAAGACGAACATGAGACGTTGATTCGCGTACACCGCGATATCGGCGCGCAATGGATACACCACATCAGCGCGGCCGAATTGGTTCACGCCCCGGAGTTCGAAGGCATAGCGGCCGAACTGCGGGACCTGCTTGCGGGGCGCGTTCTCGTGGCGCACAATGTGGCATTCGATTCGAAGTTCATGCTTGCCGAATACCGAAGACTTGGATTCGACATTCCCGTGAATCCCCATACCATGCTGTGCACGATGAAACTGGCACGCTCCCTGATCGGCGTCGGCAGCCTCGCCGACTGCTGCCGTACATTCGACATAGCCAATGAGGACGCGCACAGCGCCTTAAGCGACGCGCATGCCACCGCGCTGCTATTGGGCAGGCTCATGGAAGCCGACCACGAATGGCCGGGATGGAACCGCAGACTCATCGCCGCGAAACAGGCGGAGGAACATTGGCCGGATCTTTCGCGTTATGCGCGACTCGAATGGATGCCACGCGACAGCCACACGCAAACGGCCGGTCAAACGGCCGGTCAAACGGAAGGCAATGCGCACAACGGAATCACCACCGATGATTTCAATCCATGCCTGCCCGAGAATTTCCGGTTGCGCGTGGGGGACAGCGTGGTGCTCACAGGAGCCATGCGCCGGCGACGGTCCGACTGGGAGGACGAACTGGAAGTCATGGGACTCGACGTCAAACCGTATGTGACCAAACAAGTGAAGCTCGTAGTGGCGGCCGACCCCTATTCCGAATCGACCAAGGCGCGCAAGGCACGCGACTACGGCATTCCGATCGTGACCGAAACATGGCTGGAACAGGCCATGGAAAACGGCATCGACTATTAAGCGAAATCGGACTCATTCAACGGGTATAATCCGTAGTGGAATCAAAGGGGGATTTTAGGTATCTTCAGGGAGCGTGTCGACCGGTCCGACGAGCGCAATAGCAGCGAATCCGTCTCCGTTCAAGCACCGTATACGGGGGATACTTGCCCTCTCCAACACGGAAGAATGAGAAAGAATGAAGAAGCAGATAAAACGAAGCGCGACAGCGCTGGCCGTCGCATCGGCCCTCGGATTGGGGTTCGGCATTCCGGCCGCCTATGCGGAACCGTTGCCGAATGACACCCAGTATGTGGGCGGTACCGGAGGCAATCTTAACGTTCAATCGCTGTATAACTATTCCGCCGACGAACCCATGGCTCTTTCCGAGGAAAATCTGCCCGCCAAATACGATCTGCGTGATGTGGACGGCTCGAATTACGTCACGAGCGTGAAGAACCAAGGACACTGGGGCACGTGCTGGACATTCGCCACCATGGCGTCGTTGGAAAGCAGCATGCTCAAGCATGGCGTGACCGGTCTTGATGACCAGAGCGAGCCGGATCTTTCCGAACTGCAGCTGGCCTGGTTCGCGAGCACGCCGTTGAGTGAGGAGACGTATGAGAAGTCCTCTTTGCTGACCTCGCCGATGGATCTTCATGATCAGGTTGGCGAAGGCATCTCGGTGAAGACCAAGGGCGACACTCAAATACCACTCGTCAAACGTGTGATGAACAAGGGAGGGCTCTACACGGTCTCCATCGCGGCTTTGTCCAGCTGGCAGGGAGTCGTTGCCGAAGAGGATCTTCCCTACAGTCTGGTTCCCGATGATAGAAGCGAAGGCTATTCGGATGACGAGCAGGGCCCTGGTGAGGAACATCGCAATGTTTCGACCATGCATGTTCAGAATGTGAACCAACTTCCGAGCCCGGCCACGTTCACCGTTGCCATTGGTGGCGGGAAGACGGATTACAGCGATGATTACGTATTCGACTCCGCAGCGCAGGACGCCATCAAGAAAGCCCTGATGAACAATGGGGCCGTAGCCATGAGCTACCATGCCACCAACAAGAAGGAGTATTTCAATTCCCATACGTATTCGCAGTATGTGAACAAATACATCACTTCGGGCGACGGCGCCACGTCCGTAAACCATGCGGTCACCATCGTGGGCTGGGACGATAACTATTCCAAAGACAATTTCGGTGATCCCAGTGCTGATCCCAAGGACAGAAACGTGCCTCCGGCCGATGGCGCGTGGATCATCAAGAACAGCTGGGGCTCCGATTGGGGAGATGGCGGCTACTTCTACCTCTCCTACTACGACATGACCATCAGCACCCCGACGGTGTTCATGTTCGATGACGTTGAGGGATCCGGCGCGTATTCGTACGATTACAACTACCAGTATGATTTCCTGGGTGCGGCAAGCGCGGCTCAGATCAGACCGAACGCCTTTGGCGATGATGCGCGGTTCGCGAATGTGTTCACGGCCAAGGGCCATGAGCAGCTGGCCGCGGTTTCGGTGATGAGCGTCAATCCGAATTCCACGGTCGAGTACGAGGTGTACAAGCTCGACGATGATGCGACCGGTCCGACGGACGGCACGTTGGTGGCGCAGGGTGAGCGGTCGATCGAGTTCGCCGGCTATCACACGATCGATCTTGACGAACAGATCGATTTGCGGGCGGGGGAGCGGTTCTCCGTCGTGGAGACGGTGGAAGGCCGTGACGGACGTTACGTGCCGCTGGAAATCGCTTCCAGGGATATCGCCGACCCAGATGAGATGGCGGATGAAACGCGTATGAGCTATCAGGAAGCCAAGGTTTCCGCCGGCCAGAGCTACATCAGCCAGGATGATGGCATGAATTGGACCGATGCCGTGGAGATCACCGCGGATGACATCGACGCGAGCAGTCAGACCCTACCGTCGGTATACGGATGCGACTACGAGGTCTTCTCCACGGGCAATGTCGAGTTGAAGGCGTTTACCGTGAAGGCTTCCGAGCCTGAGCCTGAGCCGACTCCGGATCCCGACCCGACTCCGGATGATTCCGGCAAGGATAAGGATTCCAATTCCGGCAAGGATTCCGGTAAGAGCACGTCCGGCAAAGCTGATGCTTCCGGCAAGTCCACGACGAATTCCATCGCGAGGACCGGTGCCGCTGTGGCCGGCGTCGCCATCGTGGTGGTCGTGCTGGTGGTCGTGGCGGTCGCGATCGTGGTGGTGCGTTCCCGCAAGGAACACTCCGATCGCTGATTGACCAGCTGACCGCCGTTTCTAAGCAAACACAATCGTTTGCAGACCCGATTGGGGTCGAGAGGTCTTGAATCCAACAGAATTCAAGACCTCCCGTCATAAAGAGATGAGAGCAATATGAGGAAACATCAGGTGAAGAAGACCACTGTGGCATTCGCCGTTGCGGCGGCCCTCGGACTGGGCGTTACCGCACCATCCGTCTATGCGGCACCGCTGCCGGACAACATTCAGTATGAGGGAATCGCCGGCGGCAATCTGAACGTGCAGGCGCTGCACAATTATTCCGCCGACGAACCCATGGCGTTCTCCGACGAGGAGCTGCCTGAAAAATACGATCTGCGTGATGTGGACGGCTCGAATTACGTCACGAGCGTGAAGAACCAAGGACACTGGGGCACGTGCTGGACATTCGCCACCATGGCGGCATTGGAAAGCAACATGCTCAAGCAAGGCGTGACCGGTCTTGATGGTCAAAGCGAGCCGGATCTTTCCGAACTGCAGCTGGCCTGGTTCGGAAACTCTCCCTTGGGTGAGGAAACCTATGAGAAGTCATCGCTGCTGACATCGCCGATGGATCTTCACGATCAGATAGGCGAGGGAAACTCCGTGAAGGTCAGGGAGGGCGTGCAGGAACCAATAGCTCAACAGGTGTTGAACAAGGGAGGATACTACACGTACTCCCTTGCAACATTGGCCAGCTGGCAGGGAGCCGTGACCGAAGAAGACCTTCCCTACAGTCTGGTTCCCGACGATAGAAGCGAAGACTATTCGGAAGACGAGCAGGGGCCTAGCGAGGCGTACCGCAGTGAGGCGGCTGCCTATGTGCAGAATGTTGACCAGCTTCCGAACACGGCCACATTCAGCGAGCCCTTCAGCTCCTCGAAGACGGATTACAGCGAGGATTACGTATTCGATTCCGCCGCTCTGGACTCCATCAAGAAGTCTTTGATGAACAACGGCGCAGTGGCCATCACCTACTTCGCCAACTTCCAAAAGCGGTATTTCAACTCCAACTATGCGCAGTACGTGAACAAGTACGTCACCACGGGCGATGAATCGACCGCACTGAACCATGCGGTCGCCATCGTCGGATGGGACGATACGTATTCCAAAGACAATTTCGGCGACCTGGATGCCGATCCCGCAGACAGGATCACCCCTCCGGGAGATGGCGCGTGGATCATCAAGAACAGCTGGGGAAACTGGGGGCTTGACGGCTACTTCTACCTTTCCTACTACGACATGACCATCAACACCCCGACCGTGTTCATATACGATGACGCCGAAGGAGACCGCACCCATTCGTACGATTACAACTACCAGTATGATTTCCTGGGTGCGGCAAGCGCGGCTCA
>CAVAQZ010000020.1:34902-36654 GCA_963590945.1 Dysosmobacter segnis
CTGGTGGTCGTGGCGGTCGCGATCGTGGTGGTGCGTTCCCGCAAGGAACACTCCGGACGCTGACTGTTGAACGGTTGCTGACCGTCTACGGACCGACCGGCCGCTGGACGCCCGGCCGCCGCTCACGGACAAATCGAATCAGGGAGGTCCTGCAATCCGATGATGGGATTGCGGGACCTCCCTGTATGTTTCCTGGCAAAGATCATTTCCCGACTTAGAATGAATATGGTCTAAAAAGGAAGGGGAAAGACCAATGAAAAACAAAAGCAAATGGTCTGAATCGCATCCTGTCGCATACGCGTTGGTAACGGTGGTTGTTGCCGTTGTGCTAGCGGAAGCGGTTGTGGAGATCATGGCGATTATTGCCGATGGAGTCGCATCCATGGTCATGTACGGTTCGTTGGACCATATCAAAACAAGTGATCTGGGACTGGTCGCCACTGCGATGCAGCTGTTGTCTTCCGTGATCGTGCTGTTGCTGTTTTGGCTCATATTCAGGAAGAATCTGCGAGGCTTCTTCAACGCAAGAAGATTCGGGGCGTCTTTCCTCCTTGGATGGAGCGTATTGGCGATATGCGTATTCAGCTTGGTCGCCAGCATTCTGGAACAGGAAAGCTACGGAAATTTTGGCGCGGCGCTGCTGATGGGGCTGCAGCCGGGAATCGGCGAGGAGACTGTGTGCCGAGTCATCCCGATTTGCCTTGTGATGAGAAGCAGGAATCGAGAGCGGCTGATCGTACCGGTCATCGTATCCACCAGTATTATCTTCGGACTGATCCACAGCGCCAACATTTTGGCTGGAGCGAACCCCGTCGCCACGGTGTTCCAAGTCGTTTATGCGGCGTGCCTGGGCTTCCTGTTCGCCGTCATTTACCTGAAGACAGGGGATATTTGGATTAGCATGCTCCTGCATACCGCCATCGACGCAGTCTTCTTCCTCGGCTCGGAAGCACAGAGCGGAGGCGGCGTACTGTCGCAGGGGGTCGGCGTTGCCGATGTTGTTCTCCTGCTGGTATGCACGGTCCTGTTCTTCGCCAATGCCTTCCTCCTGTTCAGGAAGACCGACAAAGCGGAGATTCTGAATACCTGGTCGGGAATCTGGAAAACTGAAGCGGAAAGCTGACCTTCACATCTGTGATTCCGCCTGAAGAACGGCATGGACCCATTCCAGCTGTCCCATGACGGCTATCGCCAGCCGATTCTCGCTTTCACGGACCTTGACCCATGTCCCCAAAACGTCCCATACGGCGAGGCTTCGGGGACATGGGCATATCGGCACCGCCTTCAGGCAGCGTAGGCCTTTTGCCTACGATTCGAAATTCTGCCGGCGACAGAACGGACTTGAGTAATATCCCGGAGAGTGAAGAGGAAAAGCGGTGGTCGCGGAAACGGAATTTCAAGAGCCTTGCAGAGGATGCTTATGCGGGGTGAGGAGGAAAACGTAGTGAAGAATCTGCCCAAAAGATATGTTAGTGAGGAATCTGTAAAAAGGCATTGAAATTAGATTCCTTTCGTAATCTATCAAAAGAAAAAGTGATGCAATTTGCATCCGTGATTCCATATATTGATAAGGAAGTTGCCGTTGCCATTATAAATCAATTCCCGGTATATGCGGATTTTGGTAAGGTGGCAATAGAACAGTACACACATGTTTGTACGAATATTTTAGAGAGAAATAAAGGAAGTCAAGCCACTGCGGTAAAGGGGTATCAGACAATTCTGGATGCTCTTTCAAAACGTTTGGAGAAAGAG
>CAVAQZ010000021.1:0-34156 GCA_963590945.1 Dysosmobacter segnis
ACCTGTACGTGTACAACGTCGGCCTTGGACAGTCCAGCCTGTCGCTCGGTACCGCGATCTCGATGCTGAAGTCCTTGGTCTCCGTGGCTCTGCTCTTCATCGTCAACTCGCTTTCCAAGCGTCTGCGTGGCGTGGGAATCGTCTGATCCAACCGGGAAAGGAAAAAGGAATCATCATGGCAAAGGTCAAGAAGAGCGTTCCTGCGGCAATGCGCCGCACTACCGGCGAGAAGGTCTACAACGTCTTCAACATCATCGTCCTGTCCCTGTTCACGCTGATCTGCGTGTACCCGTTCTACTACCTGATCATCAACTCGTTCTCCGACAACAACGCTTCCGCGGCGGGCGAGGTGATGTGGTGGTTCAAGGGATTCCATCTGCAGAACTACAAGGACGTGCTCAGCCTCGATGGCTTGGCCACCGCGGCCTGGATCTCCGTCGCACGTACCGTCATCGGCACTGTGCTGACAGTCCTCGCATCCGCCTACCTCGGCTTTATGTTCACCCAGCAGAAGATGTGGGCTCGGTCGTTCTGGTACCGCTTCGTGGTCATCACGATGTACTTCAACGCAGGCTTGATCCCAATGTTCATCACCATGAAGAACCTGCACCTGACCAACAACTTCTGGGTCTACATCCTCCCGGCGGTCGTGCAGCCGTTCAACATCATCCTGGTCAAGACCTACATCGAGTCCATTCCGGCGTCTCTGCAGGAAGCGGCCGAGGTCGATGGCGCCAACACCCTGACGATCTTCTACAAGATCGTGCTGCCGATGTGCACCCCGATCCTCGCGACGGTGGCCATCTTCTCGGCCGTGAACCAGTGGAACTCCTTCCAGGACACCCTGATCTACATGACCGACTCGAAGCTCTACTCGCTGCAGTACCTTCTGTACACGTACATCAACCAGGCGTCCGCACTGGCCAATTCCGTGAAGGCGAACGCCGCGAACGTAAGCGCCCTGGCATCTGCGGCAACACCGACATCGATACGAATGACGGTTTCCGTGATAGTGGTTCTGCCAATCATGTTCACGTACCCGTTCTTCCAGCGCTTCTTCGTCAAGGGCATGATGCTCGGCGCGGTCAAGGGCTGATTCCAGACGGCATTGCCGGGCCGGATGCTGGCCGCAAGGCGAGTCACGGCCCGGCATGGCAAACAGGCTTTTACCCCATAACTGAGATTTAAAGAAAAAGGATACAAGGAGGTTTCCGCAATGGAACTCAAGAAGAAGTTCACCACGGTGCTGGCCGCCGGCGTCGCCGCAGCCACGCTGTTCTCCGTGGCGGCTTGCGGCAGCAGCAATGATGCCAGCGACACCACGGATGACGGCTCGGAGATGACCGTCGAGGTCTTTGACTCCCTCGCCAACAGCCAGGGTGTGCAGAAGTCCGGATGGTTCGCCAAGATCGTCAAAGACAAGTTCAACATCAAGCTGAACATCATCGCTCCGAACGTTTCCGGTGGCGACACCGTGTTCGATACCCGTTCCGCCTCGGGTAACCTCGGCGATCTGGTGATCGTCGGCACCGGCAACGGTCGTCTGAACAAGCTGGTCAAGGCCAAGCTGATCACCGACATGACCCCGTACTACTCCAGCATGGAGAACGTCAAGAAGTACGATTCCGCAGTCAAGGCCATTACCGAACAGGCTGGCGAGGACGGCGTGTGGGGCGTGCCTCAGGCCGTGTCCTCCCAGTCTCCGACCGATCCGTCCGAAGGCAATGAGCCGGGCGCCGCTCCATACATCCGTTGGGATATCTACAAGGAGATCGGCTATCCGGAGATCAAGGACCTCGACAGTTTCGTCGACGTGCTGAAGCAGATGCAGGATCGCGCCCGCCAGGATACCGGCGAAGACGACATCTACGCGCTCTCCCTGTTCAAGGATTGGGACGGCGACGTGATGCAGAACGCCGCTTCCATCTGCAACTGGTTTGGCTACACCAACCAAGGCTCCGTCTTCATCTCCGCCGACGGAACGGACGTTCAGCCGGCGACCCAGGAGGGCGGCATTTACGAGCAGGCTCTGGAATTCCTCAACAAGTGCGAGCAGGCCGGCATCGTCGACCCGGATTCCACCACGCAGGACTGGGACACCATGCAGACCAAGGTGACCAACGGCAAGACCATGCTCTCCATCTGGAGCTGGCTGGGCAAGCCCCGTATGAACTCCGATGAGAACAAGGCCAACGGAGTCGGCTTCATGTTGGCCCCGCTGCAGAGCATGAAGGTCTACTCCGCAGGTTTCCAGCCTGACGGCGACGGCGCAACCATCATCGCCATCGGCTCCAAGGCCAAGAACAAGGCGCGTCTGGCCAAGTTCATCGACTGGCTGTACTCTCCGGAAGGCATCTACGCGGCTTCCTCCAACTCCGGCGGTGCCGCCTGCCCGCAGGACCTCGGCTGCTTCACCACCGACTCCGACGGCAAGAACCCGACCCTGACCGAATTCGGACAGCAGGCCATGACCGGTGACCACGCCAATCTGCAGGTTTCCGACGACCTCGGCGGCTCCACCTACGATGACGGATACTCCAAGCTGAACTTCAAGGCCGTGTCTCAGAACGACATCGACCCGAACACCGGTGAAGCCTACAACCCGCTGCTGTGGGCATCCAACCAGGATGAGTCCGAACTGTTCAAGGATTGGTCTGAGCACATGGAAGGCGCCACCAACGACATCGATTACCTGCAGAAGGCGGGCAAGCTCTCCGTTGCGGCCGGCGCGTCCTACACCACTCCGCAGGAAGATTCCACGGTTTCCGCAACCCGTAGCTCCGTGAAGACCGAGACGGTGAACGCATCCTGGCAGGCCATCACCGCCGCGGGCAACTTCAAGAAGGTCCTCAGCGAGGCCCGCACCAAGATCGAGAACCTCGGCTACTCCGACGTCCTCAAGGTCGATCAGGACAACGCCAAGGATCTGATCAAGGCTCGCGAGGAGATCGTCAAGGAATACAGCGAGTGATTCCAGGCGTCGTGGTTGGAGCATTGACGTTCCGGCCGCAACGTTTCCCGTGGCCATATAACTGAAGAATCAGGGGCGTCGAGACTTTTCGAACCGGATTCGACGCCCCTTCTTTTATCCGGTTCGACATTCACACGTTTAACCAATATCTTTTGTCGCCCATGGCATTCCGGCCGTGACGTGTCCGGAAAGCCCCCTTGAACATGGCAGTGGGCATGAGCCGCTGGTTGAGGAGCGCATTCAATGATGAATATGAGCACGATCGAAGCCATCATCGAGGCCGGCCCATACGCCGACACCTGGGAATCGTTGAGCCAGGCTCCGATTCCGTCATGGTTTACCGAAGCGAAATTCGGCATTTTCACGCACTGGGGCCTCTACACGGTTCCCGAATACCGCAACGAATGGTATTCGCGCAACATGTATATCGAAGGCTATCCGGAATTCGAGCATCACGTGAACACCTACGGTCCGCAGAAGGACTTCGGGTACAAGGACTTCATCGGCATGTTCACCGCCGAAGGCTTCGACGCGAACGAATGGCTCGACCTGTTCAAGGCGAGCGGCGCGCGATACTACTTCCCGGTCTCCGAACATCATGACGGCTACCAGATGTACCGCAGCGAGCTGTCGCATTGGAACACTTGGGAGACCGGCCCGCACCGCGACATCATCGGCGAACTGCGCGATGCCACGCGTGAGCATGGCATGCATTTCGCCACATCGAACCATCGTGCCGAGCACTGGTGGTTCATGGGCCATGGCAAGGATTTCGATTCCGACGTCAAGGAGCCGATGAAGAAGGGCGATTTCTACTGGCCGGCCATGCCCGAGCCGAATGAGTCCGACATCCACAGCACACCGGCACCGACCGACGAATACTTGGAGGACTGGCTGCTGCGCGTCTGCGAGATCATCGACAGCTACCAGCCGGAACTGCTGTATTTCGATTGGTGGGTGCAGCATGAATCGTTCAAGCCGTATATGAGGAAACTCGCGGCCTTCTACTACAACCGCGGCATCGAGTGGGGACGGAATGTTTCGATCTGCTACAAGTACGACGGTCTCGCCTGGGGCGCCGGAATCGTCGATGTGGAACGCGGCGGCTTCGCCGACACCACGCCGTTCGTCTGGCAGACGGACACCGCGATCGCCCGCAATTCATGGTGCTACACGGATTCGCTGGAATACAAGACGCTTGCCGAATTGATCGTTTCGCTGATTGATGCGGTGTCGAAGAACGGCAACCTGCTGCTGAACGTCGGCCCGCGCGCCGACGGCTCGATCTCCGACCATGACCGTGAACTGCTGCTCGGCATCGGCGAGTGGTTGCGTGCGAACGGCGAAGGCATCTACGAAACCCGCCCGTGGAAGCTCGCGCAGGAAGGCCCCACGAAGCAGGAGGACGGCATGTTCGCCGATCAGAAGCCAGTCGAATGGACCTGCGCCGATTGGAGATTCACCACGAAGAACGGAGCGATCTACGCCTTCTGCCTGAATCCGAACAATATCGAAGACGGCTGTGAAACCGCTAGTGAAACACTCGTGTTGCCAACCTTCGCCGCATATCACGACGGTGTGAAACCGCCATTCAACGGCATCGTCAAGTCGGTGGAGCAGCTCGGAGCGGGAGCGGTGGAATTCGAACGTACCAACGAAGCGATGAAAATTTCGCCATTGCCCCGTGATTGTGCGCAACAAGCCCTGCCGATCGGATTCAAGATAACCGTCGGCTGACAAGAGAGACAAGCAAAACGACTTTAGCCAGCCGTACCGCTGACGAGCGAAGAAAGAAGAAACCATGACCGTAATCACCGAAGCCAACAAATCCAAAGCCAAGGATCTGACCGCCAAACTCACGTTGGACGAAAAAATCGCCATCGTGCATGCCGCCGGCCTGTTCAGGAACGGAAACGCCGAACGACTGGGCATCCCGTCCCTCCATATGGACGACGGTCCGATGGGACCACGCGCCGAACTGCACAACGACAATTGGATGCCGCTGTACAACACCCGCGATTATGTGACCTACCTGCCGTCCGGCTCCGCGGTCGCATCCACATGGAATCCCGATCTGGCCCGCATGACAGGCGAAGTGCTCGGCGAGGAAGCGCGCGGACGTGGCAAAGACGTGATCCTCGGCCCCTCCATCAACATCAAGCGCAGCCCGCTGTGCGGCCGCAACTTCGAATACATGAGCGAGGATCCGACGCTCACCGCCACACAGGGCGTGGCCTACATCCAGGGCGTGCAGGAATCCGACGTTGCCGCCTGCGCGAAGCACTACGCGGTCAACAGCCAGGAGACCGACCGACTCGACGTTGACGAGACCGTAAGCGAGCGGGCATTGCGCGAAATCTACCTGCCGGCCTTCGAGGCGGCGGTGCAGGATGGCGGCGTGCTCTCCGTCATGGGCGCCTACAATCTCGTCAACGGCACCAAATGCTGCGAACACAAGCAGTTGCTGGACGACATACTGCGCGACGAATACGGCTTCGACGGCTTCGTCGTCTCCGATTGGAGCGCGGTGCGCGACACCAAAGCCAGCGCCGAAGTCGGCATGGACGTCGAGATGTCGGTGACGCCGAACTTCGATGATTACTATTTCGCGAACCCACTGAAGAAGGCCATCGAAAACGGCGAGGTCAAGGAAAGCGACATCGACACGAAAGTCGAACGCGTGATCGCCGTCATGGATGCGCTGCACATGCTCGGCGACGCCCGTGCAACCCGCAAGCCGGGACGCTACGCGACCATCGACCATACCGCGAAGGCATTGGAGATCGCCCGCGAATCCATCGTGCTGCTGAAGAACGACGAGAATCTGCTGCCTCTCGACGAAAAGAAGATGACCCGATTGCTGGTGGTCGGCGCGAACGCCGATCGCATCCACTCCAACGGTGGCGGCTCGGCCGTAATCAAGGCGCTGCACGAAGTCTCGCCCCTGCTGGGACTCAACGGCCAGCTTGGTGGCAATGTGGAAATCGAGTACGTGCTCGGATACGATGCCCTGCAGGTCAACCAGGACGAATCCTGGCAGGAGGAAAGTCTTGAAAACTCCACCGGTTCCGAGGCCAACGATGAGGAACGCGCACGTGAACTGCGTGAGGAGGCTGTGGCCAAGGCCAGTGAATACGCGGCATCCGGCGATCCGGTATTGTTCGTGGGCGGGCTTGACCACGAACATGATCTTGAAGGCCGCGACCGTGCCGACATGCGTCTGCCGTATGGTCAGGACGAGCTGATCGAAGCATTGCTTGAAGTCGCGCCGAACACGATTCTCGCTTTCGTGGCTGGCTCTCCGATAGAAATGCCATGGGCCGATGAAGCCAAGGCCATTGTGTGGAACTGGTACGCGGGATGCGAATCCGGCACCGCGCTGGCCGAAGTGCTGCTTGGCCGGGTGAACCCGAGCGGACACCTGCCGGAGACGTTCCCGATCGCGCTCGCCGATGAGCCGGCGCATAAGATCGGCACGTTCGGACTGGTCGGCCATGTGGACTATGCGGAAGACATCTACGTGGGGTATCGCTACTTCGACACCAAGCAGATTCCGGTGCTTTTCCCGTTCGGTCATGGATTGAGCTACACAAGCTTCGCCTACCGCGATCTCGACGTGCGCCGCGTGGACGACGAGATCCGTGTGGCCTTCACCATTGAAAACATCGGGGAACGTGCCGGAAAGACGGTCGCTCAGGTGTATCTCGGTCTTGATGGCATGAGCGAGGACCGTCCGGCCAAGGAACTCAAAGGATTCGCCAAGATCGAGCTGGGCGCGGGGGAGTCCCGTGAGGTTACGGTGGCGATGCCGGTGGCCAAGGCGCTGCGTTACTGGTCCAATGGAACGGAATCCTATGCGCTGGCGCCTGGGGCGAGTGTGTTCGTGGGAGAATCCGTGGAAGATATTCGTCTTTCCGGACGTGTCGCATAAGCCTTATCTATAAACTTATAAATAAAGAAAAACGAATGACGGTCGTCTTCGGGAAGCCGACAATATCCGACTTCCCGAAGCGAACCCGATCAATGCAAAGGAGCAAGGTATGAAGTTCCTCAATGGCGGCTGGCTCGTCAAGGATGGTTTCGACGTCAAATACGCGGCGAACGTCTACACCGCCAACATCGAGCCGAAGAAGCTCACGCTGTTCTGTCCGTTCGGCTCTCCGATCTACAACGCAGGCATGACCCTTGACGGCGGCATCCTGACCATCGAGGTCACTTCGCCTCGCGAAGACGTGATCACCACCAAGCTGATCAACTTCAAAAAGGATCGCAGCAACTGCCCGAAGTTCGGCTTGAACGAAACCGATCCGGACGTTGAGATCAGCGAGGCCGACGACAAGTGGGTCTTCACCTCCGGCCGACTGACCCTCGAAATCGCCAAAGGCGAGACCATCGACTTCAAGTACCTGTACGACGGCAAGGTCATCGCGCACTCCGGTTGGCGCGCCAAGGGCCTCGTCACCGATCCGGAAGGCCGTCTGCATGTGAGCGAACAGCTCGACCTCGGCGTGGGCGAGAAGATCTACGGCCTGGGTGAGCGCTTTACCAACTTCATCAAGAACGGCCAGACCGTCGACATCTGGAACGAGGATGGCGGCACCGGCACCGAGCAGGCGTACAAGAACATTCCGTTCTACCTGTCCAACAAGAAGTACGGCCTGTTCGTAGACAATCCGGGCAAGGTCAGCTTTGAGGTCGGTTCCGAAAAGGTCTCCCGCGTGCAGTTCTCCGTGCCGGGTGAGGAAATGAGCTATTCCGTGGTCGGCGGCGAGGATCTCAAGGCGATTCTCAATACCTACACCGACCTGACCGGCAAGGCTCCGCTGGTTCCCGATTGGAGCTACGGCCTGTGGCTGTCCACCTCCTTCACCACCGATTACGACGAGAAGACCGTGCTCGAATTCGTGGATGGCATGGCCGAGCGCAACATTCCGTTGTCCGTGTTCCACTTCGACTGCCGTTGGATGAAGGAACTCGAATGGTGCAACTTCGAATGGGACAAGTCCAAGTTCCCGGATCCGGAAGGCCTGCTCAAGAAGCTGCATGACCGCGGGCTGAAGATCTGCGTATGGATCAACTCCTACATCGGACAGAAGTCCCCGTTGTTCGAGGAAGGCGCCAAGAACGGCTACTTCATCAAGAACGCCGACGGCTCCGCATGGCAGTGGGACAAGTGGCAGGCCGGTATGGGCATCGTCGACTTCACCAACCCGGAAGCCACCAAGTGGTTCCAGGGTTACCTGAAGAAGCTTGTGGCCATGGGCGTAGACTGCTTCAAGACCGACTTCGGTGAGCGTATCCCGACCGAAGGCGTCAAGTATTACGATGGTTCCGATCCGGAGCTGATGCACAACTACTACACCTACCTGTACAACAAGGCCGTTTATGACGTGCTCGTCGAGACCAAGGGCGCCGATGAGGCCATCCTGTTCGCCCGTTCCGCAACCGTGGGCGGCCAGCAGTTCCCGGTGCATTGGGGCGGCGACTGCTCCTCCAACTATCCGTCCATGGCGGAATCCCTGCGTGCCGGCCTGAGCTTCGGCATGTCCGGCTTCGGCTACTGGAGCCATGACATCGCAGGCTTTGAGGATCAGGCAAGCCCGGATCTGTACAAGCGCTGGACCCAGTTCGGCCTGCTCAGCTCCCACTCCCGCTACCACGGTTCCACCGCCTACAAGGTGCCGTGGCTGTACGGTGAGGAAGCCGTCGACGTGGCCCGTGAGTTCACCGAACTCAAGCTGCAGCTCAAGCCGTACCTGAAGAAGATGGCCGTGGAAACCCACGAGACCGGCGTTCCGATGATGCGTGCCATGGTGCTCGAATTCCCGGATGATCCGACCTGCGAAGACATCGACACCCAGTACATGCTGGGTGACGATCTGCTGGTCGCCCCGGTGTTCCGTGAAGATGGCGTGGCCCGCTTCTACGTGCCGGACGACGGCACCGGCCAGGCGTGGACCAACATCATCACCGGCGCGGCTTACGAACCGGGCAAGTGGTACACCGAACAGTACGACTACCACACCCTGCCGGTGCTGGCGCGCCCGGGCACCGATCCGCTGCACGTGTGATCGCACACGCCGTACATACCATAAATGAACGATAAGAGCGTGCGGACAAAAGGCATGTCCGCACGCTCTTTGCGCATCATGTCGATGGTGCAATAGCGCAATCCACAGCAAAGAAAGTTCCCTGCGATGACCCTTTTCAATGTAGCCGAAGCCAAGCGCATCGCGTCAGGTTTCCATCCGGATCCGACCATCTGCGAAACCCCCCAGGGCACGTATTACATGGTCAACAGTTCCTTCGAATTCTTTCCGGGACTGCCTGTGTTCGAAAGCGCCGACGGCGAGCATTGGCGGCGTATCGGCAACGCAATGGACAGAGAGTCCCAGTTCCCCTATGAATCCATGGGCAACAGCCAAGGCATCTACGCGCCGACGTTGCGCTACCATGACGGCCGATACTATCTGATCGTCACCAACGTCAACAAAGGCAACATGATCCTCACGACCGACGATCCGCATAACGGATGGTCCGATCCGATCTGGGTGGAGGGATGGCCGGGCATCGACCCCAGTCTGTTCTTCGATGACGACGGTTCCGTCTACATCTGCGGCAACGAAGGTTCCGAGCCGGATGACGACGGTGAACACGAACCCGCGGGAATCTATCTGTCACGCATCGATGTCGCCACGGGAACCGTGCTGACCAAGCGTCAGCGCATCTGCGGGGGTATCACCGGCTCGAATCCGGAAGGTCCCCACATGTACAAGCGCAACGGCATGTACTACCTTATGTGGGCTGAAGGCGGCACGGAATCCGGGCACATGGAGAACATCGCCCGCTCGTCCAGTCCGACCGGTCCGTACGAGATGTATCCGGGCAATCCGCTGATCACCAACCGCAGCACGCACTTGACCTTGCAGGCCATCGGTCACTGCGATTGCGCCCATTTCGATGCCGATCGAACCCTGATGGTGTTTCATGGCACGCGCAACAACGACGAGTATCCCGCCCAAGGCTGGCTTGGCCGTGAACCGTATGGGGTGTGGTTCACATGGAAGGACGGTTGGCCCGATCTTGCCGACCAATCCTACGACTGCCCCCTCAATGGTTGCGGCGAGGCGATGGAACGTGAGGTCGCATGGATCACTCCGGGCATAGACAAGGCGCAACGTTTCAGCGTTGACGATGCGGGATCACGTATTACCGTCACGGCCGCGCAGCAGGATTTCGGCTTGGAGGCGGGGTCGCCGATGGTCGGCACGCGGCAAACCGATTTTCATTGCGATTTTGAGGCGACCATTGCCGATCCGACGCAACTGATATCCGGAACGGCCGGCATCGTGATTTACGCGAATGCCAACCATTACATGGCAGTTTCCATGCATGCCGTCGAAGCGGGGATGATCACGATCGACGCAACCGTGCATAATGCGGGGCTGGTATCGCAGGTTGGTGCCGTGCAAGTGCCGGAGGACGGCCCTGTGCGATTGATCGCCCGCGGTGACGACTACGGATACGCCTTCGCCGTTGGCACTGTTTCCGACGAAATTCAACTTGGCGAAGCTCCCGGCAAAGTGCTGAGCTTCGCCAACGCCGGAGGATTCACGGGAATCCTGCTTGGCGTCTATGCGCATGGTGACGGCGTCGTCGATTTCAACGAAGTGCGCTATCGGATAGGCGGCGTCGCCGATGAGTAACGGCGGTCGTTTCCAAGCAAGACATATACAAGATTCAATCTGAAGAAGGAGAACCAGATGAAGCCGATGTTCGACCACTTCCTGTTCGGCGGCGATTGGAATCCGGAGCAATGGCCGAAGGAAACATGGGAGCGTGACATTGAAATGCTTGAAGACGCCCATGTCAACGAAGTCACCATCAACGTGTTTTCGTGGGCGTTGCTGCAGCCTGCTGAAGATCGTTACGATTTCACTATGCTTGACGAGATCGTCGCGTTGCTCGTCAAGCATGAGTTCAATATCGTGATGGCCACCGGTACCGCGGCCCTGCCCGGATGGATGGTGCGCGAGCATCCGGAAGTGATTCGCGCCGAACAGAACGGCACCCGCCACGTATTTGGCGGACGGCACAATTTCTGCCCGACGTCACCGTACTTCCGTGAGGTGTCCCGTGCGCTCGCCGCGCATGTGGCCGAACGCTACACCGGCACCTCCGGCTTGGTGAACTGGCATGTGTGCAACGAATACGGTGGTGGCGGCGGCCTGTGCTATTGCGACCAGTGCGCGCAATCCTTCCGTGAATGGCTCAAGGCCAAGTATGGCACCGTCGCGGCGCTCAACCAGGCGTGGTGCGCCAACTTCTGGAGCCATACCATCACCGATTGGGCCGATGTGGTGCCACCCGTCAACTACGGCGACGGCATCAGCGATGCCAAATGCGTGGTCTCGGGCCTGCAAATGGACTATCGTCGCTTCCAAAGCCAGGCTCAGCTCGAATGCTACAAGAACGAACGCGATGCGATCCGCGAATACGATGCCTCCACACCGATCACCACCAACCTCATGGGAACGTTCAAGGATCTCGACTATTTCGAATGGGCCAAGGAAATGGACGTGATCAGCTGGGACAACTATCCGGGCATGGACACCCCGCCGAGCTATACGGCCATGTGCCATGACCTGATGCGAGGCATCGGCGGAAACAAGCCGTTCATGCTGATGGAACAGACCCCTAACCAGCAGAACTGGTTTCCGTTCTGCAAGGTCAAGCGTCCCGGAGAGGTGCGCAAGCTCAGCTGGCAGGCTGTGGCCCATGGCGCAGACACCGTGCAGTTCTTCCAAATGAAGCAGTCCATTGGCGGTTGCGAACGGTTCCACGGCGCGATCATCGGGCATGATGGCACCGAGGATTCCCGTGTGTTCAAGGAAACGGCCGTGCTGGGCGGCGAATTGGAGCGTATCGGCAAGCGCATCATGGGCTCTCAAATCCGCGCGAAGGTCGCCATCATGTTCGATTGGCAGAGCTACTGGTCCCTCGAAGGCTGCGTTGGGCCGACCGCCGGATTCTCGTATCCGAACGAGGTGCATCGTTTCTACCGTGCGCTGTGGCGTCGTAACGTGCCCGTCGACATGATCGAAAGCACCATGCCGTTCGATGAGCTGAAGAAGTATGATCTGGTCATCGCGCCGGCGCTCATCACCGTGCTGCCGGGCGTTGCCGAAACATTGGAATCATATGTGGCTGAGGGTGGCAGCTTCGTCACCGGATACATGGCAGGCATCCACGATGAACATGATCTGGTGGTGCCGGGTGGTTATCCTGGCAGGTTGCGTGAGCTGATGGGCGTATGGGTCGAGGAGATCGACGCGCTTGCGCCGAACGAAACCATTGAAGTGCATGGAGACATGGTCGATGCTAAGGGCGAGATCGTGGCCAGCATCATCCATCGCGAAGGCGCGCGCAGGCTCGCCACTTATGGTGGCGGCGAATTCTACGCAGGCCATTCCGCGCTTACCGTCAACGATTTCGGTTCCGGCAAGGCGTATTTCGTCGGCACGCCACTCGACGAGACCGGTATGAACGCGTTCATGGCATCGGTCATGAGCGAGCTGAACCTCGGTCCGATCGATACCCCGGAGGATGTGAGTCTATCGGTCCGTCACGCCGACGACGGCACCCGATACGCGTTCCTCATCAACAACAGTGACGCCGACAAGCATTTGTGCGTCAACGAACTTGACGGCGGCGAGGAGCTTTTGTCGGGTGGCCTCATCGATGATGCGATCGAGCTGCGACCGTACGATGTGAAGGTGATCGCATTGCAGTGACCGTTGCGGCGATTGCGAGTTGACGCAAGTACCGTCCGAACATAAATGAGGAAGGCCGATGCCCATCAAGGGCATCGGCCTTCCTCATAGGGATTTGGTTGTGTGATTCCGCGAATCAACAAGCGGCGGAATCACACAACCAAATGTCACGCCTGCTTCTTCTTCAGCAGAACCGCGACGCCTGCGATCAGCGCCACGACCGCGGCGACTGCGATGCCGAGCACGGTGGAGCCGGTCGCGGCGGTGTTGCCGCTCTGATCGGTGGACGTCTTCGTGTCGGATGCGGGCTTCGCCGGGGTCACCGGTTCCGCGGAATCCTTCTCGAACACGGCCTGGACGGAAACGCTGCCGTCAGGCATCTCGAAGGCATTGTCGCTGATGGTGATGTCGCCGTTCAGAACCTTCCATTCCTTGAAATGGTAGCCCTCGTTCGCGGTGGCGGTCAGCGTGACCGTGCTGCCCTTGGCCGCGGTCTCAACGTTCGCGGAGGCGGTGCCGCCCTCGGTCGCGGAGACGTTCACGTTGAACTGGGTGTTGCGCACGCGCCACAGCTGGGTGCCGTAGAACGGGTTCGCGGTGCCGATCACCATGTAGTCGTCGGTGTCGCAGAAGATGCGCAGACCGTGGTTGAACGGATCGCCGAAGCCCTCGTCGGTGACGGTGGACACCTGAACGTTTCCGTCATCGGTGATTTCGAACAGGTTGAAGCCGCGCTTGGACTGGGACAGATACGGCAGGGCCTTGGCGTAGGCCTTGAGGTTTGCCTTGGTGGTCAGCTTGACGATGGTCTCGTACAGGGCCTTGAACTTGTCCGGAATGATGTCGGAAATGTCGAAGAACGCATCCGCGATCTCGCCATAGGTGTCGGCGAAGTCGGAGGAACCGTTGTCGCCCAGCTGGGAGCCGAGGTTGGACAGCGCGTTGTTGATGTCGAAGAGCTGCGAGACTTCGTCGGAGGAGGTCAGGCTGCCCGGGACGATGCTGCCGTCCTTGATGCCTTCGACCAGTTCCTTGGTCTGGTCTTCGGTCAGGGTGATCGCTTCGGCCGAGGCGTTGCTGTCGGCGTCGGCGGTCAGCGGCTGTGCCGCTGCGGCGTCCTTACCGGCATCGATGCAGGCCTGCTCGACCAGCGCTTCCGGGTCGTCGGTGGAAGACGCGGCATCCGCGTTGGCGTTCTCGGAATCCTCGGAGATGGTGGCGGTCTGGCTGTCGTCGGAACCGAACAGCAGGCGCAGGAACACACGCAGATACTTGACGGTGTTGTTCCAGTCCTTCTCGCTCATGTTGAGGATGTCGCCGTTGGTGAACTGTGCGACCGGCTCCAGCAGAGTGGTGGTGTTCATGGTGGACAGGTACATCTTGCCCTCATGAACGGTGGTCTGCCAGGTGTACTGGTTCATGTGGTTGTCGTAGCCGCTGCCCAGGCCGGTGGTTCCGCCGTTCGGGAAGGTTTCGTTGGCGTCGCCCACCAGCATTTCGACGTTCTCGCTCTTATCCATGCGGTACAGGTTGATGGACTGCTCGAGGTTGGTGGCCTGGGTCACGAAGTTCTTCCTGGTCACGAAGTTCTGCAGTGCGCTGGAGACGTCGTTGTAGTCGCCGATGTACAGGTAGTCGCCGTAGACCTGCAGGGTGCAGGCGCCGGCGCTCACGCGGCTCTTGTCGAGACCGTAGTAGTACTTGGCGCCGTTGGCGGTGTCACCCACGAGCGGACGCCAGGTCCAATCGGCCTTGTTGGTCGGATCGCCGTTGTTCTCGCCCACGTAGATGGCGAAGGAACGCATGGTGCCGGTCTCTTCGTTCAGGGTGTCGGTGCTGCCGGTGCAGACCACCACATACAGCTTGCCGTTGAACTCCTGCACTTGGTAGAAGCCGCCGCCGGCGTTGACGTCCGAGCGGTGGATGGCGGGCAGGTTGTCGAAGTCGGCCATATCGGCGATGACCTTGTAGGAATCCGGGTCGGACGGGGTGTTGGAGGCCACAAGCAGGGCCTGGCCCGTGCCGTCGTCTGTCGGCTTGAGGTCGCCGGCGATCAGGGTGTTGCCGAAGGAGCCGATGGCGCGGGTGGACGTGAACACCTTGCCCTTGACCAGGGAGCGGAAGCCGTCGACGTCAACGCTGTCATACACCTTGGTGAGCTTGTCGTCATTCTCCGGATCGATCTCGTAGATGCACGGGAAGCCGTTCTGCCAGGCAATGGCGGTCTGGATCTCCTGCGGGGTGAGCTCCGAGTTGTTGGTGTCCATGACCATGCCTTCGAAGTACAGCTTGCCGTTCATCTTGAAGGCGCTGCGGAAGGTCGGGATCACGCCTTGGCCGCCGTCGATGCCGGCGCTCTTCGACATGAGGATCTTGGTCTCGCCGGTCTTCACGTTGAACTTGAACAGCATGCCGCCGGCGCTCTTGCCGTCCGGCTCGCCGAGATACATATTGCCCGCGTACATGGTCTGCATGAGCGCGGTGGCCTGTTCCGAAGTCAGACCGATGCCTGTCATGCTGTTGTTCAAGAAAGCTTGCACGCCGAGACCGCCGTACATGGTGGCGATGTAGACCCAGTCTCCGTAGGATGCGGCGGCATAGCTGTAGGACTGGCCACGGTCGCCCTGACCGGTTTCGCTTTCTCCCGCGACGTATTCCGCGATGGTGCCGTTGCCTGCGTAGTCGACCACGCCGTCGGCCTGGCTCAGGCCCTGATCGGCGTGGCTGATCTTCTCGAAGGTCATGCCGTTCTGAGAAGTGTACGTGTACTGAGGCGTCAGTTCGTTCACCTCATCCGCCATGGCGCTGACCGGCATCGAGGCAAAGGTCATGGCGCAAGCGGCGACCGCGCCGAGGAACGCAATCGCCCTTCTTTCTTTCTTCATCTGTAGTCCCGTCTGAATATTTGTGATAGACCAGTCGCCACACCCCCTAATTGGATGGCGACCTAAGGGGGAGTTTAACGGCAATATTTGACATATTTTTCAATGAAATGCTCTAATCGTGCATATTTTTACACTGTGTACAGTTTATTCCCGTATATATTGTGATTGTTGGCATGATTCAGGGTGATCAGTAGGGGAGATGAGCCTTGGATCCGGCACGCTGGAAAGACGTCGGCGAACGTTATACTGAACCAGGATTTGGCTTCTTAATTCAAGGACGGGCAAAGAAAGACATGGCAGCGGCGAAGCGCATTCTTGCGTTTGAAATCGGAACGTTTTTCACGAGGTATGTTGTCTTCGAGAATGGGCGCATGGGGATTCCCGGTACCATCGCCACGCCGGCGGACAGTGTGGAATCCTTCTATCGGGCGCTCGCGCACATAGTTGATAAGCAGGGTTCCTCGATTGACGGCATCGCCATGAGCATGCCCGGATTCATCGATGTGGAAAAGCAATTGGCCGTTACCGCCGGTGCTCTCGGCATGCTGTACAAGCATGAGGTCGGCAAGGAATTGCGGGAGTATCTTGATGACCCGGTGCCGACTTGGATAGAGAACGATGCGAACTGTGCCGCCATGGCGGAGAAGCTGAGCGGCAACGCCGTCAAGCTCGACGATTTCGCATTGATCACCATAGATACCGGCATCGGTGGCGCACTGTTCCTGGATGGCAGGATTCGGCGCGGCAAGGATTGGCGCGCCGGTGAACTCGGCATGATGATTCCGAACTATGAAAAGGGCGGATTCCTCACCATGCAGAACTATCTGTCCACCATCACTCTCGCCGAGCGCTATGCGGAGGAGTTCGACGTGCCGCCCGGCTCCATCATGCCGGCCTCATTGTTCCGCAGGCTTGATGAGCCGCGCGTGCGCAAGATCGTGGACCAGTGGGTTGATTACCTGGCGATAGCCATCTTCAATATTGCGGCCGTGGCCGATCCGGAGTGTGTGCTGCTTGGCGGTGGCATCTGCCGCGAACCGCAGTTGCTGCCGTTGGTCGAGGCCGCGCTTGACAAGATTCCGGCATGGAATCCCTTCCGTACGTCCGTGAAGCGTTGCCGTCATGCCAACAACGCCGGTCTGATCGGCGCGTATTACGCCTTCGAGACTGAAGTTGAAGGCTTGGAGAAGGTGCCGATTCGTTGATTCCTCGCGTTTGATGCCATCGAACGTTATTTCAGGGTGCTTCCGAAGCGTGAGAATCGACAAGCGTACCACAGTTCCGCGGTAATGCCGGGGTCGTTCAGATCGGCGCCCAGCTCCTTGCCGATGATTCCCAGATACTTGGTGAGTGTGTGCCGGTGCATGCCTGCCGTTCGTGCGGCTTCCTCGGTTCGGCCGCGGCTTTGCAGCCATGCCCACAGCACGTCGATGGCGCGTATTTGAGTGTCGTTTTCCTGTGCGATTGCTGGAGAAACCGCATCGATGGTCGTCGACCCCTTGGATTGCGCGATTTTCGAAGTGTTGTGGGGCCCTGTGGACAGATTGAACGTGAGATTCGCGATCGGCGCGATCCGCAGATCGGCGAACGCGCGCATCAGGGATGGTTCCACCATGCCCTCCAGCGAGGTCTTGCCTTCGCTGCTGCCGTAGCGAATCAGGCTTGCGCCCGATGTCAGCGCTTCCGCTCCGGCCTGATATGCTTCATGCCTTGCGCGTGGCATATCCTGCCATGTGGTTCCCGATGATTGCCCGACCGTCAGTCTTCCATCTCGGGTCAGCTGGTTCGTCCACGTTTCCGCGTTCGTCTGCGAGACGATGGCCCACATGTCTCCGTCGACGATTCCGAAAACCGCGAGATTGGTGTTTTTCGCCAGGGTCCGGCGGAAAGGCTCGAAGAGTCGTCCGGCGTCTTCAAGGGCGTCCTGTTGCCCGATGATGCGTAGTGTGGCCAATGGTTGCACGGGCAGGCCGTTCCACACGTCGTCGGCGAATCTGCTTACGATCTGTGAATGGCCTTCCAGACAGAGCCTGGTCATGGTGGAACGCAGATGGTTGAGCGATCGGCTTGAATCCGCGGTGCCGTTCACGGCCAGGGAGAGCAGCGATGCCGCCGCCGCCACCAGAGGATGGTCGATGGACCCTTTGCCGCCTTTCCTGCCGGCCACGAGATATCCGAGGGTCTGCCTTGTCGGCGAGGCAACATGGAACACCGCTATGTCATAGCCTTTCGCCGTGGTGAATTTCGCTTCGCCCAGCACGCTGAAGGCCAGTGCGTCGCCCAAAGAACCGACGTCCACCGGCAATACGTGGTGCGATGAGGAGACTATGCTGCCTACGGGGTTGAGCAACGCCGCCCATCCTCCGATGAGTTCCGCCAGGCGGGAGATCACCGCGCTGACGGGGTCGAGGGATTTCACGCTGCGCAGCAGCCTTTGCTGGTTGCTGTACATGCGGGCGAAATTCTGTCGGTTGCCGTCGGCTATCTCTCGGGTGATCGCCTTGGAAATGGCGATGAACGGGGTTTCGAGAGGAACCTCGAACAAGGCAAGGCCCGTCGCTTCGCATTGATATATCAGCCATTGGGGAATGCTGTCGTGTTGCACGCCGACGCCGAATCCCAGGCCGCGTATCCCTACGTCGATGAGCCGTGATGCGAATGAGCGGTATTGCTCGTCGGGATTGTCCTGCGGCATCACCAGACCGGTGGTGAGCAGCACTTCGCCACCTTCGAGATACGGGGTCGGATCGGGCGATTCCGAAAAGTGGACCCATGAGATGGGCGTATCCAGGACTTCCTTGGATCCTTCCACCACCAGCGAAAGATTCAGGGAACGCTGCTCCAGCAAGGTGTTGATTGTGATTGCCATACATATACGGTAGGCGATTGATGCATTATATGTAGAAAATGGCCATATATCGACGTTATTTTCGACAACTGGTCCATGACTTTCGCTTTTCCGAATTCCTATCTTGAGAGGCAACAACCTATCGAGCGCAACGGAAGGAGCGTGAAATGTCCGAAAATCGTACGCTGACCATCGCCTTGGCGCAGAAAAGCCAAGTCGCCATCGGCACGCCGTTCAGCGTTTTCGAAAACGGCGTTCGTGCCATCGCTTCCATGCGCGATGAACATGGCAATACGCCCGAAATGATCGTCTTTCCGGAGATGCATCTTTTCGGTACGGGGGACCTGGACGAAGAGCACGCCTACCGTGCGCAGTGCGAAGCGGCCAGCGACATGCATGACGGACTGATCAACGAATTCGGCCGTCTTGCGAAGGAGCTTGGAATCTGGTTGATTCCCGGAACCATTCCGGAGAGGAACGCCGAAGACGGCATCTTCAACACGGCTCCCGTATTTTCCCCCGATGGAGAATTGGTTGCCTCCTACAGAAAGATATGCCCCTGGCGTCCGTTCGAGCATTACACTCCCGGCGATTCCTTCACGGTTTTCGATATTCCCGGCAAAGGTCGCGTCGGAATCATGATCTGCTACGACGCCTGGTTCCCGGAAATCAGCCGTCAAATCGCCTGGCTTGGCGCGGACATCATCATCAATCCCGTTTTCACCACCACCCCGGATAGAAAGCAGGAATTGGTGCTGGCGCAGGCCAACGCGATCGTCAATCAGACGTACATAGCAAGTTTGAACGCTCCGGCGCCCTACGGCGTGGGGCAGTCGCTGTTGGTCGATCCGGAAGGCGAGATCGTCGCGAAAACGGAAGATGCGGACGAGCATCTGATGATCGAGACGATCGATTTGGGCAAGGTCTCTCAAGTGCGCCGCGACGGCACCGCCGGCAGCAACAAGATGTGGGAACAATTCCGTCTCGGCGAGCCTCCGATCGCGCTGCCTCTCTACCAAGGGTCGATTGACCCGGAGCGATGGAACGTGCGGCAGCGGCCGTGACGTCGAACGAAATCGCATATGAGAACCAGCGCAGGACACTTGAAAGGAATGGAACATGACAGCGCAAATGCTTGAATCCAACACGTTGCCATTGGCGGCGACGGCAGAATCGAGCGAACCGGAACTCAAACGAACCATGGGCCTGCGTGCCGTGGTGCTTTTCGGTCTGGCATACATGACCCCGATCATCGCGCTCGGCACGTTCGGCGTCATCGCCGCGGCCTCGCACGGCGCGGCTCCGATGTCCTACCTCGTGGCAACGATCGCCATGATGTTCACGGCCGGCAGCTACGGCCGCATGGCGGTGCTCCATCCGCAGGCCGGCAGTGCCTACACGTACGTGGGCAAGTCCATCAGCCACAAGCTCGGCTTCCTCGTGGGATGGGCCATGCTGCTGGACTACATGTTCCTGCCGATGGTGGTGTGGCTGATCGGAGCCTCCTACCTCAACGCGCAGTTCCCCACAGTGCCGATCTGGGTCTGGGTCCTCGGTTTCATCGTGCTGACCACGGCCATCAACATCATCGGCCTGAACGTCGCCGACAAGGTCAACTACGCGCTGATGATCTTCCAGGCGCTGGTGATCGTCGTGTTCCTTGCGCTGTCGGTCCGTTCCGTGCTCGGCGGAACCGGTGAGGGCACGCTGTTCTCGATGACGCCGTTCCTCGGCGAGGGTTCCTCGCTGTCCGCAGTGGTTGCGGGCGCCGCGATCGCCGCATACTCGTTCTTGGGATTCGACGCGGTCACGACGTTGAGCGAGGAGACCCGCGATCCCGAACATACGATTCCGCGTGCGATCATGCTGGTCGCGCTCATCGGAGGCATCATCTTCATCGCGGTCGCGTACATCACACAGCTCGTTCACCCCGGCTTCGCGTTCACGGACGAATCCTCCGCGGCATATGAGATCGCCGCGCAGGTCGGCGGCAACCTCTTCACCGCCATCTTCATCGCGGGCCTGTGCTTCGGTCAGTTCACGTCCGGCATCGCGACCCAGGCGTCCGCATCCCGACTGCTGTATGTGATGGGTCGTGACGGAGTGCTTCCGAAGCGCATCTTCGGCAAACTCGACGCGCGATTCGACACCCCTGTGTTCAGCATCCTGCTCGTGGCCGCCGTCGGTCTGATCGCAACCTTCCTTGACGTTGCCACCTCCACATCCTTCGTGAACTTCGGTGCGTTCATCGCATTCACCATGGTCAACGTCTGCGTGGTCTTCTCGTACGCTCGGGCCAGCGAAAGCGAACGTAAAGAACGATTCCGCGGAGGAGTGCTGCTCAATATCGTCTGCCCGCTGATCGGTGCCGCCTGCTGCGCCTACCTGCTGCTGCACCTCGACGTGCACGCGGTGGTGCTGGGACTTTCCTGGCTGGCCATCGGAATCGTCATCCTGGCGGTGCTGACCAAGGGATTCCGTCAGAATCCTCCGGAATACGGCGACGCGTGATAAGACGCCCGGTCGGACGAATCGTCTGAATTCCGAGAACAGTTTTTACAAATCAAAATCGAATATCCACCAATCAAAGACCTTTCATAAACAAAGGAAGAAGGAAACATCATGTCAGTTCCACAGGTCGCACGCAACATCGTCACCGCGGTTCCGGGACCGAAGTCCGAAGCCCTCAAGGCCGAGCACACCCGTTACGTGAGCGCCGGTGTAGGCCAGGGCATGCCGGTGTTCGCCGAAACCGCGAGCGGTTCCACCATCACCGATGTGGACGGCAACCGCTTCATCGACCTCGCGTCCGGCATCGCCGTGACCGGTGTCGGCAACTGCGCTCCGGAAGTCGTCGCCGCCGTGCAGGAGGAAGTGGCCAAGCTCACCCACACCAACTTCGCCACCACTCCGTACGCCAACTACATCGAAGTGTGCAAGAAGCTCGCCGAACACACTCCGGGCGACTTCGAGAAGAAGAGCGTGCTGGTCAACTCCGGCGCGGAAGCCGTTGAGAACGCCATCAAGATCGCCCGCAAGTACACCGGTCGCTCCGCGGTTGTGGTGATGGAGAACGCCTTCCACGGCCGCACCAACCTGACCATGGCCATGACCACCAAGTCCATGCCGTATAAGCAGGGCTTCGGCGCTTTCGCCCCCGATGTTTTCCGTGTTCCGTTCTCCTACCCGCTGCGTGACGCCTTCGGCGCCGACGGCGCCGCCGCCGCGAAGGCCGCCGCCGCGAAGATCGAGCTGCTGGTCGGCTCCGCCAACGTGGCCGCCGTGATCGCCGAGCCGATTCAGGGCGAAGGCGGCTTCATCGTTCCGGCCGAAGGCTTCCTGTCCGGCCTGGCCGACTGGGCCCACGAACACAACATCCTGTACATCTCCGACGAAATCCAGGCTGGTTTCTGCCGTTCCGGCAAGTGGTTCGCCTGCGAGTACGACGGTGTTGAGCCGGATCTGATCACCACCGCGAAGGCGCTCGGCGGCGGCATGCCGCTCGCCGCAGTCACCGGCCGCGCCGAAATCATGGACGCCGTGCAGCCTGGCGGAATCGGCGGCACCTACGGCGGCAACCCGGTCTCCTGCGCGGCCTCCCTTGCCGCGATCGGCATCATGGAGGATCAGGACCTGCCGGCCAAGGCCGCGCATATCGGCGAGGTCGTCAAGTCCGTGCTCGGACCGCTGGTTGACGAGGTGCCGGCCGTCGCCGAAGTACGTGGCCGCGGCGCCATGATCGGCGTCGAATTCGTCAAGCCGGGCACCATGGAGCCGAACAAGGAGCTGGTCGGCCGCATCGCCAAGCGCACCATCCAGGAAGGCCTCATCATGCTCACCTGCGGCATCAACGGCAACGTGATCCGTCTGCTGCCGCCGCTGGTCATCACCGACGACGAACTGAACGAGGCCCTCGCGGTGCTCAAGGAGATCATCGTCGAGGAAAGCGCCAAGTAAGAGGACGAAGCGTCGCGGGCGTGCGCGATCGTCCGTGACGAATCCTCAAGCAAATAGGCATAGGGTTGGCTGCAGTCGCCGAAATCGGTGCGATTGCAGCCAACGTTTTGGAAAGGACGCATCATGAAACTGTTGACGGTCGGACCCGACAACATCTACACCTACGACACTGTCAAGGATTTCTTCGCATCGTTCGAACTCGGACCGAAAGATCTGCTGGTCAGCATCGAAGTGATCTACAAGCGGTTCCTTGAACCGTATGCGAACGGCGCGAACGTGATTCTCGTCGACAAGTACGGCGCGCAGGAACCGACCGACGTGATGATCGACGAATTCATCGCGGACGCGGGCAAATTCGATTACGACCGCATCGTGGCGATCGGCGGCGGCGCGGTCATGGATATGTCGAAGGTCGTTGCGGTGGCCGGGGGCGCATCCATCGACGATGTGATCGACCATCTGCCCGACTTCAAGCGCAAGGTGCGCCTCGTGCTCGCGCCGACCACGTGCGGAACCGGTTCTGAGGTCACCGAAATCGCGGCCATCAATCGCACCCGCCTGGGCTGCAAGGCCGGAATCGCAAGCCCTGAGATGTTCGCCGACGATGCCGTGCTCATTCCGGAACTGCTGTACGGTCTGCCCGACTACGTGTTCGCGACCAGCTCTCTCGACGCGCTCGTGCATTCCGTCGAGTCCACGCTCTCCCCGAACTCCACGCCGTACACGCGTATGTTCGGTTACGAGGCTTTGAAGATGATCGTCTCCGGATACAAGGCGATCGCTGAGGCTGGCCCCGCCGGTTCCGACGAACGCCGTTCCAAGCGCAACGAACTGATGCGCGACTTCCTGATCGCGTCCAACTACGCGGGCATCAGCTTCGATACCGGCGGTTGCGCCGCCGTGCACGCGTTGAGCTACCAGCTGGGCGGCAAGTACCATGTGCCGCACGGCGAGTCCAACTATGCGATGTTCACTGGCGTGCTGCGCAACTACATGGAGATCAAGCCGGAAGGCGAGATCCTCAAGGTGAACCAGTTCATCGCCGATATCCTCGGCTGCGATGTTGCCGACGCCTACGACGAGCTGGAGGCGCTGATCAACAAACTGCTGCCGAAGAAGGCGCTGCATGAGTACGGCGTGACCGAGCAGGATCTGCCGGAGTTTGCCGACCGCGTGATCAAGACGCAGGAGCGACTCATGAAGAACTGTTTCGTGCCGCTTGATTACGATCGCGTGCTCAAGATCTTCACGGAACTGTACTGATTTCCTTTCGTGCGGCGGCCACAAATCGAAGATAGGGGCGTATTGTCGGAATTGTGGCAGACGCTCCTATCTCCGATTGCGATGCTGAACTCGAGAAACGTTGAAAAATAGCCATTTCTTAAATCGCAAGATAATTGGGATTCAAGAAAACTATGCCCCCTTTCTGTCGCAAGTGCCGATATACGCCTCTATATCCGGGTTGTGGCAGGAAGGGGGTATTGCGATGTCGGAACGAAACAAACAAATGGGCTGGCTGCGCAAAATGTCACGCAAGCGGTCGTGCGACAGACCGTGCGGAAGACCTCTCGAGGATAAGGGAGCCCTCCTACCGTCCTACTGTCGTGCCGAAAGCGTCTTTGGCAGTAGGCAGGCCGTTTCCTTCCCGTCGTATTCGCTCGGATCGGTGTATCCGGCCCATTCGCTTGGCGGGAAGATGATGTCGGAGATCGCGATCCACTCTTCCAGCAGATTCATCGAATCATCGCCCAGCCAACGGTACTGCAGGCCGTCCATGGCGCTCATCGCCAGCGTGTACAGGTCGTAGAAGCGTTCCTCGTCGACATTGTCCGGCAGCACCCAGTTCATCGAACCGATCGTCTCCCAATTGCGTATATGGCGTCCGATGAAGAATCCATGCGCCGGATGCTCGGGATTCAGCGCTTCGCCGTTCAGCATGGAATACAGTTGCACGAGTTCGGGGCGTTGCAGGTTGTACAGCACGATGTTCAGGCAATAGCGTGGATAGAAGTTCACGCGATGTCCGTCCTGATCGAAAAAGCATGACGTCACCGCGTTGTACTCGTCCGCATCGGGGGTGTCATAGCATTCCGTGAGCACCATGTTGAGCAGATCGTCCTTCGAGGAGATGTAATGGTAGAGCGCGGCTTCCGTGATGCCGAGCTCGTCGGAGATGTCCTGCAGGCTCATGCCCCAGAATCCCTTGGATGCGATGATCTTGACGGCCGCCTGCAGTATCTGCAGATGGCGTTCCTCCTGGCTCATGCGCTTCTTCTTCTCGAAGGTCTTGTCGGCCAGGGTATTGCGGGCCTGGGGCATGTAGGACGGCGAGTCGTTCACACGTGACGCGGCAGGCCAGCTGTCCTGCTCCTGTAAAAACCGATCCCATGCCGCAACGCTCATATCATCTTCTTTCTTGCGCTTTTCGAACTACGCTGTTCCTACAGTACTCCCGATCTTCCCGTTATTGAAAGGGGGTTCAATAACGGGAAGGCGACTAAGGAGCCAAAAGACCTATGCTTCGTGGCGAGGTTGTCGTGGCGAGGTCGGGTCTAGAATCCCATCTTGTTGTCGAACGTGCGATGCATCCACGCGATTGCCAGCCACGGCCATACCTGCACGCATTCCTCGATGCCGTTGACTCCCTGCCATGCGGTCTCCGTATTGCCCAAGGCCAGTCCGTGGCCTCCATTGGGGAACAGGTGCGCCTCCACCTTCACGCCCGCCTTCTTGCATGCGTCGATGAGCATGAGTGTGTTTTCATACGGCACGCAATCGTCGGGAACGGTATGCCATACGAATACCGGCGGGGTCTTCGAATCGACATGCTTTTCGATGGACACGGAATCAAGGGCGTCTTGATCGTCCTTGAGGTCTCCGAGCAGGGAATCGAAGCTGCCGCGGTGCGCGAGGGCGCCGGACGTGATGACCGGGTAGGCGAGCATCAAGCCGTTCGGGCGTACGGCGTCCGGGGCGTATCCGTGTGCGGCGAGCACGTCGTCGCTGGCGGAGGTGGCGAGATTCGCGGCAAGATGGCCGCCTGCGGAAAAGCCGATCACGGCGACCGCGTCCGCGTCCACATGCCATTCGTCGGTATGTTCGCGAATCTGCCTCATCGCTTCGGCGGCTTCCAGCAATGCGACCGGGAAAACGGACGGTTTCACGGAATACCGCAGTACGAAGGCGTTGTAGCCGGCGGCAAGGAATCGCATGGCGATGGGCTCGGCCTCGCGGTCGGACGTCATTTCATAGCCGCCGCCGGGAATCACCAATACGGACGGGCGTTTGCGGTTGGGGTCGATTTCCTCGCTGTTGTCGAGGCAATATCCGACGAACTTGGCGGTGCTGCCGTCAATGCCGGGAATGGTGGTTTCGAAATACTGCATGAGTGTGGTCCTATTCGAAGAGGGCGTGAGGGAAGTCGTAGTTTCCCGCACGCCCAAATTTTAATCGTATTTAATGTCGTGTCTGTTGTCGTGTCAGAACGTGACGGCCACTTCCACGGTCTTGGCTCCGTCGGCCGGAACCGGCACGACATTGCCGTCGACCCGTTCGCCGTTCACGCTTACCGTACGTTCGCCGGTGCGCTTCATGGCGATGTGGTAGGTCGCGTCGCGGAACACGCGGGTCACGGTCAGATCGTTGAACCGCTCCGGAAGATGAGGCTCGATCGCCAGGCCGTCGAGCGTCGGACGAACGCCCAGCAGATACTGGGACACGTCCACGAACGTCCATGCGGCGGTGCCGGTCAACCAGGAATTCTTGCCTTCGCCCGGGGTCGGGGCTTCCGGGCCGGCCACCATCTGGCAATAGACGTACGGCTCCACCTTGCGGATGTCGGACTTGTCTTCCACGTAGGCCGGGCAGTTGCGCTGGTAGACGGCGAAGGCCTCTTCGTTGTTGTCGGCCAATGCGTTGGCGATGGAGATCCACGGGTTGTTGTGGCAGAAGATGCCGCCGTTCTCCTTGTATCCGCGCGGATAGGACGAGATCTCGCCCAATTCGATGCGGTAGGTGGAGTAGGCGGGGGCGAGGATGGCGGTGCCCCAATCGCAGGTCAGCTTCTCCTTCACGGACTTCAGCGCCTGCTGGGCCTTGCCGTCGTCGAGGCCGATTCCGGCCATCACGCACATGCCCTGCGGCTCGATGTAGATCTGGCCTTCGGTGTCTTCGTGGGTGCCGACCTTGCGCGAATAGGCGTCGTAGGCGCGTACGAACCATTCGCCATCCCATCCGGCGGTCTTGACGGCCTCGGAGACCTGGCCGATTTCGGCTCGCACGTTGGCGGTCTCGGCGGCCACTTCGCTGTCGGTCATGCCGGTGAGGGCGCCGTAATGCTCGATGATGTCGGCGTACTGGCCGCCGTAGAGCACGAACATGCCGCCGATGAACACGGATTCGGCAACGCCGGTGTCGTTGTTCTCCACGGTCTGGAAGCTTTCGCCGGGGGTGTCGGAGAAGCAGTTGAGGTTCAGGCAGTCGTTCCAGTCGGCGCGGCCGATCAGCGGGATGCCGTGGGGGCCCTTGTGGTCGATGGTGAAGTTCACGGAACGGCGCAGATGCTCGAGCAGCGGTTCCTCGGAGCCGTCAACGTTGTTGAACGGCACCGGCTCGGTCAGGATCGACGTGTCCCCGGTTTCGGCCAGGTAGGCGTTCACGCCCGCCACGAGCCAGAGCGGATCGTCGTTGAAGCCGCCGCCGATGTCGGCGTTGCCCTTCTTGGTGAGCGGCTGGTACTGGTGCCATGCGGAACCGTCCTCCAACTGGGTGGACGCGATGTCGATGATGCGCTGGCGTGCGCGGTCCGGAACCAGATGCACGAATCCCAGCAGATCCTGGTTGGAATCGCGGAAGCCCATGCCTCGACCCATGCCGGATTCGTAGTAGGAGGCGGAGCGGGACATGTTGAAAGTGACCATGCACTGATACTGGTGCCAGATGTTCACCATGCGGTCGAGCTTGTCGTCGCCGGACTGCACGCTGTAGGTGGTCAGCAGGCCGGTCCAATAGTCGTTGAGCTCGGTCAGCGCCGTCTCGACCTGCTCCACGGTGGCGAAGCGGCGGAACAGGTCGTGCGCGGGCTTCTTGTTGATGATGCCCACCTTGGCCGGATCGTCCGGATCTTCCCATTTGTTGTCTTTGCTGACTTCGACGTAGCCCAGCATGAAGATGAGCGACTTGGTCTCGCCCGGTTCCAGTTCCACGCGCACGCGGTCGGCCGCGATCGGGAACCAGCCGTGTGCCACGGAATCGTGGGCCTGGCCTTCGGCGATGACCTGCGGGGTGTCCCAGCTGTTGAACTTGCCGAGGAACTCGTCGCGGCTCGTGTCGAAGCCTGCGACGGGGGAGTTGACGGCGAAGAACGCGTAATGGTTGCGGCGTTCCTTGAATTCGGTCTTGTGGTAGATCAGGGTGGCGTCGTCCTGCTTCTCGATCTCGACTTCGCCGGTGGAGAGGTTGCGCTGGAAGTTGGAGGAGTCGTCCACGGCGTTCCACAGGCACCATTCCACGGATGCGGTCGTGTCGACGACCACCGGCTTGTCGGTGGTGTTGGTCAGGTCCAGTCGGTTGATTTCGGCGTTGGTCTTGAGCGGGACGAATGCGGTCAGCTTCGATTCGACGCCGTTGCGGGACGCTTCGAACACGGTGTAGCCGATGCCCTGGCGGCATTTGTAGGAGTCGAGCGGGGTCTTGCACGGCAGGAAGGTGGGCGACCAGGTGTCGACCGGCTTGGCGTCGGTCGCGTTGGAATCCATCAGGCTCAGGTAGTAGTTGCGTGCGCCGTTGTCTCCCGGAACGTTGTTGTAACGGTAGCGGGTGATGCGGCGCAGCTTGGCGTCCTTGTAGAAGGAGTAGCCGCCTCCTGTGTTGGAGATCAGGGAGAAGAAGTCCTCATTGCCGAGATAGTTGATCCACGGCAGCGGGGTCGCAGGGGTTTCGATTACGTATTCGCGGGCGGCGTCATCGAAATGGCCGTACTTCATTCGGGTTCCTTTCAACTGCTTCGTTGCGGCTTCTGACTGCGGCATGGCGTATGTGTGCGATGTTGCGCGTGGCTGCGGCCAGTTTTGTCGGTTATTGCGTTCTCTATAAGGATACCACGTTATTTATAACTTTATAAATAAGCGATTCGACCGTGTTGCGTTGTTTTATGCGGCATAAGACGTAAGACCGCGCGCAAGCCGCATGCCAGATGACCGCAGGTAGAGTGGAAAGTGAGAGTTACAACGCTACGAAGGGAATCGATATGGCAGAGAGACATGCCGTAATGAAAGCGAGACCGGTGGATGCCGATCTCAATGCCAGAACACGTGCATTGTTCGACGCACTGCACCGTGTGACGGGCGAATTCGCTATGTTCGGCCACCAGAACGAAACCAGCAACGTGATCGGAGAAAACACGGATTCCGACGTGCATGCGGTGACCGGCTCATATCCGGCGGTGTGGGGCAACGATCTGGGTGGCGTCGAGCTGGACCATGATCGCAATCTCGACGGATTCGGCTCCGAAGCCATCCGCGAAGAAATGCTCCGCGCCTTCACCATGGGCGCCATCAACACGCTGAGCTGGCATTCCGCCAACCCGCTCACCCTCGGCGGTTACGGCCATAACATGGCCGAGGGCACCGTCAAAGCGGTGCTGCCCGGCGGCGAGGCGCATGAGAAGTTCCTCGGCTGGCTCGACCGTATCGCCGCCGCGCTCACCACCATCACCGACGCGAACGGCGAACCGATCCCCATCGTCTTCCGTCCGTTCCACGAACACACCGGCGACTGGTTCTGGTGGTGCACCGGCTCGCCAGCACGCCCCACCGACACCACACCCGAACAGTTCGTGGCCCTGTGGCGCATGACCGTCGAATACCTGCGCGACGAAAAGCAGGTGCGCAACGTGCTGTACGCCTACTCACCCGACCGCAGCCGCATCGACATGAGCACGCCGGAATCCATGGAAGCCGGCTATCTGTACGCCTACCCGGGCGACGAATACGTTGACGTGCTCGGCTTCGACGACTATTGGGACATCGCCCCCGCCGAGAAAAGCGCGGAAGACCCGCAGGCCCGCCATGCCGATCTGATCGCAATGCTCACACTGGTCGGGCGGCTCGGCGAGGAACGCGGCAAACTGGCCGCGGCCACGGAAGTCGGTTCCCCCGGAACGTTCGCCGATTCGTACGTGGCCGAGAGCGATCCGTCTGAAGATGTTCCGACCTCGCCGGATATCACGCCGCCGGATTCACCGTGGACGAAATATCTACTGACCGCCGCGCTCGCCAACGAACACACTCGTCGCGCGTTGTGGTATCTCCCATGGCGTAACGATCCGGACGCGGCCGACACGGGCGCATACGGCACTCCCGTCGAAAACTCGCGATACGCCGATGATTTCCGCCGATTCGTGCGCCACGATTTCATACGTCTCGTCGACACCCTGCCGCCGCTGTACGAATGATCCCAAACGGGAGGAGCCCACGGATTCTTCCGCAGTGTGGCATGATTGACACACAGCGGAAGAATCCCTATAAGACACGGCCTGAGATACTGGGGGCATGGAAAGCATGAACGCGCAATCAACACAGGAAACGGCTGAATTCACGGACGAGGAGACCGGCAACGTGCAAAACGCTTCCGCAGGAGCGCTTGACGCGCTGGTGGACGGCGTCGATATTCCACACGGTACGGTGATTCTCGCCGCAACGCCGATCGGCAACACCGCCGATTCCTCCGCCCGCCTGATCGCGCTCATGGAACGTGCCGATATCGTCGCCGCCGAAGACACCCGACGCCTGTATGCGCTCGCCAATCGTCTCGGCGTGCATGTGAACGGACGTGTGGTGGCCTACCACGATCACAACGAGCGTGACAAGTCCGACGGTCTGCTCGACCAGGTGGAACAGGGCGCCACCGTGCTCGTCGTGTCCGACGCGGGCATGCCGACCATCAACGATCCGGGCTTGGCGATTGTGCGCAGGGCCATCGAACGCGGTCTGCCGGTCACCTGCGCTCCCGGCCCCTCGGCCGTGCTGGATGCGCTCGCGCTGTCCGGTCTGCCGACCGACCGCTTCTGCTACGAAGGATTCCTGCCGCGCAAGCATTCCGAACGCGTGCAGCATTTGCGCGTATTGCAGTCGGAACGCCGCACGATCGTGTTCTATGAAACCCTGCACCGCATCGACGATTCCATGGCCGACCTGCTGGAGGTGCTCGGCCCGAACCGCAGGATGGCGCTATGCCGTGAACTGACCAAGGATTACGAGCAGATCCGCCGTGGAACCATCGCGCAGATTCGTCAAAGCGTCACCGATGATCCGCCGCGCGGCGAAATGGTGTTGGTCATCGCGGGCGCTTCCGAGGAGGAGGCCGACGCTGCAGCTCCGACGACGTTGTCCATCGAGGATTTGGCGGTGCTGTCGATCGACCGCGCGAAGGAAGACGACTTGCGTATCAAGGACGCCATTTCGCAGGTTGTGGCGGAGCATCCGCTTGCCGATGGCTCGCTCGCCAATCGCAAGCAGGTATACAACGCCGTGCTTGCCATGAAGGATTGACGGGCACGAGATCCTACATCGTCCCCTGTGGCCCTCGGGTTTCCTGAGCCTCCAACGATTCCAGCAGAATCCGCAGCGCCTCCCCGACCCCGGGGCCACCTGCCTGCGCAAGATATTCCATCATTTCCGGACTCGCCGCAGGATTGGCGACCAGCCATCGCCGGAGTTGCGGGGCGTATTCGGCGATGTGCCACAGAACCTTCTGCGGGGTTCGCGGGTCGCAGGCCAGCAGAGGGGTCAATTCGATCGGTGGAGGGGGCGGTTTCATCAAGACGCGTGGGCGTGGCGCGGGGTCATACTTTGGGGGAGTGCGGCGTTTTTTGCGTGATCTTGAAGGTTTCATGATTCCGTCGATTGCCGTTTCAGGTTTTCCCGTCAAGTGCGAGGAACAGTCTGCGTGCTGACGGCGCATTGCGGATATGACGTGTCTCCTGCAGAACCAGCTGGCAGTCGCTGGGGCGGAAGTGATACTCCTGCATCAACATGCTGATCACTTCCTGCGCCAATCGTTCACCTTCATTGCTGCCGCTGTGAATCGTGGCGAGATCGCAGGCGGTGCGTACCGGCGTGGTCAGTTGTATGGGGCCGACACGTATGACGTGGTTGCTGAGAAGTCTGCGATTGTAGACGCATATTTTCCGTCCGTGCCGTGGCGCACGGAAATGGGCGTTGGCGATGATGTCAATCGTGTCGGGGAAAGTTCCGCCGAGCCATATCCAGGCTGCGGTGCCTGCGCACGCCACCGTATGGTACGGAAGCACGCTCGCGATGATGGTGGCCCGGCCGAACAAGGTGTGGGAGTCCTGCTGCGAGTAGGCGTTCACGTTGTCGAGTTTGCACAGCGTTCCAAACTCCGACAGCATGTTCACGCACAATGGTCCGGGCAAATCGCCATTGCCGAAAAGTGGTGGTGAGTTGCTCATGACGGTACCGTATCGGAACGGGGGAGCGGCCTGCCACCCGCTTTGGAAAATCTGTGGATATGTGGACTCTGATTGTTCCGGCATGCAACAATGTGGATAAGTCGGGGGATTCCGCCTACGATTTTGATGACTGGGCTTCGTGAATACGCGGGATACGCCGCTTTGTATAATCGGGCACCATGAGTCATATTTTGGTGAATGTTGCTTGGCCGTATGCTAACGGCCCCCGTCATATCGGCCACGTTGCTGGCTTCGGTGTGCCGTCCGACGTGTATGCGCGGTACGAGCGCATGAAGGGCAATGACGTGCTGATGGTGTCCGGCACCGACGAACATGGCACCCCGATCCTGGTCGAGGCCGACAAGGAAGGTGTGAGCGCTCAGGAGCTGGCGAATCGCTACAACCGCGTGATCGCCAAGGATTTGTGCGATCTCGGCCTGAGCTACGATCTGTTCACCCGTACCACTACGGGCAATCACGAGCAGGTGGTGCAGGAACTGTTCAAGCAGTGCCTCGACAACGGCTACATCTACAAGGGAACCCAGAAGGTCGCGATCTCTCCCTCCACCGGACGCACCCTGCCTGACCGCTACATCGAGGGCACCTGCCCGATCTGCGGCGCGGACGGAGCCCGCGGCGACCAGTGCGACGCCTGCGGCAACGAACTCGACCCGGACGAGCTGATCAATCCGGTTTCCAAGATCAACGGAGAAACCCCGCGTTTTGAGGAAACCGAGCATTATTTCCTCGACCTGCCGGGCGTGGCCGAAGCCAATCTCGCATGGCTGAAGACCCGTGAAGGCTGGCGTACCAACGTCATCAACTTCTCCCTCGGTCTGTTCAAGGAAGTCAAGCCGCGCGCCATCACCCGCGATATCGACTGGGGCATTCCGGTGCCCGTCGCCGGCTGGATCGACAATCCCAACAAGAAGCTGTACGTGTGGTTCGACGCGGTGATCGGTTACCTGTCCGCATCCATCGAATGGGCACGTCGCAAGGGCGATCCGGAAGCGTGGCGCGCATGGTGGAACGATCCGCAGACCCCGGGCTACTACTTCATGGGCAAAGACAACATCACGTTCCATTCCCAGATCTGGCCGTCCGAGATGCTTGCGTACAACGGTCAGGGATCCAAGGGCGGCGAGACCGGCAAGTTCGGTCCGCTGAACATGCCCGAGCAGGTGGTGTCCTCCGAGTTCATGACCATGGAGGGCAAGAAGTTCTCATCCTCCCGCGGCATCGTCATCTACGTGAAGGACATCCTGTCCCGTTACCCGGTTGACGCGGTGCGCTACTACATTTCCGTGGCTGGTCCGGAGAATTCCGATTCCGACTTCACCTGGGCCGAGTTCGTGCGTCACAACAACGAGGAGCTCGCAGCCTCCTGGGGCAACCTGGTGAACCGTGTGGCCAACCTCATCAACAAGAACTTCGGTGAGATCCCGGCCATCGACGAGGCCTCCATGACCGACGAGGACCGCGCCCTGCTTGCGGAAAGCGCCGGAGCGTTCGAGACGGTCGGAGCCCTGATCGAGAACCATCGTCAGAAGAACGCGCTTTCCGAAGCCATGCGCGTGGTCGGGGACATCAACAAGTACATCTCCGCCACCGAACCGTGGAAGATCAAGGACAATCCGGCTCGACTCGGAACCGTGTTGCACGTGGCCGCACAGGCCGTGTCCGACGCCAACCACCTGCTGGCTCCGTTCCTGCCACACTCCGCGCAGAAGGTGTGGGAGGCGCTGGGCGGAACCGGTACGTTCTCGCCGCTGCCGCGCCTCGAAGAGGTGGAGGATCTCGACAAGCCGGGCTTCACGTACCCGATTATCACCGGCGACTACAAGATGGGCGAAACGGTGCATCCGTGGGCTTCCGAGCCGATCGTGGCCGGAACTCCGGTGCCGAAGCCGCATCCGATCTTCGCGAAGATCCCGCCGGAAGCCGTCGAAGAGGAGCTTGCCCGCTTCGATGCCGAACTGAAGGCCCGCAAGGACGCCGAAGCCGCCCGTCTCGCGGCGGAGAAGGCGAAGCTCGAAGGCTGAACGGTTTCGCCTCGTAGCGCATTCGCAGGCGTCTCACGATTTTGATTGCGGGACGGCGAATCAAATCGTGCGACGCCTGCAACGTGATAAATACCCTTTGATTGTCGGTTTTCGTACTGTCCAATTGGAAATCGACAAATCAGGGGGTTGTTGGCTGCTATGTCTGACGCTTGATTTCGTTTGTTTTCCCATGTTATGATTGGGTCAT
>CAVAQZ010000022.1:0-33867 GCA_963590945.1 Dysosmobacter segnis
GTTGTACACGTACAGGTCAAGCACCTGAATCCACTTCTGGTTGAAGGAGTTCTGGAACACGTAGTACTGGTCCATGCCGTTGTTCAGGAAGTTCGAGATCGACAGCATCAGCAGCACGAAGTAGGTCGGCAGCAACTGCGGAATGGTGACGTGGATGATCTGCTGGAAACGGTTCGCGCCATCCACCTGGGCGGCCTCGTACAGCTCCGGATCGATGCCTGCGATGCCTGCGAGGTACATGATGGAGCCCCAGCCGACGCCCTTCCACATGCTCCACAGCAGCATCTTGAGCCAAGTGTGGTCACCGGAATCAAGGAATTTGATCGGAGAGGAAATCAGATGCAGGTTCTGCAACAGCTCGTTGATCATGCCGGAGGAGGAGAACATCGCGAAGGCGATGGAGTACACCAGAACCCAAGAGATGAAGTTCGGCAAGGTGGTCAGGGTCTGTACCAGGTTCTTGAACCACCTGGCGCGAATCTCGTTCAGGGCGATGGCGAAGATCACCGGAATGAACGAGGTGAGGATATTCAGGCCGGACATGGCGAAGGTGTTGATGAGCACCTGGCCGATGGTCTGCAGCTGAGCCGGATTGGTGACCAGCAGCTTGAACCACTGCAGCCCGACGAAATCGCATTCGCTCAGCGGCAGCGGCGGCTGATAATCGAAGAAAGCATAAATCCAGCCGAACAGCGGCAGGTAGCTGAACAGCACGACCATGATCAGGAATGGCGCGACGAGCGCGAACAGCCTGTAACCGTGCTTCTTGTTGTAATCAATTCCGGAGGCCATCTTCTTTGCCTTATTGGCACCGCGACGGTCCTTCGGAGCCGACGCCTTCACAGCGCCGTCACTGCCACCAGTCTCGACTGTGGCACTGCCCTCCGTGGTTGCTACGGTCTGCATCTTGTCTCCTTTGAAGCAATGCAGTTAATTGAAAGACCTTAAGAACTCAACTGTGAGGTATCGCCCCTGAAGTCTCTCCCTTCTTGTTTATGAGTTTATAAATAAGGAAGTTTTTTGTCAAATCAGAAAACAGGTATCTGTGTCAAGCCCTGAAAATACAGCGTTTCCGTCAAAATAGGCAACACTGCGTCACACTCTGAAAGCATCCGCCCATCCGAAACCTTCATCAATTCGACGCAAACAACGATGAACTAGACAAAATCGTTTTTGTTTATATACTTATAAATAAGCAATCCGAAAGGAAGGCGCAGAGGTGCGGGCCTTCCGTGCGGCATGGCGATAGCATGATGGTCAAGGAGGATTCATGAAGTTCAACATCAATGCCCCGTTTTGGCAGTTTATGAATACCTTGACGCGTTTCACAGCTCTGAATCTCGTATATTTGGCCACGTTGATCCCGATCGTCACCATCGGTCCAGCCCGCGCCGCGCTCTACAGCACGATGTTCGCGTACGACGAGCATGACGACATCCGCCTGGTGCATGAGTATCTGCAACGATTCAAGCGGGAATTCAAACAAGGCCTGGTTTCGGGGATATTCACATTCGTATTGGCCGCGGCCATTCTTTTCGGCCTGTCCTTCTGGAACGCCTGGAATACCGACGCATCCTACGCGCCTTTGATTTTTCTTGTCATCGCAGCCGTGGTGGTGGCGTTGTTCGCGGAGTACGTGGCGCCGCTGCAGGCACGTTTCGCCAATCCGCTTGGACGTTTGTGGCAGCTGTCCGCAATGTTCCCCTGGAGGGCTTTCCCCTGTTCGCTGATTCTCGTCGTCATCGACATACTGGCTTTCGGCATCTCCTATTACGTGCCGTTCGTGCGCGTGTTCGCGATTCTGTTCGGCATCGCTTGGGTGGGCTACGCCAAATCACTCATCCTGCTGTGGGGGTTCAACCGCTACGGCGGCATGGGAAGGGTCGAAAACCCGCGGTACGTCAACGCGCACGATTAATCAAAACTTCTTTTCCTTTCTCCTTCCAAAACTGTGGGGGGGGTGGCTTCACTCGAAGCCACCCCCCCCCACAGTCATTAAAAAATGCCGGCGGACACGTCCACCGGCATTTTCGGTATCATCAGGCCGGAAGCACGACCTTGCCTTCCGGAGCCTCAATGGCATCCCCGAATCCGAGACGTGCGGCGAACGCGCGACCGTCGGAGCTGACGACTTCCACACCGGCGTCCGTCCTGCGGGCGGAGAAGACCACGGAGGATCCGTCCGTCTCGCTTACAACGGCTTCGGCGGAGTCCACTCCGTCGAGGAACACGGAGACCAGCGCATCCTTGCCGTACTCGTAATCCGGGGTCTCGGCGCCCGGCTTGGTCACCATCACGCTGCCGTCGCGCACCCACAGCGGAATGGTGTCGAAGCCGTGGCGTTCGTTGCGCCACATGCCATGCTCGGAGGAGACCTTCTCGCCGGTGAACCAGTTGGTCCACGTTCCGGCCGGCAGGTAGTACTCGACGTCGCCGGAGTAGGTGAACACCGGAGCGACCAACAGGTTCGAACCGAGCATGTACTGGCGGTCGAGCGGACGGCAGGCCGGATCGTCCGGGAATTCCACGAACATCGAGCGCATGACCGGGGTACCGGTCAGATGCGGCTGCAGGCCGGTCTGGAACAGGTACGGCATGAGCGAGAGCTTGAGCTTGGTGAAGGTGCGCGCCACGTCGACCGCGGTCTGGCCGGGCTCGTTCACCACGCCGTTCTTCTCATCTTCCTCGTCGAACAGCCACGGCACACGGTACACGGTCGAACCGTGCATGCGCGAGTGCGATCCGAGCAGGCCGAACGCCACCCAGCGCTTATAGACGGCCGGATCCGGATATGCGCCTTCGAATCCGCCGATGTCGTGGCTCCAGAAGCCGAAGCCGGAGCTGGTGATCGACAGGCCCGCGCGCAGGGTCTGCGCCATGCCGTTGAACGTCGATTCGCAGTCGCCGCCCCAATGCACCGGCTGCTGCTGGCCTCCGACGGTCGCGGAACGTGCGTACAGGCAGGCGTTGCCCTTGCCGTAGGTCTCCTCGATGGCCTCGAACACAGCCTGGTTGTACAACTGGGTGTACCAGTTGTGCATGGAGAGCTTCGGGGAGCCGTCATACCAGACCACATCGCGCGGGATTCGCTCGCCGAAATCGGTCTTGATGGCGTCCACACCTTGGTTCAGCAGTGTCTTGACCTTGTCCTTGAACCACTCGCGGGCTTCCGGATTGGTGAAGTCCACCAATCCCATGCCGGCCTGCCAGAAGTCGGTCTGCCATACTTCGCCATTGGCCTTCTTGACCAGATAGCCCTTTTCCTTACCTTCCTTGAACATGGAACCGCGCTGGCCGATGTATGGATTGATCCATGCGCAGATATGCAGCCCCTTGTCTTCATGCAGGCGCTTGAGCGTGGATTCGATGTCTCCGAAGAAACGCTTGTCCCACTCGAAATCGGTCCAGTGGAATTCGCGCATCCAATAGCAGTCGTAGTGGAAGGCGCTCAGTGGAATATCCCGCTCGGCCATGCCGTCGATGAAGGAGTTGATGGTCTGCTCGTCGTACTTGGTGGTAAACGAGGTGGTGAGCCACAGGCCGTAGCTCCATGCCGGAACGTTGGCCGGGCGTCCGACCAGCGCGGTGTAACGGTCGAGGATCTGCTTCGGTGTCGGACCGTAGATCACGCAGAAGTCGATGGCCTCCCCCGGCACCGAGAACTGCACGGCCTCGGTGTTCTCGGAACCGACTTCGAACGACACGTGGCCACGGTTGTTCACCAGCACGCCGTATCCGTTGGATGTCATGTAGAACGGAATGTCCTTGTAGCCCTGTTCGGAGGCCGTGCCGCCGTCCTCGTTCCAGATGTCGATGGTCTGGCCGTTCTTCACGTAAGCGCCGAATCGCTCGCCGAAGCCATAGACGTTCTCGCCGACTCCCAAGTGAAGCTGAATGGCCGTGAACACATCGGATTCGTCATAGGCGGAGCCGTCCATGGTCACGCCGAACTCGCCGACCGGCTGGGCCGTCACATTGGACAGCTTGTTCAGCGCGAAACGTCCGAGGGACTTGCCGAACGACTGCGTGAGCTCCTTGCCGTCCTCGCCAAGGAAGGTCAGGTTCCACGGAGAGCCCTTGACCACCTTCGCGGTCAGGCCGCCGGAGGTGAGCGAGACGCTCGCGCCGTTCTGACCGACCTCGCCATCTCCGTTGCCGTCGGCTTCGGCGTTCACATAGTCCCGGTCGCCGGGTTCATCGGCGTTCAGCGGGAATCCCGGATATTCGGTCGCGCCCTGCCAGTGACCTGCGACCACGCGGATCACGCCTTCGGCCGGAGATGTCACGTCGATGTTGAACGTGGGAAGGTTCAAAGTGTCGTAACGACCGCGCACAACGGAGACGGGGGCAAGCACGTTCAGGCTTTCCTTGTCTTCACCGATGTTCAGCTCATACGCCTCACGCGCATACAGCGCATCGACACCGTCTCGAATCATCCAGTATCCATTGGTGAACTTCATTGTTGGTACTCCTGGTGTAGATTCCCGGCTTCGAACAAGGAAGGAAAAGATTTCGAAGCCGGGATTGATTTGTTTTTCGGGATTGTGGTTCCGTTACTTGACCGCTCCGGCGGTGATGCCGCGGGAGAGCGTGCGCTGGAAGATCAAGTAGAAGATGAGGGTCGGGACGATGCTGATCAGCGACGCGGCGGCGGTGGTGGTCACGTCCATCAGGCGGTCGCCGGTCAGCGAGCTGACCGCGATCGGGATGGTCTGCGTCGAGTTGTCGATCAGGAACGCCATCGGGATCATGTACTCGTTCCACGTCCAGATGAAGAAGAAGACGAGCATGACGCTGAGCGTGGGTCGGGAAATCGGGAACACGATCTTGGTGAAGATGGTCCAGCGGGTCGCGCCGTCGATGGTCGCGGCCTCAAGAATCGACTTCGGGAACGTTCCGTAGACCGACGACAGCAGGTAGGTGCCGAACGCGCTCTGGATGACGGTGAAGATGATCACGATCGCCCACGGGGAGTTGTACAGGCCGAGGTTCTTGAACATGATGTACAGCGGGTACAGCATGGCTTCCTGCGGCAGCATGTTGGCGAGCATGATGAGCAGCACGATCCAGCGGCGGCCCTTCACACGGCCGATGCCGAGGGCGAAGGCGTTGAACATGGAAAGCACCACTGCGAGCACCGCCACCAGGCCGGAGGTCCAGACGCTGTTCCACAGCTTTTCCGGATAGTTGACACGATCCCAGAACTTCATCAGACCGTCGAAGCTGAGTTCATGCGGCAAAGACAGCGGGCCGGAGGAATTGTATTCCGCGGTGGTCTTGAATGCGTTGAGCAACAGCACGATGAACGGGAAGAGCATCACCAGGCCGCCCACGATGAGCAGCGCAAGAATCGTCCAATCGCCGGCAGTGCGGTTCTTCTTTACATGCACGGGAATTTTGGCTGCGGAAGTCATGGCTTACTCCTCGTCTTCCTTCGCGACCTTCTCCTGAAGGTTCGTGAAAACAACGGACACAATGATGATGACGATGGTCAGCGCGGTTGCGATCGCGGCACCGTAGCCGACCTGCTGGGACTGGAAGAACTGCACGTAGGAGTAGTACGACGGCACGATGGTGCTGGTTCCCGGACCGCCTTTGGTCAGCATGTAGACGGGGCCGAACACCTTCAGGGCCGCGATGGTGCAGGTCAACGCCACCACGAAGATCTCCGGCTTGATGGCCGGCAGGGTGATGGCCAGGAAGCGCTGCCACCAGTTGGCGCCGTCAAGGCTTGCCGCCTCGTACAGCTCGGGGTCAACGCGCTGCAGGCCGGACATGAAGATGACCAGCGGGTATCCGACCTGGATCCAGATCATGATGAGCATCAGGAAGATGAGTGCCGTGTCGGGCTTGCCGAGCCAATCATGCTGCAGCTGGCCCAATCCGATCGCTTCCAGCAGCGCATTCAAGGCGCCGTTCTCCGGGCGGAAGATCCAGCCCATGACGAGGGATGCGACCGCGATCGGCAGCAGCTGCGGGAAGTAGTAGACGGCTCGCATGGCGGAGGCCACCTTGGGGCCGAACTTCTTCTGCACCACGTCGAAGACGAGGGAGGAAAGGATCAGGCCGAGGAGAATCGGGATCACCACCATGGCGATGATCATCCAGATCGAGTTGCGGAACGACACCCAGAACGTGGCGTCCTTCATGAGTCGGGCCCAGTTGGTCAGGCCTGCGAACTCCGGAGGCTTGATGCCTCGATAGTTGGTAAAGCTGAGATAGATGTTCCAGATGGCCGGCACGATGATGATCCACAGCAACATCAGGAAGCCAGGAAGCAGGTACAGCCAGAAACGGCTTGACGGATTGCCCGGAATGCGGGACATTCCCTTCTCTCGCGCGGTCGGCATCTGACCGCGACTCTTATCGTTCTTGTGAGCGTTCATAACGTAAATCACTTCCCATGATTCTCACCGCGATTGGAATGCGGGACGGTTGAACTAGAGGATCGCCGTCAGGCAACATCGCCTGAAATTGATACGGCAAAAAGGGCGCAGAAAGCCAATGCGCCGCCGCGGATCGCAAGCGGCGCATTGATTGTTTTAGGGGTTTGCTGTTGTTCGGAAGTCGGGACTACTTGACGCCGGCGCTCTCCACGCCCTTGTTGTAGTTGTCTTCCATCTGGCCGAGCACGGTCTTGACGTCGGAGGTGCCGTTGACGAGTTCCTGCAGCGATGCGTTCAGCTCGTCGTAGAAGGTGGAGGTCGGCCAATCCGGGTAGAAGCCGAGGGCGTTCTTCTCAAGCACGCTGTTGAAGGAGGTGATGAGTTCCTTGGTCTTCTCGTCGGTGATGGTGTCCGGGTCGGCTGCGATCGGCAGTCCACCGGAGTTGCCCATCAGCGTCTGCACTTCGTCGCTCAGGGTGATGTCGATGAACTGCGCCGCGAGGTCCTTCTTCTTGGAGTTCTCGGGGATGACCCAGATGTTGCCGGAGGAGCCTACGATCTTGTCGGTGTCCGGGAATGTGGAGAAGGTCCAGTTGGCGTCCGTCATGTCGCTCTGGAAGCGTCCGAACCACCAGGTGCCGGAGAAGAACATCGGATAGGTGCCGTTGATGAAGGCCTGGCCCGCATCCTCGGCCTTGGTGCCGGTGCAGTCCTTGGAGATGTAGCCCTTGTCGACCCAATCCTTGATGGTCTGGGTTGCGTAGGTGGTCTCCTCACCCTGCCAATCGACATCGCCGTCATACATCTCGTATGCCTGGACGAATTTATCCGATGCCTTGGAGAGCACCAGCTGCCACCACAGGTGCTGCAGCGGGTATTCGGCGACGCCTTCGGAAAGCGGGGTCACGCCGTTGTCGACGAACTTCTGCATGGCGGCTTCGAGCTCATCCAGTGTGGTCGGGATTTCGATGCCGTACTTGTCGAACATGTCCTGGTTGTAGTACATCACGATGTCTTCGCCGTAGTTCGTGATGCCGTACCAGTCGCCGGAGCCCATGATGCCCTTTTCGTTGTACTTGCCGGTATCGGCCAAGGTGCCGCTGACCTTCTCATCCCAGTTGTACTTGCTGACGTAGTCGTTCAGGTTGGTGAGCAGGCCCTGGCTTGCCAGCAGGCCGGCGGTCGCGTTGCCCTTGTTGTACTCCATGACGTCGGGGGCTTCGTCGGAATTGAGGATCTGGGCCGCGTTCTGGCGAATCTGTTCGAAGGACTTCTTCTCGAATTCGACCGTAACGCCGGTCTTCTCCTCGAACAGGTCGATGGCCTTCTGCCATGCGATGCCCTGCGCGGTGTTATCTTCCTCGTAGTACCAGATCTTGATGGAGCTCGGGTTCTCCTCCTGTGCGGTCTCGCTGCTGCCGCAGCCCGCCAGACCAATCGTTCCGAGCATGGTCGCCGCGGCCAGTCCGGCGGCGACAAATTTACGGGTAGACTTCATTGTTTCTCCTTTTCAGCACCTTTACTGAAATGAGTTTCGATCCATCGAAGCTCATACCCATAAGTTAAGTATTTTCGACAGCCTTTTCAATTTATTTCGACATATTTCGATAAATTACTTCGATGACTTTACTATGTTAGGGCTCACATAACGCGAACCGTGACCCAAGGCCATCCGGCACCTAAAAAATCGTCACGAAACGTCACGAAACGACACACAACATCACGGAAGACGGCACTCGCCCATCGTGCCGCGAGCCACATAGCGGGACGGCAGCAATTCGACGGCGCCAACGTCATATCTACGGCCTTCGAGAATATCCATCATCATGTCAACCGCATGCGAACACACGGCATTGGGATCCATCGGCATCTCATCAACGGCCTGCGGAAGCTGCTGCATCCCCTGCGTGCAGGCGGCCATAACCGAAATATCGCGGGGCACGACCAATCCACGCTCGTTCAAGGCAACAAGCAGATTGTTCACATGCGTGGCGTTGGTCTGGCACATGATCGCCGTAATCAGCGGATCACTGGCATACGCGGATGCCAGCAGCAGTTTCACATCCGCCAAACCATATCCGGTGGAAGGCATGAACGTCACCTTCATATTCAGGTCGGAACCATGCTTGACGGCCGCGTCACGAAAACGAATCAAATAATTCGAACCGTCATCGTAGGCGAATTCGTTGCTGCCGATGATCAGCACATGGCTATGCCCCAACGCGGCGGTCTTCTCCACCGCCTCACGTCCCATGCGCTCGAAATCGAGATCCACGGAATACACGGCCTCGGTATTCGACGGATAGCCGATGGCCACCACCGGAACGTCCAGCATGGACGCCACTTCAGCGCGGGAATCGTTCAGCAGCACGTCCAACAACAGAATGCCGTCGACCATGCCGTCCTGGACAACACGAATCAACTCACGGTCGCCGTATTCGTGCATCAGCAGCAGAATATCGTAGTTATACCGCTTAGCCCTGGTGGCCACGGCAAAAAAGAACGATGCGTAATTCGAATAATCCGTATACTCGTGCACCGGCGAGCTCAACGCGAGAACCTTTTTGCGAACCGGCTGAGGCAGATGCACCTGGTTCTTGGGCCGATACCCCAATTCCTGCGCGGCCCGCATGACCTTGCGCCGAGTCTCTTCCTTGATGGAACGCTTGCCGCTCATCACATACGAAACCGTGCTGATCGACACCCCGGCCTTCGCCGCCACATCTTTAATACCGGCCATACATGGTCCTTCCTCACGTTACGGCAAGTCTATCGTTTGACATGCCTTCTCCAAGCCCACGCAAGTCACCCATGCCGCCCCGAAAACAGCAAGGGGGCATGCCTCGATGACGGTATACCCCCACGCTGCGGCGCAATCGCAATCACCTTGGCTGCCGCAAACGCCTATCGCCGACCGAATCGAACGGCGTGTGCGGCTCAAGCTGATACCAATAGGCAACGGACGCGACATCGTCCTGACGTTCAAAGTTGCCGGCCTCCTCGGTACCGATCTGCTGCCACTCGACACGCAAGTCGGAATCGAAATAGATCGGATCGGGAATATGCCAACGGTACAGGCCGCGAGTCACCGGCGTGTTGATGTCCCAATAATCGCTTTCGCGATGCGATGCGAGCTTCTGCGAATAAAACGGGAAACCCAGATACGGGCCGGTGAACGTTTGCTCGCTCATGTGGCCGTTTTCATCGAAATCGGCGAAACTCCACGCACCGCCGAAGTAATCCTCCGCACCGGTGCTGCACCAAGTCGGATATTGGCCATCGCCATCGATATACATCTTGAACTCGCCCTCGCCCCACCAACGGCTTTCGAGCGCGGTGAGCGCCAAGTAGGTGCCGATATAGGCACCACGGCCGCGCACGCCGTCGAGCACCACGTAATCGCGCGCAAGCTCCGTAACACGCTCGCGACGCCACTGCGCATGGAACCGCATGGCATCGACGGGAAGTTCGTCGTATTCCGTGTAATCAATCTGATAGAAGAATGCGGGAACATCTTCATTATGGTCGTTGCGCAGCACGATGCGCGCATGTTCGAACGGCATGGCGAAGTAGCAGTTGAAACCGCGGTTGGGCACCACCATGACCGGTATGGAATTGATGCGGCAGGCCTGCGCATGGCCGCAGCAGAAAAAGTCACCGATCGGACACTGCACGGATGGCGTCTCCTCGCCGTCCCAATAGAACTCGAGGATGAGATTGCGCAGCACGTTCGGGCCGGTCGGCGAAGTACGGTCGGTCACAGTCATCCAGATATGACGGATCACGCCGGGGCCATCGACATCCATCAAAGTCACGGATTCTCCGGCATGAACGGTCTGGATGCACGGACTGCCCTTGCGCGAAGGCCCCAGTTTGCTGGCGGCCATCGCGGCCACGCCTTTGCCGCCGGTCGGGTTCTCCGCGTTCACGCAACGCGTGCGACCATGATTCGCGGCGAGCGCCAATGAGTCCAGCGCATTATGGCCGAATCCGGCGGTGGCGAATCCTGCGGAGCCGAGGTCGGTGGTGGTCGGATCTGTCATGATTTCTCCTTTGAAAGAGGTAGCGCACCGTATGCCGTTATCAGCTGCGTTGCAGCTCTTCCGCATATGGTGTGCCAGTTATGTTTCCTGCAGCCATCGCCTTACTTGACCGCGCCTGCGGTAATGCCCTGCGACAGCTTACGTTGGAAGATGATGAAGAAGATGATGGTCGGGATGATGCTCAGCAGCGATGCCGAGGCCAATGTGGTCGCCTCCATTGTACGCTGCCCCTGCAGGGTGGCAAGTGCCAGCGGGATGGTCTGCACGTCATCGCCCATGAGGAAGGCCATCGGAATCATGTATTCATTCCAAGTCCACACGAAGAAGAACACGAACAGCACACTGATGGTCGACCAAGAGATGGGCAATACCACCTTTCGTAGAATCTGCCATCTGGAGGCGCCATCGATTGCGGCCGCTTCCAGAATGGCCTGCGGGAACGTACCGTACACGGAGGAAAGCAGATACGTTCCGTAAGCGCTTTGAATGATGGTGAAGATGATGATGATCGCCAGTTTGGTGTTGTACAGGCCCACCTGCTTGAACATGGTGTACAGCGGATAGAGCAGCGCTTCCTGCGGCATCATGTTGGCGAGCATGATGGCCAGTACGATCCATGTGTTGCCTTTGACTTTGCCGATGCCCAGCGCGAAGGAGTTGAGCACGGACAACACCACAGCGGCCACGGCCACGACCAGCGAGATGACGAGGCTGTTCCAGAATTTAAGCGGGAACTTCGTGGTGGTCCAGAAGGAAACGATGCCTTCCATGGTGAAGTGCTTCGGTAGGGAGAGCGGGCCGGTGGCATTGTAGTCGGCGGAGGTCTTGAAAGCGTTGACGGTCAGGACCAGCAGCGGGAACAGCACCAGCAAAGCGGCCACGATCAGCAGGATCAGCGTGATCCAGTCTCCGGTTGAGCGAACATGTTGCGTTTTCTTTGAGGCCTTGCGCACGGCGGCCGCGGACATGGTTTGGGTCATGATTCCACCTTTGCTTTCAGACGAGTTCCTTTTCGACGCGCTTCTGCACAATCGTGAACACGATGGAGAACACGATGATGACCGCAGTCAGCGCAGTGGAGATCGCAGCACCGTAACCGACTTGCTGCACTTGGAAGAATTGGTTGTAGGAGTAGTACGACGGCACTGTGGTTGCGGTGCCGGGGCCGCCTTTGGTCAGCAGGTAGACCGGGGCGAAGGTCTTCAGCGCACCGATGGTGGCTGTGAGGATGACCACCAGCAATTCGGGGATGATGGACGGCAGGGTGACCACGCGGAATTTCTGCCACCAGTTGGCACCGTCGAGTCCTGCCGCTTCGTACAGTTCGGGATCGACTCGCTGCAAGCCGGACATGAAGATAACGATCGGATAGCCGAGCTGAATCCACACGAGGATGAACATAAGCACCGGCAATGCGCTGTCGGGACTGCCGAGCCAGTTATGCTGCAGGAATCCCAGCCCAAGTTTGGAAAGCAGGGCGTTGACCGCACCGTCTTCCGGGCGGAAGATCCAGCCCATGATGATCGCCGCGACCGCGACCGGCAACAGCTGCGGCAGGTAGAACAGAGCACGCAGGAGGGAAGCCGTCTTACCGCCGAACTTCTTCTGAATCACATCGGTCAGCAGAGAGGAGATGAACAGGCCGAGAATGGTCGGGATGACCACGATGGCGACAATGATCCAGAATGAGTTGGCGAAGGAGATCCAGAATGTGGAGTCGGAGAACAGTCGCTGCCAGTTCTTCAGCCCCACCCACTTGACCGGACCCACTCCACGCCAGCGAGTGAAGCTCAGATAGATGTTCCATACGAACGGAATCACGACGATGATGAGCAGGCCAAGTAGGCCCGGAACGAGATACGGCACGAATTTTGCGGAGCGGCTGCCGGGAAGCCTTGACATCGAGATGCCTCCGCGCTTAGTCTTATGCGACATTACAGAATCCTTTGCTGAAGATTGATGCATTGCAGGTGTGGCCCGCCCGCAAACGGGCCACACCGATGATTGGCTACCGAACGAGGCGCCGGACTGGTTGCGCCTTAGTCGTTTTTGACTCCCATGTCCTCGACGCCGGTGTCATACTTTTCGTGGATGTTCTTCAGTACATCGGCCGGCTTCTTGGTACCGTTGACCAGTTCCTGGAATGCCGCCGGAACCGCATCGGTCAGGTTGGATGCGGCATAGTCCGGGTAGTAGCTGAGCTTGCCGTCATCGGCGTAGGAAGAGTATTCCTCGATCATGGCCTTGCTCTTTTCGTCCGTGATCTTGTCGGTATCGGCGGCGACCGGAATGCCTCCCGCATTGCCGAGGAAGTTCTGCACGTCTTCGGAGAGCACGTAGTCGATGAATTTGGCGGACAGATCCTTATGATGCGACTTTTCGGGAATCACCAACAGATTGCCGGCGCAGCCGATGGCGAAGTTGGATTCCGGCATGACGGCGGCGTCCCAGTCGAAGGAGGTGATTTGCTTGACGAAGCGGCCTTGGTTCCAGGTGCCGGTCTGGTAGATCGGATATTCGCCCTTGATGAAGGCCTGCGTAGTGTCTTCAGCCTTCATACCGGTCGCATTGCGGGAAATGAAGCCTTTGTCAAGCCAGTCGTTGATGGTGTTGACGGAGTTGGTCAGAATCTTGGAGTCCCAGTCGACATCTCCCTTGTACAGCTGCCAGTTGTCGATGAACTTGGAGTCGGCGTTCTTGGAGACGAGCTGCCACCACAGCCACATCACGCCGTATTCCTGCGCGTCGGCGGCGATTGGGGTTACGCCGGCGTCGACGAATTTCTGGCATACGTCCACGAATTCGTCGTAGGTGGTTGGGATTTCAAGACCGTACTTGGCGAAGAGGTCCTTGTTGTAGTAGACGCGCTGGAATTCGGCATAGCTGGTCATGCCGTACCAGGTATCGCCGTCCATGATGCCGTTCTCATCGTACTTGGCGACGGCAGCGTTCGCGCCGGTCACCTTCTTGTCCCAGCCGTACTGGGAGACATAATCGCCGAGATCGGTGAGCAGTCCCATGGTGGAGAGCACACCTGCAGAGCCATTGCCACGATTGGATTCCATAAGATCCGGCGCTTCGTCGGAGTTCAGGAACTGGCTACCGTTCTGGGCGATCTGCGTGAAGGATTTGCGTTCGAACTTGATTTCAACTCCGGTTTCCTTTTCAAAGGCTTCCGCGGCACGCTTCCAAGCCTGGGTCTGGCCGGCATCGTCCTCTTCGTAATACCAGAACGACAGGCTGTCCGGCTTCTCCCCATCCTGTGCGTTATCGCTGCCGCATGCAGCGAGAGAGGTCAGCGCCAGTGCTGCGATGGCCATCGTTGCCAGTCCTCTTTTCATATTCATTTCTTTTCTCCTTGTTTTCCTTCTAGAGCGCCTTCCTTGCAACGCTCCAAAAACCGTGATTGTTGAAACGTTTCGACACTGTGCATGGAGATCCTCCTTGAACGAGCCGTTGCAGTCGCCAGTCGACGTCGACCATTGTTGAAACGTTTCGATTAAGCCTATGAAATTATGCCGGGTGAATCACACCGAAAACTCCGCCGTTTTACCGCGAAGCCACCTTCAGGGCCCTTTCGCCGGGACTGATCTCGGTAACGGAACCGCGAAGCTTCACCGCGGGAGCCTCAAGCTCGACATCACCCTTGATCTTGACGCCTTGCTCAATCGCCGAGACCAAAAGCCCCATGGCCTGCAAGCACAACTTCTCTGGCATGACCGGCATCTCGGTAATCGGACGCGACATCAATTCGCCGTCGAAATACGTGCCACATGACAGCACCGAAACATCCTCCGGCACTGATAGCCCTGCGACCGACAGTTCCTGCAGTACCTGGTTGAGCACATTGGCGTTAGCCTGATTGATTATCGCCGTCGGACGATTCTCATCAGCAAAGGTCTCTCGCACAAAGCGAATCGCGTCGAAACGGTCATCCTCATATCGCGAGGATTCAACAATCGTCATGCCGCGTTCCTTCGCACGCGACAGCATGCTTTCGCGAAAAATCACGACATAACCGGAACGACGCTCATAATCGGCCTCGTTGTTGCGCAGGAACGCAACCTTACGGTGGCCTTTGTCGAATAGAAAATCCACCGCCTTGCGCCCGGCCTCGGCGAAATCGATGTCGACGCAGGCACAACCCTCATGCGCCTGCGGGTAGCCGATGGCTATACAGGGTTTGGAGAAATCACCGGATGAGGCCGCGCGCTCGTCATCCTGCTCGACATCGAGCAGCACCACGCCATCAACCAAATTACTTTGCGTCACACGACGGATGTCGTTCACCGCGTCCGGTCCGGTCAGCAACAACACATCATAACCGGCATTCCTCGCCGTCCATGCGGTATGCAGGAAGTAGGCGTTGTATTTGGCCTGATTGATGTCGCCACGAATCGGCGCACTTAATGCGATGACCCGTGAACGTATGCCACGCATCTTGCGAGCGCTGGCATCCGGAGTGTATCCGAGCTTCTCCACCGCTGCCATGACCTTGTCGGACGTCTTGGCGGAAATCGAACGTTTGCCGGAAAGCGCATACGAGACGGTGCTGACGGACACCCCCGCTTCACGGGCCACATCCTTGATGCCTGCCATCGTCATCGCCTCCTTCGGCTTCCCTGCGTTCTCGACATCGTCTTTCGCGTCCTTCAGCGCTGCAATGCGTTACATCGACGCTAGTCGTCACCGGCGAAACCCCTCGATCTCACTAATCGAATCGTTTCGTCGAAACGTTTCAATAATCATACCCCCACACAGAAAATATGTCAAACGTTTCGACACGCTGAAGGCGGTGCCTTCTTGCGATTACAAGACCACCATCTGCGAGCAGCAGGCCTCTCCTCGGCAGCGACGGCCCCAAAACGTCGATTTAGAGGCCATAGCCGTCGAGTAGTCGCAAGATACTCGCAACCTACGGACGCAACCACCCGCATCAGCAGGCAGATTCGAACCTAACGAACGGAAAAAAGACCCCTTCAGCGGACGAGACTCATGAATCAGGACACAGTCGCCGACATACACGGACGATTCCCACCCGATGTTTGCTGGCGTGACATCTGCCGGCCAAACGGATGCCCTCCGGTCGGGTTCGCTGGCAGAAGTCGGACGACCGCCAACGAATTTCCGATGTGTCTGCAGATTACCGGAATCATGCTGATTGAGCAGAGCCATAGCCACCGTAAGCATTGACGGATTGTGCAGATTTGCCACCCTTCGTCCTCCGCTCGGTCTCGCCCTAGAGCCCCACTGGTAGGCTTTAGCCTTGGTTCGTATACCCGTATGCCTACATATTCACAGAGAGAACTCCATGGGAATCATTAATTTCTTCATCAACCTGCTCAAGGACCCGCGCACCGCAATTGCCAGCTGGATTGCCATGGGCGTGGCTCCGACGCTTGGATTCATCTTCCTCATCGTTTTCGTTGAGACGGGCGTGGTGTTCTTCCCATTCCTTCCCGGCGATTCGCTGCTGTTCGCGGCAGGGTTCTTCGCAGCCCCCGACGCCACGACCGGCGTCTCCGCGCTGCCGCTGTTCGCCTTGCTGCCGGTGGTCTGGTGCGCTCCGATCATCGGCGACCAGTGCAATTATTGGATCGGCCACTTCTTCGGACGTCGCATCATCGAATCCGGCAAGGTCAAGGCCATGACTCCGGAGCGCATCGCCAAGACAGAAGCCATGATCGATAAGTGGGGCCCGCTGGCCGTGTTCCTCGGACGCTTCTTCCCGTTCATCCGCACGTTCATGCCGTTCATTTCCGGTATTTCCGGCATGCGCTGGAGCCGTTTCACGCCGTTCTCCGTGCTCGGCGGCCTGTGCTGGTCCACGCTGTTCACGCTGCTTGGCTACTTCTTCGGCGGCATTCCGGCCGTGCAGAAGCACTTCGAGCTGGTGATCGTGGCGATTCTCGTGCTCTCGCTGATCCCGACGATCGTGGGATTACTCAAGGCCAAGTTCGGCAAGAAGGCACCGGCCGAGGCGTAGATCGGGATGAATCGAGGCAAATCACTCGGCATATGTTGTGCGTACGATCGCAACACGCGCATGCATTGAATTGCGTTCGTACGCACTTCGTACTAAAGTATTAAGAGTTGCCTAGCTTTGTTAGGTGATGTTTTGGGGCTGTAGCTCAGTTGGTAGAGCGCTTCGTTCGCATCGAAGAGGTCGCGGTTTCGACTACCGTCAGCTCCACGAAAGCCCGCTGCATTCATTCCACCGCGGCGGGCTTTTTTCTTTTTCGTATTTCCGGCCCTTGCGTGCCTCTGTTCTCCATGGGAGGCTCACGGAAACCGCGCACGAACACGGCCGAATCACACGCCGACGCGACGACGCACATACGCGTCGAGCACCGCGGCGGTGATGCCGTCATAACCTTTGATCGAAGCGAACTGCGGTCCATCGGAATTGTCGATCTGCATGAAACCGGTCTGACCCAACGTGGTGGCGCCGGAGGCCACGGCGGAGCGCAGGCCGGACATGGAGTCCTCGATCGCAATGCAATACTTCATGTCTTCGGGCGCTATGCCAAGGCGACGGGCGGCCTCCAGATACGGTTCCGGCGACGGCTTCTTCTCAACGTCGTCATCTCCGCACACGTAACCGGCGAACACCCCCTCAGGAGCCTGGTCAACCAGATTCCGCGCAAGGTGACGCGGCGAAGTCGTGACCAGCATCGACGGAACACCCGATTCAGCCAACGAACGCAGAACGTCCTCCACGCCGTCAATCCACGGAATGCGCTCGAATTCCTTCCGCGCAACATAATCGATCATGCCTTTGCCGATTTCCTCGACCGACAGCTGGCAACCATGCTCCACCATGCGGCGTGCAACATCCGGAACCGGCGTGCCGGAACCCTGCCATGCCAGATCCTCGTCCCAATATCCGCCATGTTCCGCGGCGATCTTCATCTCGCCTTCATGCCAATACGGTTCGGAATCGATCAGCGTGCCATCCATATCCCAAAACACGGCTTTGATCATCAGATTCGAATCGGTCATTCGGAACTCCCCTCACTGTGTCGCTATCGCCATTTCATCAGGGCGGCATGACCAATGCCACCGGAACGCGGCCTCAAACAGAAAGCGCTCGTTCGGAGTCAACTCCGCCCGAGCGTTTTCAAGCTTTCCATCGTCGTCTTTTGTGAACCCGCGAAGCCCCATCCTCGCCGGCCCATCATCCTCCAACGACTTCACCAACGTTTATTCGTCGGCAGCCTTCTTCGCATCTTCCGCCTTCCAACGGGCGATGCAACGCTCCACACGCTTGTATCCGATAATCTTCGGATCAAGACCGGCCTCACGGAAAATCGCGGCAGGTGAGCCACCCTCGGCATACCTGCGCATGCAATCATCCCTGAACTCCTTGGAGTAGCAGATTCGATACTGGGTAACCGATTCAACGGCCTCCAGCGACCCGAGATACTTCCGGGTTTTAGCTGTGAACGCAACTCTTGGCACTGTACGCTCCTAACCTTTCTTTTCTCACCGCATGGACACCCCCCCCCGATAATTCTGTGAAGAGGTAGGCTATCTTACGACCAATCGTTGGAAGGATCAGAAGAAAAACAGCCAGAACGCGGATATTCGACATTATTTCCCACAACTGAGACAACAGCCGCAGGGAATAGCGTCGAACCCACTTTCACTGTAGATAAGTGTACGCGCAACTCTCGTAAAAAAGCCCGATTTTCAGTGTTTTTCCAGTGGTTTTTCCGGGAATCAGCCAAGCCCCCATACAACCATGGAGCTCGACCACCTATCATCCCCTCTTTCGGAACGTTCGGATTCCGCGGACCTTCTCGACGGAAGCTGCCTGGTATCGGCCTGAATCTGGCGCCGCCACATGCGAGCGCGGCGGGAGCGTTCGATCTCCACGATTCCGCCGTCCGCGTCCGCCGCGAACACGCTGCTGCCCTCCGGCTTCTGCAGTCGGTCGACCTGTCTGCGCAGTTCGCGATTCTCCTCTTCGAGTTCCAGAATTCGCGTGATTCCCGCCAGATTGACGCCTTCTTCCTGGCTGAGACGCTGTGCCTGCGAAAGGCGGAAAATGTCTCGCAATGAGTATCGACGCGCCCCGCCTTCCGTACGCTGCGGCACCACAAGTCCCACGCGGTCGTATTGACGGAGCGTCTGCGGATGCACGTTGGTCAGCTCTCCGACGCGGCCGACGGTGAATACCGGCAGTTCGATGTCGAAACCGACTTCGTCGGCCCCGTCCAGATCAGCCCTGCCGGCAACAATCGCCATCGCGCACATCTCGTAGAGCCGCTTGATCTGCTGCGCCATGCGCGCACGTGCCATGGGTCTCAGCGCTCCTTAGCGAGCTCGTCGGCGAAACCACGGCCGCATGCATCGTCGAATTTCTTCGCGACATGCCTGAGTTCCAACCCCGGCCTGTCGGGGATGCGGATTTCCACTCGACCGACCAGGTCGCCGTCGCCGCGCGGATTCGCCACTCCCTTGCCCGCTATGCGCACTTCCGCGCCGCTGGACGAGCCTGCCGGCACTTTGAAGGTGACTTCATTGCCGTCGACGTCCGTCGCGCTCACTTTCGCGCCCGCGACGGCCTGGCCGACGGTTATCGGCAGCCGCATGATGATGTCACGTCCGCGCAGTGTGAATTTCGGATCTTCCGGAACGTTGATCTGCAGGTACAGATCGCCATTGCGTCCACCGTTACGACCCGGCTTTCCTTTGCCCGCGATGCGGATCTTCTGCCCGTCTTTCACGCCGGCTGGAACGTGCGTCTTGAATTTCCTGCCATCTGCGGACAGCGAGACCGTGGCTCCCTTGACCGCCTGACGGAAGGTCAGGCTGATTTTGGAATTGCGGTCCTCTCCGTCTTCCGGCTGCGGAGCCTGGCTACGCGCGGAACCGTACGCCCCGTACTGGCTTCCGTATTGGCTTCCGGCTCCTGAAGCGCCGGGGCCTCCCATACCTCCGAACATCGAGAAGATGTCGGAGATATTGGGATTGCCTCCGCCGTTGGTCTGGAAGCGGATATGAGATCCGTCTCCGCTGCCGAACATGGAACCGAAGATGTCGGAGAACGCGCCCGCATCGAAGCCGCCCGCACCGGAGCCGCCGGCGAAGCGGGCGCCGCCCATGCCGAATTGGCGGATGGCGTCGTACTTCTGACGGCTATCCTTGTTGCTGAGCACGTCATAGGCTTCCGAGATGTCCTTGAACTTCTCCTCGGCCTCCTTGGTCTTGTTCAGATCAGGGTGATATTTGCGTGCCAGCTTGCGGTAGGCTTTGGTGATCTCATCTTCGGTGGCCTCTTTGGAGACACCGAGGACCTTGTAGAAATCCTTGCTCAGCCATTCATTCTCAGCCATGTTGTGCCTCCTTTCACGAGGTCATGCTGATTGGTTTGCGTATATGCGTTTTCGTATATGCTCGTATCGTCTCGCTCTGATCCGATTAGTCCTGCGGGGACGCGACGACCACGCGGGCGGCACGAATCACGCGATCACCGATGCGGTAGCCGGCTTCCACAACAGTGTCGACGGTTTCCTTTTCGGCCTGCGGATCCGGTCTATGCAGGATCGCATCGTGCTTGGTCGGGTCGAAGTCCTCGCCTTTTTCACCGAACTTCTCGACGCCGAACTTCTCGAACGCCTTGTCGATCTTGTTGGAAACGGCCTTGAAGGAGTCGTCCATCTCGCTGTGTTCGCGAATGCGATCGATGTCGTCGAGAGCCGGCAGAAGCGCGGTCAGCACGTCGATGATGCCGTGCTGGCGGAAGCGGTCCTGTTCCTTCTGCGCGCGATTACGGAAATTGATGAATTCCGCACGTTCGCGCTGCAGGGCCTCCAGATATTCCGCGGCTTCCTTCTTGGCCTGGCCAAGCGGGGTGAGCGTCTCGTCGACGTTTTCCGTGGAACCGGCGGACTCGTCTTGCGCGCTTTCGGCCGTCGCGGTCTCTTCCGCGGCGGGGGCGCCGCCCGCTGCGGAATCTTCGGCAGCGTCAGCGGCGTCGGAGGGGACGGCCTGCCCGGACAGATCGTCGAGGTCGGGCAGGTCGTTCAGATACTCGTCCTTGTTGAAGTCGGACATGATCACTTGTTGTCCTTGTCGTCTTCGTCCACGACTTCGGCATCGACCACGTCATCTTCGGAAGCCCCGGCATTCGCGGAGCCCGCGGCACCGGCCGCGCCGGCCGCATCCGCTCCCTGCTGGGCGTAGAGGGCCTGGCCGATCTTCTGCGCGGAGGTCATCAGCTCGGCCTGGACGGTCTTGATCTTCTCGATGTCGTCGCCCTTGAGGGCTTCCTTGAGCTCGTTGACCTTGTCGGTGACTTCCTTGGACACATCGTCCGAGAGCTTGTCCTTGTTGTCGTTGACGAGCTTTTCGGTCTGGTAGGCGAAGGCTTCCGCCTGGTTGCGGGTCTCGGCCTCCTCCTTGCGCTTCTTGTCTTCGGCCTCGTGAGCCTCGGCTTCCTTGACCATGCGGTCGATTTCATCCTTGCCAAGACCGGAGCCGCCGGTGATGGTCATGGACTGTTCCTTGCCGGTGCCCTTGTCCTTGGCGGAAACGTGCACGATGCCGTTGGCGTCGATGTCGAAGGTGACTTCGATCTGCGGAACGCCACGCGGAGCCGGAGCGATGCCGGTCAGCTCGAAGGTGCCCAGCGGCTTGTTGTCGCGAGCGAACTCGCGTTCGCCCTGGTAGACCTGGATGAGCACGGACGGCTGGTTGTCTTCCGCGGTGGAGAAGACCTCGGAGCGCTTGGTCGGGATGGCGGTGTTGCGGTCGATGAGCTTGGTCATGATGCCGCCCTTGGTTTCGATGCCGAGGGAAAGCGGGGTCACGTCGATCAGCAGAACGTCCTTGCGGTCGCCCTTGATGACGCCGGACTGCACGGCGGCGCCGACCGCCACGACCTCATCCGGATTCACGGACTGGTTGGCTTCCTTACCTCCGGTAAGTTCCTTGACCAGTTCCTTGACGGCCGGCATACGGGTGGAGCCGCCGACGAGGACCACGTGATCGATGCCGCTCACGCCGATGCCGGCGTCGGCCAGCACGTTGTTGAACGGGGTGCGGCAACGACCCAACAGATCGGAGGTCATGTCCTCAAAGTGGGCGCGGGTCAGCGTCTCATCCAGATGCACCGGAGTGCCGTCAGGGGTCATGGCCAGGTACTGCATGGAGATGGAGGTGCTGGAGGAGGAGCTCAGCTCCTTCTTTGCCTGTTCAGCGGCTTCCTTCAGGCGCTGCAGAGCGATCTTGTCCTTGCTCAGGTCAACGCCGTACTTGTTCTTGACCTCACCGACGAGCCAGTCGATGATCTTCTGGTCCCAATCGTCGCCGCCGAGGTGGTTGTCGCCGTTGGTGGCCTGCACCTGGATGGTGGAGAAGCCGTCGTCGTCCTTGCCGATCTCCAGCAGGGACACATCGAAGGTGCCGCCACCGAGATCGAAGACCAGGATGGTTTCGTCTTCCTTGCCCTTTTCGAGGCCGTAGGCCAGTGCGGCGGCGGTCGGCTCGTTGATGATTCGCAGCACGTTGAGGCCTGCGATGGTGCCGGCGTCCTTGGTCGCCTGACGCTGGGCATCGTTGAAGTATGCCGGGCAGGTGATCACGGCGTCGGTGACCGGCTCGCCGAGGTATGCTTCCGCGTCGCGCTTGAGCTTCATCAGCACCTGGGCGGAAATCTCCTGCGGAGTCCACTTCTTGCCATCGATCTCGACGGTCCAGTCGGTACCCATGTGGCGCTTGACGGAGCTGATGGTGCGGTCGACGTTGGTCACGGCCTGGCGCTTGGCCACTTCACCGACCAGAATCTCGCCGGACTTGCTGAATGCCACGACGGACGGCGTGGTGCGAGCGCCCTCGGCGTTCACGATAACGGTGGGCTGGCCACCTTCAAGAGTTGCGATGCAGGAATTGGTGGTACCCAGATCGATGCCAACTGCGCGTCCCATAATATATCTCCTTTGTAGATCAGGTTCGCTGTACGTTCTTTCGTTCTTCGCACGAGCTTCGGATTGCCGTTTCTCGCGCTTTCCAAAACTTGAGCCTACACCACTCAACTTCGAATCGCAACTTTTTATTCCCGAATCCACAAAAAAGTTGAGCTCTTCTCACTCAACTTTTCCGCACGCATTTAAAGCGGCAAAACGGATCGCCGGCACTTAGACGGATTCCAAGTGCCGGCGATTCGGGAATCGTGGAGCGTACCGGGCGTCAGCGAGCGTTCTTCACGGTCCTGACCAGCATGGCCGCAGCCGCCAGCATGGCCGCGACGATCGCGATGGCAGCCACCGTGGTGCCGGTCTTGCCGAGCGGCAAACCTGCGGCCTTCGGATTGTTGTCAACCTTGCCGGATGCGATTACGCCGTCTTTGCCGTCGTTCTTATCGGCGGAGCCGGAAGCCGGGGCTTGGAAGTCGACGGTCACGATCTTGCCGGACTGGCGTCCGGTGACGGTAAGCGTGTATTCGCCGCCTTCCGTCACCTTGTCAAGCGCGATCGAAGTGGTCTGGGCGGTCTTGACTCGTACTCCGGAAAGCGGAGTGGCGGAATCGGAAGCGGCAACGACATTGCCCGACTTGTCTTTCAGCTCGTAGCTGAGTACGGCGTCGCCGTTGAAGCCGGTCGCGGCGGCGGCATACGAACCGTTCTCCGAAGAGATCTTGACTTCGGCGTCGCCGGACAGCGCGTTCTGCTGATCGGTGGTGGCGGCCAGGCCGAGCGCTCCGGCGATGGTGTAGAAATTGTCGGTCTGATCGGTCAGTCCAACCACACGCTGCGCGCCCGGACCGGATGCCGCGATACGCAGCTGGGTGCCGGTGTGCGCCATGTCGCCACCGTTGTAGCCGCCATCATCATCGCGGGAGTCCGCTTCTGCGGTGCCATAGGAGACGACCATATTGCTGCCGTCGGCGGTCTTGAGCACGGTGGAGAGCGCGTAGGCCGGCTGAGCGTTGAGAATCTGCGAAGTATGGGCGTGGTCGGCGGTGACGATCACGAGGGTCTCGGAAAGATCGACGTTCTGCAGCACATAGGATATGGCCTGATCGAAATCGTCGGTCTCACCGATCTGGCCACAAGCGTTGCCGGCGTGGTCCTGCTTGTCGATCGAAGCGCCTTCGATCTGCAGGAAGAAGCCGTTGGACTGGCTGGCCGGATTGGCGTCAAGCAGTTCAAGGGCCTTCTTGGACATGTCCTTGAGCGAGGAGCCCTGATTGCCGAGCCATTGATCGTTCACCGTGCATACGGTCGGATCGGCGTCCTTGGCCGGGTCCTTGGCCGTCGCCTTCGACGCGTTGAACTTGGTCGGCAGATTGCCGTCGCTCATCAGCGCGAGCACCGGCTGGCCTTCCTTGTATTCGAGCGCGTTCAGGGCATCCGGATCGTTTTCCACGGTCTGATAGCCCATCTCCTCAGCCTGCTCCCACAGGGTCTTGCCCGCGTATTCGCCGCCCTGCACGGTCTGGCGGAAGTACTTGGAGCCGCCGCCGATGGTCACGTCGGCGCGGGTGTCAAGCAGCTGTTCGGAGATGGAGCCGATGCCGCCGTTCTCCTTGAGCTGGCTTGCGAGGCAACGCTTCACAGCATCATTGGAGGATCCGTCGGTCTTGCCCTGCGGGCCGTAGCAACCACGTTCGGACGAATGCGATTCCAGCACGGCCGGAGTGGCGTCCTGGATTTCCGCGGTGGTCACGTTGCCGGTCGCTTTGCCCGCAGCCTTGGCGAGTTCGACCAGATTGAGCTGCGGATTGCCATACACGTCGACATCCACCGCATTGTTGTAGGTCTTGGTGCCCGTGGCCCAAGCGGAACCGGATGCGGAGGAATCGGTGACGGTGGTGATCTTGCCGGGATTCGAATTGACGTTCAGGTTGCCCTTGCCGTCTTTGCCGACAGCGCTATCGGAGCTGTTGGAACCAAGCGAGAACGTCGTGTACTGGCCGGTGCCGGCTTCCACGTCGTCGAGAGCACTGGGCTGGCCTACCGCATCAAGGCCGTCGAAATGGCCGTTGACGCCCTTGAGATAATTGCGCGCCACGGTGATTTCGGAATCCCCCATGCCGTCGCCGATGAACAGAACGACGTTCTTGGCGGACTTGTTTCCGATTGCGGCGATACGTTGCGCACCGCCGTGCTGCGCCAGTTCCGCCACGGATTTGCCGTTCGGGCTGTATGTGGACGCATCGTCGGCGAGGGCCGGCACGGTGAGCGCGCCAAGCGTGGCGACGGAGACGAACGCCGCAATGGCACCCTTGACTGCCATATGCTTGCTCATGTGTTCTTCTTTCTTCTGCGCACGGAACCTTTCCGCGCTGTGGTACTGCGGAATCTTGTGCTTCCGCGGCCCACGCTAGACGCGCAAAGCCAACTCGACTCGATTCGCATCCCAACGGCAGATGAATTTTGGGTTCATTCAAGTGAACGAAACCCGCCCACAACCCTCGGATTCATGAAAAACGGGTCCGCAATCCCTCTCATCACGAGGGTTGCGGACCCGTTTTGGTCCTTTATTGGTTCGGGTGCCGGCCGTCGTCAACTTCGAAGGCCGCTCATCCGCTTTTCCGACATGTCGGACGTCATCCACGAGCGCTTCGCGTGGATTTGATCGCCACGAAAAGGCTGCGGGCCAACAGTACGCATAGGTACATCGCGAACATGATCGAACCGGCGCGAGCGGATACCGCTCCGGCGATCCATGTTCCCGCAGGAGTCACGAGGGCCGCCGTAACGCCGATGATGAGCGCGGAGCGAACGTGCAGCAATTTGCGTTTGTGATTGGCCACGCTGGTGGTGATGGCATTGGGGAACATGGCCAGCAGCGAGGTGCCGCGCGCAATCAGATCGGACGCGTTGAACAGAATCGACAATGCGGGCACCGCCAGCGCACCGCCGCCGATGCCCAGCAATCCGGAAAGCACGCCGATCAGCACACCCAACAGCACCAGGCATATGCCGGTCGCGGCGTTCATGGTTATCCGCTGGTCCCTTGACGGCACGAACAGCACCTGATTAATCACGACGAACACCAGGAAAGCCACGAAAACCCAACGCAACACCAATTCCGGCAACCGGGAAAGGAGCCAACTGCCTATCTGGCCGCCTACGAACATGCCGCAAAACAGCAACATCGCGGCAATCCAATCGACATTGCCGTTGTACGCATAGGAAAGCACACCGGAAATCGATGTCGGTACGATCGCAAGCATGGACGTCGCAGCCGCATTGCGCTGGGAAAAACCAAGCCATACCAAGGCGGGCACGATCACCGTTCCGCCGCCGATGCCGAACAGGCCGGACAACAATCCGACGGCCACGCCGACGATCACGAGAATCACCGTATTACGCGCGGAACGCACCGATCGGAGTTCCTCCGCCTTTTCGGATTCCTCGATTTCACCCGTCATATCGCCCCACTCTCCCATCGTGCCAAGCCAATGCCCAAACGACCATCGGCAATAATCCATCGACGGACACGTTCGATGGATGCCGGCCCTCGATGGCGACCGACGACCTTAATCAGGCATTCAACACGAAATCGAGCAATCCGTCGTAGTCCGTTCCGGAGAACGAACGCACCGCCTTCGCGGACATTTCCGGATCGGATGACGGCGAAAGCTCCGTATGGAAGTACACGCCATCGATGCCGGCGCTCTTGGCGCCGACGATGTCGGTTTCCTCATCGTTGCCGACCATCAACGCATTGTCCGCGGTCACGAACTCACGATCAAGCGCCAGCATATACAGTTCGCGCGCGGGCTTTCGAATGCCCTCCTCGCTGGAGATGATCACGTCGTCGAAAACCTTTGAAAGTCCGGTCAGTTCAAGTTCGGGCCTGGCATAGCAGGATTGCGCGTTGCTCAGCAGCACCACCAGCACACCGGCATCCTGCAGTCTCCCGACCATCTCAAGCGCGCCCGGATACAATCGAATCGTGCCGGCAGAGCCTTGCCTGAACGCCCATGCCGCCTTCAAAGCGGCCTGCGGCAGCGCGAGGTTGCGTTCGGCCTCGTCGCTACGGTTCATCAGCAGCGACCTGTATACGGGCAGCAGATCGAATTCGTTCCACCCGTCGCGAAATACGTTGCGTTCCGCCTGATGCAGCATTTCGCGGGCTTCCAGCTGTTCGAACCGCTCGCGCAGGGCCTCCACGGATTCGTATTCGGAACCCAATTCGCGAGCCGTCTCGTACAGGGAGCGCCATGCGGCGTCGCTCTGCTCGTCCGTGCGGATGTCGATCAGGGTGCCGTACAAGTTGAAAAACACAACCTCATAACGAGGTTCTTGCGAAACTTTTCCCACGAGCCGGCCCCTTTCTTTTTTGATTTTTCAGCGAACGTTCCACCGATGCCAATCGCCCGACGCTTTCGGTCTGAGACTACTGCAACCGCCCGATTGTAACCTGAAATTTCACGCCATCATGAATGCAAACGTTATGCATAATATTGTGATAATTCAACACACGTACGGCATTTTCAGATAAAAGAACCTACATATTGCAGTAATAAGTAGAATGCAATACGTTTTGCAAACGATAGCATCTATGGTACAGTATTCATAACGATTCGCCGACGGCACCGCAGCTGCCGACGATCCAGCGTAGCAATGGCGTTATGCAGACCCGCAATCGCATGAAAAGGAGCCTTCGACCGACATGACAGCATCAGCGCAACAGACGGAAAGCGAGGAACGCACCGCGCGCCCCCTCATCCAGCTCGCCAAAATCAACGGCATCGCCACCTCATACATCGACCAGCTCGGCACCTATGTGGAAATCCGCGACGAAGTGCTCATCTGCGTGCTGGCCGCCCTTGGCGTGGACGCGTCCACCGAGCAGGCCATCGCCGACTCCTACGCCGAAGCCAAGCGACGCATCGCAGACACGCTACTGCCGCCGACCATAGTAAAGTTCATCGGCAAACCGACATCCATACCCATCCGCGCCAAAGGCAACGACGTCACCCTGCGGCTCATCCTGGAGGATGGCACGCAGTACACGGGCAACCTGTGCATGTACCTGATGCAGCGGGACGACGGATCCCTGACCCTCGATCTTCCCGACGATATTCCGGTCGGATACCACAGTCTGCGCGTGAACGCCGCCGAACTGCATGGCGAGGCCACGCTGATCTGCGCACCGGCACGCATCGAACTGCCGAAAGCCGTAGCGGAAAAGCAACGCTGGGGCTGGATGACACAGCTGTACTCCGTACGCTCCACAGCATCATGGGGCGTGGGCGACTACGGCGATCTGCGCAAGTTGCTGAAGGACGCCGCCGAAAAATCGCACGCCGATTTCATGCTCATCAATCCGATTCACGCGTCCGCACCGGTCGAGCCACTCGAACCATCCCCCTATCTGCCGGAATCACGCCGATTCCTCAACGTCACCTATATTCGCCCGCAGGACATCACGGAGTACGCCGACCTGAGCGAAGCCGATCTGGCCGAAGTCGAACGCCTGCATACCGAAATGCTGCCGGCCAACGATGATCCGAATCCGATGGACATCAACTCCGCATGGTGGCACAAACGCAAAGCCCTGCAGCTTGTGTACGCGGTACCGCGTTCCACCGAACGGCAAGCCGCGTTCGAAGCGTTCAAGGAGGCCTCGGGACCGGATCTGCGGGCGTTCGCCGCATGGTCGGTGGCATTTGAGGTGTGGGGCGCCCCATGGGAGACCCCATGGATCACCGAAACGAACCGCGATTCACCCGAAGTGGCCGAACTGGTGCGCGAACACGCCGACTTGATGGAGTTCGAATGCTGGCTGCAGTGGATCGCCGCCGAACAGGTGACCGCCGCACAGAACACCGCCCGGGAAGCGGGCATGGCACTCGGTTTGATACAGGACATGGCCGTCGGCGTGCACTCACTGGGCGCCGACGTATGGTGGAATCCGGAACGTTTCGCGGTCGGCAGCGTGACCGTGGGCTGCCCTCCCGATTTCTACAACCCGCAAGGGCAGGACTGGGGGCAGCCGCCGTTCAACCCGATCTACCTGAAGAAAACCGGTTACGCCGTATACCGAGACATGGTGCACAACATGTTCTCCCGTGCCGGCGCGGTGCGCATCGACCATATTCTCGGCCTGTTCCGTCTCTGGTGGATTCCGCAAGGCGAAGGCGCGAAGGGCGGAGCGTACGTCGCATACGACCACGAGGCGATGATCGCGATTCTCACCATAGAAGCCACCCGCGCGAACGGTTTGGTGATCGGTGAGGACCTGGGAACCGTGCCGGATTACGTACGCACCGTGCTTGCGGAGCATGGTCTGCTCGGCTGCGTCGTGGAATGGTTCGCCCGCATCGACGACTCCCCCAACGCCGGCGACCCTTACGCCGACCCCGCCACCTACCGCAAGTACGCACTGGCTTCCGTGAACACGCACGACATGCCACCCGCCGCCGGATATCTACAGTTCGAACACGTGAAGCTCCGCGAGAAGCTGCATCTGCTGTCCGGGCCCGTCGAAGAGTTTCAGGCTTCCGCGGCCGCCGAACGTCAGGCGATGCTCGACCGTCTATTGGAAAGCGGACTGATCACGCCGGAAATCGCAGCCGATGTGGAAGAACATATCCCGGAAATCGTGGAGGCCATGCACAAAATGCTGCGTCAATCACCATCCGTGCTGCTGCAGGTCGCGCTGGTCGACGGCGTGGGCGAGATCCGATCTCAGAACCAGCCGGGCACCTCCAGCGAATATTCCAATTGGCGGGTGCCGTTGGCCGGATCCGACGGCAAGGTCGTCCACACCGATGAGGTCTTCGATTTGCCTCAGGTTCAAAACCTTGCCAGCATCATGAATGAAGACTGATCTTTTTTCCAATCCCCATAACAATCGTGGCGCGGAAACCATGAACCCATCCCGTGAATCCGGCGGCTCATGGATTCCGCGCCACAACCATTTTTACCGGTCAGCCAAGCAGCAGCCAGACCGACGCGTCTTGCGGAAGTCCGCCGTCCTCGGCCAGCGGTCCGGATTGGGCTATGGCCACGCCGCCTTCCGGCAATGAGACCGGCTCGGCTCCGAAATTCGTGACGGACACGAATCGCCGGCCATCCACGGCAGGACGGGAATACGCGACCACAGCATCGCCCATATCAAGCAGCTCGGCGGACGTGTCGCCGGTGGACGTCAGCACGGTCTGACGCAATTTCAGCAGTTTGCGGTACAACGCAAGCATGGAATCGTCGTCCGCGGCCTGAACGTCGGCGGCGAAATCCTTGAACCAAGCCGGCTGCGGCAGATGCGCATCGGCGGAGCCTCCGGCCCGAGGACCGAAACCAAACGTGGCGCCGGTAATGAAATCGCCGTTCCAGGATGCCGGTTCGCCGCAATCGTCGGCGGTCCACGGCAACGGCACGCGGCATCCGTCACGCCCCTTGTCGGTGAAGTTGCGACGGGTGTTGAACGGCGTCGGATCCTCAAGACGATCCCACGGAATATCCGCCACTTCGAACAGTCCCAATTCCTCGCCCTGATACACGTACACGGATCCGGGAAGGCCGATTTCCATCAACGCCGCGGCACGGGCACGCCGGGCACCCAGCTCACGGTCCTCCGGATAGGTGCCGCCGTCGCGCATCAGCCAATCATGCGCGATCTGGTGGAAAGGCGCGCCCTTGACCTGCGGCAGGCCGTAACGGGATGGACTGCGCGGCACATCGTGGTTGTTCATAACCCACGTGGTGGTAGAACCGTTGGTTTCCGAGGCGGACTTCAGACCGTCCTCGATGGCGGTGCGGAATTCATCGGCGAACCAGCCGGCTTCGGCGAATTCGAAGTTGAACACCTGTCCAAGCTCGTCGGTAGACGCGTACAAATGCTGCGATTCGGCTCGCACCCAGGCCTCACCCACCGCAAAACGCGGCGGATCGTACTCGTTGAACACCTCACGCCACTCACGGTAGATTTCGTGCACTTCCGGACGGTCCCACAGCGGGCTCAGACCGCCCTTGGGCGGCAGCTGCTTCTGCACCGCCATCGGATCCATGTCGGCAAGAGGTACGGATTCAAGGTCCTTCGCCAAACCGTGCGCCACGTCGATGCGGAAACCGTCCGTGCCATGGTCGGACCAGAAACGCAGGGTCTTTTTGAATTCCTCATGCACGTCCGGATTCTTCCAGTTGAGGTCCGGCTGCTCCTTTGCGAACATGTGCAGATACCACTGCCCGTCCTCCACCTGCTGCCAGGCAGGGCCGCCGAACAGCGACTGCCAGTCGTTCGGAGGCAGTTCACCGTTCTCTCCACGGCCTTCGCGGAAAATATAACGGTCCCGCGCCGCCGATCCGCGCCCTGCGGCGAGCGCTTCGAGGAACATCTCATGCTTGCTTGCCGTATGATTCGGCACGATGTCGACTATTACCTTGATACCGGCCCGGTGCGCGGCCTCGGCCATCGCATCGAAGTCGTTCATGGTGCCGAGGCGAGGATCAACATTGCGGTAGTCGATTACGTCGTAACCGCCGTCCGCCAGATCGGACGGGTAGAACGGCGAAAGCCAGATGGCGTCGATGCCCAGGTCTCGCAGATACTCCATTTTTTCGGTGACGCCGGCGATGTCGCCCAACCCGTCGCCGTTCACGTCCTTGAAGCTGCGTGGATAGATCTGGTAGACGACCGCCTGCTTCCACCAGTCGTCACGTTGATTGTTCACGGTCATACATGGCCTCCTTTCAACTGCGTTATGCTTATGAAAACGCTACCACCAATTGCATGCAGCGAAGATGTGGCATTCCAATATTTTGAAAGATGACAACGATTGCCAAAAATCGGGTAGACTTAGTGTATGAGATTCCTTTCACCCGATTCAGGCTTCATGCGTGGGCTCAGCGACGCCGTCGACGCGATTTGGATCAACATTCTGATGATCGTCACCGGCATCCCAATCATCACCATAGGCGCGGCTCTGGCGGCCGGGCACGATGCGGCCCGTAAGTCGCTGGCAGGCGAAGGCACGGTAACCCGCAATTATTTTGCCGCGTTCCGCTCGAATTTCGTGAAGGCGACCGGATATTGGCTGATTTTCGGATTGGCCGGCGCGTTGAGCGTCTATTCGTGGATCGTGCTGCAGATCACGCCGCTGCTGATTCCGAAATTCGCTTTGAGCATCGTGTGGATTATCGGATTCGAATGGATCTGGGCGTTGCAGGCACGTTTTGAGAATTCGTTCTGGCGCACGTTGGGCAACGCGTTCGTATTCGGAGTGAGCAACATCGGCCACACTTTGGCTTTGGCCGCCATCGACGTGGTGTTCGCGGCCTTGTTGGCCGGTAGCTGGCTGTACATGCCCCAAGGACTGTTCCTGCTGCTGGTTCTCGGTTACGGCACCATGATCATGCTCCATATCCCGATTCTTGAGCACGTGTTCAAGCGATACATCCACTGATCCGCCATGATGGCCGAGCTGCGGATCCTTCAGATTCGGGTACGCGATTGGTCGCGCACAAAGCCGGAAAACGCCCTTACCTCCCGGTTGCGCGCGGCGCACCCATCAATCATTTCGACATACAAGTCATAGATCGTTGAAAAATAGCCATTCCTGCATTGTGCAAGAAAGACCAGACACGACGACGCATACCCCTTTCGGACACAGCCGACAGAAACGGCTGTTCCATCGAATTGTGCGCGAAGAACAAACGAGAGGCATGATCGATGGTGGCGGGATCAACGACGGGTCTGAAAACGTCACTCGCCTCACACACCCACCTTGAGTTGACAAAATACGATAAGGTGTCAACAATGAATATTGACGTCTCTTATTGCATGCAAGAAGTGCTATATGCGGATTGCGAAGCCCAAAGAAAAGAGGGCAAATAATTATGAAGAGCAATAAATTGATAGGAACATACACTTCATACACCACTCCCGAAGAAATCTATCGAGGAGCCACCAACGGTAGCAGGTTGGGCGACGTTGGCTCATCCATATCAATAAGCGTGACTTACTCACTGTCGTGGTCCTGGACGTTCTCCCGGACTGTTGGCTGAGTGAAGAACGAAGCTCCACTTATGGAATCTGAATGCATTCGTACCCAACAACAAATATCAGATTTGCTATTAAGCAGAGAAGTCCTATCCGCCGAAAACGTTGAGAGAATTCCCTTGGTGCACGATAGTCAAAAATATCGAGACGAACTTTATCATCTGTTATTTGAGCTACATTCAGATTCCATTCACATCGCTCCCAGTAGCGATAATGACACTTTCAAATTGCGCTCAAATTCAATACACGCGACTCTGATATCCCAAATCACGGACGAAGGGAAACTCGATAGACTACAGGTAAAACCCGAGGTCCCGTACATTCAGTCGCTGTCGGATTTAATTTCTGCATTAGAAAAGCTGCACGCCAGCGCGGGGATCGCCATGATGTCCGAAAAGTCAAACAAGACTATCGTTCATTCGAATACACCCTTAGCCGTTGCCTCGCTGGTAAAAGTTGTTGTCGCAAGTGTAATCATAAGACAGATCGAGAGAGGACAACTGGAACTTAATCAAACACATATTATCTCCGCTTCAGATATCAGTGTATTAAGTGCCGGTTTATCGGTAAAAAATATAGGCACTGTTGTCACGGTAAAAGAGTTACTTCTTCTCATGCTGGTCTTTTCCGATAACAGTGCTATGGATATTTTAATTACATTAAGTATCTATTTTTCAAATAGAAAATCCTATAATTGCCACGAGGTTAGAGAGAGATGACACGAGTGTTAGCAAAATATTCTAATGTGAGCAAAACTTTAGACGAGAGATTAGTAATAGACTCGATGTCTTTCGAAATCCAGGAAGGGAGCACGTTTGCTCTTCTTGGGCCTAATGGAGCAGGTAAAACAACCACCATCAGACTTTTGACCGGCTTGTTTAGTCCCGATTGCGGAGTTATCAGTTTATTCGGTAGTCGACTCCACCGCGAGAATGCATCCACGTTGCGCTCAAGCATTGGTGTTCAGAATGACGGTAATTTATATGAAGAGCTTACTATTGAGGAGAACTTGAATTTATGGGGCAAATTTTACGGTTTGGAATCATCCGTCGCACGGAAGCGAATCGATGAGCTGCTAAGCTTGTTCGAATTAACGGATAGGCGAAAAACTAAAGCTTCTCAGCTCAGCAAAGGTATGAGGCAAAAGGTCATGGTCGCCAGAGCGATTATCCATCACCCACGGTTGCTTATTCTTGATGAACCAACTACAGGTTTGGATCCACAGAGCGCAGAGACTCTGCTTAGCTATCTCAAAGTTTTGGAAGAACAAGAAAAAACGACAATTCTCCTTTCAACCCACATATTGGAAGGCTTAGAAAAGCTCGCAACTCATGTTGGAATACTCGACAAGGGAAAGATGCTGGCAACTGGTGAAGTTCATGACCTATTAGAACGACGATGGCCTACTCCCCAGTACAGTATATCAAGCGACAATAATCAAAAAGTCTATGAAATCTGTAGCCGCTATGGTG
>CAVAQZ010000023.1:0-33448 GCA_963590945.1 Dysosmobacter segnis
AGGAGGACGAGGAGTTCGTTCCCAAGCCGCTCGCCGCGATGGCGGGCCATCGCAGACGCCCCGGCGAATGAACCGGAAACACACCGGGACGCCATGGCCACGTCATCGGGACGGGTGGCTCCCCGCGGGCCACCTCCTCCCGTTTTCGAGGAAACGGGGATCATGGAGGACGCAAGGTATGAGAAGGCCGCGCGGATCGATGGACGGTTGAGGCGGGAACCCGTCTCCTCACCATACGCGGGTTGATGCCGTTCGTCGGTTCTTTGTGGCTGGCGTGGCGCCTGAGGCCGGCCACTGCGATGCCGACTGCCCCATGACGGAAAAGGATTCGATGCCGGTGTATGCCGGGTGGTCTCGACCATCCGGCGTACACTCGAAACGTATCTTGAATGAGCGCCGCGACGCGGAACGAGGGGAGCGTGTGTGAGTCTGAAACTGGTGAAGCGACTAATCGCAGCATGCTGTGCCGCCATCATAGCCGTGGGCGCCGCGGCCTGCGGATCCGGCCAAGACACCCGCACCGAAATCACCGTATGGTCGTGGGAACCGAGCATGCAGTCGGTCATCGACGCCTTCGAAAAGGAAAATCCCGACATCCACGTGGTCTGGGAGAATACCAGCGGATACAACAAGCTCAACAACGCCATTCAAGACGGATACGGCATCCCCGACGTGGTGCAGCTGGAATATTACGCGCTGCGACAGTACGCGGTCAGCAGCCAGTTGGTGGATATCACCGACCGTGCTTCGGACTATGAGGATTTTTATACGCCGGGCACATGGGCATCGGTGAGACTCAACGACCGTGTGTACGGACTTCCCATGGATTCCGGCCCGATGGCCTTCTTCTACAATGAGGACGTGTTCGAACAGGCGGGCGTCGACGCCTCGCAGATCCACACATGGGATGAATATTACGAGGCGGCGAAAAAACTCAAGGAGATCGGGGTATACATCACCGCCGATTCGGGTGACGCCAGTTTCTACAGCGCCATGATCTGGCTTGCGGGAGGACGTCCGTTCTCGGTGTCCAACGACGGCAAGAACGTGACGATCAACCTTACCGAAGATGGCGGGACGAACTCCTTCACCGAATTCTGGCAGAAGATGATCGATGAGGGGCTGGTGTACACCGGCTCGGACACATGGTCCGATAAGTGGAAGGAATCCGTGGGCGCGGGGAAGGTGGCGTCACTGTTCGCCGGAGCGTGGATGCCGTCGTTGCTGATGTCCAATCTGCCGGGAACGGCCGGATTGTGGCGCGTGGCGCAAATGCCCACGGAGGATGGCAAGACCACCACATCCGAAAACGGTGGTTCCGCGCTGGCCGTGTTGCAGCGTTCCCGCAAACCGGAAGCGTCCTACCGATTCGTGGAATACGTGTGCCATAATGCGGACGGCATCAAAAAACGTGTGGATGGCGGTGCGTTCCCCGCGGACAACAACACATTGTCCGACTACGATTTCCTAGGCAAAACCACGGTGACCGACGGCAGAGGACTTGAAATACCGTATTTCGGTGGTCAGGAATACAATCGGGTGCTTTCCAAAGCCGCTGAAAGCGTATCGACTGGCTACCAGTATCTGCCGTTCGAAGTGTATGCGCGAAGCGATTTCGAAAACACCGTGGGCAAGGCGTATAAGTGGTCGAGTCTGCTGGTCAAGGAACAGGAGCGGCTTGACGTTATCGCGGCAGGTGGCAAGGTGTCGAATAAATCGGATTCGGAGGACACCATCGAAAACGTGGATTCCTCCGACCGGTTGAAGCTGAAGAACGCGATAGCGCTCTGGCAGAAGGATCTCAAGGAATACGGCGCCAACCAGGGCTTTACCATTCAGTAGAGGACGGGGTGCGTCCCTGCGATAGGCGGAACCTGACGGTCTTTTCCGAGGTGCGGCCGGCCTGAAGCCCTCTTTCTTCGGCTCCAAGTGGGAGATACGGGCGTAATTGCCGACTTGTGCACAACGTAATCGCTGGCGCATTTTTAAAAACGTTGGAAAATCAAGGTTTTTAAAAATCGAATAATCGATTTCGCGGCCCCCTTTTGTGCGCAACCCGGAATATATGCGCGCAATTCCGAGTTGGGGCAGACCAGCGAGCGATATCGCATCGCGGCGTCGTCGCCACTTGTTCCTAGTCGTCACCTGTTCCTGCATGCAAGGCACGCTTGGCCTCGCATGCAGGAACAACCCATCCGCCACGAAATGAACGTTCAGCGGGAATTGCGATTGTAGATGTGCAGCATCCCCTTGAAGATCAGGTCGGGATCGTACACGTCGATCAGATCGGTGTCGTTGATGAACACGCGACCCAGTCCGCCGGTGGCCACGACGCGGAAATCCTCGTCGATCTCACGCTTGAACTGCATGATGGTGCGTTCGATTCCGCCAAGGAAGTTGTAGTACAGCCCGGCTTGCATGGCCTGCCTCGTGTTCTTGGCCACGATCGACTTCGGTCGGGTGATCTCCACTTCCGGCAGCTGCGCGGTCTCGTTCCACAAGGCGGCGGCCCCGGTGCGTATACCGGTGGTGATCAGTCCGCAGATGATCGACGCGTCCTTGGTCACGTAGTTGAACGTCGAAGCCGTTCCGAAGTCCGCCACAAGCAGCGGGCCGCCGTACTCGTAGTAGGCTCCCACGCAGTCGGCGATGCAGTCGGAACCCATGGTCTGAGGATTGTCGATGCGAATGTTGAGACCGGTCTTGATGCCCGGCCCTACGATCATCGGGTCGATGTTGAGGAACTTCACCATGCTCGCCCGGAACGAATGCATGACCTTCGGCACCACGGAGGAGATGATCACATCATCCACGTCTTGCGGATCGTAGCCGCTCAATCGCAGGAACTGCGTGATCATCAGACCGTATTCGTCGGACGTGTGGTTCGCCTTCGTGGTGATGCGGTACGTGCCGGTGGTCGTTCCGTCGTCGATGAATCCGACCACCACGTTCGTGTTGCCGATGTCAACCGCGAGCAGCAGCATGCTTGCCTCCTTGATTCGCCGCGCCGTCGCGCAGTCCGGACAGTTCCATGAGGATTCGTTCGGCCAGATCGCCCTTGCTCATCTTGCTCCAGCCTTCGACGATCGGTTCCTCGGTATTCGGGCCGGGCTTGAGAATGGTGACCACGTTCGTGTCGGTGCCGAATCCCGCTCCCTCGGTGTGCAGATTGTTGGCCACCAGCATGTCGCAATGCTTGGAAGCGAGCTTTTTCGCGGCGTTTGCCTCAAGGTCCTGTGTCTCCATGGCGAAACCGCACAACGTCTGGTCGTCGCGTTTGTTCCGGCCGGCCCATGCCAGAATATCCGGATTGGCCACGAGCTCCAGCTCCATGCTGGTCCGTCCGTTTTTCTTGATTTTCTCATCCGAACGTCCGGCCGGACGGAAGTCGCCCACGGCGGCCGCCATGATGGTGATGTCCATATCGGAGAATCGTTCGCTCACCGCATCGAACATGTCTTGCGCGGTGGTCACGTGCACCGTGCGGACGCCGTTCGGTTCGCTCAACGACACGGGACCCGACACCAGTGTCACGTCGGCGCCCAATTCGCGTGCCTTGCGCGCTATGGCGTATCCCATCTTTCCCGTGGAATGATTCGTCAGATAGCGCACCGGATCAAGCGGCTCCTGCGTCGGTCCGGCGGTGACCATCACGTTGAGTCCGCTGAGAGGAAGATCGTCCGCGAGCAGAGCCTCGACGGCCTGTTCGATGATCCGCGGCTCCTCCATACGCCCTTTGCCGACGTCACGGCAGGCGAGCATTCCGGATTCCGGCTCCACGATCCGCCACCCGAGTTCGCGGCAGATGGCCATATTGCGCTGCGTCGCGGCGTTCTCATACATGCGCACGTTCATCGCGGGGCATAGGATTTTCGGCCCGTCATTGTATGCGAGCACGGTGCTGGTGAGTTGGTCGTCGGCCATGCCGCATGCGATTTTCGCGATGATGTCGGCGCTGGCCGGGGCGATGACGAGCGCGTCCGCCCATTTCGCATCATCCACATGATTGATCTGCAGCGGATTCGACGGGGGCACGGCGACGTCGCCGTCACGCTGGCTGGGCGCGAACATGTCCGTACGAGTCCGCGTATGCGTCAACGAGCTGAACGTCAACGGGGTCACGAACTGCTGTGCTGCGGCGGTCATCACCACGCGTACCTCATGGCCGGCCTTGCTCCAATCGGAAGCGAGATGGCATGCCTTGAACGCGGCGATGCTGCCGGTGACTCCGAGGAGAATATGCGTCATGGACGTCCCTTCCGTAAATCCTGTCGGCAACTTGTCAAGTATATATCGCGGGCGACGGTCCGACGGGTATGCGGGCCGCTAGAATCGAATGCTGGTGGTCGACTTGACCGGCAAGCGGCCAACCGGAAATAACAAAACCAAGAGGAGCAACAATGTCTCAATCTTCCGGTGTGTACGGCAACGCCGACGCAACCGCAACGAAGAACGAAACGGCGAGTACCGACGCGACTCTCAACGCGCGCGTCAAATCGCCGAACAACAAAGGCCCGAAGAAGTGGATCTACGCGGTCATCGCGCTCGTAGCGGCGATCGCGGTGGTCGTGGGCGTCATCGCACTGCGCAACAACGGCAAAACCGGCGCGCAAGGCAAGGCCGACACCGTCACCATTGGCCTCAAGCTCGCCCCGGTGAGCCTCGATATCCGGCACCAGTCCGGCTCCGCGATCGAACAGGTGCTCATCGGCAACGTATACGAGGGACTGCTTTCACGCGACTCCGACAACAAGGTGCAGCCCGGTCTGGCCAAATCATGGGACGTGTCCGACGATGGCAGGACCTACACCTTCCACCTCAACGAGAACATGCGCTTCTCCAACGGGCACACGCTCGACGCCGAAGACGTGGCCTGGTCCATCAACCAGCTCAAGGAACAGCAGTACTACAACGCCAACCAGGTCTCCAGCCTGGACAAGGCCGAAGCCGTCGACGCCGACACCGTGAAACTCACGCTATCGACCCCCGATTCCAACCTGCTGTGGTATCTGACCGGACGTCCGGGCCTGGTGTTCGACAGCGAAGCCGACTACGACGCGAAGACCGAAGCCATCGGATCCGGCCCCTACACGGTGGAATCCTTCGACTCCAGCAGCAAAATGGTGCTCAAAGCCAACCCGAACTACTGGTCGGACGACCACAAGGCGGCCACCGAAAACATCATCCTGCGATTCATCACCGACGACAACGCGGCCATCAACGCGCTCAAAAGCGGCGACGTCGACATTCTCTCGCCGGCCAACGCGACCCTCGCCAAGGCGCTCGACACCAACACCTACCAGGTATCCGCGGCCGACGGCAGCGACAAATACGTGCTCGCATTCAACTGCACGAACGAAAAGCTTTCCGACAAACGGGTGCGCCAAGCCATCCGCTACGCCATCAACCATGAGGAGATCATCTCCTCGAGAGGAGACGTGGACTACGCGCTCGCCGGCCCCATCCCCTCCGTCGATCCGGGCTACGAGGACCTGACGGGCGAATACCCGTACGACGTGGACAAGGCCAAATCCCTGATGGAACAGGCCGGATACTCCACCGGCAACCCGCTCACGCTCACGCTCACCTACGCCAACACGTACGGAACCGAGCTTGGCGACCAGCTACGCAGCCAATTGTCGAAGATCGGCATCGACCTGAAGATCGATTACGTGGAATTCTCCACCTGGCTGCAGAACGTGCACGCCAACGGCGATTACGAACTGTCTCTGGTGGACCACGCGGAAAGCCACGACTTCTACAAGTGGACCACGCCCGACTACTACTACCATTACGACAATGCGCAAGTGCAGGCGCTGTACGCCAAGGCATTGGCGGCCACGGACGATTCCGAAACCGAGGACTACCTGAAGCAGGCGGCGAGAATCGTCAGCGAGGATTCCCCGGCCGACTGGCTGTTCGGATACCGCGTGACCGTCGCCTACAACAAGAACATCTCCGGATTCCCGGAGAAGCTCAGCCAGACGGTGCTGCCGATGTGGGCCATCTTCAAAGCGCAATAGCACCGCGGACGGTATCGCATCGGACGATGACGCCGCAAGCCACATGATGGAACGTTGCATACAGGAACCTGAACTGAACCCCCTGAAGGAGACGGATTCATGAGATTCTTGGGAAAGCGTCTCCTCCTGTTCGCAGGGGCGCTTGTGGGACTGTCCCTGCTGGTATTCGCGTTATTGCGGATTCTGCCCGGAGACGTGGCCGCGGTGGTGGCCGGCACCGGAGCCACGGCCGAAAGGCTCGCGTCGCTGCGCTCGCAGATGGGTCTCGACGAGCCGTACGTCCAGCAGTATTGGAATTGGATTTCGGGATTGACGCATGGCGATTTCGGGGTCTCGGTGGTCAGCGGCAAGGCCGTGGCGGGGCAGGTCGCATCCCGCGCGTCCGTGACCTTCCCGTTGGTCATGTTGAGCTTGGCGATCGCGTTGGCGATCGGCCTGCCGCTCGGCTGCATCGCCGTTCTGACGCGCAACGAACGGCTGGCCGACGCTCTTCGCGCGCTGGCGATTGTGGCCGGGGCGATTCCGGCATTGTGGGGAGGTCTGCTGCTCATCCTGCTGTTTTCGAAAGGCAGCGGCCTGCTTGGCATCCTGCCTTCGCAGGGATTCCCCGATGACGGATGGTCCGATCCGTTGGCCTGCATGGCCGCCTTGGTCCTGCCCGCGGTGGCCACCGGCATCACCGCGGGAGCGTCCATCATGCGCTATACGCGGGCTTCGGTGGGGGAGGCGGCCTCGTCCCAGGCGGTGGCCATGGCCATGGCCTGCGGCATGACCCGCAAACAGGCGGTGCTGCGCGTGGCCCTACGGCTTTCCACCGCGCAGCTGGTGTCGGTGGTCGGGCTGATCTTCGCCCAGATGGTCACGGGAGTGATGGTGGTGGAGAATCTGTTCGCCCTGCCGGGACTTGGCGCCATGCTGGTCACGGATGTGGGCAACCGCGATCTTACCGCGGTGCAAAGCGAGTTGTTTTTGCTCTGCGCGTTCTTCCTGCTGCTCGGTTTGGCGGTCGATCTGCTGCATAGAATGCTCGATCCTAGGCTCAACGACGATTCGGCGTCTTCTCGCAAGGGAGGGTCATGATGAGATTGCGTACCGTGAAGACCGTATTCGCGTCCATGTGGCGCAAAACGAGCGGCAAATATGCGATTGCGGTCGTGGGGCTGTGGCTGTTCGTCTCCGTCGTGTCCCTGCTGTGGACCCCGTGTCCCTTGCTGGAGACGGATGGCTTCAATGTATGGTCGTCGCCGTCCGTGGCGCATCCCCTCGGCACGGACGGCGTGGGTGCGGATGTGCTGAGCTGGCTGATGGCCGGCTCGCGGACGAATCTCATGATCGCCGTCCTCACCGTGGTGGTGGCCGCGGCGTTCGGTCTGCTGATCGTGGCGGCCATGGTGTCGAGGAACGGCGCGCTGTCCTCCGCTTCGGTGGTGGTGGCGGACGCGCTGATCTCCATTCCGACGGTGTTGGTAGCGCTGATTCTGTCGGTGCCGTTCGGAGCCAGCGCGGCGGTGATCGTGGCGGCATGCGGTTTTGCCTACGGCCTCAATCTGGCCAGAATCCTGCGTCCATCCGCACTGCTTGCGGCGCGGTCGGCGTACGTCGAATCGGCGTTGTGGTCGGGTGCGGGTTCGGTTCGGGTGTTTTTCACGCATATCGTGCCGAACACGCTGCCGGTGTTGTGCGTGCAGTTGTCCATAAGTGCCGGAACCTCGCTGCTTGCGGAAGCCGGACTGACCTATCTGGGTGTCGGCGTGGGCGCCGGCGTGCCGAGTTGGGGGCATTCGCTTTCGACTTCGGTGCGATTCATCAGCATCCATCCGACCGCCGTGCTGTGGCCGGGATTGGTGGTCACCTTGGTGGTCGTCGCGTTGAACCTGCTGGGCGATGCGTTGCGTGATGCGGTCGATCCGCTGATGAACCCGGCTTTGAGGGAGGCTGCATGAGCGTTTCGATTCAGGGGCTTACGATCGCCATCGGCGGCAAGAGCATCATCGACGGCGTCGATCTGAACATTTCGGACGGCGAGCGTGTCGGGTTGATCGGCCGGTCCGGTTCCGGCAAATCCATGATCGGCAAGGCCATGATGGGGCTTCTGCCGTATGGTACCCGAGTCGGCGGCAGCGTCGCGCTTGGGGGAGTGCAGGTCGTCGGCGCGTCGGACGCCACGGTGGCCGACCTGCGGGGCAGATACGTCGGTATGGTGTTCCAGAATCCGGCGGCCGCGTTGAACCCCGTGATGAGCGTGGCGAAGCAGGTGGCGTTGCCGCTGTCCTTGCATTACGACGTTCCCGCCGATGAGCGTATGGAACGTGTCGAATCCATGTTGTCGAAGGTCGGACTTGACCGGGATGTGTTGAACAAGTATCCTCATGAGCTTTCCGGAGGCCAGCAGCAGCGGGTCGGCATCGCGACGGCGCTCATCACATCGCCGCGTCTGATCATCGCCGATGAGCCGACCACGGCGTTGGACTCGATCACGCAACGGCAGATCGTGGACCTGCTGACTTCCCTCGTCGACGAGTCCGGCGCGTCCATGCTGTTCATCACGCATGATTTCGCGGTGCTCAAACGCGCCACCACGCGCAGCTACGTGCTGCATGACGGCACGATCGTCGAATCCGGGGACACGGCGCAATTGTTGGCGTCGCCGCACACGGTGCAGGCCCGAACGCTGGTGTGTTCCGCGAAGATGTTGTCGTTGCCTTCGACGGATGGCTGCGCACTGTGCGATGATTCCGGCATGAAGGAGGCTTTCCGTGGGTGATGTCATGCTTGAAGGGCGTGGCCTGACGAAGTTCTATGGCGCGAAACGCCAGCGTGCCCAAGTGCTGTTCGGCGTCGACGTGCAGGTTCATGAAGGGGAATGCCTGGCCGTGATCGGCGGCTCCGGTTCCGGCAAGACCACCCTGACGCGAGTGCTGCTTGGTCTGGAGCCGATGGACGGCGGCACCATCTCCTACGAGGGGCGTAGGGCGGTCGGTGATGTCGCACGGAAGCTGCGGCGTCAATCCGGCCTCGTGTTCCAGGATCCTTTCGGTTCCCTTGATCCGAGATGGCGGATCGGCGCGTCCGTCGAAGAACCCTTGCGGTTGCATCATCGCGACTGGACGGATGGAAAAATCTCCGAACGTGCCGATGAATCGTTGAGCATGGCCGGTCTTGATCCGTCACTGTTCCGCAATCGTTTCCCCATGGAGCTGTCCGGGGGGCAGGCGCAGCGGGCCGCGATCGCCCGCGCCATCGTCGACCGTCCGAAGGTGCTGCTGGCGGACGAGCCGATGAGCGCCATCGATGTGGAAGCGAGGGTGCTCATCCTCGAATCGTTCGAAACCGTGCGCAAGGCGAATCCTCAAATGGCGCTGATCATGGTGTCCCACGACCTTGGCGTGGTGCGTCACATCGCCGACACCATCATGGTGATGCGCGACGGGCATGTGGAGGAATCCGGCAGGGCTCGGGACGTGCTCGCCGAACCTGCCGGCGACTACGCCAAACGACTGGTCTCGGCCGCGTCGCTGTGATCAGGCCGCGGCCACGGTGTCGTCGCGTTTCGCGGAGGTCAGCAGCAGCACGGTCGTTTCCATGTTTTGCCGCGCGGTCAGATCGCCATTGCAAAGCGTTCTCATACGGTCGCGAACATTGTCGAGGTCGACGATCGCCTGGGGGTTTCCCCTTAGGCATGAGGCCGGCGTGTTGGTTTCCACCTGCACGCACCAGTCGTGCTCCCGCTTGCTTGAATGAACCGTCAATTGAAGATCCTGCTTGGCTGTGCGGCCATACAGTAGCACGTACTCAAGCACGGTCTGCAACGCCATCGGCGCTATGGGAAAATCGGTGCGGTCCGTTTTCCAGTCGATCTCCACTTTGGATGGCGAACCCACCTGTTCGAGTGCTATGTAGGCTTTGCAGAACTCCAGTTCCGAGGCGAAAGGTATGGTCTCCTCGCCCAGCAGGTACAGGTTGCCACGGAGGTATGAAGAGAAATCCTTGATGATGTCGCGCGCCTTCAGGGGGTTGTCCGCGCATAATTCCTGGATGGTCGTCAATGAATTGAAGATGACGTGAGGTTGGCCTGAAAAGGATATGATCCGGCTTTTGACGAGATCTACCTCAGCATGCAGCCTGCGGCTGGACCGCTCGCGTTCTTTCTTCGTGATCAGCAGAGCGGCGACGGCCAGCACGACGGTGATGATGATGCAGATGATCGGCCCGGCCGGATGGTCGAACGTGCCGGTTCGGGCGGGAGCGGCGTCCTGTGCGCAGCGTATTGCGTCTAAGAACATGCCTCCCCCTTAATGTCCCGTTTTTTGGCGCGTTCGTATGCGCCGCCTTCCCGCACTATATCGCCGTATATGTATCAGAAACGTATCGTTTTTGCGGGGGGGGGGGTATGTTCCAGGGCGTGTCTTGGTGGCGAAATCCCCCGAAGTGCAAGGATTCGAAGTGCGACACGCCGATATCCACGGGTGTGGTATCGTTTGAGTCATGTTCATTTGCTCATGTTGTTGTCGCTGACCGAACGCCCGAGGGGCGCGCGGATCATCGACGCATAACTTGAGACAGGACATTCATTCAACGTCCAAACCGCAGGTCCGTGAATACGGACGCAGATATGTGCCGGCGTGGACGATTTCGAACGGTCGAACCTTCATTCCAACGTCTGCATGAATATCGCGGTTGGAAGCAATGCGAAACGAATAAGGTTCAAGTCGTCACGGCAGGTCCCGTTTCAACACAGCACGTTGCATCGCGAGCTTCTCGATATGGATCAACAATCGAAAAGCCCATGAAACGCACTGTAGAAGGAACCGACATGACCATCCACCATTCAATGTCCGAACTGATCGGCAACACTCCGCTTGTCAAGCTCAACCACGTGACCGACGGCATCAAGGCCACGATCGCCGTCAAGGTCGAATACTTCAATCCGGGAGGCTCCTCCAAGGACCGCATCGCGGAACGCATCATCGACGCGGCCGAACGAAGCGGCGAACTCAAGCCCGGCGGTGTGATCGTGGAGCCGACTTCCGGCAACACCGGCGTGGGGCTGGCGCTGGTCGCCCAGCAGCGTGGATACCGCACCATCTTCACCCTGCCCGACAAGGTCTCCGAAGCCAAACGCGCCGTACTGCGCGCGTACGGCGCCGAAGTGGTGGTGACTCCGACCGACGCGGGCCCGGACGATCCGCGCTCCTACTACCAGGTTGCCGAACGCCTCGCCAAGGCGATTCCGGGAGGATACCGTCCGAACCAGTACGACAATCCGAACGGCCCGGAAAGCCACTACCGCACCACCGGACCGGAAATCTGGGAGGCGAGCGACCACAAGGTCACGCACTTCGTGGCGGGCATCGGCACGGGAGGCACCATCTCCGGCACGGGACGGTACCTGAAGGAGGCATCCGAAGGCGCCGTGCAGGTCGTAGGAGCCGATCCGGAAGGATCCATCTACTCCAATCCCGACGATGTTCACCAGTACAAGATCGAAGGCGTGGGCGAGGACTTCTATCCGGGCGCATTCGATCAGAGCCTGCCCGACGAAATCGTGCAGGTGAACGATGCGGATGCGTTCGAAATGACCCGCCGCCTCGCTTCGCAGGAAGGCCTGCTCGTAGGAGGCTCCTCCGGCATGGCGGTCATGGCGGCCATCAAATACGCCCGCGAGCACGATTTGGACGAGGACCAGCTCGTGGTCGTGCTGCTTCCCGATTCCGGCCGCGGATATATGGAGAAGATCTTCAACGACGACTGGATGCGTGCGAACGGATTCGCCGACATCGTGGAACGCACCACCAAACCAAGCCTGGCCGAGCAGTATATGTAGACGATCCGCCGACCATCATGCCAATCATTCGTTCAACCCAGACCATCCGCTATTTTCAAGGAGTTCCTATCATGACCATCTCGACCAACGCCAAAGCGCTGAACGCCACCGCCCGCGCCACCCGCGCCATCCACGCGGGGCAGGAGCCCGACCCGACCACCGGAGCCGTGGTCACTCCCATCTACATGACGTCCACCTTCAAGCAGGATGGCGTTGGAGGAATGCGCAACGGTTATGATTACAGCCGTTCCGTCAATCCGACCAGAAACTCCTTCGACGAACAGCTCGCCGCCGTGGAAGGCGCGAAGTACGCGCTGAGCTTCTCCTCCGGACTGGCCGCCATCGATGTGCTGCTGCGTGCCACGCTGAAGCCTGGGGACAACATCCTGCTGGGCAACGACGTGTACGGCGGCACCTACAGACTGCTGTCCAAAGTGTTCGTTCCCTGGGGGATCGGACTTGACGTGGTGGACATCACCGACGTGCAGGCGGTCGCCGACGCGTTGGGCAAAAAGCAATACCGTTATATCTGGGTGGAAACCCCGTCGAATCCGCTGCTGAACATCACCGATATCGCCCGGGTCTCCGCCGCGGCGCACGAACACGGCGCCAAAGTGGTGGTGGACAACACCTTCGCATCCCCCGTGCTGCAGCACCCGCTGGAGGATGGGGCCGATGCCGTGGTCTACTCGACCACCAAATACATCGGCGGCCATTCCGACGTGGTCGGCGGCGCGGTGGTGCTCAACGACAGGGACGTTCGCGACGAAGTGGCGTTCCTGCAGAACGCCGCCGGCGCGGTGCCGTCCCCATTCGATTCCTGGCTCGACATCCGTGGACTGAAGACCCTCGACCTGCGTGTGAGGCAGCATAGCCGCAACGCGCTCGAAGTGGCGCAGTGGCTTGAAACCCGGCCTGAGGTGGAACGAGTATGGTATCCGGGGCTCGAATCCCATCCGGGGCATGAGATCGCCGCCCGTCAGATGCATGGCGGATTCGGCGGCATGATCTCCGTGCAGATCGCGGCCGGATTCGAAGCCGCGAAGAACTTCGCCGGAGCCACGGAGATCTTCACCTTGGCCGAATCCCTGGGCGGCGTGGAGTCGCTGATCGAACATCCGGGCGCCATGACCCATGCGTCCGTGGCGGGAACCACGCTTGAGGTGCCCGCCAATCTGGTTCGACTCTCCGTCGGCCTTGAGGATGCGCGGGATCTGATCGCCGATCTGGAGCAGGCGTTCGGACGAATCTGATTGATAGACTGGAGCAATGGCTGAACACGTGGATCCCCGGGCTCTTGGAGCGTTGAAACGATATTTCGGATACGAAACGTTCCGTCCGGGGCAATCCGGCGTGGTCAACGACATTCTCGCCGGGCACGACGTCCTCGGCGTCATGCCCACCGGGGCCGGAAAATCCGTATGCTATCAGATTCCGGCCACGATTCTGTCGGGAACGGCCATCGTCATCTCACCATTGATCTCGCTGATGCGCGATCAGGTCGACGCGTTGAACGACATCGGCGTTCCGGCCGCGTTCATCAACACCACGCAGACGCCGGACGAGCAATCGTCGGTACTTGCGCTAGCGGCCGCGGGGCGGATCAAGCTGCTCTACGTCGCGCCGGAACGTCTGGAGACGGAACGGTTCCGTAGCTTCGCGCGCCATGCGTCGATTTCGTTGATGGCCGTGGACGAGGCGCATTGCGTGTCTCAATGGGGGCAGGATTTCCGATCGTCCTATCTGGGAATAGGGGAGTTCATCGCAAACCTGCCGACCCGTCCGACCGTGGTCGCGTTCACCGCGACGGCCACGGAACGTGTGCGCCAGGACATCGTCGCCATGCTGGGGCTTGACGATCCGAAGGTGACGGTCACGGGATTCGACCGGCCTAATCTGTATTTCGACGTCATCAAAACCGAGAACAGGAACAAGGCCGCATGGGTGGCGAAGTACGTCGCCGAACATGCGGACGAATCGGGAATCGTATACTGCGCCACCCGCAGGGAGGCGGAGGAGGTGGCGGCTTCGCTCAACCATGACGTCGCCGGATCGCGCGCGGAGCGGGGGGAGGATCCCGGGCGTATCGCCGTCGCCTATCACGGCGGCATGTCGGCGCGGGAGCGTGACGATGCGCAGCGGGATTTCGTGACCGATCGCGTTCCCGTGGTGGTGGCCACGAACGCATTCGGCATGGGCATCGACAAATCGAACGTGCGGTACGTGATCCACCACAATATGCCCGAATCCATCGAAGCCTACTATCAGGAGGCCGGTCGTGCGGGGCGGGACGGGGAGAAAAGCCGTTGCACGCTGCTGTGGAGCGAATCCGACATAGCCAAACGACGGAGGCTGCTCGATTCGGACTATGAGAACGAGCGGCTGACTCCGGAAGAGCAGGAAATCGTGCGCATGGCCAAACGCCGGTTGCTCGACGCGATGGTCGGATACTGCCGCACCACCGACTGCCTTCACCTGTACATGACCCGATATTTCGGGGAATCGGCTGGCGGCATGAAGTCCGGGAAATGCTCCGGAGGCTGCGTCAATTGCGACCATACCTTCGAAACGGTGGACGTCAGCGCAATAGCGCGGGCCATCAGCCGTTGCGTGCACGACGTGAACCAGAACGTGGGCAGCGGCAAGATCGTCCGGATACTGCGCGGTTCGAAAGCGCAGGATCTCAATTATCTGCATCCGGAAGGCATGCCGACGTTCGACATGCTGCATGACGTCCCGGAAGCGCGCATACGGGACGTGCTCAACCAGATGGTCACGGACGGATTCCTGCGGGTGAGTGAGGGACGCATGCCGATCGTGGGATTCGGGAAGCGGGCCGCGGAGACGGTGCGGCCGGACTTCCATTACGAAATCAAGAAAATCGAACGGAAGGACACCGTGAAACGCGGCGGAACGGATGCCGCATCGCAGGACGGCGCTTCGTCGGGCGGACGCGGGTCGGACGCCGATGAAGCGTTGTTCCAGCGATTGCGCGCGCTGCGATTGGACATCGCAAGGGAAATCGGCAAGCCTCCGTATATCGTGTTCTCGGACAAGACGTTGCGTGACATGGCCCGGCTCAAGCCGACCACGGAATCGCGGTTCATGGAGGTCAACGGCGTCGGGCAAAACAAACTTGCGTTGTATGGCGAACGCTTCATGAATCTGATACGTTCGTTCAATGCGTGAATCCCGGAAACGTGAACTTTCAACATTCATGGAACAACGAAAGGAATGACAATGGCCGAAGAAAAGCCTACTGTGGAAAGCTTCGAATTGGACCACACCAAGGTCAAGGCTCCGTATGTGCGCTACATCGACACCCAGACCGGTCCGAACGGCGACGTGATCTCCAACTACGACGTGCGTCTGGTCCAGCCCAACGAGGAGGCGATCCCGACCGGTGGACTGCATACGATCGAGCATACGATCGCGGTGCTGCTGCGTGAACGCATCGAAGGCTACATCGACTGCTCCCCGTTCGGATGCCGCACGGGATTCCATCTGCTGACCTGGGGCGAGCATTCCACCGAGGAAGTGGCTCAGGCGTTGAAGGAATCCTTGGAATTCATCGCATACGAGGCCACATGGGATGACGTTCCGGCCACCACCATCGAAAGCTGCGGCAACTACCGCGACCACAGCCTGTTCACCGCGAAGCAGTGGTGCAAGGACATTCTGGCCAAGGGCATCAGCTCCGACGCGTTCGAACGCCGTCTGGTCTGAGGGCCCATCCCAGCCCTGAAGCCGACCGACCTCTTTCGATTCCTTGGCGAGGTTCCGACGATTTCGCATCGCCGCATGTGAACCTACGAAGGCGTCGAGAGAGGCCTTTCGTTATGCTGTCCTTGACGCTTCCGCTCGGCACGGGATCTGTGCAGCTGCCGTGGTAGTTTGTACCTTCGGAAACGTTTGAACCAGTGAGATGAGGTGAATGGAATTGGGTGAGGTCACTCCCGAACGTCGGTTCCGCCGGGCCACCATGGACGATTTTCCCGTCATGTTGGGCATCTATGCGCATGCGCGCGAGCTCATGGCGGCCAACGGCAATCCCACGCAATGGGGGAACACCTTCCCCCGCGAGGAAGTGGTTCGGGAAGACATCGAAGCCCAGCGCGCCATGCTGCTCGTCGATACGGTCGACGGGCGGGAGCGCGTGCTCGCGCAGTTCGCGCTGTGTCCGGGCGTCGATCCCACGTATGTGAACATCGACGGCGCATGGCTTGACGACGACCCGTACGTGACCATCCACCGCGTGGCCTCGTCCGGTTTGGGCAAAGGGGCCGCCAGGGACTGCATCAACTGGTGCATCGAACATTATGGCAACGTACGTGCCGACACGCACCCGAACAACAAGGCCATGCAGCATGTTCTGGAATCGAACGGATTCGCGCGCTGCGGGCTGATCCAGCTGTTGGACAGGCCTACGGACACCACGCGAATCGCATACCAGCGGCATGAATGGTAATGTCCGGCGGACCATTCATACACAACGTATACGGCGAATGACGCATACGAGCAAACGGCGCATACGGCAAGACGGCCTGCGGAAGGCGCGCGCGATTGGATTCGCGTGGCTCTCCGCAGGCCGTCTGCTACGTGGCGCCTGCCATGCGACTTTTTTGGGGAGGGACTAGACCTCGGAAGCCGACAGTTCCGTCCCGTTCAGCTTCGAACGCTTACGGCTGTAGGTGAAATACACCAACAGGCCGAGCGCGAACCACACGGCGAAACGAAGCCAGGTCTCCCAGTTAAGACCGAGGATCAGCACGAAGCAGAACACAATGGCGCAGATCGGAGTGAACGGAACGCCGGGGGCGCGGAATCCACGATGGGCGTCCGGCTGGGTCCTGCGCATCCACAGCACGCCGGCGGACACGATGATGAACGCCGACAGCGTACCGATGTTCACCAGCTCGAACAGCACGTTGATGTTGATGAAACCACCGGCCACCGCCGTAAGAATGCCGAAGAACCATGTGCCCTTGAACGGGGTGCGGAACTTCGGGTGGACCTCGCCGAAGAACTTCGGGAACAGTCCGTCACGGCTCATGGCATAGCAGATGCGGGACTGGCCGTACAGCTGAACCAGCATGACGGTGGTCATGCCGATAAGCGCGCCAAGGTTGACGATGAACGCCAGCCAGTTCAGGCCGGTTTCGAGGATCACGCCGGCCACGGGGGCGTCGATGTACTTCGCGAACTCCTTGTACGGCACCACGCCGGTCATGATGAGCGTCATGATGACGTACAGCACGGTGGACAGCGCGAGCGAGATGAGGATGCCGCGCGGCAGGGTCTTGTTCGGATTGATGGTCTCCTCGGCGGAGGACGACACCGCATCGAAGCCGATGAAGCTGAAGAACACGATGGACGCGGCCGGCACGATGCCGTACGGCTGCGTGGAGCCCGGCTGGAACGTGTAGATGCCGTACGGGGAGAACGGCTTCCAGTTGCTGGGATTGACGTACCACACGGTGCACACGATGAACAGAACGATGATCGCCAGCTTGATCAACACCATGATGTCGTTGGTCTTCTTCGTCTGATTGATGCCGATCGACAACACCCATGTGATGACGAGCACGATGACGAAACCGGGAAGATTGAAATACGTGGTCACGCCTTCGGTGGTGCCGTACGCTGCGGTCAGCTCAACGGGCAGATGAAGTCCGAAGCCCTCCAGCAGCTTGTTGAAATAGCCGGACCATCCCGCGGAAACGGTGGCGGCCTGCAGCGCGTATTCCAAAATAAGATCCCAGCCGATCACGAAGGCGATCAGCTCGCCGAACGCAAGATACGCGTAGGAATATGCGGAACCGGACACCGGAGCCATCGCGGCGAACTCCGCGTAGCACAAGCCGGCGAAACCGCAGCAGACGGCGGCCAGCAGGAAGGAGACGCACAATGCCGGACCTGCGGTCAGCGCGCCCTTTCCGGTAAGCACGAAGATGCCGGTGCCGATGATGGCGCCGATACCAAGCATGGTAAGGTCGAACGTCTTCAACGTTCGTTTCAGTGGAGTCGACTCGGATACAAGCTGCTCCACGGATTTTTTACGAAACAGATCCATGGTCACTGAATTTCCCTGTAAATCGGATTTATATGGGCTGGACCGGACGGATTTCCGGGACTCTGGCACGCCTCAAACGCCAGAAATCAAAAAGGCTATGCAAGCCATATGTATCGGAATTGTAAAAACCGGGTTCGGACAAAAACGTGAAAACACCGTGAATTGTCTCATAATCCGTAGGAAACGTTCAAAACCGGTCACATGAAGGCGCAACAATAGAGGCCATGACTCTGAACGCTACACGTGAATGGGATTTTTCCGGAGAACAAGGCAAAGCCAACTACGAGGCCGCACGCCGCCGATACCCGGCCCAAGCCATAGTGGACCTTGCCGCATTGCGAGACAACATGCGCCATCTGGTGAGCGTTGCGGGCGGAAAGGATTCCCCGACGGCGGTGATGGGCGTGGTCAAGGCCGACGCCTACGGCCACGGACTGATTCCCACCGCGCTGGCCGCGCTCGCAGGAGGGGCGACGTGGCTCGGCACCGCGCAGTCGCATGAGGCGTTGCTGCTGCGCAAAGCGGGCATCGGCCCCGACCGCTGCCACATCCTCACCTGGGTATACAACGGTGCGGCGGTGCCTTTCGAAGAGCTGATCGCCAACGACATCGACGTTTCCGTGGGCTCCCTTTCCGGAATCGACGGCATCGCCGAAGCCGCGCGCAGACTCGGCAAAACGGCGCGCGTGCACGTGAAGGTCGATTCCGGCTTCGGACGTAACGGCTTCACGGAGGAATCCTTCGACGACGCGTTGGCCAAACTGGCGCCCCTCGCCAAAGAGGGAGCGTTGCGCATCGTGGGCCAGTGGAGCCACCTTGCGGTCGCCGACGCCCCGGACGTGCCGGAATTCGTGCATTGCACCGATCTGCAGGTGGAGCGTTTCAAGGACTTCACCCGCCGTATGGAACAGGCCGGAATCGCGCCGGAGATTCGCCATCTGGCCAATACCGCGGGAACGCTGACCCGTCCGGAGATTCATTTCGAACTGGTCAGGCCCGGCATCGGCCTATACGGTTATGAGGCGGATCCGGCCATGGGCGCTCCCGACACCTATGGCCTCCGCCCCGCCATGACGCTGCAGGCGCAATTGGGCACGGTCAAAGACGTGGAGGCTGGCCACGGCATCTCCTACGGACGGACCTATCTGACCGAGGAAGACACGTCCACCGCCATCGTGCCGGTCGGCTATGCGGACGGCATTCACCGGTCCGCGTCCGGATTCGATGTGGAAGGCGCCAAACATATGGTCAAGGACGGCGGCCCGGTGCGCGTCATGACATGCGAGGGACCCCGTTTGTACCGAGTGTCAGGCCGCATATGCATGGACCAGTTCATGCTCGATCTGCATGGCTCGGCCAGCGAACTCGGCATCCACGAGGGAGACACCGTCGAACTGTTCGGTCCCGGCCGCGGCGAGGATTACGCCGAACCGACCGCGGACGACTGGGCCCGTACCGCGGACACCATCAGCTATGAGATCTTCACCTGCCTGCGCAGCCGCATCCCACGACTGTACGAGCATGCCGCGCAGGTGCTTGACGAGGGCGATTTGAGCAAACTCGACCCGTCCAGCATTCTCTGACAGATTCTCTGACGGCCGAAGCGGATTGGCGCGGGCCCGTCGGGTCTCGCGCCAATCGGACGCAACCGGGAAACGATGATCGGATGCGGCCATAGGTCGAGCCGATGTCCGCCGATGGTAGTCTGGAATGCATGCCGGGAATGATTCTGAAGGAAGATATAGAGAAGGTACGAGCCGTAGCCGATTTGTACGACATCGTATCGGCGACGGTCACGCTCAAGCCTTCCGGCACCGGCACTTATGTTGGACTGTGCCCGTTCCACGACGAGAAGACTCCGAGCTTCTCGGTACGCCCGGCGCTTGGCGCATGGCACTGTTTCGGATGCGGACTCGGCGGCGACGTGTTCGGCTACGTGGAACATCAGGAGAACGTTGATTTCCGTGATGCCGTGGAACTGCTCGCCGACCGATACCACATCGAACTGCGCTACGACCAGACGAACTCCAAACCGGAGCATGAAGGGTCGAAGCGCTCGCGTTTGCTGGAAGCGAACGAGGCCGCGCAGAATTTCTTCGTATCCCAACTGATGACCAAGGAGGCGCTCGCCGCGCGGAAGCTTCTGGATGGCCGCAACTTCAGCCAAGCGGATTGCCAACGGTTCGGATGCGGTTATGCGCCCCAAGGCTGGGACAATCTCGTGCGCCATCTGGCCGGCAAGGGATTCACCCAAAAGGAGATGCTTGACGCCGGCCTCGCCAGGCAGGGACAGCGTGGCGTATACGACTATTTCCGTGGCCGCGTGACGTGGCCGATACGTGACTCCACAGGCCGCACGTTGGGCTTCGGCGCGAGGAAGCTGTATGACGACGACGCGATCAGCGCGAAATACATCAATACGCCGGATACCCAGCTGTACCACAAGAATCAGGTGCTGTACGGCATCGACATGGCCAAATCGGCGATCGTGAAAAAACGCCAGGTCGTGATCGTCGAAGGCTATACCGACGTGATGGCCATGCATCTGTCCGGCATAGATACGGCCGTCGCCACTTGCGGTACCGCGTTCGGTGCCGAGCACGCCAAAATCGTGCGTCGTCTCATTGCCGACGATTCCCTCGGCGCGGTGCAGCTGGTCGGCCCGCTGAAGGTCGATGGGCAGAAGATGAGCTCGCGCATCGTGTTCACGTTCGATGGCGATGCCGCGGGGCAGAAGGCGGCCGTCCATGCGTTCGGACTTGACGCCGCGTTCCTTTCTCAGACGTTCGTCGCCGTGGCCGACGACAATCTCGATCCCTGTGATTTGCGTATCGACCGCGGCGGAGAGGCGGTGCGTTCCCTGGTGGAACAGGCCAAGCCTCTGTACGATTTCGTGATCGACGCGGCGATCTCCCGCTTCGACACCTCGTACACGACGGGTCAGATGGGCGCGGTCAAAGCCGTGGCGCCGCTGATCGCGCAGATTCGAGACCGTTCCCAGCTCGATCTGTATTCACGCAAGGCGGTTCGTAGGATCGGCGTCGATCTGGAGGTCATGCAGCGGGAGGTGCGTGACGCGCGGCGCAAACTCAATGTTCGCGATGAGGACGCGTACGCTCCGAAACGTCGCGCTTCAGGAGGTTTCGCTGCCGGCTCATCCGTGGAACACCGCGTGGAACATGGTGCGAATCCGTATGCCAACCCGGCTGCGCGCAGGGAATTGGAGCATAGGAACGCCATGGAGCAGGCGTATTACCGCATCGACGACGCCGTGTTCATCTGCGAACAGCAGTTTATGGCCACGTTGATTCAGGTGCCTTTGGCCATCGACCGGCAACTGTTCGCCAGCCTGAATCTGGAAAGTTTCATGACGTCCGTGTTCCGCACGCTGTATCAGGCGGTGATCGCCGCGGGAGGATTGCCCGACGTGAGTGTGCCGCAGGGCTTATGGATGCATAATCTCACCAAGGCGGGCGGTCCCATGCTCGAATCGGTCATCAACGAATTGGCCGTCATGCCGCTGCCGTTAAGCGAGGCCGATGCCGGCCGGACGCAGCAATCGCCTGAGGAGAACGTGCAGCTGCGCAAGCCCACGGACGACGAACGCAGGTATGCGTCCGAACTGATGACCCGTCTTATCGACACCGGCATCATGCGCAGGATCGGCTCGACGAAACGGCGGATGGCGCAACTGCCGGATGGCGCCGAGAAAATCGAACTGCTCGGCAAGATCACGCAATTGGAGACCTTGCGCAAGGATCTGCAGGCGCGCGTATTCGGCAACGACATCGCGTAGGACATCGCATAGGACATCGCATAGGACATCGCGTAAGCGATATCGCGTAAGAACATCACGTAAAAGACGCTGATGCTTACGTAAGGTACATACCGCACCGCATGGTGGGAACGCTCTGAATGGACGGTTGCGCCGTCGTGGATGAACCGATGGACAACGGCGGGTGCGCTGCGGGCGAATTCTCGATGAAACTTCGGTGACGTGACGCCTCAAGGGGGTTGCGGGAAGCGCGAAAAAACGATTTTGTCGGTTCTCAAAGGCTTAGGGCAGTAAGGCATGATGGGTGAAAATCGTTGGAATGGTCGGAAATTCAGCACGCCGAGACCTTATGATAGGCGGGCTTTCAGGTAAAGTAAGTACGGCATTTGAAAGAACAGCCCACCTTTGCGAAGGGTTCGCGGGCGGGATCTACGGAGGAACTGGATGCGACGATTGATGGTCAAAATCCTGAAAAATGAGACCATTCTTGTGGTGGCTTCCATACTGGCGATCATTTCCTGTTTTATTGTTCCGCCTGATAAGGAATATCTCGACTACATTCACGCAAGCACCATCTCACAGCTGGTCTGTCTGATGCTGGTGGTGTGCGGATTCCAGCGTATCGGCGTGTTTCGCATCATCGGCTCGCGCCTGCTGCACCATGTAAGCACCGCGCGCGGCCTGGTGATCACGCTGATCTCGCTCACCTACTTTTCCGGCATGCTGATCACGAACGATGTGGCGCTGGTCACGTTCATTCCGTTTGCTCTGGCCGTGCTCACCATGGCGCATATGGAGGAGCATGCGGTGCTCGTCGGCACCCTGATGACCGTTGGCGCGAACGTGGGCAGCATGCTCACTCCGATCGGCAATGCGCACAACCTGTATTTGAAGGCGTTGACCGGCATGCCCACGATGGAGATGATCGGCATCATGGCCCCGTATTCCGGTCTGGCCGCGGTGATGCTGGTGATCATCTCCTGCGTGGTGTTCGGCAAGAAGCCGGTTTCCGAGTTTTCCTCCATCGACAGCACCGTTATCGAACAGGACGTGCTCGCTCCCCATTCCGACCAGCCCAAGCCTAATGAGATCCGTGTGACTGGTTACGGTGCCGGTTATGGCGGATGGCGTACGCTGGTCTATTCCGCGCTGTTCATCGTCTGTCTGCTTGCCGTGAGCGACTTCATTCCGCTGTGGGTCATGTGCGTGATCGTATTCGCGGCATTCATCTTCTGCGACCGCAAGGCGTTCTTCAAAGTCGATTGGGGCCTGCCGCTTACGTTCTGCATGTTCTTCATCTTCATCGGCAACATGAAGCGCGTTCCTGAATTCTACAATCTCGCGGCCGCGTTCGTGGGGGAGCATCCCCTGGAAGTGTCCGTGGTTTCCAGCCAGTTCATCTCCAACGTGCCTACCACGTTGCTGCTTTCCGGCTTCTGCGACCAGTGGCGTCCGCTGATCATCGGCACCAACCTTGGCGGCATGGGTACGCTGATCGCGTCGATGGCGTCGCTGATCGGGTACAAGAACGTGGTACGCAAGTATCCGGACAAGAAGGGTCGTTACCTGGCGGTCTATTCCGCGGTCAACGTGTTGTTCCTCATCGTGCTTGTCGGCTTGAGCTGGATCATCGAGCCGTGATGCATTGCCGTGATGATATGCGCCGTCGGAGTCTGTGACTGGATCCGTGATTCGTGTTTTCACGGATTCCGACGGAATCGCAGTACGGTTGCCGCGCGTTCGAGTTGGCAAGAACGTGCGGTGTGACTATACTGGGTTAGGTTTGGCCCTGTAGCTCAGCTGGATAGAGCATGTGACTTCTAATCTCAAGGTCGCCGGTTCGAGCCCGGCCGGGGTCACGATCGAGTCCCTCGTGTCTTCGGATGCGAGGGATTTTTGGTTTTCCTGGTCTTTTGTTGATGCTGGTGTGATTCAGTGTTCTCTGTTGCGTCGTTTTGTGTGGGATGCTGTGCGGCTACTATCTTCATGACGCCGCAAACAGGCGTTTCTACGGCATTACGGGAATACTCCGACTTGTAAGCTATTCCCATAACGCCGCAAAGTGGTTGGTTTGCGTCGTTATGGGAATGGTCGGATGGGAAGTGGCTGGACCGGCTGGACGTTCCCGGAGCACAGACCGAAACATGTGTCTGGGATGCAATGCCCGTAGTGGTTGATGCGATGGCTGAACCTGGCTTATTGATTGATACGGACGAACCGGAAAACACGTTTCACCACTATAGTGGCGGGCTGAAGGGGAGACGGGATTGAACTATGGTGCAATTGTTGTTGGGTGTTTTTTCCGGCGTCATCACGCCTGTGCAGACGGCGGTGAACACAAGGCTGGGGCGTTCCGTGGGCTCGGCTTTGCGCGCATCGCTGGTTTCGTTCAGTGTGGGGTTGCTGTCGATGCTGGCCATTGTGCTGGTGATGGGCCCTTACCCGTTGCTGCCGGACGCGGCCTTGGAAGGTCCATGGTGGATGTGGTTTGCCGGTGTGTTCGGCGTGACGTTTCTGACCGGAAACATATTGCTTTTGCCGAGATTGGGTAGTCTGAAAGCCGTGATCATGCCGGTTATGGGGCAGATCGCCATGGGACTGCTGATTGACGTTTTCGGCTGGTTCGGCGCGCAGAAGCTGGCGATTTCACCGTTGCGCGCGTGTGGTACGGTTCTTGCGTTGGCGGGTTTTCTGCTTGCCGTCGTAGGGGCCAACCGGCGGTCGGGAGATATGGCCGGATCCGGCAATCGAACTGATTCGAAAGATTCGGACGGTGTGATTTCGGTGACATTATGGAGTCTGGCTGGAGTGGCGTTCGGTATGTGTTCGGCCATTCAGACGGCCTTGCTTGGCAAGCTGGGCGTTTCGCTGGGATCTCCCGCCAAGGCCTCGCTGGTCTCCTTTACGGTGGGGCTTGCGTCGTTGGCGATTGTGGTGGGGCTGGCCGACCGTACTTACAGTCTTGGAAACGCGTTGGAAAAGGGCAATCCATGGTGGATGTGGGTCGGCGGGTTGCTGGGGGCGACCCTGGTGATGTGCAACGCCTACCTTTCCTCGGTCATCGGCACCGGTATGACGGTCATGCTCGTATTGCTCGGTCAGGTCGGAGGGGGCCTTGCGGTCGACAGGTTCGGTCTGTTGGACGTTCCCCGCAAGCGTGTGCGGGCTGTCCAATATGTCGGAGTGCTTCTTGCTGCGGTCGGCATCGTGCTCAAAGCCCTGTGAACCCGCGCCCGATGGATGCGTCTCGGAACGTGGGCAATGGCCGTTTCGGCCAATCCGATGTGCGGGTTGCTGGTAGGTTGCTGGTAGGTTGTTGATAAATCGGCTGGTCTGTCTGCGGGAGGAATCTTTAAGTAGTCAGAAATGTTGACTTTAGTGTTTAAATGTGTTCATGAGGTTATTGTTATGAACACATCCAACATCACCAACTACAAGCCAAAGGACTTCGCCGGACTGCTGGGGGTCTCCGTCAAGACGTTGCAACGTTGGGACAGGGACGGCGTTCTGAAAGCGAACCGCACGCCGACCGACAGACGCTACTACACCTACGACCAGTATCTCCAATTCAAAGGCGTTGACGTGCAGGACGACGACCGCCAGACCGTGATTTACGCCAGAGTGTCCACGAGAAACCAGAAAGACGATTTGCGTAATCAGGTGGAGTTTCTGCGGCGGTTCTGCAACGCCAAAGGCATTGTCGCGGACCAGTGCATCGAGGATTACGGCAGTGGGCTTAACTACAACCGAAAGAAGTGGAACCGGCTGTTGGGCGAGGTGATGGAGCGGAGGGTCAGGACCGTCATCGTCACCCATAAAGACAGGTTCGTCAGGTTCGGTTTTGGCTGGTTCGAGAAGTTCTGCGCCAAGTTCGGCACGAGCATAGTGGTGGTGAACAACGGGGAATTGTCCCCGCAGGAAGAGCTTGTGCGGGACATCGTTCCGATACTTCATGTGTTCTCGTGCAGATTGTACGGGCTGCGCAAATACAAAAGGCAGATAGAAAGGGACGGGGAAATTGCTCAAGAGCTTCAAAACGGAGATAAACCCGACCTCGGAGCAGAAAGCCAGGATTGACCGCACCATCGGGACTTGCCGGTACGTCTACAACTTCTATCTCGCCCATAACAGGGAACTCCACGGGCGCGGGGAGAAGTTCATGACCGGCAAAGGTTTCAGCGTGTGGCTCAACAACGAGTATCTTCCCGGCAACCCCGACAAGGCGTGGATTAAGGACGTGTCGTCCAAGGCGGTGAAGAAGTCCATCGAAAACGGGTATGCCGCGTTCGTGAGGTTCTTCAAACAGCGGGGCGGGTTCCCGAAGTTCAAGAAGAAGGGCAAATCGGATGTGAAGATGTATTTCGTAAAGAACGGTCCGACCGATTGCGTTTGCGAAAGGCACCGGCTCAAGATTCCGACGTTGGGATGGGTGCGAATCAAGGAGAAAGGATATATCCCCACCAGTCGGGACGGATATGTCGTCAGAAGCGGCACGGTGTCCGTCAAGGCCGACAGGTATTACGTGTCGGCCCTCGTGGAAGTCCCCGACAAGCCCCACGGCGAAACCGGCAGCGAGGGCATCGGCGTGGACTTGGGCGTAAAGGAGTTCGCCGTCTGTTCCAACGGCAAGACCTATCCGAACATCAACAAAACGGAACGGGTGAGGAAACTGGAGAAACGGTTGCGCAGGGAACAGCGCCGCCTCTCCCGCAAATACGAACACGCGAAAGGAACGCAAAACGAAAGAAGGTCGAACCTATACAAGCAAAGGGTGAAAGTCCAGAAACTCCACCGCAGGATAGACGACATCCGTTCCGATTACGTCAACAAAACGATAGCCGAGATGGTGAAAACCAAGCCGTCTTACATAGCCGTCGAGGACTTGAACGTGTCGGGCATGATGAAGAACAGGCATCTATCCAAAGCCGTCGCGTCGCAAAAGTTCCACGAGTTCAGAACCAAACTGGAAAACAAATGCGAAGAAAACGGCATCGAACTGAGGATTGTCGATAGATGGTACCCGTCCTCCAAACTGTGCCACCAATGCGGTTCCATCAAAAAGGACTTGAAGCTCTCCGACAGGACATACGAATGCGGGTGCGGCTACACGCGGGACAGGGACTTCAACGCGAGCCTCAACCTACGGGACGCCACAACCTACGAAATCGCATAAACAAAACCGCAAAACGTACTGCGGGCTACGCAGGAACTTACGACTGTGGAGTGTACAAGAACTTGCGAGTAGCGCGTCGGACACGACCGCGAAAACATACACGACGAAACAGTAAGAAGCAACCGCGAGGACTTCAACATCTCAATGTGTTTAAATATGTGGCATAGACACATTCAAACACATTTCGAGTAGCAGGAATCATGAAACGAATCGTCATCGGCATTCTGGCGCATGTGGATGCGGGCAAGACCACGTTGTCGGAAGCGTTGCTCTATACCACCGGACAGGTACGAAAGCTGGGACGTGTGGACCATGGCGACGCGTTTCTCGACACGAACGCGATGGAACGCCAGCGGGGAATCACCATCTTCGCCGAACCAGCCGTCATAAAAACCGACGATCTTGCGCTGACCCTGCTCGACACCCCTGGCCACGTGGATTTCTCCGCCGAAACGGAACGCACCCTGCGTGTGCTCGACTACGCGATTCTGGTGATCTCAGGCGCGGACGGCATCCAAGGCCATACCGAAACGTTATGGCGTCTGCTGGCACGATATGAGGTTCCCACCTTCATCTTCGTCAATAAAATGGACTCTCCGGGCGCTGATAAGGACGCGCTGCTGAACCGATTCAGGCAACGCCTCTCCGACGGATGCGTCGACTTCACCGGTTCGGGGGAGTGGAGCAATGCCATGCCTGCGGATATCGCGGAGGAAATCGCCATGCAGAGCGAATCCGCGATGAACGCGTATCTTGAGACCGAGACGATTCCGGACGAGACGATTCGAACGATGATCGCGAATCGTATGGTGTTCCCGTGTTTCTTCGGCTCCGCGTTGAAGATGGAGGGTATCGAGGCGTTCGTTGCGGGCTTCGAGCATTATGTGGAAGAGCCGCATTATGACGATGCATTCGGCGCGCGTATATATAAGGTATCGCATGACGCGCAGGGCAATCGTCTGACCTGGTTGAAGGTGACCGGCGGTGATTTCGCGGCGAAGGCCATGCTGTCCGGCGCCTCACGCCCCGGTTCCGCTTCGCGTGGGGACGACGGAACATGGCACGAGAAGGCCGATCAGGTGCGCGTCTATTCCGGCGCGAAGTTCACGACGGTCGATGCTGTTCCGGCTGGCACGGTATGCGCCGTCACCGGTCTTACGCAGACTTTTCCGGGGCAGGGCCTCGGAAAAGAGCAGGATGGCGATAATCCGGTGCTGCAGCCGGTGCTTACGTACACGTTGCTGCCGGGAGAGTGCGACATCCACAAGTGCCTTGTTGCGTTACGCGAGTTGGAGGACGAGGACCCGCTGCTGCATGTCGTGTGGCAGGCGCGTCTTGAAGAGGTGCATCTGCAGTTGATGGGCGCGGTGCAGTTGGAGATCATCCAGCAGATGATGCATGACCGTTTTGGTCTGGATGTTACGTTCGGGCCGGGCGGCATCCTCTACAAGGAGACGATTGCCGGGCCGATTGAGGGTGTGGGTCATTTCGAGCCGTTGCGCCATTACGCCGAGACTCATGTGCTGCTGGAACCGTTGCCGCAGGGCAGTGGCATGCAATACGCCACCGTATGCAGCGAGGATGTGCTCGACCGTAATTGGCAGCGTCTGATCATGCAGCATTTCGCGGAACGCGAACATCTGGGCACGCTTACCGGCTCTCCGATCACGGATATGAGGATTACGCTGCTGACGGGTCGCGCGCATTTGAAGCATACGGAGGGTGGTGATTTCCGCCAGGCCACCTATCGTGCGATTCGCCAGGGCTTGATGGAGGCGAAGAGGAGGGGTGATTGCCGCCTGCTGGAACCGTGGTATGGGTTCCGTCTGGAGGTTCCTCAGGATATGGTCGGTCATGCCATGGCCGATATTCAGCGCATGGGAGGCTCGTTCGACCCTCCTGTGGGGGATGGCGAATATATGGTGTTGAACGGCACCGCGCCGGTTTCCGAAATGCGCGATTACGCGATGGACGTGAACGCGTACACACATGGCCGTGGACACATGAGTTGCGTGTTCTCCGGCTACAGGCCGTGCCATAACGCCGACGAAGTGATCGAACGGACTCCTTACGATCCGGAATCCGACTTGGAGAACACGCCGGATTCGGTGTTCTGCGCACACGGCGCCGGATATCCGGTCAAATGGTACAAGGTGCCGGAATTCATGCATCTCGACTATGCATGGGACGGTATGGGCGCATAGGACGGCTCGCATGGGACCTCATTGGCGTGTGTGTGGGGTGTGAATCGCAGGAAAAACGGCCGTTCTTGGATTACGTGGAAAAGCGTGGTGCGGTGACGGGCGCCCTTTGATCCCCAAGTGGAAGATATGCCCGTATCTTCCACTTGGGGCCGCATCATGTGCCAGGCTATTGTGATGTGCAGGGCCCGAATCGTTGGAAAATAGCCGTTTTGGAATTGTATGAAATGAGCCGGGCGTAATGATGGATACCCCCTTTTGGCTACAACCAGTGAAATATGCCCGTATCTTCCAGTTGTGGCTGGAAAAGGGGGAATGCTGGAAAATTGTGGCTGAAAAAGGGGCGTTGAAAAAGAAGGGGGAGCCATCGGGAGTGTCGAACCTTGTACTCCTGATGATTGGGTAATCCCGATAATTCGTCATGGGAAATAAAAAACCTCAGAATCGAAATCCTGAGGTTTTACTGGAGCGGACAACGGGACTCGAACCCGCGGTCTCAACCTTGGCAAGGTTGCGCTTTACCAACTAAGCTATGTCCGCATCTGCATCCACCGTGGTGGGCAACGAGTTGAAAATATACATGCGTTATTCAACTCACGCAAATCACGGCGTGTCGCGATATTGATGTCCGCACAGGATCATGTCGTCCTGTCGAGACTGGTGCTTACGTTCGTCTCTGGCCGCATTCGCGGAGCCGCATGCATTTCCCCGCCCATCGGAACCGATGGATGCTTGAGCGTGCCCTCATTCAGTACATGGTGAGGTTTTTGAAGATCAGTGAGGAAGGAATGAAATGAATCATCTATTGCGTCGATACCTGTACTTCGTTCTGGGAGTGGTAATCAATTCCTTCGCCATCGTGCTCATCACCAAAGGCAATATGGGAACCTCTCAGATTTCCAGCATCCCTTATGTGATCAGCCTGAACTATCCGCTGAGCTTCGGCATGGCAACATTCGTTTTCAACCTGCTGTTCATCGCGTTGCAGATCGTGCTGCTGCGCAGCGCTTTTCGAATCGTTCAATTGCTGCAGATCGTGGTCAATCTGGTGTTCAGCCTCATGATCGACGTAAGCATGAGCCTGTTGGATTTCCTGAATCCGACCGCTTTGTGGGAAAGGCTGCTTTGCGTGGCCGCCGGCTGTATCGTTTTGGCGTTCGGCATCGTGGTCGAGGTCTCCCCTAACGTGCTTATGGTTCCCGGGGAGGGCGCGGTGCACGCATTGTCGACCGTGACCAAGGCGAAACTCGGCACCACGAAGATCATTTTCGATATGACGCTGATCGTCATCGCCGTCGCACTCTCCTTCCTGTTCTTCAGAGGCCTGCGCGGCGTGGGGTTCGGAACGGTCGTGTCGGCTCTGTGCGTGGGATCCATCATCAATTGCATCAACCGCTGGTTCAAGTTCCCGGCGCATATCCGCTCACTCGCTCTGGTCACCGACCACAACCGCTAGACGGCCCATCATGACGAACGGTTACGGGCGTTCGCTATGATGTTCGATTGGCGTTTTGAAGAAGACATGAAAGTACAGAGGTAAGAGATATGGCAATTGAAGCGCAAGAGCTTGAAATCCAGATCGGCGCGCGCACGTTGCTGCATCCCACGAACTTCCACGTCGCCAAAGGCGACAAAATCGGTCTGGTAGGACGCAATGGCGCCGGCAAAACCACCCTTACCCGCGTGATCACCGGCGATATGCTGCCCACCGCCGGCAAAGTGCGTGTTTCCGGCAAGCTTGGCTATCTGCCGCAGGACACGCATGCCGCGGATCCCGAGCAGACCGCGCTCGACCGCATGATGAGCGCGCGAGACATCGCCTCCATCATCAACCGCATCCGCAAAGCGGAAAAGGAAATGACGGATCCCGATCCCGACATCATGACCAAGGCCATGAACCGGTACGACAAAGCCATGCAGGATTTCGAAAAGGCCGGCGGATATGCGGCGCAGTCCGAAGCGACGGCGATGGCGGCAAGCCTGGGACTGCCCCAGGATGTGATGAGCCAACAGCTTGGAACCCTATCCGGCGGACAGAGGCGCCGCATCGAACTGGCGCGAATCCTGTTCTCCGATGCCGATACGTTGATTCTCGACGAGCCGACCAACCATTTGGACGCGGATTCCATCGAATGGCTGCGCGGCTATCTGAAGAAGTACGAGGGTGGATTCCTGGTCATCTCCCATTCCACCGAGCTGCTTGACGAAGTGGTGAACAAGGTCTGGCATCTCGATGCCCAGCTTGGCCAGATTGACATGTATTCGCTTGGATGGAAAGCGTATCTGCATCAACGTGTGGTCGATGAGGAACGTCGACGCCGCGAACGCGAGGTCGCCGAGAAAAAAGCCGAACGTCTGATGCAGCAAGGCATCCGACTGCATGCGAAGGCAACGAAGGCCGTGGCCGCACAGAACATGATGCGCCGTGCCGAGAAATTGCTGGAGAACACGTCCGAAGCGCAGAAGCAGGAGAAAGTGGCCGACATCCGCTTCCCCGAACCGGCTCCTTGCGGCCGCACTCCGATCATGGCGAAGGATGTTTCCAAGGCATACGGATCGAACATTGTGTTCGCCGGCGTGAATCTCGCGATCGACAAGGGCTCACGCGTGGTGATTTTGGGCTACAACGGCGCCGGCAAGACCACCACCTTGCGTCTTCTCGCGCACTTGGAGGACCCCGACACCGGTTCCGTCGAATACGGTCATGGGTGCAAGATCGGTTATTTTGCACAGGAACATGACACGTTGGATTTGGAATCCACTGTGTTGGAGAATTTGATTCATGTGGCACCGGAGCTGAACGACACTCAGGCGCGTTCCATTCTGGGCTCGTTCTTGTTCTCCGGAGACGATGCGCTCAAGCCGGCACGGGTGTTGTCCGGCGGCGAGAAGACCCGCCTGGCATTGGCCACTTTGGTGACTTCACGTGCGAATGTGCTGCTGCTCGACGAACCCACCAACAATCTCGATCCGGCCTCCAGAGATGAGATTCTCAAAGCCATCGCCAAATATGAGGGCGCCATCGTGCTGGTCACGCATGATGAAGGCGCGGTGCAGGCCCTTAATCCGGAGCGTGTGCTGCTCATGCCCGACGGTGATGAGGATTTGTGGAACGACTCCTATCTGGAGCTGGTTGCCGAGGAGTAGGTAATTCTTGAGATGTGTGAGGCCCAGAAGCATGCGCAGTGTCGTCGGAGCCTCACACCATCCACGCCGGTTATGTGGCATGCCACGCCGCATAACCGGCGTCTCGCATATTGGTGTATGCTTCTTTTTCTTTGGAACGCCGAGTAATCTCTTCTAGGTATTTAGCACGTTTGAACGAGGAGGATTTCAAATGGCGTATTCCCACAACGCTCCGTTCCATGCCGATGTGGTCGGTTCCTATCTGCGTCCTGCGGAACTCAAGGCCGCCCGCGCGGACTTCGCCGCAGGCAAGATCGATGCCGATGCCCTTAAGTCCGTCGAAGACAAGGCCATCACCGAACTGGTAGCCAAGCAGAAGGCCGCCGGACTTCACGTGATCACCGATGGAGAGTTCCGTCGCTCCTACTGGCACCTCGATTTCATGTGGGGCCTCAATGGAGTGACGAAGGGCACCAATCCGGTTGCCGTGCACGGTTCCGACGGATCCGAGGTGAGCGAGACGGCGGCCGTTTGTGGTGAGATTTCCGGAGAGAACCATCCGTTCGTCGAACACTTCAAATTCGTCAAGCAGTTCGAGGACGATAATACCGTGGCGAAGATCACCGTGCCGTCCCCCGCCCAGACCTTGTTCCTGTTGCAGGCAGGCGCAGCTGAAGACTTCACCAACCCGTACCAGAGCGATGATGATCTGGCCGACGCTTTGGTCAAGGCATACACCCAGGTTGCCCAGGACCTGTTCGACGCCGGATGCCGCAATCTTCAGCTTGACGATTGCACATGGGGCATGCTTGTTTCCGAAGCGTTTAAGGACAGTGTATTTGGACGTGATCCGAAGGAAGTTCAGCGTCAGTACGCATCCATCAATAACGCTGTGATTGATGCGGCTCCCGAGGGCATGGTGGTCAACACCCATATCTGCCGTGGCAACTACCAGTCCCAGTGGTTCGCTTCCGGCGGTTATGCTCAGGTTGCGGACGTGCTGTTTGGCGAGGAACACCCCACCGCCTACTATCTCGAGTTCGATGACGACCGTTCCGGTGATTTCGAACCGCTCGCAAAGGTGTCGGGAAACAAGAAGGTCGTGCTTGGTCTGGTCACTTCCAAGAAACCTGACCTTGAGGATCCCGAGACCATCAAGGCACGTATCCAGGAAGCCGCCCAGTATATCCCGCTTGATCGTCTGTGCCTTTCCACGCAGTGCGGTTTCGCTTCCACCGAGGAAGGCAACAAGC
>CAVAQZ010000024.1:0-33234 GCA_963590945.1 Dysosmobacter segnis
CGTCGGAGGCCACGATCGCGCCTCCATAATATGAGTAGACGCCATTGGGATCGGAAGTGATGCCGACCACCCGCACGTTCTCGGCCTGGGCCTTGCCGCCCTCGTCGTTGATGGCGTAGCGCGAGGTCAGTGTCACGGTATCGCCGATGTTCACGCCCAGCTGTTTGATGATGTTGCTCGGCAACGCGACTTCGTTGCTGTCGATGGGCTGGCTGCCTTCGGTGATGTCGACCGGCAACAGTTTGCCGTTCCGTGCGGTGGAGATGGCCTCGCCGCTGACATTGTTGCCTGCTTTGGAGACGGTTACGTCGCTTTCCACGGCGACACGCACGCCGTTGACGCCTTCGATACCATTCATCCGGTCGAGGTGGAAGTCACCGACGGTCGTAGAATACACGTCATTCAGTGCTTGATCACTCAACCCATCGGTGGAGGGGCTGATCGCATAGTTCGCCTTGCCGAACATGGATGTCGCATGGCGGGAAAGCGAATCGTTCATGGCGTTGCCGAACAGGAAAGTGCTGGCGATGAACGCCGTGCCGATCATGATGGCGATGCCGGCCGGGATGAGCATGCGTCTGGTCTTGCGCATGAGTTTTATTGTGATGGACCACATGGTTGCCGTCGTTCCTTCTTCAGATTCTTGAACCGATATAATGCGCCGGTCAGCCGGCGTGACGTGCATTGGACGCGTTCCGCGTGGAGAGCTCTCGTTCCTTCATCAGCAGATCACTCATCTGGTCGGCGGTCGGATCGTCGACATCGGCCACGATGCGACCATCCGCGAACACGATGGCGCGGTCGGCATAGGATGCCGCAACGGGGTCATGCGTAACCATGATGAGGGTCTGCCCGAGCTCGTTGACGGAACGTTTCAGGAAGCTCAATACCTCAGCACTGGATATGGAGTCGAGATTGCCGGTCGGCTCATCGGCGAACACCAGCTGCGGCTTGGTGATCAGGGCGCGCGCGATGGCAACGCGCTGCTGCTGGCCACCCGACAATTCGTTCGGCCGGTGATGCAGACGCTCCTTCAATCCGAGCGTCTCGACCAGCAGGGACAGCCATTGCCGGTCCGGCTTCTCACCGGCCAAGGTAAGCGGCATGAGGATGTTCTGTTCCGCGGTGAACATCGGCAGCAGGTTGAAGCTTTGGAAGATGAATCCAATCTTATGACGACGCAACAGGGTGAGCTGATCGTCGTTCAATCGCGTCAGATCGTCGCCATCGAACACGATGTGGCCGCCGGTGGCCGAATCCAACCCCGCCAGCGTATGCATCAACGTGGATTTACCAGAGCCGGATGGCCCCATGATCGCGGTGAACCTGCCACGCTCGAAGCGTACGTTCACGCCGCGCAGCGCATGCACGACGTTTTCGCCACGGCCGTAATCCTTGACGAGGTCCACGGCCTCGATGGCCGTATCGTTGGTTTGCAGTACGTCCCTGATATCCATGTCATTGTTCCTTTCCTCGGACATATCTCCAAAAGTAGGGAACAATGACGTTTCCCGACATCATGCGCCGGTCTGACTTTTCATCTCATCCTTGAGTATGATGACCTCTGGGAGTACGGTCAGTCATCCAGCAACACGCCTTCCCGCGGCGGATCAAGCCAGTAGGATTCCTTCTCCACGCTAACCGTGGATGCCCACCATGTCTGCCTCACTCCGGGAATGGATCGGATGGAGCCGTCGACCACGCGCCAGAGATCCTCGTCGTCGTCCGCGATGATCTCGATGAGATAGTCCGCCCCATTCAGTCCGACGCCGCTCATCACATACGTCACTTCGTTGATGTCAAGTAGGGTTTCGGCATCAAGCTGGTATGGCGGATCGACTCCGACGCCAAGAAACGCCTGCCGGAAACCGCCCAGTCGCATCGGGCTGACCGTGGCCATGATGCGCATCACACCGGCGTCCTGCAGTTTCTTGATGCGCCCGCGGATCGCGGTGTGCGTCACACCCAGCCTCTCCCCCAAGGCGGCATAGCTGGCCCTTCCGTCTTTCTGCAGTTCATTGAACGTGTGCACGAACCGTGCGTCGAGACGATGCGCTGGTATATCGGTGCCCACGCTCGCCTCTCGCTTGGTCATGAACCCCGTCTCGCCGTACGAGGCAAGCAGCCGGTTGACCACGCCGACGTTGTGGTCGTCCAATACGAGTCTTCCGCATGAGAATACCTGGATTCTCGTAAGGCCCGGCAGTGAACGCAAATCGTGTTTCAGAAAACGGTCCATGCCTTCGGAGGAGTACACCACCGCCTCGGCTATGATGTCCGCATCGCCCAACGCGCAAACCACATACGTCACCTGCGGCATGGCCTTCAATGCGTTCAGGGCCTCCTCACGATGTCCGTTGACGCGCAATCCCACCAATACCTGGCAATAGTTGCCCAAAGTCAGCGGATTGCATACCGGCACCACCGTCATGATGTTCGCATCCGTAAGCCTGCGATAGCTTTCCGTCGCCGCGTATACGGAGACGCCGACCTTGTCGGCGAGCGCCTGCATGGTCATGCGTCCGTTGCATTGCAATGCGGAGACCACTTTCAGGTCACGCGCGGCGATCGTCGTGTTTCGTTCGTCATGCGTCATTGTGTTCTCCTCACAGCCACAGCCTCAACCATACGCTGCCTGCGATGGCGGCCAGTGTGGCGCACAGTATGAGCCAGTCCCAGACTCGCATCTTCAGGTTCACCCGGTATGTGCGAGCCACGTTGAGGTTCAGTCCGCGTGATTCCATGGCCCATCCCACGCCTTGGCTCATTTTGTAGGCGCGGATGAGTACCGCGATGATGATCGGCAGATATGATTTGAATCGGTCCGTCATTCGTACGAATACGTTTCGTTTCATTCCGGCCGCGTTGGTTTTGCCGCCGAGGTCGAGTCCTCGTGCGCGTTGCGCGGCGGATACGGATTGGAATATCGAGAAGAACACCGGAATGTACCGTAGGGCCGTGGCCAGGGTGAGGCCCGCTTTGTAGGGCATTCCCAGCGATGTCAGGCCGCGGATCAGCTTGGTTTGGCTGGTGGTGAACAGGGTGAGGAAGCAGGCGAATCCCAATGCCGGGATGCGTAGGCCCATCACCACGGCCATGAGCAGATTTTCCTGGGTGAGCGTGAGCCAGCCCCATTGCCAGAGCACGTGGCTTCCGCTTGGATCGAAGACGGGCCAGAGCACCACGATGAATGCCATGATCACCGCGAGGATCTTCCATACCCATGCTATGCGTTCTGCCGGAACACGATCGGTGATCAGCATGATGTGCTCGATGATGAGGGTGCCGGTTATGAACGTCCAATCGCGCCATACGAGGCATAGGATCAGCAACGCCGTGGATATGAGGAATTTGACGCGTGGGTCGGTTTTGTGCAGCCATCCATCGCCTGGTACGTACAGATCCGCGTCCATCAGTGTCTCTCCTCGTCGTTCGCCACTTTCAGCAGTACATGTGTGGCGGATATCGGTCCTTTTGATTGGCGTGCCTTACGCTTCACGGTAATGTTCTGGGCTTCCGGGCTGCGGTCGATGGGGCCGTATTGCACGATGCGCCCGGCGTCGAGTTCCAGTACGTGGGAACAGTAATGGTATACGGCACGCATGTCGTGGCTGATCATGATGACGGTCACGCCGCGCGCGTTGAGTTTCCGTACCGTCTCGAGGAATCGCACGGCGAGTCGGTGGTCCAATCCGGCCGTCGGCTCATCCAATACGAGGATCGGCGTGCGCATGGCGATCACGGATGCCAGCGCCACCGCCCGGCGTTCGCCGTAGCCGAGTGTCGCCGGAGACACGTTCTCGTAGCCGTGCAGATCGAACAGCGTCATCATTTCATCGACGCGTTTGAATATGGTCGCGGCATCGAGGCCGAGCGCCGTGGGGCCAAAGGCTATTTCCTCTTTGGTGCTGGAGCAGAAGATTTGATGGTCGGGGTTCTGGAACACGAATCCGACGTGGGACGCCATCGCGCCGACGCTATGCCGGCCTGTGTCCAGGCCGTCGACCGTCACGGTTCCCGAAGTCGGCCGCAACAGTCCATTGAGGTGCTTGGCCAATGTGGTTTTGCCGGAGCCGTTGCGTCCGATCAGCCCTACGAATGAGCCTTGTTCGATGGCAAGGTTCACGTCGTACAGCGCAACGGAGTCGTTGCCGCCACGGCCGTACCGGTAGGTCACGTTTTCCATGGAGATGATCGTCTTCGCATCCGCCGTCGCGGCATCATTGGTTTTGACCGCTTTGACCTGCGGCACGGGGTCGTCGAAGATTCGCACGCCGGCCGATTCGAGCAGCGCCTTTTCCTTGGTGAACAGTCCCGCATCGCCGTTGCGCACCAGTTCGCCGTTGACCATGAACAGCACCTGGTCGGCCCAGTATGCGATATGTTCGACGTCCTGCCCCGCCATGATCACCGTCATGGTACGGGTTTGTCTGATGCGTTCGAGCACGTCGAACACTTCGCTTCTGCCTTCCGGATCGAGCGCCGCGGTCGGCTCGTCGAGGATGAGAACGTCCGGTTCGGCCGCCAATGCCGCGGCGATCGCCACGCGCTGCATCTGCCCTCCCGACAGGCTGGTCGGCACCCGTTTTCTGTAGCCCGTCATGCCGACCAGTTCCAGCATGATGTCGATCTGCCGGTCGATTATCCGCGGATCGATGCCGCGATTTTCAAGGGGAAACGCGATTTCATCCTCAACGCTCGCGCAGAACAGCTGCGATTCGGGGTCCTGCTGCACATACCCGACGCGTTCGGACAGTTCCGATACGGAGTAGCGCCGCGTGTTCATGCCGTTGACCTTGACGTTGCCGGTCATGGTTCCGTCCGCCAGATTCGGGATGATGCCGGCGAGCGCCATGCATAGGGTGGATTTGCCCGCGCCCGTCGGCCCTATGATGCCGACGAACGATCCGGAACGGATGTCGAAGCTGACGTGCTTGAGGCTTTCGACGGGTTTGCCGCCGTCCGTCATAGGCGCGTATTTCCATCCCAAATCGCGTACGGTGATCATCCTCACTCCATAATCCTGCGGGAAACCTTATACGGATAGACCATATTACGGCCCATACATAACGGCCCGCGGACCACCGCCGTTATGCGGCATGGCCACGGGCCGTCATGTCGGATATCCGAACGTCACTCGCCGACTTTGAATCCGAGGTTTCCCATACGCACCAGCGGCGGGTACGCCTTGCGCACCGCGGAGAACAGGGCCATGCCCACGATCAGTCCGACGACCATCTGGAAGGAGTTGCCCACGATTTCACCGAGTGCCGGCCCGAAGCCGGAAAGGATTCCGCCCGCTATGAAGTAGCCGAATACCTTCCATACGCCGGCGACCACCGAACCGATGACGATGTTCGCCGGTTTGAACTCCCTGACGAGCAGTCCGACGAGCACGGCCTGCACGCCGTCGATGATGAAGGTGAAGATGGCCCATTGCGGATATCCGGAGATCAGGTCCGAGAGAGCCGGTCCGAGGCCTCCGACGATGCCGCCCACCCATGGGCCGAACGCATACGCGCTGAAGAAGATCATGGTGTCGGACAGGTTGAGGTATCCACGGGTCGGGGTCGGGATCTTCACGAACATGGTCAGCACGGTGGTGACCGCCGTCATGATGGCAATCAGTGGAATGGTGTTGACCTGCAATGTTTTTCTGATGTCGTTCCTGATGCTCTCCGCCATGACGACCACATTCCTCTCTCTTCAATAAAAGTCAATTCTTGACTTAATCTCAACACTTTAGAAAGTTTTAAGATACGATCACTTTAAAAGTATCAAAATATGATATCGTTTTTCGCAATAAGTCGAATCCTATACCATCCTTGGTACATGGCATCGGAGCGCATCACCCGGTTCCGTCGGCGAGGCGGCCGGCAAACGGGAACGGTCCGCGGCCTCGACATCATGCCGTGGCCGCGGACCGTTCCCGCGATTATTCGGTGCGCCTCAGATCACTTCGCCAGTCCCGACGCGCGCAGGGCCTCGAAGCCCCCCTCAAGGTCCTCGAGGATGTCGTCGATGTTTTCGAGGCCGATGGACAGGCGGATGGTCCCCTGGTGGATGCCCTGGTCCTCCAGCTCCTCAAGGGTCTCCTGGGAGTGGGTGGTGGAGGCCGGGTGGATCACCAGGCTCTTGGCGTCCGCCACGTTGGCCAGCAGGCTGAACAGGTGCAGGTTGTCGATGAACACGCGCGCCGCATCCTTGCCGCCCTTGATGTCGAAGGTGAAGATGGAGCCGCCGCCGTTCGGGAAGTACTTCTTGTACAGGTCGTTGTCCTTACGGCCCTCGATGGACGGGTGGGAGACGGACTCGACTTCCGGAACCGTCTTCAGATAGTCGATGACCTTGAGCGCGTTCTCGACATGGCGCTCCACACGCAGAGACAAGGTTTCAGTGCCCTGCAGCAGCAGGAACGCCGCGAACGGGGACAGGGTGGCGCCGGTATCGCGCAGCAGGATGGCGCGGATGCGGGTCACGAACGCGGTCCCGCCGAGGGCCTCGTAGAAGTTCAGGCCATGGTAGGACGGATCCGGCTCGGTCAGGGTCGGGAACTTGCCCGGGACCTCGGCCCAGTTGAAGTTCCCGCCCTCGACGATCACGCCGCCGAGCGTGGTGCCGTGGCCGCCGATGAACTTGGTGGCCGATTCGACCACGACGTCCGCGCCGTGCTCCAGCGGACGGAACAGGTACGGGGTGGCGAAGGTGTTGTCGACGATCACCGGCAGATGGTGCTTGTGGGCGATTTCGGTGATGGCCTCGAAGTCCGGCAGATCGGCGTTCGGGTTGCCGAAGGTCTCGAAGTAGACGAGCTTGGTGTTCTCCTGGATGGCGTCCTCGAACTCCTGCGGATTCTCGGCGGAGACGAAGGTGGTGGTGATGCCGTCGCGCGGCAGGGTGTGGCGCAGCAGGTTGAAGGTGCCGCCGTAGATGTTCTTGGCAGCCACGATGTGGTCGCCGCTCTGCGTGATGTTGCGCACCGCGTATTCCACGGCCGCGGCGCCGGACGCGACCGCCAGGCCCGCGGTGCCGCCCTCGAGGGCCGCGATACGGTCTTCGAACACGCCCTGGGTGGAGTTGGTCAGACGTCCGTAGATGTTGCCGGCGTCGGCCAGGCCGAAGCGGGCCTCGGCATGGTCGAAGTCGTGGAACACGTAGCTGGTGGTCTGGTAGATCGGCACCGCGCGGGAATCGGTGGCCGGATCCGCCTGCTCCTGTCCGACGTGCAGCTGCAGGGTTTCGAAACGATAGTTCTTGTCCGCCATGGTTGGCTCCTTTACTGTTCCAAAGGTTCGTTGATCGCCTTGTGCTGGCCACCCGTCCTGCCGTTCGGCGGTTGGCCAGGTGTTGGTAGAGACGATAGGACGCGGTACGAGCCTCGCGCAAGCCGAGCGTTATCGCACTTGCCTATACCCACTTATAAACCGTTGGGATCATTGGCCTCACGCAAGGTCGAGACACCTGAAAAACCTCATGGAAAACCACACGACACGCCAGCCTCCACGGCTTCGGAAACGTCGACGCGCGCCCGTCGGGTGCACATATGCGGCGCAGGCGGGCGCATACGTCAACGCACACGCTAAAGTCATGGGCAGGCAATCGCAAAAGAGGTTTCAAACATGAACGACGAGATCCTGTACGACCGTGATCCGCTATACATTCCACGAGTGGCCGCGGTGCACGACATGTGCGGCTACGGCAAATGCTCGCTGACGGCGGCCATTCCGATTCTTTCGGCCGCCGGCTGCGACGTATGCCCGGTGCCGACGGCCCTGTTCTCCGCCCACACCCGCTACGAGGTGTTCACCTTCAACGACACGACGGAGATTCTGGACGATTATCTGGATGCGTGGAAGCAGGAGAACGTCGACCTGGACGCCGTGTACTCCGGATTCCTAGGTTCCGCCGAACAGGTCGACGTCATCAGGCGGCTTTACTCCGACTACCCGCACGCATTGCGGTTGGTGGATCCCGTCATGGGCGACGGCGGACGCCTCTACGCGACGTATACGGATGAGCTGTGCCTGGCCATGGGATCGCTGGTGGACGGGGCGGACGTGCTCACGCCGAACCTCACCGAAGCCTCCATATTGACGCACCGCGAATACCCGGGCCAGAACCTGACCGACCGGCAGGTGGACGACGTCATCGACGCCCTGCTGGGATTGGGCGCGAAAAACGTGGTGCTCAAGGGCATAGACCGCGAGGACGGCATGATCCGCAACTTCGTGGCGTCAAGCGCGACCGGCGCCGGCGGCAAGCAGGAACTGGCCCACAGCAAACTGCCGTTCATGACGCATGGCACCGGAGACGCGTTCGCGTCGGCGTTGTGCGGGGCGTTGATGGCGGGCAAGCCCTTGGCGCAATCGGCATCCATCGCCGGAGAGTTCGTCCGTCACGCGATGAGGCACACCCAAGACCAGCCTCACCATGACGAGCGCGGCGTGAGCTTCGAGCTGAGTCTCGGGGAAATGACCAAGCTCATGCACGGCTGACATACGGCCGAACGCGGATCGAACCCCGCAAGCACCGGTGGTGGATGAGTGTGCATAACACGCATTCATCCACCGCCCGTCCACAACACTCCCGAAACCGTCAGGTTATCCACAATCGCCGTCCGCCCCTTGCACCGCAATGCGTGGTTCTGCTGAACTTGAATCATGAACGGCACAATCTCAACTTGCGTTCCGGCCGCGCAGAAGCGGCGGGAACAACTTCTCGACTCTCTGGCGCAACGGCTGCACGACGGCGCGTTACGCACGCGTCAGCTCGGGGATCTCGGCGAACAGTACGCGGCGGTCTGGCTCGAAGCGCAGGGCTGGCATGTGATCGACCGCAACTGGCATTGCCGATTCGGAGAGCTTGACATCGTGGCCCGCAACGAATCCGACCAGATCGTTTTCGTGGAGGTCAAGACCAGACGCACCCTGAGGTACGGAACGCCTCAGGAGGCGGTGACCCACGCCAAGCAGATCAACCTCCGCCACGCCGCGGTGCAATGGCTGGCCGAACCGGAGCACCACCTGCCGCATTCCGGCATCCGTTTCGACGTCGTCACCGTCGTCGTGCGCGAGGGCAATCCGCTCGTCCACCGTATCGAAGGAGCGTTCTGATGGCCATCGGCAGCGCATTGTCAGTCGGGCTGATAGGACTGAAGGCCTTCACCATTCAAATCCAGGCATTCGTCTCCCCCGGTCTCCCCTACTTCTCCATCATCGGATTACCGGACACCTCGCTTTCGGAAGCCCGCGAAAGGGTCAAATCCGCCTGCCAGGCCAGCGGGTTCAAATGGCCGGAGACCCGCGTCACAGTCAACCTCTCGCCCGCATCCATGCCGAAAAAGGGATCCTCTCACGATCTGGCCATCGCCGCGAGCGTGTTGAGCGCATCGAACGCGATCGCGCATGACTGCCTGGCCGACACCATCGTGCTGGGCGAGGTCAATCTCGACGGCACCGTCCTGCCGGTCAACGGACTGCTTCCGATCATGCTGCACGCGAAGGAGCGCGCGATACGCAAGGTCATCATTCCGCAAGCCAATCTTGAGGAAGCCGAACTGGTCCCCGAAGTGCAGGCCATCGGAGTGCGGCATGTGGGCGAACTCATGGAACTGATGGGAGGAACGAGCACATACCGCATTCGCAACGCTCCGCAGGATGCCGTCGTATCGGCATTGTCCGCGGGAGCCCGTGAGCATCCGGAAGACATGTGCGAGGTGATGGGCCAGGATTCGGCCAAATGGGCCCTTGAGGTGGCTGCCGCAGGCGGACATCACCTCATGATGACCGGACCTCCGGGAACCGGCAAAACCATGCTCGCATCGCGGATGCCGGGCATCATGAGTCCTTTGAGCGAGGCCGAACAGCTTGAGGTGGCATCCATCCGCTCGCTTTGCGGCACCTTGCCCGGCTACGGCATCACCGATGTACCGCCGTTCGAAGCCCCTCATCATACGGCTTCGACCGCGGCTCTGGTGGGAGGCGGTTCCGGAATCGCCCAACCCGGAGCGATCACCCGCGCGCACCGGGGCGTGCTGTTCATGGACGAAGCCCCGGAATTCTCCACCAAGGCCCTGCAGACGTTGCGCGAACCCTTGGAATCGGGATACGTGGCGATTTCACGGTCGAAAGGAACCGCATACTATCCGGCGCGTTTCCAGCTGATCATGGCCGCCAATCCCTGCCCGTGCGGATACTCGTACGGCAACGGCGAACGCTGCGTCTGCAAGGAAAAGGACCGTATCAGATACTTCAGCCGCCTTTCCGGCCCGATCCTCGATCGCATCGACATTCAGATCGAGGTGCCTCCCGTGGAACACATTGTGGCCGGTTCGAAGCCTTCCGGCGATTCCAGCCACGTGATTCGCACACGCGTGATGGTCGCCCGACAGGTGGCCCGGGAACGTTTCAGAGCGTATGGCTGGTCATGCAACGCGCAGGCGACCGGAACGTGGTTGAGGTCCAACACGTCGGCGAAGGCCATCGAATTGGTGAACCGCGCGTTGAAGAACGAGCGGTTGAGCCTACGAGGAGCCGACCGCGCCATGCGGCTCGCATGGACGTTGGCGGATCTGTCGGGAAAAGGATCCCCTGGGCCGGAAGAGATGATGCAGGGCATATCCATGAGAACGAGGCTGCAATGACCGACGCGACGACCGACAGGATTTCCGACGTTTTCGATGTTGGAATCGACGACGAGACCCTCGCCCGCGCCGTGCTCACCTACTGTCTGGACAGCGCCGACGCGATGATGTACGCGCTGATCAGGGGAACGGGATCGGCGGCCATCGCGCTGCAGCTCATCCATGACAGCGGACCCGGCAACCATGAAGGCGTGGTGGCCGCGGCATGCGCGTCGCTCGACACCGCCTTCGTCGACGGCATAACCCGCTGGGGGCGTACCGTGAATTCGCGAGGCATGTCGTCGTTTCACGGGTCGCTGGCATCATGGCAGCAACGATTGGCATCGCTGCCATGCAAAGACCCGGAGGAACTTAGGCATTGGTTCACCGTGGACGGAACGCAGTGGATCATCGCCCCGCACCATCCATATTGGCCGAAACAGCTTTCCGACCTTTCCCTGAGAACCGACTGGGCCACGCCCTTGTGCCTGTGGGGAAAAGGAGATCCGCAAGCCTTGGTGTCCTGCCCGAGCCCCGTGGCGATCGTCGGATCGAGAGGCGTGAGCGACTACGGGAGGCGATGCGCGTATGAGATCGCCCGGCAGAGCGCGCGTTCCGGCCATCTGATCGTGTCGGGAGGCGCGATGGGCGCCGATGCGGCGGCCCATTGGGGCGCGATCAAGGCGATGGACGAGATCGGCGCCCCAATGGCCGGAAGAACCATCGCGGTGTTCGCGGGCGGGCTCAACCACATAGGCCCCAAGGCCAACGAGAATCTGTTCAACAGCATCGAAAACCATTCCGGGGCGCTGATCTCCGAGCTCTGTCCGGGAACCGTTCCGGAAGCGAGACGGTTTCTGCTGCGCAATCGGCTGATAGCGGCGTTGTCGTCCACACTGATCGTGGCCCAGGCGCGAATACGTTCCGGTGCGCTCAACACCGCAGGATGGGCCAACGAGCTCAACCGGACCCTCTACGCGGTGCCGGGAGACATCACCATGCCGAACAACACCGGCTGCAATCAGCTCATTCAGGATGGTCGTGCCATAATCATCTGCTCGCTGAGTTCGACCAATGAGTTGTGCCATGAGTCCCATCGACCGCGCATCGAGGAACGCATCGGAACGCCGGGGTCCGAAAAGGCGAAAGGCGACGGCATACCGGCGCATGACGATCCGCGATCCCCGGAACCCCGGGAAACCGACGGTCAATCATCCCGTAGCGAAACCGTGCTGAAGGCCATACGACGATGCCATAAGCGCAACGGCATGGCCAACGTGGACATGATCCTTGCCATCCTCAGGGAACAGCAGGACCGCGACTGCTCCGTGGCGTCCGTCATGCAGGAGCTCGGCGCTCTGGAGCTCGCCGGACGCATCAGCGTCCAGTCGGATGGCATCACCATCAACAAGGCCGCCAACAAGGCCGAGCGGAGGCAAAACGTTTCGTCACACCTTGTGCAAGAATCGTTATTATGAGTCCGAAGCATGTTGAAGATATGTATGATGCGGTAATCGTCGGTGCCGGAGCGGCTGGCCTGTCGGCGGCGTTGGGATTGCTGCGCAGCGAACAGATGAAGGCGATGCGCGATAGCGGCATCGAGCCGAATATTCTGGTGATTTCCAAACTGCAGCCGCTGAGGTCGCATACCGGCTCCGCCGAAGGTGGCATCGCCGCCAGCCTGGGCAATATCGAGCAAGACGACTGGCGTTGGCACTATTACGACACCGTCAAGGGCGGCGACTGGCTGGTGGATCAGGATGCCGTCGAGCTGTTCGTCAAAGAGGCGCCGAAGACCGTGATCGCGCTGGAGCATGCGGGCGTGGCCTTCTCACGCACCGAGGATGGCCGCATCGCGCAGCGTCGTTTCGGCGGGCATACCAAGGATTTCGGCAAGGAACCGGTGCGCCGCGCCGCCTATGCCGCCGACCGCATCGGCCATCAGATCCTGTTCTCGCTATGGCAGCAGTGCGTGTCCGAAGGCGTCGAGTTCGCCGAAGAATGGTACGTGACCGATCTGGTGCTGTCTGAGGACGGTTCCAAAGTGGAGGGCGTTGTGGCGTTCGACACCCATAAGGGGCAGACGCATGCCGTGCATGCGCGCAATGTGCTCATGGCCACCGGAGGGGCCGGAAGACTGTTCCACACCACCTCGAATTCATGGGATCTGACCGGTGACGGCATGGCGCTGGTCCTGGACGCCGGCCTCCAGCTGGAAGACGGCGAATTCGTGCAGTTCCATCCGACCGGACTGGCCCACACCGGCATCCTGCTGTCCGAAGCCGCACGTGCCGAAGGCGGCGTGCTGCGCAACGCGGACGGCGAGGCCTTCATGGAGCGCTATGCTCCAGGCCACGCCGATCTGGCCGCGCGAGACGTGGTAAGCCGTTCCATCATGGCCGAAATAGACGCGGGACGAGGTGTCGCCGACCCCAAGGATCCGGAGGGGCCGAAGGATTGCGTATGGCTTGATATGACCGGCATCGATTCCGATCATATGCATGAGGTTCTGCCGCAGGTGGTGGAGACCATCGAAAAATACGCCGGACTTGATCCCACCCGTGATTATGTGCCGGTCAAGCCGACCGCGCACTACACGATGGGCGGCATCCCCGTATCGACCGATGGCGAGGTCTACCGTTGGAGCGACGGCGCACGCGATATCGTGGAGGGACTGTTCGCCGCCGGCGAATGCTCCTGCGTCTCCGTGCACGGCGCGAACCGACTGGGTGGAAACTCCCTGTTGGACGCGTGCCTGTTCGGACACAGGTCCGGTCAGGCCATCGCCGCCCGCATCGCGCAGGCGCCGGCGAACGATCCGATGGCCCAGCCTCTCGACGACAACGCCGGCAACGTCGTGGACGAGGCGGCCCGAATCAGGACCGACGAGGTGAAGGACATGCTGTCGGGCATCTCACCGGATGACGAGCCAGCCGAAGACAATCCCTACAAGCTGATGGCGGATCTTGGATACGCAATGGAGCGAGCCGTGGCCGTCCGCTGTGATGAACGTAGCATCGCACAGGCGCTCGGCACATTGCAGGACGAAATCACGCCGCGCGCCCAGGCCCTGCGCGCGCACTCCGACTCAGCCGCGTTCAATCAGGAGATCACCGCCATCTGGGAGGTCCGTCACCTTGCCCAGCTCGGCAAGGCCGTGCTGGTCGCTTCCGACGCAAGGCACGAATCGCGCGGATCGCTCAAGCGTCTCGACTTCCCACAGAGGGATGACGAGCACTTCCTCGCCCATTCCATGACGGACGCTTCCGGACAGGTTTCCTGGCAAGGTGTGCACATTGTGGACATGCCTCCCAAGGCCCGTGAGTACTGAGCCTATGGGCACGGTGTATGGCAAACTGGTTGACGGTTTTATTGGGAAAGGCGGGTACATGAGCGGTATGGGAAACGGCATGAATACGGTGACGATCAAGGTGAACAGGTTCACCCCCCGTCCGGATCGTGGCCGTGACCGCGCAGGCTCTCCATTCGCGAAGAAAAGCTCTCCGTTCGGCGATTCCGGCGCATCCGCACGCCGTAGGCCCCGTGGCAAGCAGTGGGTGCAGGAGTACACGCTGAGCGTACGTCCGGAAGACACGGTACTCAACTGCCTGCTGACGATCAAAAGGACCATCGATCCGACGCTCGCGTTCCGTTATTCGTGCGGACACGGCATCTGCGGTTCCGATGCCGTGTCGGTCAACGGCACGCCCACGCTGCTGTGCTCGGCCACGGTGAAGGATTGGGCGAAGCGTCCGGTCGACGTTGCCGTCGATGATGAAGGGTTCCGTCATACCGGAAACGTCGAAGACCCGTCCGACGGTTCCTCGCCTGAAGACGACGCCTATCTGGGTGTCATCGAGCTCGCCGCGCTGCCCGGGTTCCCTGTGCTGCGCGATTTGATCGCCGATATCGATCAGATGCTCGAGCAGATCAAGAAGCTCAAGCCATATCTGCAGGCCGGAGGTGACCTGCACACGACCGAAGACGGCAAGATCGACGCGTTCGAATATCTGCAGAATCCCCAGCAACTCGCCAAATACGAGTTGCTAAGCAACTGCATCGCATGCGGTACGTGCGAGGGAAGCTGCCCTGTCTATGCGGGCGGAGAGGCGTTCATCGGACCCGCCGCGCTGATCGCCGCGTCTCGTTTCATCAACGATTCTCGAGACACTCAGGCCGACGCGCGTATGAATGACATCGACTCCGCGGATGGCATAGCCGCATGCCAGTCCGTCCGAGCCTGCACACGTGAGTGTCCGCGCGGCATCGACGTCGGCGAGGAAATCTGGCAGTTGATCGCACAGGTCAAGGAGCGCTGACGTTATGGACGGAACGTCATATACGAATCTTGCGAAAGCGTGGGAATACGTTGAAGACCACGCTTTCGCGCACCAGTCCGCGGAACTCAACGCCATACGGAACGGCGCCGAAGAAGCGGGGATCCATCAGGGCCCTGCGGCGCAGGCCGAATTGCTGCGCATGCTGGTGCACATGCTCGATGCATCCTCCGTGATCATGGTCGGCACCGGTTCCGTGGTTGAAACGCTGCAGCTGATCAACGGATTGGAGAACGGCGGCCAGCTGACCGCCGTCGATTCCTCATCACATGGCATCAAACTGATCCGCAACCTGTTCAACCACATATCCGACGACATTCAGACCACGTTGCGCGCGGTCAGCACGCCGGTCGGAGTGTTCCTCCCCCGTCTGAACGCCAAGACCTATGATTTGATCGTGGTTGCCGGTGATGCCGAAAATTATGCGGCGACCTTCGAACAGGCCCCGCGACTGCTGCGCAAGCGTGGCGCGATCGTCTTCACCGACGTACTCGCCTTCGAGGTCGCGCAATCCACGGGAGGCGTGCTCAACCCCGCCAATCGCGATCCGAAATCGCTCGCCATGCGCGCCCTGATGGAAACCGTGGAATCCGACGAACGATTCATCACAGCGCTCACCCCATCCGGAACCGGACTGCTGGTGGCCGTCAAACGCTGAATGCGCGAACAAACAGAATCGCCGCACATACGCGTTCAGCACTCCCATGATCACCGTATATGAGTGTGCGCCGTACGACATGATATCGCACCGCACGGCGCACACTCATATACGTTCGGTCTTCTGTTCCTTATGCTCCTTATTTCGTTTTCGATTTCGAGCTGATCATCTGGCTGACCGCCACGCTGCCATCGTCCAGGATCGTTTCGACCTCGTCGAAGGCGTTATTGTCGTCGACATGCCGTTCGGCGGCCGCGGCAAGCTCGAATCGCTTCGACTGGCGGCTGAGCAGGAAACCGGAGATGACCGCCGCGATCATGGACGCCACAAGCACGCCGAAGCGTGATTCCGCGGACAGCTCCGCGTCGGAATACGCCAAGGATGCGATGAGGAACGCGACGGTGAAGCCGATGCCGCAGGCGCATGCCGCCGGGAACATGTCACGCACTCGCAGGCCCTTGGCCATCTTGAGTCCGGCAAGATGCGTAGACAGCCATGCCGTGGCCATGATGCCGAGCGGCTTGCCGACGACGAGCGCCACGATCGCGGCAACCACCACCGGGGAGACGAACAGCTGCCATGTCAACGATTCGAAATGCACACCCGTGGCGAACAGCGCGAAAATCGGCAAAGCCAGCAGTGCCGAGAAAGGCTGGAGCTTTTCGGCATACCGTTCCGCCCTTGGAGTGCTTTCACCGAAACGCACATGAGCCGGGGTGAGCAGGCCTACCAGAACGCCGGCCAACGTGGGGTGGATGCCCGCCTCGAACATCATGACCCATGCCAGCACGCCCACCAGGGCCACGGCGATCCACGGCACCTTCTTCATGCGCACCAGGAAGTACCAGACGACCGCGCATACGGCGATGCCCAGGAACCAATACCACGCGTTCACGGACGAGAAGAACACCGCGATCAAAATGATCGCCAGCAGATCGTCCACGGTCGCCAAAGTCATGAGGAACGCCCGGATGGAACCGGGAAGGGCCTTGGCGAACAGCGCAAGCACCGCGAGAGAGAATGCAATATCCGTCGCCGTGGGAACGGCCCATCCCTGAGACATCTGCGAGAAGGAGAACTCGGTGCCCGACGCGATGATCAGCTGCCCCGCCTCCCCCGGTCCGAAGTTCGAGAACAGCGCAAGCACGGAGACGAACAGTATCGGAGGCATCATCATGCCGCCTACCGCACACAGCATCGGCACCGCCGCGGCCTTGGGGTTCGACAACGAGCCCGTGGTGAGCTCCTGCTTGAGCTCGAGGCCGACGGTCAGGAAGAACACGGTCAGCAGACCGTCTTGCACCCAGTGGCCGAGTCCCATGTCGATATTGGTATGCGGAATGGCGATCCGGAAATCCTCGATCTGTTCGAAGATGTGCGCGCTGAACGGCAGATTGGCAAGCAACAGACCCGCGAGGGCGAAACCGAGCATGATCAGTCCGGATATTCTGTCGGATGCGGCCACTCTCTTGATCGCCGCCCAAATCCCTCTCTTTGACGTGGTCATCATGCTCCTGTCCATGGCCGTATCAGCCGTATCGTTCGTAAATTTGCCTTGCTCCAGCGTACCGAAGTGTTTTTGCCGAAATATGAACGTTCGTCCGACTCATCTGTAGGCGTATTACATCCACGTAAAAAACCATGAAGAAAAAAGAAAGCCTCCTCCGCATTCGCGAAGGAGGTTCATGTGCGCGAGACAGGATTCGAACCTGCGACCTGCTGATCCGTAGTCAGCTGCTCTAATCCGCTGGGCTACTCGCGCAACGTCACCGTGTTTATTTAAGCCACATGATGACCTGTGGCCAGTGCGCGAGACAGGATTCGAACCTGCGACCTGCTGATCCGTAGTCAGCTGCTCTAATCCGCTGGGCTACTCGCGCAACGTTGCCTTGTTTTTGGCAACTCAAATAAGATACACCCAAACGCCGCTGAAACAAAATCTCGGCGTGTCGCGCTGGGAATGGGGCTTTTTTGACTTCTCCGCATCCCATATCACGCGGTGCGTCTGCGTGGAATCTCCTCCGTGGGCGCGCGGAGTATTTTCGGCGCCGCGGTGCCGTCCACACAGGACTCGTCGACCACCACCTCAATGGCGTCGTCCATGCTCGGCAGCCGGAACATCGTATCCTCGAGGATCTTCTCGATGATCGAACGCAGCCCTCGCGCTCCCGTACCGCGACGGATCGAGATGGCCGCGATCTTCCTGATCGCGCCTTTCGTGAAAGTGAGCCCGACTCCATCCACCGCGAAAAGTTTCTGATACTGCTTGACCAGCGCGTTCTCCGGACAGGTGAGGATCTTGGCCAAATCGTCTTCCGTGAGCTCCTCCAACACGCTGAACACCGGCAATCGCCCGATGAATTCCGGCAGAAGACCGAAATCCGCGAGATCATCCGCCGTCGACTGGGCCAACAATTCCTTCTTGGGAATCTCATGATCATGCCAGGACGCGCCGAAACCGCTCTCGTGGGCGCCCAGCCGCCGCGCGACGATATCGGCAAGCCCGACGAACGCCCCGCCGCAGATGAACAGGATGTCGCGAGTGTCGATCTGCACGGTGTCCATCTCGCGGTGCTTGCGGGCGCCCTCGACCGGCACCGTGGCGACGGTGCCCTCCAGAATCTTCAGCAGCGCCTGCTGCACCCCCTCGCCCGACACATCGCGCGTGATCGACGTGTTCTCACCGCTTTTACGCGCGATTTTGTCGATCTCGTCGATATATACGATGCCTTGCTGCGCCCGGGCGACATCGCCGTCCGCTGCGCGCAGAAGCCTTTGCAGCACGGTCTCGACATCGTCGCCCACATAGCCGGCTTCCGTCAGCGTCGTGGCGTCGGCGATCACGAACGGCACGTTCATGACCTTGGCCAGCGTCTGCGCAAGATACGTCTTTCCGACACCCGTCGGCCCGAGCAGCAGAATATTCGACTTCGCCACCTGCACGCCCGCCAGAGCATCGTTTCGGGAAGCACGCAGCCGCTTCCCCTCCCCTTCGACGGACTCCCTCCTTTCCATGTTGACGCGCTTGTAGTGGTTGTACACGGCAACGGAAAGCGTATGCTTGGCCGATTCCTGGCCTACCACGTAGTTGTCGAGATAGGCGCTGATCTGCGCGGGTTTCGGCAACTGCAACATGTTGAGCTTGGCGTCCTCCACGCGCTCCTCGGCGATAATGTCGACGCACAGTTCGATGCATTCGTCGCATATGGCCGCACCGGAGCCGGTGACCAGCTTGCGCACCTGGTTCTCGGATTTGCCGCAGAACGTGCACCTCGACACCGCATCGCTATAGTCGATCACGCGTCCCATTCGAACCCCTTAGTCCAGAAAAAGCCATCGGAAAACACAATACCCCCGCCGGAAGCCGGCAAGGGTATTGGCCAGTGAAGATCATCAGGCACGGTGTTCGAGAACCTCGTCCACAATGCCGTATTCCTTCGCCTCCTGTGCGGTGAGGAACGTGTCGACCTCGATATCCCTGCGAATCTTCTCGACGTCGCGGCCGGTGTGCTTGGAAAGGGTGTTCTCCAGCCATTCGCGCATACGCAACATCTCCTTGGCCTGGATTTCGATCTCCGTGGCCTTGCCGAAACCCTGTCCGATGGCCGGCTGGTGGATGAGCACGCGCGCGTTGGGCAGCATGAGGCGCTTGCCCTTGGTACCCGCGGCCAGAAGAATGGCCGCGGCGGATGCGGCCTGGCCGAGGCAGACGGTCTGAACATCGGGCTTGATGTACTGCATGGTGTCGTAGATGGCGGTCATGGCCGTCATGGAGCCACCCGGGGAATTGATGTACATCATCACGTCGCGGTTCGGATCCTGGCTTTCCAGCACAAGCAGCTGGGCCATGATATCGTCGGCGGAGGTGTCATCCACCTGCACGCCCATGAAGATGATGCGGTCTTCGAACAGGCGGGTATACGGATCCTGCCTCTTGAAGCCGTACGGGGTTTTCTCTTCGAACTGCGGCAGAACGTAACGGTTCTGCGGGGCGAATGCAGCCTCACGGACGGCCTCCGTCTGGAAACCGACCACCCCGGTCGGTCCGGCGAGGCGTTCGGCGCGGGCTACGAACTGTGCTTCTTCGCTTGCCATGTCACTCTCCCTTGGTGGCGTTCATCGTGTCGTGCGTGGAGACGAGCTTGTCCACGAATCCGTATTCAAGCGCCTCTTGGGCGGTGAACCAGTGGTCGTACTCGTTGTCCCGGTAGATCTCCTCGACGGTGTGACCGGTCTGCTCGGCGGTCAGCTCGCTCATGGTCTTCTTCATGTCCATGATCAGCTCGGCGTTGATGCGCACATCCGTCGCGGTGCCACCGATGCCTCCGGACGGCTGATGCATGAGCACTCGCGCATGAGACGTCAGGAATCGCTTGCCCTTGGTGCCGGAGCTCAGCAGGAACTGGCCCATCGACGCGCACATGCCCAGGCCCACGGTGGCAACGTCGGGCTCGATGAGCTGCATGGTGTCGTAAATGGCCATGCCCGCGGTGATGGAACCGCCTGGAGAGTTGATGTACAGCCAGATATCCTTTTTCGGATCCTCGGCGGCCAGCATCAGCATCTGAGCGCAGATGCGATTGGCCATATCGTCCTTGACTTCCTCGCCCATCCAGATGATGCGATCCTTCAGCAGACGGTTGAAAATCGGATCGGTGGGTCCTGCCGGCATGTCTTCGCCAGCCATTGCAGGCAGTGGTGCGCTTAAGTTACTCACCTTGTCTCCTTTTCCGTTGTTCTCTATAGTCCCACAGCCTACCGCTTCGAAGCGACGGGCGGGGATTTTGCGCTCACAGACGACCTGGCCGGAGCTTGGAAAAGGCTTCGGCCAGGCATTCCATCGGATTGTCGGATTCCGCTTCAATCCATCATTTGACGATGGTGTTGTATTCGGGAACACCCATGTAGTTGTATTCCACCTGCACGCCCTTCGCCGACGCGGCCGTCACGTTCGTGTACCACAGCGGAATCACCGGAAGATCCTCCAGAAGCACCTTTTCACTCTGCTTGTACAGGTCCACGGCCTTGTCCAGATCGGTTTCGGCGGCCGCCTGGTCGATCAGGGCGTCGAAGCTGCCGCTCTTGTAGTCCCCGTTGTTCAGTCCCTTGCCGTCTGCCGCCGATGAATCGTAGGCCTGCACCAGATAACCTTCCGGGTGCGGATAGTCCGACTGCATGCCCGACTTGAACGCCGCATTGACGGTGCGTTCCTGAATGGCGCTTCTCAGTTCCTTGGATGTGGAGAACGGATAGCTTTCCGCCTTGATGCCCAGAACGTTCTGGATGGAGTTGGCGGCGGCCTCCACCCATTCCTTGTCGGTTCCGTCCGCGCTGTACGCGATGCGGAAGGTGCCGTCCCATTGCGAAATCGCATCGGCCTTGGCCCACAGTTCCTGGGCTTTCTTCTCGTCGTAGGCGAGCACTCCATCAGCATCGAGATCGGCGTCGTATCCCTTGATCACCGGAGCCAGGAAGTCCGTGGCGGGTGTGACCGTCCCCGCGAAAATCGCGTTCGCTATGTTGTCGCGGTTGATCGCATGCGCGATGGCCTGCCTGCGGTATTTTCCTTCCTCTCCTTGGAAATGCTTGAGATTCTGTGGAATCGTAAAAGCGGAGAACGCCGGGCCGGGTTTACTGACCGAGGTGATGGAATCCTCGTCCTGATAGGTTTTCAACGCGGAGGTCGGAATGGAGTCGAGCACGTCGAGGTTGCCTGCCAGCAGATCGGAATAGGCGGCGTCCAGACTCTGGTACACCTTGAAGTCGATTCCGGCGTTGCTGGTCTCACGGGGGCCTGTGTACGACGCGTCCTTTTCAAGGATGATCTCCTCGCCGCTCTTGTACGCCTTGAGCTTGTATGGACCGTTACCTATCGGCTTCTGCCCGTAGCCGTCGGGGTCTTCGATCACTTCGGAAGGCATCGGCAGGAACGCGATGTCTCCGATTTTGTACAGGAACGCGGAATTCGGGGCGTTGAGCGTGACCTTCAACGTGGTGTCGTCGACCACTTCCAAACCGGAAAGCTGGGAGGTTTTGGAACCGTTCTCATTCTGCAATTCGTCATAGCCCTTGATGTCTTCGAAAATGGACGCACCGACCTGTCCATTGGCGGCGTTGGCCGCGAACGACCATGTTTTCGCATATGTGTCGGCCGTGATCTTCTCCCCGTTGGAGAAGGCAAGGCCGCTCTTGATCACGATGGTGTATTCGGATGCGTCTTCGTTGGGCGTGATCGATTCAGCCTCGACGAGCGTTTCGTTGCCGGACGAGTCGAATGTGACGAGACCGTCGTACAGCTGACTGACGATCTTCCATCCGGACATGTCGCTGGTATTGCTGGGCAGCAAACCGTTGGATGGTTCGGTGATGTTCACGCTGATCACCTTGTCGGCGCTGGCGACCTCGGTTTGGGAGTCCTTCGCCTCCACGGAACCGCATCCCGCGGTTATCATGACCAGACATAGCGCCACGGCGATTGCCTTGAATGGTCCTGTCACGATGCCGTTGTGCGGGAAATGTGGTCTCATTGCCGTCCTCTCATTCTGCCGGTAAGGACAGATTAGCAATTCCACATTTCCCGCGAAAGCCCGTTTGCCGCATTACGCTACAGGCGTTTCCTATAACGGGTTATCGGCGCTTTGCCCCGATGCGGAAGGCCGCTATCAGGCAGCAGATAGCCACCGCCACAATGAGCACCATCGCGGCGAAGATCCATCCGCCTCCGACCGCGGTCGCATGACGGAACGTTGCGCTGCCTTCTTCTCCGGCACCGGCCTGGGCCACCGAAAGAATCGTGGAGAACAGCGTGGTTCCCGTCGCGCCACCGAACTGCAGGCACGTGTTGAACACGGCGTTGCCGTCAGGAGTGAACTTCGGATCCACGTTACGCAGCGCGTTGGTCAGGATATTGGAGAAACCGAGCGAATATCCGAGACCGAAGATGAAGTAGAATCCGGCCAGCGACACGGGCGTCAGACGCATGGAGAAGACCAGCAGGAGAATCGGACCGCAGATAGCCACGATGAACGCGCCCAGAATAGGACGCACCGGACCGAACCTGTCGTACAGCGCACCTCCGTATGGCGCGAAGATCGCGCCGATCAACGCGCCCGGCAACACCAGCGCGCCCGCGATGAAAGCGTCGGTACCCAGCGAAAGCTGAGCCACGTTGGTGATCACATATCCGAAGCCGATGCCGACGATCGGCAGCAGCATGTAGGCCATCAGGTGCAGCAACACCATCGGGTCACGCAGCCAGCCGAGACGAATCAGCGGTGAGAAGGAGCGGCGGGACGACCATGCGAAGAACAGCATCGACCCCACTCCGACCATCAAGCAGACGACGGCGAACACCTCCGGCACAACATATGCTCCGCCGGCCACCGCGGATGCGATGGCAACGCCGGCCTGGTTCAGGAACATCACCAGTCCGCACAAGGCCAGTACGATCGACGCGAACTGCAGCGGATTCAGGTGGGACTCCTCAACCGGCCTGTGCTGTTCGATGCATTTGACGCCGACGGGCAGCGAAACGAGCAGAACGATCGGAATGACGATCACGAAGATCGCCCGCCAGGGCAGGATGGCGGAGATAGCTCCGCCAACGGTAGGGCCGATGGCCGGAGCGACGGTGATGACCAACGACCCGACGCCCATGAGGCGTCCGACCTTGGTACGCGGCGCCTGCTCCAAAATGATGTTGTTCATCAATGGCGTGGCAACGCCGGAACCGATGCCCTGGATGACGCGCGCCACCAGAATCAACGCGAACGAATGGCAGAAGATCATGATCAGCGAGCCCAGCACGGCAAGGGCGACCGCGACGAGGAACAGCGTGCGATGTTCGACTTTACGGTTGAGATATGAAGAAAGCGGCATGGTGGACGCCACAGCCAACAGATAGATGGTGGTGACCCATTGCACGGTTGCGGTGTCCTCGCCGAACTCCTGCATGAGTTCCGGAAACAGCACGGTCATCACGGTTTCGGTGAGGATGCCGATGAACGCGAGTGAGCCGACCGCCACAATGGCTCCGACGAGTTTGCCGGGGATCCGCTCGGATGCGGTCGCGTCATGTGTTATGTTTGCGTCTTTCGTTGTGGTATTTCCCATAATTCCTTATCTGCGCGCTTTATTTCCTGCGGCCGCGCGCAACGCCGCGATTGGCGCACAAACACAAGGGAACAAGCGCCAACCTCTCCGATCATGATTGTGCACCATGCCGACAAATTTTCAGCTGACAGCTAATCGTCTCCATGCAGAATCCCACGGATCCTCTCCAGCCGCGATTTGACCTCATGCTCGTAGCCACGGTCGTTCGGATGGTAGTATTCGCGTCCCTGCAGCTCATCGGGCATGTACCGCTGCGGCGCCACCGCACCTGGCCAATCGTGCGCGTAACGGTACCCTTCGTGGTTGCCCCAGCTTTTCATCAATGCCGTGGGCGCGTTGCGCAGATGCAGCGGCACCTGGCCTATCAACCCCGCATCCACATCCGCGAGCGCCGAATTGATGGCGTTGTAGCTGGCGTTGGATTTCGGCGCGGTGGCCACCGCAAGCGCCGCCTCTGCGAGGATGATGCGGGCTTCCGGCATGCCGATCATGGCGACGGCCTGGGCCGCTGCGACCGTGACCTGCAGAATCTGCGGGGCGGCCATGCCGACCTCTTCGGACGCCGCGATCATGATGCGGCGGGCGATGAACCTCGGGTCCTCTCCCGCGCGCAGCATACGCGCCAGATAGTGCATCGTCGCGTCGGGGTCGGAACCTCGCATGGATTTGATGAAGGCCGAGATGACGTCGTAGTGGTCGTCGCCGTCTTTGTCGTAGCGCACCGTGGCCACATCCATGACCTTCGATACCACTTCGGGGGTGATGATCGGGCGTTTCGCGCCTTTCTTGCGTTCCTTGTCCCCGGTGAGAGCGCCGGCGGCGGCTTCGAGAATCGTCAAGGCCTTGCGCACGTCGCCGCCGGCCATGCGGACTATCTCATCCATGGCCTCGTCATTGATGCGCACCTCGTTCTTGAGTCCGCGGTCGTCTTTTACGGCACGTTCGATGAGCGTTTTGAGATCCTGTGGTTCGAGCGATTCGAGTTTGACGACCACGGAGCGGCTCAGCAGCGGTTTGATCACGGAAAAACTGGGGTTTTCGGTGGTCGCGGCGATGAAGGTCACGTCGCGGTTCTCCACGCTTGGCAGCAATGCGTCCTGCTGTGATTTCGAGAATCGATGCACCTCGTCGATGAACAGCACCGTTTCCCTGCCTTCCGACACGAGGCGGTCGCGGGCGCGGGCGAGTACGTCCCGCACGTCTTTGACTCCGGACGTGACCGCGGAAAGCTCCTCGAACACACGGCCGGACTGTTGCGCCACGATGTAGGCCAACGTGGTTTTGCCCACGCCGGGAGGTCCGAACAGAATGATGGAGCTCGGGGCCGTCAGCGACCCCTTCGACGCCGGATTGGCGAGACGTCGCAACGGCGACCCCTCCCCCAGCACGCGTGACTGTCCGAGCACCTCGTCCACGTTCGATGGCCTCATGCGCACGGCCAACGGGCGCGTCATGTCTTCGGGAGCGTCCACTGCGTCAAACAAATCCTGAGTCATATGGCCCACTTTACCGCAATACGCGCAAAGATTCGAACACACGTTCGACATGCGCGTAGACGTCGGACGGTAGACTGGCAATCATGACTGACGAAACGAAATACGGCTCGCTGGGCGAATTGGCTCCGAACTGGGATGACGGCGAGCGCAATATAAGCACGGACGAGATCTACGAGCGTTTCTTCTCTTGGGTGGCCGACGTCAAGGGGGTCGAGCCGTGGCCTCATCAGGAGGAGGCCATCATGAGTCTGCTCGCCGGCGACCATGTGATCCTCAACACCCCCACCGGGTCGGGCAAGTCCCTTGTGGCGCTCGGCATGCATTTCGCCGCGCTGTGCACCGGGCGCCGCTCCTACTACACGGCTCCGATCAAAGCGTTGGTGTCGGAGAAGTTCTTCGATCTGGTCGAGACGTTCGGCCGGGACAACGTCGGCATGATCACCGGGGACACGCATATCAACACGGACGCGCCGATCATCTGCTGCACCGCGGAGATCCTCGCGAACCAGGCGTTGCGCGAAGGGCGTCGTGCGGATGTGGGATGTGTGGCGATGGACGAGTTCCATTACTATGGCGATCCCGAGCGCGGGTGGGCCTGGCAGGTGCCGCTGCTGGCCCTGCCGAATACGCAGTTCCTGCTGATGAGCGCCACGCTCGGCAACGTCGACGCGATCGCCGACAAGCTGGAACGTATGACGGACACGGATGTGGACATCATCGCCGACGCCCCGCGTCCGGTGCCGCTGGCCTACGAATACACGCTCGACCCGTTGGAAAAGACCGTGGAACTCTCCTTCAACAAGGGCGAGACCCCTATCTACGTGGTGCATTTCTCTCAGGACGCGGCCCTCGAAACGGCGAATTCGCTTTCCAGCACGGGCGTTTCCAGCAAAGAGCAGCGCGCCGCCATCGCGGAGGCGATCAAGGGCACGAAGTTCACCACCGCGTTCGGCAAGATCCTGCAGCGTCTGTTGCGCACCGGCGTGGGCATCCACCATGCCGGCATGCTTCCGCGCTACCGTCGTTTGGTCGAGCAGCTCGCACAGCAGGGGCTGCTTCCCGTCATCTGCGGCACCGACACGCTCGGCGTCGGCATCAATGTGCCCATTCATTCCGTCGTGCTGACAGCGTTGACCAAATTCGACGGCACGAAGATGCGCAGGCTCCGCGCACGTGAGTTCCACCAGATCGCCGGACGCGCCGGACGTATGGGATTCGACACCGAAGGTCTGGTCATCGCGGAAGGTCCCGAATACGAGATCGAGAACGCGAAGAACCTCGCCAAAGCCGGCAACGATCCGAAGAAACTCAAGAAGGTCAAGCGTAAAAAGGCTCCGGAGGGCTTCGTCACCTGGAACGAAAACACGTTCGACAAACTGATCGACGCAGCTCCCGAAACGTTGGTTCCGCATATGAAGATCACACATTCCATGGTGCTGAACGAAGTGGAGCAGGGTGGAGACGCCCGCCGCCGCATCGACCGGCTGATCGACGATTCGGCGCAGACACCGGAGCAGAAGGACAAGCTGCACGAACGTGCGAACGAGATCTTCCAGACGCTGTTCGACACGAACGTCATCGAAACGGAGGACCGGGACGATGGCGGTATGAACTACTTCATGACCGTTGACGTTCCGGAGGATTTCGCGCTCGACCAACCGTTGAGCCCGTTCCTGCTGGCCGCGCTCGAACTGCTCGACCCCGAATCCGACACGTACGCCCTCGACGTGATCTCCATGGTGGAGGCCACGTTGGAGGATCCGAAGCAGGTGCTGCGCGCCCAGGAACGCCAGGCCAGGGACCAGGCCATGACCCGAATGAAGGAGGACGGCCTCGACTACGACGAACGCATGGACAGGTTGCAGGAGATCACCTATCCGAAGCCGTTGGAAGACATGCTTTCCGCCGCGTTCGACGAATACCGTCACGACGTTCCGTGGGCCAACGACTACTGGCTGAGTCCGAAATCGGTGGTGCGTGACATGGTGGAGACGGCTTCCGATTTCACCGGCTACATCTCCCGCTACAACATCGCCCGCTCGGAAGGCACGCTGCTGCGATACCTGTCGGACGCCTACCGCGCATTGGCCCGCACCGTTCCCGCGGAGAAACGCGACGAACAGTTGAGGGACATCATCTCCTGGCTGCGTGTTGTGGTCCGTTCCATCGATTCCTCGCTGGTGGACGAGTGGGAGAACGCGGGCAATGGTTCCGACGTGTCGCCGGATGCCGCGAGCCTCGCGGCCCCCGGCATGAAAACCGCCGTCGTGGAGGATCGACGCGGCCTTACCGTGCTGGTGCGCAATGCCATGTTCCGACGTGTGCAGCTCATGGATCTCGACCGTCCGGAGGATTTGGGAGCGCTTGACAAGGACTGGGGCTACGGCGTGCACGAGTGGGAGGACGTGCTCGACGACTATTACGACGAACACGAATACGTCAACATCGACGCCAAGGCACGAAGCGGTGAGCTGTTCATCCTCGATGATTCGAAGGAGAGCGGCGAGCATATCTGGAAGGTGCGCCAAATCATCGACGACTCCGATGGAGACCACAATTGGGCCATCACCGGAGTCGTCGACCTGGACGCCACCCAGTCGGGCGGCGAGGTGGTGTTCTTCGACTACAGCGTTTCCAACTGACGGCGCATGTCGGCCGCGTCGACTTCGAGCGGCGGCCATATCATGTTCATGTTTTTGAGCGTGTTGCGTAGCAGCTCGGAAACCACAGCCCTGGAATACCAGCGGTTGTCGGCCGGCACGAGGTACCACGGGGCCCGTTCCGTGCTGGTCCGCGCAAAAACCTCCTGCCAGGCCTGCATGTAGTCGTCCCAGCGTGCGCGCGCCTCAAGATCGCTTGCATCGAATTTCCAGTATTTGGTCGGATCTTCGAGGCGCGCGAGGAAATGCCTCTTCTGCTCCTCCTTGCTTACCACGAGGAAGATTTTGATGATGGAACAGTCGTCGGCGATCAATTCCGATTCGAATTTGTTGATTTCGTCATACCTCGCCTTCCATACCTCCTCCGGCTGCGTCTGGTAGATGCGCGGCATGACGATGTCTTCATACTGAGATCGGTCGAAGACGCTGATCCAACCATGTTCCGGAAGCTCCCGTCTCACACGCCATAGGTAATCATGGTCGAGTTCCTCGCCCTTGGGCGCTCCGAATCCGTGGTAGTGGATGCCCATCGGGTCGCCTTGCCGGAACACATGACGCACGATGCCGCCCTTTCCCGACGCATCCATGCCCTGAAGTACGATCAGCAGCCTTCTGCGCGATCCCTTCACTCCGTTGGCATACATCAGACGCTGGTATTGGGCTATTTCCGCGGAACTGATCGAGATGAACCGTTCGGCGTCTTCCTTGTTGCCGTCGAATCCCGGCGTGGCTCCGCCGTTCATCGAGGCGAGATCGGTGTCGTGGTGGAACCGCAGCAGCTGGCTCGGCGGCAATGTCCAGATGGAACTGAGCAGTTCGCTCGCTTTGGCGAAATTCGCCAGTTTTTCCGCGACGGAATCGCAGGACATGCCTTTGCGCACCCGATCCTGCACCATATTCAGCGTCTTGCCGATGGATGAGACCTTGTCTTTGTCCGCCATATCAAGCCTCCTTGCCCGAACCGGAACATTGCATCCATCATAAACACGAAAGCGGCTGATCATCGGATATCCGACGATCAGCCGCCCCACGGTGTTTCAGGAATCAACGATCACTCGTTCTTCGAGTCGTCTTTCCCCTCGCGTTCCTTGCCGTCCGCATCACGGGAGGATTTCGAATTCTTCGGCTTGTCTTTTTTAATCGGCTTGCCGTATTTGTCGAAATCGATCTGGCTTTCCGGATGGGTCTCGTCAAACCCCTGGTCATACCTGGTCTGACGCCATTTACGGATGGTCGCATTGGAACCGCGATGGTGCACATGGTAGATGCGCTGCGCACCGCCCAACGGCACACCTTCCTTGGCCACTGCGATCTGGTTCACATTGGAAGGATCCATGATGGCGATCGGCGCGACCGCTTCCGCCTCGATCGGCCCCGCGGTATGCCTTTGTATACGGCCCGGAAGCCATTCGGCCAGCCGGCTCAGCAGCCAGCATGCGATGAAGTAGATGACGGCGGCGACCACAAGCGTCTGCAGAATATTGAAGTACATCGAACCGAGTCGACGGGATTCCTGCAGCAGATCGGTGTACATGATGATCGAACCGAGGGCGGTATCCTTCAGCACCACGACCAGCTGGGTGACCGCGGCCGGAAGCATGGCGATGATGGCCTGGGGAACCTCGACCTCGATCAACGACTGCGTACGGGTCAATCCCAATGCGAGCGACGCCTCACGCTGTCCGTTCGGCAGGTTCCCGACGCCGGAACGGACCAACTCGGCCACAACCGAACCGTTATAGATCACCAAAGCGAGCACCACGGCCCAATACGCCGGGCTCGACATGCCCATGAAGGCGAACCAGCGCCAGAAGAAGATCATGAGCAACAGCACGGGGACGGCTCGCGCGAATTCGACGATCGTGCCGGAAACCACGCGAGTGATCGTGTTCGGCATGACTCGTCCCATGCCGAACACCAAGCCGAACACCACGGAGCCGACCACCGCGAGTACGGTGGCCTTCACCGTTGCCCACAGGCCCGGCAGATAGAAATCGGTCCAGGCTTCGGCGTCGAGCGCCGGCTTCCACAGGTCCCAGCTGAGCTGATTCTCTCCGTCCGGCGGATTATGCAGGCGCATGAGGACCAGAACGATGGCGATCACGAATACGATGCCCGCGATCCAGTTGACGATACGGATGGTCTTTCGGCCCTTCGGGCCCGGCTGGTCGAACAGCACGGAACTTTCATTGCTTGCCATGGTGCGTCACCTCCTCACCGCGAGCTTGTTGGACAGATACGTGGTCAGCATGCCGATCGGGATGATCAGAATCACATAGCCGAACGCGAAGATCAGGAAGATCGGGATGATCACGTCGGAACGGTATTCGATCATTTCGCTCATCAACGATGAGGTTTCGGTGGCCACGGACGCCGCGGCGGCCACGGTGGAGTTCTTCAGCAGCGCGATCAACGTGTTGCCCAGAGGGGCCACGGAACCACGGAAGGCCTGCGGCAGAATGATCTGCGTGGCCGACTGCATGAAGCTCAGGCCGAGGGCTCGCGACGCTTCGGCCTGGCCCAAGGGCACTGTGTTGATGCCGGAACGCAACGATTCGCACACGAAGGCCGCGGTGTACATGCTCAGGCCGGTCACCGCCAACCAGAAGAAATTCGTGGCGAAGGTATCGGAAAAACTGAGCTTGAGCTGCGCATAGGCGCCCAACACCATGAACACCATGATGATGGTCAGCGGCAGGTTCTTGAACAGTTCCACGTAGATGCCGGATACGGTGCGCAGCGAGGACACAGGCGAGATGCGCATCATCACGAGGACGACGCCGAGAATCGTGGAGAACAGCGCCGACCACAGGGTCAGTTCGATGTTCACCAGGAACGCGGCCGGCACATTGTATTCGCTGAACAGCGAGATGAACGCTTCCATTGACTACTCCTCCCCCTCGGTCGGCTCCGGCGGATTGTACTTTGCGTTCGGCGAGTACGCGGTGCCCTTCGTGTTGTCGGAGATCGCCCGGTTCCAGGAACCATCCTGGATCATGTCGGTGATGGCATTGTTGATCTTCGTGGCCAGCTGGGTGTTGCCCTTCTTGATGCCCACGCCATAGTATTCCTGGGTGAACGGCTTGCCGACCACGCGCAGACGTCCTCGGGAAGCCGACGCGAGACCCGCAAGGATGATATCGTCCGTGGTCACGGCGTCCACGATGCCGGAGAACAACGCGGTGGCGCATTCGGCGTACCCCGGCTGCTCCATCAGCTGCACTTCGCTGGCGAACTTCTCCTTGACCGTCACCGCGGAGGTCGAACCCGTCACGGAGCATAGACGCTTGCCGTTGAGGTCTTCCGGACCGTTGATGCTGGTCTCGTCCTTGCGGACGAGCAGATCCTGTCCGGCAACGAAATACGGGCCCGCGAAGGATACGACCTTCTTGCGTTCGTCGGTGATCGAGTAGGTGGCTACGATGAAATCGACGTCGCCGTTCTGCAGCATGGCCTCGCGCTGCTTGGACGGGGCTTCCTTCCATACGATCTCGTCTTCGCCGTAGCCGAGTTTCTTGGCGATGTACTTGGCCACGTCCACGTCGAATCCGACGTAGGTTCCGGACTTCTTGAAGCCCAGACCGGGCTGGTCGAATTTGATGCCGATCCGGATTTTGCCGTCGGCCGCGGCCGATCCGCATGCGGATACGGCGAATACGCAAGCGAACGCGCAGAAGGCCGCGGCCGCCCTGCGCAGCACACGCTTCGCCCTACTGGAAAGTGATGTCATGAAAAATCCTTCTTCCGTCCTTGGAATCGCTCAGTGGGTAAGGATCTTCGACAGGAAGTCCTTGGCGCGATCGGTCTTCGGATGTTCGAAGAAGTCTTCCGGGGTGCTCTGCTCAAGAATCCGGCCGTCGGCCATGAACACCACCTTGTCGGCGACCTTGCGCGCGAAGCCCATCTCGTGGGTCACGCACAGCATGGTCATGCCTTCATGGGCGAGCTGGACCATGACGTCGAGCACCTCGTTGACCATTTCCGGATCAAGCGCGGACGTCGGCTCGTCGAACAGCATGACCTTCGGCTGCATGGCGAGCGCTCGGGCGATGGCCACGCGCTGCTGCTGGCCGCCGGAAAGCTGCGACGGCATCTTGGACGCCTGGGACGCCACGCCGACTCGTCCGAGCAGGTCCATGGCAAGGTCCTCGGCGGCCTTCTTGTCCATATGCCGCACCTTGATCGGCGCGAGGGTCACGTTTTCGAGAATCGTCTTGTTGGCGAAAAGATTGAACGACTGGAACACCATGCCGACTTCCGCGCGCAGGTTGGCAAGCTCCCTGCCTTCCTGGGGAAGCGGCTTGCCGTCGATGCGGATATCGCCGGAGTCGATGGTTTCGAGGCGGTTGATCGTACGGCACATCGTCGATTTGCCGGAACCGGAAGGGCCGACGATGACGAGCACCTCACCCTTCTTCACGGTGAGGTTGACGTCCTTCAGGACATGCAGATCACCATAATGCTTCTCGACATGGGTCAGTTCGACGAGAGGACGGTCCTCATCGCCCGCACCCGGCATCAACGGGCGCTGTGTTGTGGTTTCGTTAATATCAGACATAAGGGGTAAGTATAAATGAGCTATGTTTCGTAACCCGGAAACTCACCAGACCCCGCCCGTATGATGAGACGAAACGCTCCCGAGGCTATCGCAGGCGGGGCAGTTCGATAACGAGCACGGCGACGATCGTCGCGATCGCAAGCGCCCTGTATGTGACTGTCGCAGGAACCCTGCCGGTATAAAAATCAAGGCAGCGTCGCCAGATCTCTCGAATGCTCATGACGGCGATCATAGATTCGCAAAGCAAAGAATCGGGGTGGTTCAGGCGAACGCGCGATGAATTCCGGTCGACTTCAAGCCGACGTTTTCGTGATGGCCGCGGCGTATGCGCCGGTGCAGGAGGAGCGAAGGAACGAACCGTGGACCATATAGCCGAGATCACGACGATACGAGAAGGGCCGCTCCCGCAAGCATGTCGCGGAAGCGGCCCTGAGCCGAGGAATCGTCAGCGGTTCAGATCATCGATCCGCGCTCAGTCCTCATCCTCGTCCGGATCATAGTCGACACCGGTTTCGGCGCGCTGTTCGGCGGAGATCGGAGCCGGGGCACCGGTCAGCGGGTCACGGCCGCCGCCGGCCTTCGGGAAGGCGATGACGTCACGGATGGAGTCGGCACCGGCCAGAATGGCGGCGGTACGATCCCAGCCGAGGGCGATGCCGGCATGCGGCGGGGCGCCGTACTTGAACGCTTCGAGCAGGAAGCCGAACTTGTCGGCGGCCTCTTCTTCGGAGATGCCGAGAACGTCGAGCACGCGGTCCTGGATGTCATCACGGTGGATACGCACGGAACCGC
>CAVAQZ010000025.1:0-32279 GCA_963590945.1 Dysosmobacter segnis
CGTCGGGTGAACATTATCTGCGCCTTTCTTCTGATTATTGCGCGGTGCAGGCTGTCTTACTTGCAATTTCATATTTGATTGCATATGTTATTACAGAAAAACAGAAATTGCTTTCAGATAGTACTTGCATTTTTATGACATGCGTATCAATTGTATGTTTAATTATTGAGATTATTTCCGTTTTATTCGCAGCTAATAAGTGTTTTACAGAGGTTGTAGATAGGTCTATCAAATGATGGTGAGGGGGTAATTGATGACTGTTGAGCTTAATGATGTTTCATATGTAATCAATCATCATACGATCTTTCAACATGTGAATGCTGAACTTGACGGAGGCCGCATGATCGCGATTACCGGTCCGTCGGGTTGTGGAAAGACGTCGCTGTTGAACGTCGCGTCGTTGCTATGCAGACCAAGTGCCGGTGATGTTGTTGTTGATGGGGAGAGTGCGTCACATTGGAACGATCGTAGGAGAAGATCGTTTTGGAAAAACAAAGCGTCATTCGTCTATCAGGATTACGGATTGATAGATGATGAAACGATTTTGTATAACCTGACATTCAAACGTGGTTTCCTTAAATTCGGAAGAACGAAAATGCCTCGTCGTTTATCGGATTTGCTTATCGAGACGGGGATGTCGAATCGAATCAACGAAACCGCCGCTGTTTTGTCTGGCGGCGAGAAACAGCGTGTGGCGATTGTTCGAGCGCTTTGGAAAAGATCTGCTTACATCTTCGCAGACGAGCCAACGGCCTCGTTGGATGCGGCAAACAGGAAAATGATTGTTGATTTGCTGCAAAGCGCGGCGAGGAAAGGTGCCTGTGTGGTCGTTTCAACGCATGATCTGGAATTGGCGAATGTTTGCGATCAGATAATCGATTTATCAAAATAAGATTTCATTTTACAAAATAGAGGGGGCTTGCCGCATATGCGACAAGGTCTGGATGATGCGCGCCAAGTGCGGTTCGCGTCGTGCGGATAAAGCCAAGGCGGGTGTTTGAGGGTCTAAGGGCATCAAACACCCGCCTTTCGTCCGGCTGTAGTTTTCGGAATCAGTCTTCGACCACGGTCAGCACGTGCGCCACGTCGGCCCACGGCGCGAGGGAGACGAAGTTGTCCCAACCCCAATCGAATTCACGGCCGGTCAATTCGTCGTGTACCTTCAACGGGCGATCGGTGGGCAGCCCGAAGTCGGCCAGCTCGATGTGCACGGTCGATTGGTGTGCGTCATGGCCGTCGAGATTGACCACGGTAATCACCGTATCGGCCTTGCCGGTGCCGGTCAGTTCGGCAGGGGTGTGGCGCAGGAACGCGATGATGCTCGGGTCGCTCGTCGGCAGCACGTGCAGGTTGTGGTAGCTGCGGCATGCCGGATGCTCGGAGCGGATCTTGTTGAGGGCCGTGAGCAGTTCGGCGATGCCGTACTTGTCGGTCTCGTTCCAGTCGCGCACCTTGATTTCGTACTTCTCGTTGTCGATCTGCTCTTCAAAGCCCGGACGTTGCTTGTTCTCGATGAGCTCGTAGCCGTTGTAGATACCCCAGCTTGGGCTTCCCATGGCCGCGAGCACGGCGCGGACCGCATGGCCGGCGATGCCGTTGTCTCGCAGGTAGGCGGTCAGAATGTCCGGAGTGGTGGGCCAGAACGTGTTGTGCTGGTAGAAGCCGCCATTGCCGTTGGTCTCCTCGAAGTAGTCCGCAAGGTCTTCCTTGGTGTTGCGCCACGGGAAATAGCAGTGGGACTGGGTGAATCCCACGTAGCTCAGCGCGCGCGTCATGCCGGGGCGAGTGAAGGCTTCGGCCAGGAACAGCACTTCCGGATGCTTCTTCGTCACGGAGGCGATCACGTCCTGCCAGAAACGTACGGGCTTGGTATGCGGATTGTCGACGCGGAAGATGGTCACACCCGCCTTGACCCACAGGTCCATGATTCGTTCGACTTCCTTTTCGATGCCTTCCATGTCGGCATTGAAGTCGATCGGATAGATATCCTGATACTTCTTCGGCGGATTTTCGGCGAAGGCGATGCTGCCGTCGGGCTTGATGCGGAACCAGTTCGGATGGGCCTTGACCCACGGATGGTCCGGCGAGCACTGCAGCGCGAAGTCAAGGGCGACCTCGATGCCCAGCTTGTGCGCGTACTCGCAGAACGCCTTGAAATCATCCATTGTGCCCAACAGCGGGTCGACGGTGTCGTGACCACCGAGTTCGGAGCCGATGCCGAACGGAGAACCCGGATCGTTCGGGCCCGCGACCAACGAATTGTTGCGTCCCTTGCGGTTGGTCACGCCAATCGGGAAGATCGGCGGCAGATATACGATGTTGAAGCCTTCCTTCGCGGCGCGGTCCAAACCCGACAGAGACGTCCGGAGATCACCGGGAACGATTTTGCCGTCCTCGCCGTAATGAGCGCCTTCGGAACGCGGGAAGAACTGATACCAGGCTGCGAAGCTGGACTTCGGGCGCTCCACACGAATACGTAGCGGATTCGATTCCGAAAGGCCGTCGCGCAGCGGGTTGGTCGCATGAAGGGCCTTGATGTCGTCGGTCTGTGCGGCTGCCAGACGCTCTTCGGGAGTCAGAGACTTGTCGGCGATGGTCTTGGAGGCCTCGCGAAGGGTCTTCTTGTCTGCCGCTGAAAGCTTGGAGTCCTTGGCATCGGCCCAGCGAGCAATGAGTTGGGCGCCGGATTCCAAGGCGTTTTCGACATCGTCTCCCACCTCAACTTTGATGGACGCGTCGTGGAGCCAGGATGTGTAGATATCCTCCCAGCCTTCAACAACCACGCGCCATTCGCCCAGCTGGCGCTTGACTTCCGCGTAATCGGCATCCCACGGTTTCAGGTCGCTGTGGTCTCCGATTTTCACGGTGGCTTCCCAGCGGTCCAGACCCGGATTGGTGCAGGTCATCGGGAATCGGGCCACTTCGCGGCCCCGCGCACTGCGAATGGACACTGTGGCGCCCGCCTTGGTGCGGCCTTCGATGAACACCTGGGCGGTGACGGGGAAGGGTTCCCCGAGCTCCACCCTTGCCGGGTACAGGCCGCTTTCGGCGATCGGGGTAACGTCCATGACGTTCACTCGGCCGAATTGCTCAGGGCTCGTGCGTTCGATGACTGGTGCTGGGGTCTCGCCCAAAGGCTGCGCCGTTGCGGCCTTTGGCTTGGTGGCGGCGCGTTTGCGAACCGTTTTCTTGGCGGTCGCGGTTGTGGTGGTTTTACGTGTGCGCGGTGTCGCGCTTGTTTCTTCTGCCATACCGCCGATTATAGAGGTTGACGATTCGAAAAAACGACTTTTCCGCACCCTAATGCCGTTATTTATGTGGATAACTTTGTTATCTGCGATTAGTCAAACGTTTTTTGTGGATAAGTCACGTTCTGATGTTCCCCCGGTTATCCACAACACGCCGAGAGAGGGCGTTCTCCGACCACAGTCTCTGAAAGACCGGATTTGCGATCGCCGAGTATGGCAGTCTCGTTGGAAACCGACGAAGGCCGCTGGACAAAAACAACGTGATGTCCAACGAGACGAAGATGTCCGCGTTGGACGAAAAGAAAGGAACATCATGCGTGCAAACCCAATATCCAAACACATTCGCTCCTTGTTGGCGTCCTTGACGATTTCCATGGCGATGTTTGCCGGGGTGGTGTGTCCGTCCGCTCAGGCACAGACCTTGCTCCCGGCCAGCGGAGGGTACTATCAGTATTTTCTCGACTCGCGTCAGTACGTGATAGGAATCAGCGCCATGGATGCGGACGGCAACAATTATTACTGTAGGCAAATCGACAAGCCGACCGATTACAACGTGACGGAAACCACGGCTGTGGAGAATACTGACGTTTCCAGACGCCTTGCGTGGTTGATGCGCAAATACCGAAGCAATATGAATGTGCTGACGCACTCCGCCATCGGTGTGCTCGTTCACCGCAATTATGACGATCAGACGATTTGGGCCAAGCATGACAAGTATCTGTTGTCCGTGTTGCCGGGATTGGAGGAGAAAATCAACGATCTTTGGGAATTGTCGGGAAAACAGGAATATGGAACCGTGGAAGTGGTGCGTTCCGACGTTCAAGGGCTGAAATCTGGCAGCGTATTCATTCAAGCGAAAAACGTGGATGGGCAGCCGGTGAATTTGGTGTATACCGCGGTGATCGAAGGGCCTGCGGTCTTCGACTTTGACGATGAGCCCGATGCGATCGGAACAACCGGTTTGGAGGGCGTGACACTGTACTGGCATGCCACGGGAACCGGCAAGATAACGATCAACGTGGGACATAGGGCGATAGGAATGGATGAGGCCACCACCTCGCAGAAGATGGTGACGTTCCATGAGAATGCGGAATATGTGGATCAGCTGGTGACATTTGACGTCAGTGACGTTGAGGAGCCGAAAGAACGTGAGATGCCGCAAACCGGCAGTTCGGTAGGATTGGCGATCGGCGTGATTGCCTCGGCCTGCGTTTGCGGAGCGTTCATGCTGTACGCCGCCCAGCGGCGTTGAACGTTTGATGGAAGCAGAAAACCGTCAGATTTGCAATCTGACGGTTTTCTGATTGTTGGTAGCGGGGCAAGGATTTGAACCTTGGACCTCTGGGGATACCGGAGGTCCAAGGTCCAAACCCATGAGATTCCCGAGCTTACCCAAGCTCAGTTTAGCCGCCTGAGCGCTTAGGGGGTGCATGATGGATCATGAGAAACAAGATCAGCGCACCGGTCCCATGGCGCAGAAGCATCGAAGGGTGGACTGACACCCTCAAGGCGGCCGGCCTATCAGCACAGACAATCAAAAGCCGTCGATACAAGATGGCGCATCTCGCGGCGCTGCTCATGCCATCGGGTCCCGAAGACGTGACCACGGAGCAGATCGTGCAGGTCTTCGCGCGGCAGCAATGGAAACCCGAGACGCGCAAGGCGTACCGGAACACCATCTCGTCGTTCTTCCGTTGGCTGCGCAAAAGCGGTCGGCGAACCGACGATCCGAGTCTGGACGTGCCACGGGTGAAGAAGCCGCACGCGCATCCACGGCCATGCCCGGACGGATACATCACGGCCGCGATGGAGAAGGCCACGCCATCGGAACGGCTCATGATCCGGCTCGGCGCCGAGTGCGGACTACGCCGTGGCGAGATCGCCCGCGTCCACAGCGACGACGTCATCCCGGACGATGCCGGCCGTTCGTTGATCGTGCGCGGCAAGGGCGACAAACAACGCGTCGTGCCATTGCCGGATGATCTGGCGGACATCATCATGAACGCGCGCGGGTATCTGTTTCCGGGCCGGTTCGGCGGGCACGCGGAAGAATCCTATGTCGGCGACCACATCAGCCATCTGCTGCCGGACGGGTACGGCGCGCATACGCTGCGGCACCGTTTCGCGACGACGGCCTATGCCGCGTCACACGACCTGTTCGTGGTTGCCGAACTGCTCGGCCATGAATCGGTGGAGACGACGGAGCATTACGTGGCCATGCCATCCGGCAGGCTTCGGGCCTGCATGGACGCCGTCATGATCGTCTGACCGTCACCGGAGCCGCACGACCACGTCCGTCGAAGTGCCCGAACGTTGCCATATGGCCTGGTATCCGTCCCAGTCCGCCACATGCCATTGCCCGTCCTGCGATCCGGTGACGGAGGCGCGCGCGTCGTCCGTCATGCCGGTCGCGGACGCCAGGCAGTCGAACATGGCGGGCAGCTGGCCGTCGGACGAGGTGAGCCGTATGTATTCGGACTGCGGACCGGTGACCCATCCCACGCCGTCAACCTGGTTCTGCGGCATGCAGCCGGTCCAGATGTCGTACATGCCGTCGTGCGGCACGGCGTTCATCGTGTCGCTGCTGCCGTCGCTGCCGACCTGCAGCGAGTCGATGACGGTTTGCGGGTCAACGTCGGCCTGCGGCGTCGCGTCCGCCTGCCGTTCCGTGTCGGCGTGCTGGTCCGTGTCCGTCTGACGTTCCTGCTGGGCGTCCGTTTGGTCGTCGGTCTTCGTTTCCGGCTTCGCCTGTGCGGTGGACTGGCGGGTTGCGCCCGAAGAGGTCCGCGCGCCCGTCGTCTGCGCGGCGCCGCATGCGGCGAGCGGCAGCAGGCACAGCGTCACCGCGGACAATGCCACCACGATGTGGTATCCGTTCATTTTTGCCCCCTTGTGCAAGCGGAGATCGCTTACCGCAAGTATCGCACCGCGGCATGGTGGGAGCAAGTGGCCATGCCGCGGCGCGTGGCGTCAGTCCTGGCCGTCGGCCACGCTAACGGTGATTTCGAGTTGGTCGAGTTTGGCCTTGACCGCGGATTCGACGGCGTTCGCGATCTGATCGGGGTCCGCGCCCATGGCCTTGCTCAACGCGTCGATGGCGGCCGTCTGCGCGGCGGTGGTCACGCTGATGTCGTTGATGATGCCGCTGCCGGCCTCGCTGCCGCGCATGGTCTGACGGTCGCAGACCGCCATCCAGTTCGCGGCGCTGGAGGAATGGATCGTTTTGATTCCGGCCTCTTCGTAGATGTGCATCTGGTCCGTGTTGGACAGCCTGCGGCGGCCTATCAGCACGTTCCAATACCAGACGGTTCCGTTGTCCGTGTCGTCGATGATGAGCAATTCCGCCATGTTGATTCCTTCCGTTTCCTGTGTTTGTTCCTGTGTTTGTTTTGGCCTGAGGTAGCCGAGCAGGCCGGATTTCGTGAGGCTGAGCCGTTGAGGCGGTCCCGGGTTCTGGGATAGGCACAACAGCGCCGAGCCGGAGTCCTGCAGGACGATCGCGACGTGCGACTGTGGATACGCGGCACTGCCGAAAGCCCAGAACGCAACGTCTCCCGGCTGTGCGGTCTCGTCCGCGCCCAGCTTGTCGAACTTGGCCCGCAGCTGGCTGTCCGATTCGTATTTCGTCGTCCAGACCGAGTCCGCGTATCCCGATGTCGTGTTCGTCGATGCCTGGGGGACGCCGTGGCATTCCTGTGCGTACGCGCTCCACAGGTCCCAGCACTGGCCGCCGAACATGCCATCAACGTCGGTGGTGACGCCTTCATGCGCCGTGATGAACTGTTCGAGATCCGTCATCGGGCATCATCCGCCTTGTTCGAGCGGAACAGCGAGAGCAGTTTGCTGTCCTTGAGGTCCGGGTTTATCTCGCCGAGATTCTCAAGGATGCTGGAGAGTTCCGTCAGGACGATGTACGCGCAGGCCGGTGTCACGAGCGGCATCGTGAGGCCGATGTCCACGACGAGCGTGGCCTGTTCGAGGATCGCGGCGAGTATGACGATGACCACATAGGCGGCCTTGTGGTACAGGCCTTCCCTCATTTTCGAGCTGCTGACGTCATGGTTCAGGCAGGCCTTGAGCAGGCCCGTCATGTAGTCCATGACGATCAGCGCGGCGGTGATGCATATCGCGATCGATTCGCTTGTGTTCATTTGTGTTTCTCCTTCATTTCTTCCTTTCAGATTGCCGTGCCGGCCGTTGTGGTGATGGTCACGTCGGATGGGATCGGGATGAGGTTGGGCAACGGATGGACCAGATCCCCGTTCTTGAGTTCCGGTCCGACGGTGATCGTGCCGTCCGTGTTCAGGGTCAGTTCTCGGCCGATCGTGCCGTTGTCGAGGAAAGCCTGGCCGATACTGAACGCCCTGGATGGTTTGATGGTGCCCTTGGATGTGAGGTAGACCTGGTACGCGCCGACGTTGACGGTCGATTTGAATGGCGTCAGATCCACGCGGATCAAACGTAGGGCCGCGTTGTAAAGAATCCTGTTCGCGCCGCCGTAGGAGAATCCGGCGAACGAGGTGCCGTTCTGCATCTTGAAGGTGAACTCCTGCCATGACCGCAGTGATGCCAGCATCGCGTATTTAAGCCAGTCGCTGCCGGACCATGCGTATGGTCCCTGATCGTCGTTGTCGCCTGTGACGAAGCCGGTCTGTCCGATGGTGGCGGTCTCGTCCTGGAGCGCGGCGAGCGTCGTGGCGATCACTGGCGTGGCGCCTTCCGGTGTGGCGCGCTGGTCCACGGTGTGCAGCGCGGTCTCGACGGTCTCGGCCATTGATTTGAACGCCGTGGGAGCGGATGAGACGAGGTCAGTGCCTTCCGGATAGGCGAGGCCGTATATGGGTGTGGTTGCGGTCATGGTGTTCCTTTCTATTCGTCGATGGCCTGGATCATCGACAGGTCGCAGATGTAGATGCCTGCCAGCTGTTCCCAGGTGGTGGAGGCCGGCAGGCCGTTCCAGGTGATGGAGGTCGTCATGGAGGGGCGCAGCGCCGTGAGCGTGGCTTCCTGGGTGAGTGTCGGCGTGCCGTCGCGCCACCGGTATGAGAGCGTCCCTCCGATGGTCGTGAGCGGGCCGGTGAAGGCAGGCCGTCCGTCCGAGCCGGTCAGGCCCGAGGCCTTGGCCTGCACGACGATGAACGGGCCGGATGGCGACGCCTTGTACAGCCATGGCAGGCGCGCCGGGTCGAGACGTGTGCTGTTGAACGTCACGGTCTCCGGGACCATCCGCAGGTCGTGCGATTCAAGCCATCTCGCGACGTCGGCCCGGTCGGTGTCGCTGACGTTCGATGTGGCGCCGCTGTTCCATACGCCGTCCGAGTCATCGACGGCGAGCATGTCGGAATCGATGGTGAGGCTCTTCTGGGTGGCGGTCAATTGGGCGGGCAGCAGGTTCTGGCTTCCCATGGTGATCTCGATGTCGTCGAACGAGAGCTTGCCGTTGTCCGCCTTGACGCGTTTCGCGTTGATGACGACCTGTGTGAGAGGTTCTGTGATGCTCAGGCCCGTCGATGCTTCGAGGTCGGACGCCGGGAGCGCGTATCGTGTCTCTCCGTCGGCGAGGACGGAGAGACGCCCGTCGGACGATAGGCGCACGGCGATCGGGTCGGCGAGGAACAGTGGGCGGAGGCTTGACGTGGCGCGGGCGAACGTCTCATGCCATTGCGTGAGCCGCGGCCCTGCGGTGAGCCGGTGGAGCAGGTCGAGTTGCGTTGGATGGTCGGATGGCGTGTACGGCGCGACGCTTGCCGGCAGGGCGAGGCCGTCCAGCAGGGCTTCCGGCGCTCCCTGCGCCGCGGCCCTGCGGTTCATCTCCGCGAAGCGTGCCGCCGGCGTGCCGATCCAATGCGCGCCGTCCCATTTCGCGGTCGAGTCGGTCGGGCCCTGCGATTGCATGCGTTTCCAGACGGCCATCCTGGATGTGGCGGATACTTTGAGCAGCCACGCGCCGTCATGGTCCGGTTCGATGGTGCCGCCGGTCGAGACGGTGCCGGAGAACATCGTCTCCGCCCGCGAATCGGGCGAATCGGGCGAATCGGGCGAGTACGCCTTGTGGAGCGAGTCGAGCGGGATGCGCAGGCCGGACCATGTGCCCATCGAGTCTCGCATGTCCATCCATCGTGGCTGGTCGGAGAACTGCACGATCACTCTCATGCCGGCCAATGTCAATGCTTGGCCGGCCATCCGGCCGGTCTTGTCGCGCAGGGTGAACGACATCACGGCTGGTTCCGGCTGCTCGTCGATGCCGTCGCTGCCCCAGTCGATCGTGAACGAGTCCAGGGCCGCGACGTCCTTGGCGGAATCGTTCACCGGCGTCCAGCCGCTGCCGGTGTCGATGAACATGAAGCATTGCTGCATCTCATGACCTCCTTGCGTCGTAATCGGACAACAGCCGATTGATGGCCTTGGCGGTGCCGTCCTTGTCGATGACCTCGCCTGTGATCTCCACGTTCCAGGTGTTGACAACGGTGGGCGCGGACGTCGGTCTTTGTGCGGAAAGCGTGAGCGGCATGGATGCGAGCCTGCGGTTAGCGCGGGCGATCGAAGTTTCCACGGAGTCGTCGAATCCGGCGTTGAGCCCCTGGGCGAAGCCGGTCATGATGGCCTTGCTGTGCGGGATCAGCAGTTTGCGGTCGTAGCTGATCGGGCCCTTGTGTTCGCTGATCCAGTCGCCGATGCCGCCGATCCAGCCGGTCACGTCGTCCCACATCGATTTCAGGCCGTCGAGGAAACCGCTGATGATGCTCGATCCGGCGTTGAACAGGATGCTGCCGGCGTTGCTGAACAATCCTTTGATGGTGTTCGGAATGCCGCGGAACCAGTTGACCACGCCGTTCCACGCGTTCTTGGCTCCGTCCGCGGCCGAGCTGAAGATGCCGGTGATGGTGGAGCCGAGGCCGGAGAAGAAACCGATGATGCCCTGCACGCAGCCGGATAGGAAACTCGTGAAGGCAGACCAGACAGCCTTGCCGGTGTTGGTGCAGGTGAAGAAGTAGGTGAGTCCGGCCACGAGCGCTGCTATGAGCGTGATGACCAGCATGATCGGGTTCGCGGCCATGACCGCGTTGAGCAGCGCCTGGACCGTCGCGGCCAGCTGCATGGCCGTGGTCACGGCGGTGACGACCGCGACAGCTCCGCCGATGGCGGCCACGAGAGGGGTCACGAGGTCAAGATTCTGACTGATCCAGTCGCCGACGGTCTTCAGCCAGCCGCCGACCGTTTGCGCGGCCGCCGAAACGGTGTCGAGCGCGGCGCCGAACGTGGTTCCGGCCGACTGTCCTCCGGTCATCGCGTCCGCGACCGAGGCGATGCCGTTCCAGAGCGACTGCAGTCCGTCGCCGACCGACTGCGCGGCCGTCTGCAATGCGGTGAACGCTCCGGTGTCCTTGACCTGGGCGAGGAACGTCTTCAATCCCTGCACGCCGTCGGTGGCCAGGCTGGTCACGGCGGCTGATGCCGCGTTGATGTCGCCCGTGACCGCCGGTTTGAACAGGTTGAACGCGTCGGTCAGGCCTCCGGTCACGGCGGCTTCGAGGTTGCCCATGGCCCCCTCGATGGTGCTGGTGGAGGTCGCGGCCTGTTTCGCCACGTCGGTCATACCGAGGTCCAGCAGCGCCTGGTTGAACTCGTCGGCCGTGATCTCGCCCTTGGCCATCGCGTCGCGGAAGTTGCCGGTGTACGCGCCGTTTTTCAGCAACGCTTCCTGCAGTTTGCCTGACGCGCCCGGGATGGCGTCCGTCAACTGGTTCCAGTTCTCGGTGGTGAGCTTGCCCGCGCCGGCGGTCTGCGTGAGCATCAGCGCGACGGATCTGAACGTGTCGGCGTTGCCGCCGGCCACCGCGTTCAGGTTGCCGGCCGCCTCGGTCAGTTCCATATAGTCGCCGATGCCGTTGGCCGCGAGCTGCGCGGTGGTGTTCTGGATGTCGTCGAGCCCGTACACGGTGTCGTCCGCGTATTTTCGGGTTTCCTTCGCGGCGGCCTGCACGGCCTTCGTGTCGATGCCGGCGAAGCTCATGGTGTTCATGAACTTGTCGGTGCTGTCCGACATGCTCACCACGTCGCTGGCGAAGCCTTTCACCGTGTCCCACAGCGCGGTCACGCCCTTGACGGCGAGCCCGCCGATGGCGCTGCCGAACGCGGCGGCCTTCGTGGTGGTCTGCTCGAACGCCTTGACGGCATCATCGGCGTTGCCGGTGATGCGCACGCTCATGATCGCGCTGTGTGCCACGGTTCACTCCTTCTGCGATGCTTCTTCCGCTTCCTTGAGCAGTTCGGCCAGGCCGGTGCCCCAATCCAACTCGTCGGCCTCGTTCCTCCACTGCCATGGCGTGCCGCCGAAACGGCTTGACAGGAGGAACGAGAGACGGCCGAGCGAGCCTTGAGGCCACGCGGCTAGTCCGTAGGGTTTCCCTCTTCCGTCTCCTCCTTCGCGGCCGCGAGGTCGAAGGAGGCCACGGTGTCGAGCCAATGCTCGAAGTCGGGCAGGTTGCGGCCAGACATGCGCAGGGCCGCGTAGGCCGCGTAGGCGCCGGACCGTACCGGCGACTGGGTGATCGGGCCCCATCCGGCCTCGATGGCGTGCGCCTCGGCCTTGCAGGTCGCGCGCATCGTGACCGGCACGATCTCGCTTGTGCCGTCCGTGTAGGTGATCCGTGTGGTCGCCATGTCATTTTCCTTTCACTTGTTTCAGTGTCTTGTCGATGAAGTCCTTGTAGACCTTTTGCCATTGGCTCTCGGTCGCGGCGACGCCGTTGTTAACGAAAAGCCTTGATCTGATGCGGCGTGCCGGCCAGCCGTAGTTGATGGGGCCGGCGTAGGGCACGGCCTTGCGTCCCGCGCGGATGACGCCGGCGCGTTTCGTCGCGCCGACACGGAGGCTTCCGGCCAGCCGTCCGGTCTTGCCATGCGGCGCGAGGTTGCGGACCGCGGGCAGCGCTATCTGCGCGGCCTCACGGTTCACTTCCTTCAGTTCGTCCATGTCGGCGCCGGCCTTGCGCATCGTCTGCACGAAGCGTTTCTGGCCGACGACCATCAGCGCCTTGTCGCTCATCAATCTTTCGAATATGTGGTGTGGGCGACGTTCGTGACGGCGAAGCTCAGATCGTTCGTGTTCTGGGACTTGACGTCGCCGCCGATGGCGATCGGCGCGATCGTGGCGTTGAAGGTCCACTGGATCTCGCCGTTTTTGTTCGGGACGAATTGGGCCGGCAGCGTTTCGCTCTGGTGGTCGAAGAGCCAGACGGCCAGACCGTCCTCGCTGAAGTCGTCTCCAACGGTGCCCTCGAACGTCCAGGTGGTCGTGGTGTTCGTCTCCTGTGTACCGTCCAGGTAGGTCGTCGGGTCGTCGCTGCTGTTCGACGGGTTCAGTTGAGCCTTGGTCAGGTCGGCGCTGAAGTCTCTGCCGTTGGCAGTGTCGGTGATCTTGAAGATGCCCGGTCCGAGCGTGCGGATCTTTCCGGCCATGATTGTTTCCTTCCTATTCTGTTTCGATTTCCAAAGCGTTCAATGTGACCTGGTAGGCCGCGAGCGTGCCGGCGCCGGCCAGGCTCCAGCTTGCCGGCATGGCCTTCCGCAGGTTCAGTCCCTTGTCGGCGAGACGGTCGAGCGCGGCGAGGATGTCATCGACGGCTGATGGTTGCGTGGCCGGCGTTCCGGCGATGACGTCTATCGTCCATGTCGGTACCGGAGGCCCCCACGTCGGCCATTCCACCGTCGGCGGTTCAATGAACACCGCGACCTTGCCTGCTGCCGGGCGGGCCAGCTGCGCGTCGATGCTGACGCTGCTGACCAGTCCGTCGAGCATGTCGGCGAGCGTGTCCATCAGCGCGTTGCGTTGTTCCTGGATGTTCATGCGATCACCATCCCCCCGGTCAGCACTCCGGCCGCGCGGAGCTTCGGCCAGACCGAGCGGAGTGGGTCGGTGGAGATCCGGAAGGGCTCCACGGTCGAGTCGCCCACGTCCATCACTCCCAGGCGCGCGTCACGCATGTTGAACAGGTCCGCCGCGCAGGAGACGATGCAGTCGGCCAGCAGGTCGTCGTCCACGGTCGAGTCGCCGACGGCGTGCGAAACATACTGGTTCGCGATGGAGAGTTTGGCCGAGAGCCGGTCGTTCTCTCCGGCCGGCACGCCCACCTCGTCGCGGAGCCGTCGCAGGAGGGTGTCGTCCGCGATCATCATGCCGTCGCGAACTTCACCGGGATAAGACCGTCCGCATGGGTCGTGGCCACGGCCATGTACCCGTAGACGCTGTAGCTGTTGGTCAGCCCGGTGATTTCCCCGTCGGTCAATTGGGCGGGGCCGCCTGACTCCCAGACGGTCACGGCGACCGGGTCGATGAAGCTGGCCAGTCCGTCGTCGGCGGACGGCAGCAGCACGACCGGGACGCGCATGAACGTGCCGGCCACCCCGGTCAGGTCGAAGCTGCCGATGGTATCCGAGCCGTCGCCGCTGAGGTTGAAGAAACGGTCGCCGGTGTCCTTGAGCTTCACCAGTGCCTTGAGCACGTCCTTGGAGACTGCGAGGCGGGTCAGCGACACGTTGCGGTCGTCGGCCAGTTCCGACGCGTCGATGATGAGGGACACCCAATCGTCGATGGTCATGGATGCGAGCTTCGGCGCGTCGATCTTGTTGGCGTCCTTCGAGGCGTCGCGCTGCGCCTTGATCTCCGCGTACAGATGGTCTCGCACGGCCTTCTCGGTGGCCTTTGCGTAGGCGTTCTGCAGGGCGGTGATCGCGGTGTTGAGCATCGGGGTGGTGGACCGTTCGATGGTCTGGCGGGACAGGGTGGTGTAGCCGCCGTATGTGTTGATGTCGGCCGTCTTGGTGCCGAAGCCGACCTTGCCGAACGACAGCGTGGATCCTTCCGTCTCCTGCTTGCCGACTGCGGTGGTGTCGGAGGTCACGACATGGTATTCCATGCTCATGCCGGTCGCCGGGAGCGTGTCGTGGGTCAGCAGCTGGGAGACCTTGCGGCGGTCCTCGATCAGTTTGAGGTCGTCGGCGATCCATGTGGCGGTGTTGCCGGTGTCCTTGACCGAAATCAGGTCGCGGCATTCCTTCATCACGTTCATGGCCTGTTCGTCGCCTCGCGCGAGGGCCTGCATGTATTCGCCGTGGGAGCGGTACGCGGCGCCTATGGCCGCCGGCGCGGGCTTCGCTCCCATTTTGCTGATTTCGGCCTTGATGCCGCGCTGTTCCTCCTGCATGGACCGGATCAGGTCCATCAGTTCATTGTTGTTCTCCATGTTTTCCTTCCTTTTTTCAATGTCGGTGGTGTCGGATTTCGTCATTTTCGCGTGCTGATAGGCCGGCCAGCTCACGATGCTGGCCTCGAGCAGCCGGACCTTGCGGCGGTGGGTGATGCCGTCGCGGTCCTTCTGCGATTCGATCGGGATGAAGCCGACGGAGAAGGAGTCGAGCACCCCGTCGCGGATCAGGGCCATCGCGTCGCGTCCACGCGCCGTGTCGCTGATCCGCGCAGTGATGCGCAGGCCGTCGTCTGTGCTTTGCGCGTTGGTGATCCGTCCGATGGTCTCGCCGTGCTCGAAACACAGTTTCGCCTCGTCGAGACCCTCGAACGAGCAGTCATGGTCGAAGGTCTCCGCGCCGTCCCATGTGTCGATGACGTCGCCAAATGGCACCGCGATGCCCTCCACGGCCGATGCGCCGGCGTCGTCCGCGGAGCGGAGTTCCAGGCCCTTCCAGGCGATTTCTCGTTTCTCGATGTTCATCGGTCTTCTCCTTTCACGAGTGCCGGCAGCCCTTCCTTGCGCCGGACGTCATCGACGGTGAGGAACCCGGCCTCGATGGCGGTCTTGTACGCGCCGTAACGGTCGCTCATGTTCGCCCGCTGTGAGCTGTTCCAGTCGAACTTCGCGGTCCGGCCGCGCGGCAGCAGACGGTTGAAGATCTCCTCGATCTCGCCGGTGTAGGCCGCCAGCGTGTAGTCCGCGAACTCTATCCAGGACTGCTCGATGTTCGAGTAGGTGAGGTTCGAACCATCGACGGCGGCGAGCATGATGCTTGCCGGGATGCCGAGCAGGCGGGCGATCTGCGTGGTGTCGAACTTCTGCGTCTCCAAAAACTGCAGGTCGGCGGGCTTCATGTCGAGCGGCACATATTCCAGGGCTTTGCCGAGAACCTTGATGTCGCCGGCGGTGCCGTCGCTCTTCCAGGATTCCTTCGCCTGCTGCGCTGTTTCCTTCGTGACGTTCTCGGTCGTGCGCAGATAGCCCTTGAGGTTCGACCCGTCGCTGAAGAATTTCGATTTGTAGTCGCGCGCGAGCTGCGCGGCCTCTATCTCCTCGCGTGCCGCCGAAATGGGGCCGAGCCCGCGAAGGCGGCCGGGCACGTTGAGGAACTTGCTGTGCACGACGTCCTCCGCGGTGTAGTCGTGGCCGAGGTAGGAGAATCGCAGGTCGGGACGCGCGGGGTCGTGGCTTTCGTCGGTGACAGTCACGTGTTGCGGCGGCAGCACCTCGCATGTCACAATCTCGCCCTTCCAATCGCGCACGATGCGGGTGAACGCGTTGCCGTCAAGTACGAGCGACGTCACGATGTCCGCGATGAAATCACGGCGGGAACGGGAGACGTCCGGCTGCAATACTAGCGGGCTCACGTCCGGCAGGTCACGGCCGCCGCGCTGTTCCACGATAGGGAGTCCCGTGATGGCCGTCTGCAATACCTGCACGCCGCGGAACACCGTGGACAGTTGAAGCGGTTCGGTGGCCGGGAGCCGTGATGGCGGCTTGACGCCGGAGGGCATGTCCGTGCCTTCCGAGCCGCGCGTGAGCACGCGCCCGGCGAGCTTCATTCGTTTCCAGATGTCCATGCCGTCGAGGATATGGCCGCGCTTGCGGCACGTCCAAAGAAATGGTGACAGGCGGTGACAGGCGGTGACAGGCGGTGACATTCAGAAGATCTGCAGCGCGCCGTCGGACGGAAGGTGATGCGCGGCCCATGCGGCCAGCATGCATGATTCGATCGGAGAAGTCATCCCGCCGCTTCCGCGTCGTGTGACGCGCCACGCGTCGCCGCTCCATGTCCTTGCGCAGTTCGCCGCGCTTGCGTCGAGCTCGGTATCGGCGGCGTGGCGTATCAGCCCGTTCTGCAGGCCGGAGACGAATGCCTGGCCGACTGTGAGGTAGTCGGACGACTGCATGGGAACGAAGCCGATCAGCGGGTCGCCGGCCTCGTCGGTCATGGATGCGAGCCGGTCGTGCAGGTCGGCGTTCGGCCCTTTGCCGTCCATGACCAGCGGCGCGTGGTAGGTATCGCAGATTCTCATGATCTCGGCGGGTGCCATGCCGGTGCCGGCGAGGACTTCGAGCAATTGCACGGTCACGGTGTCGTCATGGTTGAGGATCGCGGCCGAGATAGACGTGTTCGTGGCATCCACATCGACGGCGGCCGCGATCACGACCCGCCGTCCGTCGATCCGGTCCGGCGTGACTGGCATGGCCAACGTCGATTGCCACAGCGCGTCGGGGATGACGCGTTCGGCCACTCCGTTGTCCCGACGGTTGCCGAAGGCGCGCGCCCAACCGGCCTCGTTGCCGGAGAACTGCTCACGGAAGTCGCGCAGCTGTCGAGCGTCCCAGAGCATGCCGGCGGCCGGATGCCATCGCAGAATCGTCTGGAAATCCTCGGGGTCCGCGTCGTCGGGGATGCCGAAATCGAACCAGCAGGTGCGTCTCGGCACGTTTCCGGCGCGGAAGGAATCGAGCATGCCGTTGAAGAACGTGGAATCCGCCGTACCTTCGGTCGAGGTGATCCAGATCTGCGGCTGGACGCCAGTGAAATGGAGTCTTGTGTTCATGGTCGGGGCCATGCCGTCGAGGATCAGCTTGCCGGTCTCGTCGTCCAGGCTGAACGCCTCATCGATGGTGAACTTGTCCATCTGCGTGCCATGGCCGGCCACTTTGGTCACGGCCAACGGGCAGATGAAACTGCCGTTGCGAAACCGCTGCTCCATGCCTCCGTTGGAAAGCCTCGGCTTGAGGGCGAACGGAGCGAGCTTCGATTTGGAGAGCTGTTGAACGAAGTCCTTGAAATGCTTCTCGGCGTCCTTGCCGGTCTGCGCGAGGTAGTAGATCTTCCGGTCGGGTCCGAGCAGCGCGTTGCGCGTGTCCTCGGTGTCGATCAACGTGCTTTTGCCGCATTGGCGGGGCGTGCTCAAGACCACACGGTCGTAACAGTAGGTGCCGGTTGCGGGGTCGATTTCCCCGGCCACATCGGCCACGTATCGCTGCCATGGCAGCAGCGGCTTGCCGAGCAGTTCGGCCGTCCTGGCTACGATCGCGCCATCGGTCGGCCGTGATTCGTCGCGTTTCGTGCCGGCGCGCATTGGTATGGTCACAGTCCGGCCTTCGCGTCAAGGATGAAGTTGGTCAGCGTCGGGTCGAGCTGCGGCTGGTCCGGATACATCGCCTTGAGTTCCTGGAACCACGTGAGGAGCGATGTCATGTTACGGCTGATCTCGCGTCCCTTGCTGTTCTGGATGTCGATGTTCCTGGCAATCGAGAGCATCGACTTGCAGATGTAGGTCGCTTCCGGCGTCAACGTCTTGCCGTCCACGAAGCTTTTGATGAGATTCATTGTCGCCTGCTCCTGCAGGCCCGCGAGCCCGTAGGGGTGCGCGTATTCCTCAAAACCTTCCAACGTTCCTTGATTCATGTTCCCTTTTCCTTGATTTTTCAACGTTTTTCCACTTTTTTGCATGGTTCTGGGGGGAGAAAAGACTTGGCGCGGGGTCTTTCTGCCGTCGGCCGTTTAAAAAAGCGGTCACCAGCTCGGACGGTCGGCCGCCGCGTCGTGACGGAGGCCCAGAGCGGTCAGTCGTTGCCGCCGCGCCGTCGCGCGGGCGTCCACCGCCTGCTGGGTGAGCCCCAGCGCGTACCACTGCTGAGCGGTCCGGTATTCCTGCGGGGTCAGGTCATGGGCGAACGTCTCGACGGCCGGCGTCTCGACGACATGCACGTCATAGTCCAACGCTATCCATTCGGCCAGCATGTCCGGGTGGCGTCGCGAGCGTGGCAGGGTGCGCACCAGCCACACGTCCAACGGTTCCGAGCTCTTGGCCAGCGCGCGTGCCGCGCCGTCCCATGCCATCGCCGCCGCGAGACGGAGTCCGTCGGCCGCGCGGGCCTGAGTCGGGCACAGGTCGCGCAGCAGACTGTCGAAGCTCACCACGATGCTGTCCCTCCTGAGCATCGACTGCATGGCCATGCCGAAGTCCGCGCGCGGAGGTCCGATGACCGCGTGCAGGGTCGCGCCGTAGCCGGACAGCACGCGATCCTGGCGCATCGCGTTGCAGTGCTTGCACGCGCGCCGCAGGTTCGCGACGGTGTCCTTGCCGCCATGGCTGAACGGTATGATGTGGTCGTCCTCGGTCGCGGCGATGGAGCATCCCGGCATGCCGAGCCAGCACCGGTTGCCGAAGGCGCCGATGACCTTCGCCCTGATGCGGGGGTCCACCGTCTGTCTTCTCATGATTTTCCTTTTTCTCGTTGCTTGAGTATCCAATAGTTCACGTCCTGTTCCGCGTATCTGATCGCGTTGCCGAGACGTATCGGCGGCGGTCCGATGATCGGGATGGACTGGCGCCAACGGATAAGCGTGCGCTGGCTGACGTTCAATCGTGCCGCGGCCTCGGCCGTGGTCAGCATGCTGATGCGTATCATGCGCGGGCTCTGTTCCTGAGCAGCAGCGCGATCTGTTCCAGCTTCGCGGCGCATAACGGCCAGTCTGCCCTGGAAACGTCAGACCAGTACAGCCGCGGGCCGGACGGGCTGAGCATGGTCTGGCCTATCAGCACGTCGCCTGGCTGCGGCTGGTCGTGGTCCTCGATGTCGAGCGATATGCGGATCTGCGGTTTCAAAACAGCTGCTCCTCTTTATATGTGGTGTGTGTTCGGTTGCGCTTGTATGGAGTGTAGCTGGTGGCCCATTTGCGGAAACTGCGTGAGTCGATGCGCCACACACCTAGACGGTACGCAGGCAGGCCCTCGTCGATGAGACTGAGCAGGGTCGGCACGTTCGGCTCCCCGAGCGCCTTGCAGACCTGGAACAGTTCGATGTCGGTGCACCGGTTGTTCGCCGCGATCCGGTCCACCGCGTCGGCGAAGCCCTGCATGAGCATCCGGCGCGATTCCTCCGGATAGAGAAGCACCTCATGCAACGACGGCTCAATCCTCGATGACATACGCCCACATCCCGCACCATTCGGCCAACGTCATCATCAGCGACCCGGAATCGTACATCTTGCCGCCGTTGGGAGAGCGATAGACCGGACTCGGCACGCCCTTGGAACCATAGGCCAGCTTCAACACGGCCTGCAGCTGGTTGTCATTCAAGCCTGAGGCATTTATCAGCGACTGACGCGAGGTGTTGGCGCCTTTCTTGCGGTTCGAGTCGATCATCGGGAGGGCCAGTCTCATCTGCGTCCTGAGTTTGTCGGGGAATGTCATCCTGCTCAATCTCAATCCTTTCGTAGCTTTCGGTTGGTGAGCGCTTGAGAGGTCAAGACCTGGAATCAGTTGATGAAAAAATCTCGGCCGAGATTCTCGGCCGAGCCAGTCAACTGATTCCTGAGGTCTCGCAAAACGTTTCGGTCGGAGCCGCGCCGTCGATAACAAGAGCGGCCGAAGCCGCCGGGAATGGTCCCAAGTCAGGCCACGGCCGAAGCCGTCAATGGTCGCCCGATTCCGCCTTAATCGACGGCCTGAAATGGTCGGGAGCTGAACTTCGTCTCTCAAATCGCGCGACAGCCACGCGCGTGGCGTTGCCGGTCGCTAACCCGGCTCAGCGTGGCAGGGGTACGCCATACGCCCCATATGCCGTTAGGTTTTCAGTCAGTCGTCCTCATGAAGAGGCTCATTCCTGGGCCGCGTCCCACTCACGGCGAGCCCGCCGCGCGTGCGTCATCGCCTGGTTGATCGCGACCTTCATCCTTTGAAGGTCGCCCATGTCCAGACCATCGAACCCGAACGTGCTTCCGGCCACCTTGATACGGCACTTGAAGGCGTAGGGGTTGCCGCTCGTGCATTCCGACGGGTCGATGTCCTGCACATGGAAGTAATTGCTCGTGCATTCCGGATTGAAGACGCTCATTGCTTCACCTCCGAGGGGGAGCGGCCAAGCAGGGAATCGATGGAGACATCAAAATAGTCCGCGATGCGTGAAATGTCGCGAAGGGTGAAAGGACGATTGCCGCGTAGCTTGTTCGAGAGGGTCTGTGGATACATGCCCAGGTCGCGCGCTAGGTCACGTTGAAGTATGTGATTCTGCTTCATGAGCTTCTTGATTGAAGCAGAAGTATCATTTATTAAGCACATGTGTTTAGTTATAATTAAACTGATTTGCTTAGTCAAGCTGTGTAGTCATGCCGGCGTGTTGCAGAACTAAGTAAAATTGTTTATTATGAACATTATGACAACACTACTATCGACCCCGAAGCCGCGTAAAGCGTCGGCCTGCGATGTGGCAATAAACAATATCAATATGATTATCGCTGTTCGACACATTGCTAAAAAAGATATCGCCAATGCGATGGGTAAGGTGCCGCAAGCGTTCTCAAGAATGCTTAAGCCCGGTTACCACTGGACCTTTGATGACATGTTGATGGCGTCCGATGTGATTGGCGTCAGCCTTAATGATCTGACTGATCCGAACTTAACGCCGTCAAGGGTGCTTCAAATACAAAAAACCGCCGTCCCCGTTGGAAACGACGGTCAATTGGTAGCGGGGCATGGATTTGAACCATGGACCTCTGGGTTATGAGCCCAGCGAGCTACCGAGCTGCTCCACCCCGCGTCGGCTTGTCTTTGTGACAGCTTTATTCAATTTACTCGTGTTGGAATATATGTCAAATCGGCGTGTCGTCGGTTTTGGCCGTGGTGTGAAACGGCGTGAAACTCTATGGAATTCCGCTGAAGTCCGCATGTGCTTCGTGGGTCGGGTTAAGCCGGTCCGTGGCCTTTGTCGGTGGCGCCTTGCAAGTGTCCGCATGTGTTCCGTGGATTTTTCGTCACGTTCGACGTGCTTCCCGACGGCCTCGCGGAACCCGCTTGGGCGGGCCGCCGTTCGGTTGTCGCCCAATCTTGTCCGACCGTTTCCGCAGACCGTCTCGCGCTTCGGAAATGTCTGAAGACGCGTTATATCCGGGGGCGCACCATAATAGGTGTCATGCCTATCAAGATCCCCAGCGGCCTTCCGGCCAGAGACATTCTCGACTCTGAGCGTATTTTCGCGCTCGAAAAGCCTGAAGCGGAACGTCAGCGTGTGCGCCCGCTGAAGCTGGTGATCCTCAATCTCATGCCAAAGAAGATAGAGACGGAAACGCAGCTTCTGCGCCTGATCTCGAAAAGTCCTCTGCAGGTGGAAATCGATTTCATGAAGACGTCCACGCACGAGGGCACGCATGTGAGTGCCGATCATCTGGTGAAGTTCTATGAAACGATCGACGCGTTCGAAAACAACTATTACGACGGTTTTGTCGTGACCGGCGCTCCTGTGGAGCATCTTGACTTCGAGCAGGTCGATTACTGGGAGGAATTCAAGCAGATTCTTGATTGGGCCGGCAGCCACGTGTTCTCCACCATGTATCTGTGCTGGGGTGCCATGGGCGCGCTCAACTACCGTTATGGCGTGCGTAAGGAAAATCTGCCGGAGAAGCTTTTCGGCGTTTTTCCGCAGTATCTGCAGGATGAATACTGCTTTCTGACGAACGGATTCGATGAGATCAGCCTTCAGCCGCATTCGCGTTTGGCGGGCGTCAATGAGGGGGACATCGCGCACAATCCTCAATTGCAGGTGCTTACCTGGGGGCCGAAGTCCGGTCCCGGTCTGATTGCCACCCGCGATTTTTCGGAGGTCTTCGCGCTTGGTCATTGGGAGTACGGCAAGTACACGCTTGCCGAGGAATACGAGCGGGATATGAACAAGGGCATGACCAATGTGCCGTTCCCGGAGAACTATTTCCCCCATGACGATCCGCAGTTGGAACCGGTTTTCGCATGGCGCGCGCATGCCAATCTCTTGTGGCGCAATTGGCTGAACTGGGTGTATCAGACCACGCCGTACGATTTGAGCGAGGTGCCTCAACTGCGCGCGCAGAAGCGGCTTGGAACGGATCGTTCGATTCGTCATGAGCCGGGGTCTCCGCGAGTTGACGCGTTTGTGCCGTTTTCTTCGGATGGCTATGGTGTGATCGAGGGTTGAGTTTTTCGCGGATTTTTGAGCGCGTCGAAGTGATTCGTTGATGCCGAAGGGCACGCGTCCCAGAATGTAAGACCGTCGACGGTTTTCCCGTGGTTATTTTCTTATTGGCTAATGTTGCCTGAAACAAGGTTTTATTTCGGATTTTTCCCGACCGAATCGGCGGTGCGACGTGTTATCTTGGCGATGTCTGTGATAAGCTTTGGTGAAACGTTTTATCGGCGATGGTTTCGATGGTGAGATGTTTGGTGTTGACGACAAACAACCTGGCTCTGTCTAGTAATCGCAGGGTGAGGTGAAACGCCGGAAACGCCTTGCGGCCGTAAGGGAAACAGCGTGTGTGTAGATTTGTCTAGACGCGCTCCAATAATTCCTTTCCAGCCATTCGAAGTTGAATGTACCGGCGGGGCTTCGGCCACGTTGGTGCATGCTTCGAAGGACGGACTGGTTGGTAACCAGAACGTCACATTCGACTCGGTTGTTGGACTAAACTGACAGCTGACACAAGAGCAGGAGGCGTGAATGATTGGTGCATTGGGAGCGGGCATGCTGACCATCGCTGATGGTCCCGAGATGCCGAGTATCAATGACTTCCTTCCCGATCCGTTCGTTTTTCAGGGCACGCCGTTCGCCATCAACCGCATCATTCTCGTTCGTATTCTCGCGACCGTCATCATGTTGCTGGTTCTCGGCATTACGGCAAGCCGTGCGAAGCTTATCCCGGGCCGTTGGCAGGGTGCAGTCGAATGGCTGATCGAGTTCGTCCGCGACAACATCGTCTATCAGGTGATGGGCGAGTTGCGGGGCAAGCGTTACGTGCCGATGATCACAACCGTGTTCTGCACGTTGCTGGTCTTCAATCTGTGCGGCATCATCCCAGGTTTCAACATCGCGGCAAGCGCATCCATTACGCTGCCTCTGGTGTTCGCCATGTGGTGTTTCTGCCAGTATTGGATCGCGGGCATCCGTGAAAAGGGTCTCGGCCACTTCCTGAAGGATGAGATTTTCCCGAAGGGCGTGCCGGCTCCGATCTACATTCTGCTGTCACCTATTCAGCTGCTTGAGCTGCTGATTATCCGCCCGTTCTCGTTGACGATCCGACTGTTCGCCAACATGGTTTCGGGCCACTTGATTCTTGCGTTGTGCCTCTCGGCCACGCAGTACTTCCTCGTTGATGTGGTGAACAAGATGTTCATGCCGTTCGGCGTGATCACCTTCGCGGCTGGCATGTTCATGTTCCTGTTCGAGGCGCTGGTCGCCTGCCTGCAGGCATACATCTTCGCCATCCTGACCACCGCATACATCAATATGAGCTATCCGGAGATCGACTGACCACCGGCTTTTTAAAGTGTTGCCTCCTTGTGGGGCAATAACCAGAAAGGAAAAAACATGGGACTCCTTACCCTTGCTGAGGTTGCTGGCAATCTGAACGTCATCGGCTATGGCCTCGCCGCAATCGGCCCTGGCATCGGCCTGGGCATTCTGATCGGTAAGACCATCGAAGGAACCGCTCGCCAGCCTGAGCTCGGCAGCCGTCTGCAGACCCTCATGTTCCTGGGCCTGGCATTCGTCGAGGTGCTGGCACTGCTCGGCTTCGTGCTCGCCTTCATCAAGTAAGACTTGATTCAAGGAAACACCGAAGACGCAAACGAACATGAAAGGAGGAAGACACTATGGTGACCGCAGCTAGCGAGATGGAATTGTTCCTTCCGAAAAGCTACGACATTTTCTGGTCGTTGATCATTCTGATCATCGTCGCCGTGTTCTTCTACAAGTTCTTCCTGCCGAAGTTCCAGGCCGTGTTCGATGAGCGCGCAGCCAAGATCGAAGGCGGCATCGCCAAGGCTGAACAAGCCCAGAAGGATGCCGACGAAGCCAAGGCCAAGTACGAGGCTCAGCTGAGCGCCGCACGAGTCGAGGCTTCCAAGATTCGCGACGATGCACGTGCGGAAGCCACCCACATCATCGCCGACGCGCGTTCCCGTGCGGAAAGCGACGCGGCGCAGATCGCCGCTACGGCACAGCGTTCCATCGAATCGCAGCAGCAGCAGGCTCTGGTGAGCCTCAAGGGCGAGGTCGGCGTGCTGGCAACGGCACTTGCCGGCAAGATCCTTGGCAGCAAGCTCGAAAGCGAAGACGTGCAGTCGTCGATGATCGACCAGATGCTCGACGAGCTGGACAGCGACAAGAAGTGATAGAAACCTTCAAGAAAGGGAGGTGACCAATGCGAGGAGAAGCATCGCGTATCGCGGATCGCGTTTCGCGTGACTCGCTGGCCCCCAAGCTGCGTGACAGCGGCGAGGACGCATGGCGCATCGGGAACGAGCTGTTCACGATCACCAGTGTGCTCGACCACAACATTCGGCTTGAACGTGCCCTCACCGACCCGTCGCGCCCGGTCGAAGACAAGATTGCAGTGGTCAAGACCCTGATCGGAAAGCAGGCCCATCCGTTGACGATGGAGATCATGTCCGATCTGGTCGGTCGCAGGTGGAGCCGCGTGTCCGACATCGCCAACGCCGTGGAGGATTTCGGCGTTGACGGCATGATGTACTACGCGGACTACACGGGGACGACCCTGAAAGTCTCCGTCGAACTTGCTCAGCTGCATTCCGCGCTGCTCAACCTTCCGGTCGTGCGCACCAAGCTGTACGACTCGACGGTTCCTTCCGAAGCCCGTGTCAAGCTGCTGTACAGCCTGATCGAAAACGCGGACTTTACCAAGGTGACCAGGCGTCTGGCTGAGCATGCGACCTGCAACCTGCGCAATCGTCGTTATCTGCAGACCATTCAGTGGCTGATCAACAAGTTCTCCCGCCATATGGGCGAATCGATGGTCACCGTTACCACGGCCACGCCACTGTCCAACAAGCAGATTGACAAGCTCATCGCCATCTATTCGGCGAAGACCGGCCATCCGGTGCACATCAACTCTGTGGTCGACCCGACCGTCATGGGTGGAATGCGCATTCAGGTTGGTGACGAAGTCACCGACAACACGGTGGTCGCACAGCTGCAGCATCTTCAGCGCACGGTGAAGGCAACCGCCTGACGGTTCGCCGCACGGTGAACAAGCCTGAAACAAGACTTGACTGAATTTAAAAACAACAATAAGGAGTGATCATGGCAGAACTTACCATTGATCCCACCACGATTCGCAAGGCGCTCGACGAGTTCGTCGATTCGTACAAGCCGTCGGACACTCCGACTCAGGAAGTCGGTTATGTCGCGACCGCTGGCGATGGCATTGCGCACGTGACGGGACTGCCTGGTTGCATGGCCAATGAGCTGCTGACCTTCGAAGACGGCACGCTTGGCCTGGCGTTCAACCTTGACGCCCGCGAGATCGGCGTGGTTATCCTCGGCGACTTCGCAGGAATCGAGGAAGGCCAGGAAGTGCGTCGTACAGGCGAAGTGCTCTCCGTGCCCGTCGGCGACGGCTACCTTGGCCGCGTCGTGGACCCGCTAGGCAACCCGATTGATGGTCTTGGAGAAATCAAGACCGAAGGCCGTCGTATTCTCGAGGCCCAGGCACCTGATGTTATGCACCGTCATTCGGTTGACGAGCCTATGTCCACCGGTCTGAAGGCAATCGACGCAATGACGCCGATCGGCCGTGGCCAGCGTCAGCTCATCATTGGCGACCGCCAGACCGGTAAGACCGCTATCGCAATCGATACGATCATCAACCAGAAGCGCAACTGGGAATCCGGAGACCCGAAGAAGCAGGTTCGCTGCATCTACGTGGCCATCGGACAGAAGGGATCCACCATCGCATCGGTGAGGCAGTCCCTCGAGGAGTCCGGCGCCATGGAATACACCACCATCGTGGCATCCCCGGCATCCGATTCCGCAGGCTTCAAGTACATCGCACCGTACACCGGTTCCGCCATCGGACAGCACTGGATGTACAACGGCAAGCACGTGCTCATCGTCTTCGACGATCTGTCGAAGCAGGCGGAAGCCTACCGTTCGATCTCTCTGCTGCTGCGCCGCCCGCCGGGACGTGAAGCATACCCGGGCGACGTGTTCTACCTGCACTCCCGTCTGCTCGAACGTTGCGCCAAGGTTTCCGATGACCTCGGCGGCGGTTCGATGACCGGCCTGCCGATCGTCGAGACCAAGGCGAACGACGTGTCCGCATACATTCCGACCAACGTGATCTCCATCACCGACGGTCAGATCTTCCTGCAGTCCGATCTGTTCAACGCCAACCAGCGTCCTGCCGTTGACGTCGGCATCTCCGTCTCCCGAGTCGGCGGCGCCGCGCAGACCAAGGCGCTGAAGAAGGTCTCCGGCACGCTGAAGATCTCCCTGGCCCAGTACCGTTCGCTGGAGTCCTTCGCCATGTTCGCTTCCGATCTGGATGCGGCTTCGAAGGCTCAGCTGAACCGTGGTTCGCACCTGACCGAACTGCTCAAGCAGCCGCAGTTCTCCCCGTATTCCATGGAAGAGGAAGTCGTCTCCGTGTGGGCCGGCACCCATGGCAAGATGGATGATCTGCCGATCAGCGACGTGCTGCCGTTCGAAAAGGGCATGCTGGAGTATCTGGATCACAATACCGATATCCTCAAGACCATCCGCGAGACCGAAAACTTCACCGCCGAAACCGAGGAAGCCCTCGATAAGGCCGTCGAAGCGTTCCGTCAGACCTTCGTGACCAGTAGCGGAAAGCCGCTCGTCGACAAGAAGCCTGCCTTGAAGAGCGAAACCCCGGTCGAGCAGGAAAAGATCGTCGCAGGAGAGAAGTGATTCATGGGCTCGCAACTCGCATTGAAATCTAGGATCGCCTCTACCGCGTCGTTGGAGAAGATCTTCAACGCGCAGGAGATGATCGCGTCTTCGCATATCGCCAAGGCACGTGACGTCGCCTTGAACGCGAAGCCGTATACCGATGCGATTTTCGACGCCGTGCAAGCGCTGGTGGCCCACACCCATATCGACCATCCGATCATGGGTAAGGACGAGGACAACCCGCGAGTGGCCGTCCTCGCCCTTACCTCGGATCGTGGTATGGCAGGCCCGTACACCTCCTCGATCATCCGCGAAACGGAATCGCTGCTGGCTCGCCTCGATGAGGCTGGCAAGCAGCCGGAACTGTATGTGTATGGTCGCCGCGGTGTGACGTACTACAAGTACCGCAACCGTGATGTTGCTGGCACTTGGGAGGGCGATACCGACCAGCCCGGCGTGGAAGTCGCAGAGTCCATCTCGAAGGCACTTCTGGACGCTTACATGAAACCGGCGGACCAAGGCGGAGTTTCCGAACTCTACATTGTGTTCACCGAATTCGTGAATATGGTGGTTCAGAAGGTGCGTGTGCTGCGTATGCTGCCAGTTGAGCTCGTTCGTCCGGATCAGCCGGATTCCGGTCCGGTACCGGAGTCCGAGGCCGACGCCGCGACCCCGCTTTATGCGTTCGAGCCGAGCGTCGACGAGGTGCTCGACGCGATTCTGCCGAAATACATTCAGTCCCGTATCCACGAGTGCCTGCTCACCGCAGCGGCATCCGAGACTGCAAGCCGGCAGAACGCCATGCATACGGCCACCGACAACGCCCGCAGCCTGATCGACGACCTGACCCGCAAGCTCAACGCTTCGCGACAGGCTTCGATTACACAGGAACTTACCGAAATCATCGGCAGCGCCGACGCGCTGAATAAGAAGGAAGAGTAGGAACGCATATGGCTGAAACTCAGACCACAGCGGCTCCCGAGACGGCTGCGGATCCGACCGCTGGACGCGTTACGCGTATCCAGGGTTCGGTTATCGACGTCGAATTCCCGGTGGGCCACCTGCCCGACATTTACAACGCACTTACCGTTGAGCTGTCCAGCACGCTCAGCGAAGAGGGCGAAAGCGTTAAGAAGATCACCCTCGAGGTCGAACAGCACCTCGGCGATTCCACCGTGCGTACCGTTGCGCTGAAGCCGACCGACGGCCTCGTTCGTGGCGCCACCGTGTACGACACCGGCGGCCCGATCTCCGTTCCGGTTGGCGACGTTACCAAGGGCCACGTGTTCGACGTGTCCGGCAACATCCTCAACCAGAAGGACGACGAGACCATCACCATCACGGAGCGTTGGCCCATCCACCGCAACCCGCCGGCATTCGACCAGCTTGAATCCAGGACCCAGATGTTCGAAACGGGCATCAAGGTCATCGATTTGCTGACCCCGTACGTGCAGGGCGGCAAGATCGGTCTGTTCGGCGGCGCAGGCGTCGGCAAGACCGTTCTGATTCAGGAAATGATTCAGCGAGTCGCCCAGAACCACGGCGGTGTGTCCGTGTTCGCGGGCGTCGGCGAACGTACCCGTGAAGGCAACGATCTGATCGGCGAAATGGAAGAAGCCGGCGTTCTTGAGAAGACCGCGTTGGTCTTCGGCCAGATGGATGAGCAGCCGGGTACCCGTCTGCGTGTTCCGCTGACCGCACTGACCATGGCGGAGTACTTCCGCGACGTGCAGAATCAGGACGTGCTGTTGTTCATCGACAACATCTTCCGCTTCACCCAGGCGGGTTCCGAGGTGTCCACGCTGCTCGGCCGTATGCCGTCCGCAGTGGGCTACCAGCCGAACCTGGCGGACGAGATGGGTGCGCTGCAGGAGCGAATCACCTCCACCCGTGGCCACTCCATCACTTCGCTGCAGGCAATCTACGTGCCGGCCGATGATTACACCGACCCGGCTCCGGCAACGACCTTCGCCCACCTGGACGCGACCACCGAGCTTTCCCGTGACATCGCTTCCAAGGGTATCTACCCGGCAGTGGATCCGCTGAGCTCCACCTCTCGAATCCTTGATCCTCGTTACGTGGGCCAGGCCCACTATGACTGCGCGAACCGCGTCAAGGCGATTCTGCAGCGTAACAAGGAACTGCAGGACATCATCGCCCTGATCGGTATCGACGAACTCGGCGAAGAAGACAAGACCACCGTGAACCGCGCTCGTAAGATCGAGCAGTTCCTTGGCCAGAACTTCTACGTCGCCGAAAAGTTCACCGGTCGCCCGGGTTCCTATGTTCCGGCAAGCGAGACCATCGAAGCGTTCACCCGTATTTGCGACGGCGTGTACGACGACGTTCCGGAGCAGGCATTCTCCGGTATCGGCGGCATCGAGGATCTCGAGAAGAAGTGGCACGACATGCAGAAGGAATTCGGTGCGTGATGGCCGGATCGACTATGCAGGTGAATATCGTCGCCGCCGACCATCCGGTGTGGCAGGGCACGGCGAAGTCCGTTACCATTCCGGCTTCTGAAGGTGGAATGGGTATCCTGCCCAACCATGAGCCTGTGTTGACCGTAATCAAGGAAGGCCCCATCGTTCTGGTGGATCCCGATGGCAATCGTCACTCGGTCATCGTGACCGACGGTTTCATCTCCTTCGATTCGAACAAGCTCACCGTTGCGGTCGAACGTGCGCATAATCTCAAGCGAGTAGAAAAGTGATCGCTTGATTGATGCGATTGAAGTGGCCTCTTGCCTTATGGCGGGAGGCCACTTTGTTTTTGCCTCCGGATTGCTGAGCTTGCGGGATGTATGGAGACATAGTGTTTTGATTGGACTCAAGTTCCGCGTCGAGTTGTTTGCCGACGAACTATTGCATTCGCCCGACTCCAATGATCGTTGTGCGAGGACACGGCCACGCCGGGATCTGAGCCGATGAATCGCGATGAATGGTTGAGCTTTCATGGATGACGGGAGGGGTTGCGTTCGTGGCTGGACGATGGCGTTCGACTGGTTGCTGTTCGTGCGTCTGCTGTTCGTGCATGGTAGGGTAGTGGCTCGTGCGAATTATTGTTGCTGATTGCTCCGCCGAATATTCCGGCCGATTGAATGCCTCTTTGCCTCTGGCCAAGCGTGTGCTGCTCATCAAGGCAGACAACAGCCTGCTGATATTCTCCGAACTCGGCTCGTATAAACCGCTCAACTGGATGTCCGCACCCTGCACCATCAAAGACATCACACCGGAGAATGCCGACGATGATGTCGAGACCGATGTTCCCCAAAAGGTGATTCGGGCATCGGCCGACAAATCCAACGATGTGCTCGAAGTGACGTTGCAGCATATCTATTCCGACGAGTCGTACGACCTCGGCGAGGATCCGGGATTGATCAAAGACGGTGTCGAAGATCATCTTCAGAAATATCTTGCCGAACAGATCGAGCGTATCGGCGAAGGCGCCAAGCTGGTACGTAGGGAATATCCGACAGCGATTGGCCCGGTCGATATTATGGCCACCGATGCGGAGGGCAGGCACGTCGCCATCGAGATCAAACGTAATGGCGGCATCGATGGTGTGGAGCAGCTTACCCGGTATTGCGAGCTGCTGAACAGGGATCCGCTGCTTGCACCGGTACGTGGTATTTTCGCCGCGCAGACCATCACGCCGCAGGCCCGCGTACTTGCGCAGGATCGTGGTTTCGAATGTCTTATCCTCGACTATGACGAGATGAAGGGCGCGGAAGACGATTCCCTGCGGCTGTTCTGATTCCTTTTCGCTGTAGGAGCGATGGTGCTCGCAGGAGCTGAGGTCGCTGTAGGAGCGGCAGGCGTGCAGCGGTGCAGCGGTATTGATGGTCCGAGGAGTCCTTCAACGGGATGTTTTATCCAGTCGCTGGATATTTCCGGACACTTGGGCGTCAACCAGCGTCCTAAATTATCTAGTGACTGGATAAATCAGTACGCTTAAATGCCTCTGAGGGGGATGTTTTATCCAGTCGCTGGATATTTCTGGACGCTGAGGGACCCCGCAAAGATCAAAATTATCCAGTCGCTGGATGAATCAGGACGCTGGGAGGCCGTTAAGAGGGATGATTCCTCCAGCGGCTGGCGGAATATGTACGCTGAGGAGATACTGAGCGAGCAGAAACCTCCAGCGACTGGATAAATTCGGTCGCTAAGGAGCCTCTTAGGAGGATGAATTATCCAGTGAGTGGGGAAATCAGTACGCTGACGTGCTCTAGAACGGGATGATTCCTCCAGTCACTGGAAAAATCGTGACGCTTGGATGTTGATCAACGTCCAATTTATCCAGTGACTGGGGAAATTCGTTTGTTTAGACGCCTCTGAAAGGGGTATTTTATCCAGTTGCTGGATGTATTGGGACGCTGAAGGGCCTCTCAGAAGGAGGAATTATCCAGCGACTGGCGGAATACGTACGCTGACGTGCTTCGGAATGGGGAGATTCCTCCAGCGGGTGGAGAAAACAGGACAATAGAGCCGAAAAAATTATGATGCGTTATGGTCCTATTCAACGGCTCATCATCGAGAGCAGGAGCTGGGTGTAGATTGCGCTGAAATTACCTCTTGGATCGATTGATAAAGTCTGAATCTCTGTGGTTGAGTCGTGGCCTCTTACCGTATGCCATCCGTGCGCAAACGAGTACCGGGCAATTTTGATTGCATTTGGGCTACAACATTCCTCTTAACTATACTGGATTCTGTTTTAAGCCTTTTGCGAAGCGAAATATGAAGGTGAGGCAAATAGTGGGACAAAGAGAAGCTGAAAAGAAGCTGGATGCGTGGTCCGAACTTCTGTTGGATACCGGAAAGCGTAATAATCTGATTAATTTCAAGGATACGAAGAAATGGACCGTGGAAGTGGCATATCCGCGCTCCGATGAGTTCTTCGAAAAGATAAGAAATTGCAGCACGGCGTCTTTCGAAATTTTCGATCCGAATCTTCCTAAAGATGAAGATGAAGATGAATACGAGGACGAATACGAAGATGAAGAATCGGAAGATTTCTCCGAAGTCGAACCTGACCAAGCCAAGGTGTCGGAAGGCTCATCTGGGGTTGCTCGGAACCAGGT
>CAVAQZ010000026.1:0-31533 GCA_963590945.1 Dysosmobacter segnis
CGCAGCCTAGACCTGTATCCTATTTAACAGCGTCCAACAATCGGGGCGCAGTTCAATTCGTCGGATGGGCCACCTTCGTATTCGTTCGATTCGCCGTCGCGTCGGCCGGATGCGAACCATGGAGTAGGGTGGAAGGCATGCGTTTTTCCTCAAGGGTAGATATCGGCAATCCCAATCCGATCGCGTCGGCCGAAGCCGCGGCGAGGAAGTCCGGCGCCGCGTTGGGAAGGACCAACGACTCCAATCCCACCAGGCACGACCTCGCGCCCGACCTTCTGCCATACGTCTACTCCGCGGAGCCACGCGGCCAGCGTCACGCCCGCGAAGCGTTGGCCGAATACATGAACGGCAAGGGAATCGGCTGCGGCGCCGATGACCTGTACCTGCTCAGCTCGACGTCCGAAGCCTACTCGTGGCTCATCAAACTTCTATGCGACGCGGGAGACGCGCTGCTCGCGCCGAAACCGGGCTATCCGCTCATCGAATCGATCGCCCGCCTCGAATGCGTGGACATGATCGAATACCAGCAGCGGTTCGACGGATCCTGGTACATCGATGTGGCCGAACTGAGGGAAACGCTGGAGGGAGAGGACGGCGGACGCATCCGCGCGCTGGTGCTCATCAATCCCAACAATCCGACCGGCTCGTACGTCAAACCATCCGAACGCGGCGAGCTGGTGGCGCTCTGCAGGGAACATGGGATCGCGATCATCGCGGACGAGGTGTTCTACGACTACGATCTCGAACCGTTCGACGGCAACGCGCGTCTGGCGGGGGAACCGGGCGTGCTCACCTTCGCGTTGGACGGCTTTTCGAAGACGCTTGCCGCGCCGCACGCGAAGGTGGGCTGGATACAGGTGTCCGGCCCATCGGACGACATCGCCGAAGCCAAGCGCAGGCTCGACGTGATCGCCGACGACTATCTGCCGATGAGCGAGCTGATCGCCAGGCGGATGCCGCGGATGCTGCGGGCCGCGCCGGCGCAGACCGCCAGGGTGCGCGATCGCGTGCGGTCGAACCTTAAGACGCTGCACGCCATGCTGCAGGCCGATGCGAACGGACTGGTGGATGTACTGCGCGCCGAAGGCGGATGGAACGTGCTTCTGCACGTACCGGGCGTACTCGACGAGAACGAGCTGGTGCTCGCCATGATCGAACGCCATGGGGTTTCCGGCCAGCCCGGATACTTCTTCGACATGGCGTCCAACGGATATCTGGCCATCTCGCTGCTGCCCCGGGAGGAGGAGTTCCGCCGCAACGTGAACGCGGTGCTCGACACGGTGGCCGCCCTCATCGAAGCGTGACCATTCAGGATCTCGACGCCTCGTAGCGGGCACGGACGAGATCGGCATAGAACGCCACGGCGTCGGACGGCGTTCCGTCGAACACCACGTCATGATCGTCCACCACGAGTGTGCGGTCGATCGCGTAGCGCGCGTTCGTGACCAGGCTCGTGTCGTGCGTGGCGAACACCACCTGCCTGTCATAGCTGAACAATGCGTCGGCGACATGCGCGGAAGAGACCTCGTCCAATCCTTTCGTGGGCTCGTCGGCCACGATCGCGGCGGGGGAGAGGCTCAACGCGGACGCGATGGCCAGCAGATGCCGTCTCTCGCTGTCGAGCGCGGATGCCGGTTCGCGGGCCACGCCGGCGAGGTCGAAGTGGGCGAACAGGTCGCCGATGATCGCCTGCCGTTCGCTTTCCGGGATCCTGCGCTTCTTCAACGGCTGGTCGATGGCCTCGCGGATCGACGCGGCCCGGTAGTAGCTGTTGGGGATCTCCTCGCGGCGCACGCGGCCCACGAACCCTTCGATGTGTTTCAGGTCGCGTTTGACGCTCGTATCGTACTCGGCGCCGTCCGCGTTGACGCGCACGGCGCCGCCGGTCGGGGCGAGCGCGCCGTCGAGGAGCTTGAGCAGCGTGGTCTTGCCCGAGCCGTTCAGGCCGATCACCGCCACACGGCGGCTTTCCGGGGTGATGGTCAGATCGGTGGCGTTCAGGCCCACGTTGCCGCCGTCGTAGATGTGGGAGGCGTCCTTGAGAAGGAACGTCACGGACCGCGCATGATGCGGGGGTTTGGAGAGAAAGGCGTCGAAGAATCCCATGTGGCCCATTGTATAGTCACGGCCCGTATCCGCGGGCGGTTCGGCGGATGGAGGAATCCCGTCAGGCGAACCCTTTCAAGGACGGTGGCATGGCGGGATCGCGTGCAGGCCTACGGGCGTGGTCAGGCGAAGGTGTAGCCGGAGAAGTCGTAGGAGTAGACGCGGTAGATATAGGAGGTGTTGAGCGCCATCCTGAATTCGCTCAGCAGCGTGCCGTCCGAGGAGTACTGGCCGAACAGTCCCTTCATGCCGGAATCGATGAGCACGTTGCCGTTCCCGAGCTCCTGCGCGGAGGAGACGTACGGCGAGTATGGAACGTCGAATGAGCTGACCTCCGTGTACGTGCCGGCGTTCTCGTCGACCAGATACTTGCGGTACTGCGAATGCGCCGTATCGGACGAGAACTGCGTCGAGATCCCGTCGATCACGGACCAGTCGAAGTCGGGGCGGGTCAGCGCGGTGCCGAAGTTGTTGTCGAACATATACAGGTAGTACTGGCCGTCCTGCAGCGAATCGTCGGAGACGTAGGTGATGGAATGCTGGCCGCCGGTGTCGGGGAAATCGCCGACCTTGGTGAGGAACGAGCCGGCCTCCTCGGTGCCGCTCCACACGGAGGGTTCTCCGATCATGTAGTCGAGGGTCGGATCGGTCTCCAGATCGTTGACCTTGATGATGGTGGAGGTCTCACGCGCGGAGAACAACGCGGAACCGTCCGGCAGCATCTGGATGGTGTTGCAGTGCAGCCAATCCCAACGGTTCTTGGCGTCCGAGTCGGATTCGTCGGTGCCGGCGTGCGTGGTGGACTGCTTGTAGTCGGCGAACATGTCCCCGAAATCGAGCAGAGGCGTGACCTCGCCGGTGGAGGTGTCGAGTTTGATGACCTGGTCCTGGACGGCGTTGTCGCTGCGGTTGCGCTGTGTGGCGAGCATGACGATGTTCTCGTCGGAGTCGAACACGTAGTCGTGGTGCAGAATGTATCCGGAGCCCAGGTCGTAGATCTTCTCGAGCTTGCCGAGACGGTTCATGGCCACGAGATGGTGCGTGGACGCGGAGAACCACATGAGGCCGTCCTCGTCGAACAGCAGTCGGTGCGAACGATAGTAGAGCACGGGGATCTCGCCTCGCAGCACGCCGTTCGTGTCGTAGTAGAACATGAAGTCCTGCTCGTCGGAATCATTGCCGAGAACCACGTACAGGCCATCTCCCAGATCGGTGCCGGAAGCCGCGTCGGCGGTGCTTTCGAGCTGGACCTCCTCGTTGCCGAGCAGTGAGGCGCCCTTGCGTTCGATGGTCCGCGTGCGCGAAACGCCGTTCTCGTCGGTGAGCGTCAACGTGATGGTGTTCCGCACGTCCGGCACCAGGCCGAGCAGCTGGAACTCATGCTTCTTCTGATATGCGCTCTCCTGATAGGCGGTGCGGGTGAAGTCCGCGTAGCCGTCGGCATGTACGGTGTAGGAGACGGAAACCTCGTCGTCGGTGGTGAAGTACACGTACAGGGACGTGGTGTTGGTGCCGTAAGGATTCTCCCTGACGAACATGTCGGACTCGGTGGCGTCGGCCGTGCTCCTCTCCGATCGCAGCGTCTCGTCGGCCATGCTCTGATAGTCGGACGTGTACACGTTTTCGATGCGCGCGTTGAGGCGTTCGGTGAGGCTCTGGCGAATCGATGCGTCCACATTGTCGTAGTTGAGCATGCAGGCGCCGAGCGCGACCGCGGTGGCGGCCACCGCGGCCACCCATCGCGCGGCCTTGGGATGGTTGGATATCAAAGGCAAGGATTTCATCGGCTGACAGCTCCCCGAAAATTCGTCTCTTTACAGGCATGGAACAACAGTCACTATTATCGGCATACCTCTGAACCGGCAGACGGTTTCATTGGACGAACCATGGGAAATGCTGAGCATACGCTAAAAAAAGGTGCATGGTCGGAACGCCCACGCGCCCTTTCACAACAGCGCGAACCAGGACTGCACTTCGTGGAACAACGCGGGATTGTTGCGCAGCAGCTCGTCGTCGCGGCCGAACATGAACAGCGACATCACCGTGACCGCGATCGAAAACAGCAGCAGCATGAGGAACGCCGCGCGCGCCATCCGTGCGGCGCGGGGCCTCGGGCAGTCCACGGCCAACAGAATGGCGGGTACGGCGGCAACGGCGAACAGCCAGCCGGAATCCGCGGCATAACGCCATCCAAGACCGCCCAGGCGGGAATCCATCACCACCACAAGCAGGCCCAACAGCAGACAACACATCAGCGCATGCCACAGGTTGGCCCTGTCTGCAAGACGCATGCGCCGACGCAGGAACGGCAATGCGAACGAGAGCATGGCCAACGGCACCATGGCGAACAGGCCGCCCGGCATCGCCTCGGCGTACCCCCAGGAAGGGAGCGGGGCGGGAGAGACGGCGATGAAAGGAAACTCGCCGGTGAAACGCAACGGCAGGAACAGGTAATAGACGATCGTGAGCGCGAAATTGGCCAATGGCTGGACGTAACTGGTCATATCGGTGACGGTCATCTGGTACGACGAACCGAAATCGAACGGGGAGCCGAACCGGACCATGTTGTAGGCGAACAACGGTATGACCACGGCCACGGCGGGCAGCAATACCGCCAAAGGGCCACGCAGCAGTCTCAACAGAGCGCGCACGCGCCCACGGGGAAGCGAAACGGAAACGGGAATCTGACGGAAGATCGCGAAGATCTGCGGACGGAAAATCGCGAACGCCAGAAAAGCGACCACCACGAACGGCGGACGGCATCCCAGATTCGCCGCGATGCACACCGACCCGGCCGCCAGATGGGGCACCGACAACGCGTCCGCGCCTTCGACGCGAACCAGCCATCCGGACGCGTCGGACTTCCTGTCGGCGTTCAGCCACAGCCATAACCCCAACGAGCTCAGACACAGCGAAGCCGCAATCGGCACGGAATAAAAATTCGTCCGATACCACAGATACGCGCCATTGGACGCCAGCAACACGAACACGCACAGCATGCTGACCGCGGCAAGGGGAGCATGCGGACGAATACGCGAGACGACACGAATCGTCAACAGGCAGGAGAACACCAGAAAACCGAACATCAGCAGCGGCACCGCGGCGCCGGACGGCAGCATCAGACCGCCATCGACCCACAGCGACGTGACGGCGCGGAACGGCACAAACAGCAGCAACGCCGGAATCACGCCGAAATACGAATACCAATGACCATCAAAAAACGCGTAATCCCAATAAATAGGGGTCACGCCTGCGTCAAGCAGCCGAAGCCTGGTGGACACATCATGCGGATTGGCCGCGGAGGCCAACTCCCGTGGAACCTCCAAATCCAGCCACGCATGGCCCCGCAGCAACGCCTGCGCGACATGATCGTACTGGTCGTAGTCATACGTGTACATGCCGTCCGAATGGAAACACAACGGCCCGGCATTGCGCACCTGCCACACCACCACGGCCAACGTGGCCACCGCGGGAACGGCCAGCAGAACGGCCAGCGCGCCCCGCTGCCGGACATCCGACACGTCAAGCGGAACCCTCCACAAGCGCGAACCCGGACGCCACAGCAACACCAACGCCACCACGGCCGCCATGGCCCCGACACGCAACGCGCTGAACGCGAACGGCACACGAACGTTCGCACGCACCGCGTCGAACGGAATCAAAGAACCCTTCGGCTCAAGAATCTGCAGACGCACGGTACGCCCCGCACGGGCCTTCACATACATCGAACGGTCCGAAGCCAACGAGACCGAAGTGATGCCACACGCCGACCGATCCGCATCCGCACGCACGCGAACCGTGGACAACACATCACCGGAACCATCCGACAGCCCGGCCAGCACATCATCCGACACCGCGACCACACGCACGTAATCCGACGACCCATCGGCCGCCACCTGCATATACGCCTGGGTCGGATCCGTCACACGAAGCAGACCATCATCGGTACGCTCAAGCCCCGGCCCCAACGTGTTATACGCGGCCGCCGAATCACCCGACGCCGCCAACGTGCGCCAAAACGCAAGATTGCACAACACGCACTCAACCACCACCACAACAACAAAAGCGGCTAGAATGGCTGCGCACATACGGTGACGTGCCTGAACAAGCTTCGAAGAAATCACGTCATCATTCTAACGGCAGCGCAATCGGACGCATGTCGCACTGAATTGAAAGAATGACACACATGGCCCACCACACACCAGCAACGCCCTCGGCACACCAACCGGACGCCAACCGGAACATGCTCGACAGCGTCAAGCGGACCGTGCAAAAGGTGAGAACCATCATCGCCCGCGCCGCCAAAACGAACCCCACGGCAAAACCCCACGGCAAAACCCCCGCCGACGACCTCACCCGCAACGCCATCCGACTCACCCCACTGACCAAACGCCACATCATCGACGGACTCGAAGGCGTGCCGGAACAATGCAAAGTCGGCTGGGCGCGACTTCCCAAAAACCAAGGCAACACCTTCTCCATCGGACTGTTCACCGACAAAGACCACTTCACGCAGATCGCGCTCGCGGACGGCAAGGCCCGCGTCTTCGCAGGTTCCGACCCCGCCATGGACGTGCAGGGCATGGAAGCGAGGTTCCTGCTCATCAAGGAGGATGAGCTCGCGCTCGCGGACGGCCCCAGGTTCGGCCATGCGGTGCCGGCCGGCGGCGCGGCAAGAACCGTGCGCGTCTCGCAGGGCGGCGTGGTGGGGCGCATGGGCGACGGCCGTATGATCTGGCTCGCGTCATGGCTCAAGGCGGGCAACTCGTACACGCTCGAACAGATGCGCGCCAACCTTCCCGAATCCCTCAGGTTCGACCTCGAATACCGTGACGCGCTCACCATCGCGTTCTTCGCCGCGTACATGCTGCCGCAGATGAACGGCCTGCTGGTCGGCTTCGGATCGGGAAACATCTTCCGCAGGCTCAACCGCGAGGCGCCGATCGGCGCGATCCGACGCTCCATCCGAGACACGATGAGCGCTCGGTCGCACGGCATGCGCGCATCCGGACTCGAGGACTACTTCGCCGACCTCATGCGCGAGGCCCATGCGCTCGACGGCGACCAGGGCCTCGAAGCGGTGCACGGCGCCGAACCGCTGCACCTGTACACGTCGAGCTATTCCGGATGCTACTTCTTCACCTGGGATTCCACGCTGCCCTTCTCCGCGTCGCTCAGAGCGCTCACCATAGAAGGCAACCTCAACCGTTTCGCCGCGGTGAGCTCCTGGCTGGAACGCAACTCGCGCATCGGAGCGGCGCCCACGGAAGACACCGTGACGCGCGCGCAGGCCGCGCAGATCGACATGGCGCTGCTGGAGAACCCCGCGCTGATGGCGCTCAAGCCGGACGATGGGTTCGGCGCGCTCCCCGACGAGGCGGGTGGAGTCCCGGCGGACGGCGTCCACGCGGTCTCGCGCCTGGTGGACATCGCCGACGAGACCCGCCGCGCCATAGCCGACGGCAACGAAAACGAACACGGCGGACGCTCCGGCGCCGACGGCGGCTCGGAATGGGTGTACCGCCAGACGATGGCGCGTCTGCTGCGCAGCATGCGCCTGCCCTACCGGTTCGACGTCAACTTCAGATGCAACCTCAACGACGGCAACGTGGCGATAGGCTTCACCTCGGCGGGCGTGGCCATGATGCCGTCCACCCGATACGACGCGCGCCGCCGCGCATGGACGGAACTGACCGACTCCGAACGCGCCCGCATGAGCGCCGACTACAACCTGCGTGTGGGCCTGATGATGACGGCATTGGGCTTCGGCGCCGACCCGAACGTGCGACGCGTGTCCATGCAGATCGACTCGATCGGACTCGAGGAAGCGATCGCGGAACAGGACTCGGCCATCAGCGAACTCATGAGCGAGGCGCTGAACGCGTTCGAACGCGTCCGTTCGGGCGAAATGGGGCCCACCGGCTCGAAGGCCGACCCCAAAGACGGCGACATGCACGGCGAGCCGAGCGGCGACCTGATGCGCCCCATGCCGCCCAAACCCGCGGAAAACGCGGGGGATCGCCCTCAAGACGGCGGGAACGACGAAAGCGTCGACAGCCAGTTCGAAGACCTCATGAGCGGCATCGACTTCGACGACATGACGTTCGCCGCACAGGACGGGCATGACGCATCCCCGATGCGGGGCGCGGCGGCCGGCATGATCGGCCTCACCGACTTCGGCGAGGCCGACGACGATCCGATGAGCCAGCTGCGCAAGAATCCGACCGTACGCAACCTGGTGACGGTCATCTTCACCCGCGAGGAATTCCTGGAACGACTGCGCGACGTGGGACTGGCCGACCCGGCGGACACCTACCGCATGTTCGACGCCGAAATGGATATCGACGGGCGGGGCGCCCTCAAACCGGTCGACGCCACGTTCGACATGCGCGACAGCCGGTTCTCCCCGGCGGGAAGCCAGGAGGAGCCGGAACTGGCCGACATGGAATTCACCAACGAACTCGAACAACTGTTCGGATGCGGGGATGTGTCGGGGCTTTCCATACAACGCGCCGACCTGCTGCAACGGGCCGTGGACGAATTCCACCGGCTCGCACGGAACACGCAACTGCAGTCGGTGGCCAAAGCGCAACAGGCGGTGGCCATCGTCAACGCCATATCCGATCCGGAACTCAGCGAGCTCGCGCCGCAGGCCACCAGCGCGCTGATCGATGGAGAAGACACCCCGGACTTCTCCTTCGCCCTCGCCGACGAACTCGACGCGGCACGGATCAAAGCCCGGGACCTGCTCTTCAACGGGCAAGTCGAACAGGGCATACAGCAGGCGCAGGCCGCGGTCGAACGCATGGATCGACTGTTCGCATCCAACCCCGGCGTGCCACGCTACTTCAACTCATACGCCGAACGGGTGATCTACAACCGGCTGTTCGCCACCAAAGACGAACACACCGTGCTCATTCCCGACAACCTGTTCTACGCGCACATGGAACTGGCCGACGTGCTCGCGCAAATCAAAGGCGTGCAGGCCGCGCTGCCGCACCTCAACGCCATGGTTCGATACGCGCCCACCTATCCGCTCTCGCACACGCGCCTGTCCATACAGCTCGCCCGCGCGGAAGACTGGGGGCCGGCACGGGCCGCATGCATCAACGCGCTCAACGTGTCGCTCGACCGGGAAGACGCCGCCTACGCCTACTACCGACTCGCATACGCGGAATGGATGTGCGACCACTTCGACATCGCCGCAGCCGCATACATCATGAGCGACCACATAGCCCCAGGACGCATCGGATCGCTGGAAAACGAACTGCAGGAACTCATGTCCCGCGTCCAATCGCAATGCATCCCGGTACCGACCAACGTCCGCGCCGCCGCGCACATACTCGACCAGGCGGGACTGCCCGTATGGCCCCACACGCAAGTGGCGGACATCGTACGCAAAGCGGCACGCGTATGCGTGGACGAAGGCATGTTCGTACCGGCCCGCACACTGTCGGTGGCCGCATGGCGTATGGAGGACGCGGAACAAGACGGCGCCGACATGGTGCAGATGCAGTTCCTGCGCTCGCTGAACAACTGACGATCCGCATGAAACCGCCGTCAGCCGGACGGCGACGAGAAAGTGACGACAATGGCAATGCATGACGATTCCGAACAACTGGCCTGGGACTTCGACGACATCGAATCCCCCGATTCCCCCGCGGATGGCGAACCGGCCGCCGTGGCCCCGGCGCGCTCCATACGAGAGGGCGGGGCGGGCCACCGCACGCCCGGCGGCGAACAGTGGATCGCGGCATTGCAGCAGACGGACGCCGACGCGATGCGCCTCGACGGACTCGACGTGTCCGCCATGAACGCCGACAATGCGGCACGACTGTGGGCGAAGGTCGCGGCCTGGGTGGAATCCGACCAGATCGCCTACTACATCGACGACGCGCCCGTATCCTCCGACGCCGCGTACGACGCGCGGCTGCGCTGCCTGCAGGCACTGGAGTCGCGGTTCCCTTCGCTCGACTCGCCGCAGTCGCCGACCCACCGCGTGGGAGGCGCCTTCTCCAACGACTTCGCATCGGTGCGCCACCCATCGCGCATGATGAGCCTCGACGACGTGTTCTCGCTCGAAGAGCTGAGGGACTGGTACGACGGCGTGCTGCGCGGCCTCGACTGGCCGGAAGCGAAACCCCTGCCGATGAGCTGCGAGGTTAAGATCGACGGTCTCGCGTTGAACCTCATCTACCGCAACGGCGTGCTCGAACAGGGCCTGACGCGCGGCGACGGCGTGACCGGTGAGGACATCACGCTCAACGTGCGCACCATAGCCGACATCCCGCAGAACCTTGCCGGACCGGAGGAGGACATCCCCGAATTCGTGGAGATCCGAGGAGAGGTGTTCATGCGTTGGGACGATTTCCACACATTGAACGCCGAACACGAAAACGCGGGGAAGGCGCCCTTCGCCAACCCGCGCAACGCGGCGGCCGGAAGCCTGCGCCAGAAGGATCCGCGCATCACCGCCACCCGCAGGCTCAGCTTCTACGCGCACGGCATCGGCACGCTGGACTGGGGCGCGCACGCGCACGACGAGATAGCCGACCAGTCGCAGGCGTACGAAATGTACGGGAAATGGGGCGTGCCGGTCTCGCCGCACAACCGCGATGTCACGTCGTTCGCCGAGATACTGGACATGATCGACCACTACGGCGAGCACCGTTCCGACATCGAACACGCGCTCGACGGCATCGTCGTGAAAGTGGACGGCCTGGGATTGCAGCGCGCGCTCGGAGCCACGTCGCGCGCCCCGCGATGGGCCATCGCCTACAAGTATCCGCCCGAGGAAGTCAACACCGAACTGCTCGACATCACCGTGCAGGTGGGGCGTACCGGACGGGTGACCCCGGTGGCGCTGCTCAAACCCGTGTACGTGGCCGGATCCACCGTCTCGCGCACCACGTTGCACAATCCGTTCGAAGTGGAACGCAAGGGCGTGCTCATCGGAGACACCGTCGTGGTGCGCAAGGCCGGGGACGTGATCCCGGAACTCGTCGGCCCCGTATTGGAACGGCGCAACGGACGGGAGGAATCGTTGAGGCGGTTCGTCATGCCGGACACCTGCCCGAGCTGCGGAACCGAGCTGGCCCCGGCCAAGGAGGGGGACAAGGACATCCGCTGTCCGAACGTGGAATCATGTCCGGCGCAGCTGACCGAACGCATCATCAACCTGGCGTCGCGCAAGGCGTTCGACATCGAACATCTCGGCGACCAGTCGGCCATAGCCCTGACCAATCCGGAGGAGGACCGTCCCGACACGGTGGACACCTATGCGCCGAACATCACCGAAATCGTCGTGAAGCCCGGCGAGGAGCCCGAACCGTACGAACCGGCGGAAGGGCTCGAACTGCCCGAGGCGCAGACGCCGGTACTGTCCAGCGAGGCCGGGCTGTTCTCGCTGACCGCGGAACGGCTGAAGGACGTGCGCGTATGGCGCGAGGCGCCCATCATCGAAATCCACGAGACCAAGGACGCGAACGGAAAAGCGAGGAAGACCCGCAAACGCGTCGGCGGATCCGGACTCTGGCACCAGGTGCCCGCGTTCTGGACATCCCCGACCGCGGCGCGCAAACGCAGGAACGCGTCCGACGCGGCGCAGGCCGGCGACGCGTCCGCGAACGGCATCACGGACAGATACGCGCAATACGACGTCCCGCAGGACGCGGTGGTGGTCCGCGAGGAGACCAAAACGTCCCGCACAGGCGTGGCGAGCATACAGCCCGTATACATCCGTCCGGCCGAGAACACCAGGAAAATGCTCGACGAAATGAACAAGGCCAAACACGCCGATCTATGGCGCGTGCTCGTGGCGTTGTCCATCCGCAGGCTCGGACCGCCGACCGCGCGAACCATCGCCAGCACGTTCGGCTCGCTCGACGCCATCGAACACGCCAGCGTGGAGGAACTCTCCCGAATCGACGGCATCGGACCGGAAATCGCCGAATCCGTGGTCAACTGGTTCGCCGCGGCGCACGAACCGGGCGACTGGCGCGGCTCCGTGCTCGACGCATGGAAGGCCGCGGGGGTCGGCGTAAGCGAGGCGCAAGGCAACACCATGCCGCAGACGCTGGCCGGCAAAACCGTGGTCGTCACCGGCTCCCTCGCCGACTTCTCCCGAGACTCCGCGAAAGAGGCTATCATCGCACGGGGAGGCAAGGCCGCGGGCTCCGTCAGCAGGAAGACCGACTGGGTCGTAGTGGGAGAAAACGCGGGATCGAAGGCGGCCAAGGCCGAAGAGCTGGGAATCCCCATGCTCAACGAGGACCAGTTCAAACAGCTCCTCGACAACGGCACCATATAAAACCACGGAACCCCACACCGCGGACGCGCGGGCGACCCGCCGCATGCCGCCCGCGAACCGTACCGACGACGCTCTGGCATGCCGCGCCGCCAACCGCTAGGCTGGTACGCGGCCAAAGGAGGAACCATGACCGACGCGCGCACCATCGAAGCGCAAATCCACGAACGACTCAGCAAAGTGATCGACCCCGAACTCGGCCGGTCCATAACCGAACTGGGCATGATCGCGTCCATCGACGCCACGCCGTCGCCCGACGCCGAAAACGCCTACGACGTGGCCATAGCGGTGGAACTCACCGTCGAAGGCTGCCCGCTCTCGCAGACCATCACCGAACGGATCAACGCCGCGGTCGCGACCTACCCCGACGCCACACTCACGCCGCACATCAACACCAGCTCCATGAGCAGCGACAAACTCGCCCAACTCGTAGCCGGCCTCAAAGCGGAACGCAAGCAGAACCCCTTCACCAAGCCAGGCAACAAGACACGGATCTTCGCAATCGCATCCGGCAAAGGAGGAGTCGGCAAATCGTCCGTGACCGCCAACCTCGCCGCGACCTTCGCGGCACTCGGCCACAGCACGGCGGCCATCGACGCCGACATCTACGGATTCTCGCTGCCACGGCTCTTCGGCACCACCACACAGCCCACGAACCTCAACGGCATGCTCATGCCGGTCACCGCATGGGGGGTCAAACTCATCTCCATAGGCATGTTCGCCGGAGCCGACCGCGCGATCCTATGGCGCGGACCGCGGCTCCAGCGCTCGCTGGAGCAGTTCCTCTCGGACGTGTGGTGGGACGACCCGGACGTTCTGCTGCTCGACCTGGCGCCCGGAACCGGAGACATGGCCATCTCCGTGGCGCAGGCGCTGCCGAACGCCGAACTCGTGGTGGTGACCACGCCGCAGCCGTCCGCGTCCGACATCGCCGTCCGCTCGGGACTCGTGGCGTTGCAGGTGCCGATGAAGGTGCGTGCCGTGGTGGAGAACATGAGCTACTACGAGCACGGGGGCGAACGCCTGCGCATCTTCGGCGAGGGCGGCGGCGAACGCGTGTCCGAACAGCTGACCAGGAACCTGGGCTACGACGTGCCGCTGCTGGCGCAACTGCCGTTGGAGCCGCAGCTGCGCGAAACCGGCGAGGCGGGACGTCCCGCGGTGCTGAACGAGGACGGCACGCTGCGCGACGACGCCATCGGCGAGACGTTCAGAAACCTCGCCGAATCGCTGCTGCGCATGCCGAAGTAAGGACGCCGCGCGGCCACGCCGCAGGACGACGCAACGCGCCGGCGGGACGGAAATCCCACACGGTGTGTACTATCGGGCGATGACACGGGGGCCGTTGAGGCTGAGAGGAAGCGAACGCTTCGACCGTTTGAACGTATACCGGGTAATGCCGGCGCACGGACGTCTCTCTTTTCCCGTGCCTTGACAGAGAAAGGCACATCCATGAGTGAAAACGAATCATCCGCGGTACGCAAGCACAACACGAAATGGCGTGTGGTGGACATCGTCGTGACCGCGATCATCGCGGTGGCATCCGGCGTGATCTTCTGGGGCTGGGACATCGTCTGCACGGCTCCGATAGCCATCTTCACGGCGGTGACTCCGGGCTTCGAAGGCCTGCTCAACGCGTTCTGGCTGTTCGCGGGCCCGCTCGCCGCCATCATCGTACGCAAGCCCGGCGCCGCGCTGTTCTCCGAAATGCTCGCCGCGCTGCTCGAGCTGACCATGGGAAACCAGTGGGGCGTCGGCGGATCCCTGATCGTGGGCTTCGTGCAGGGGCTCGCCGCCGAAATCGGCTTCGCGATCTTCGCGTACAAGACCTGGAACTGGCTCTCCACCAGCATCTCCGGCGCGTTGGCCGGCGTGGGCTGCGCCCTCTACTATTGGGCTACCAACCCCGCATGGAGCGGCCTGCGGGTCGGCATCTACATGGCCACGTCGGCCATCTCCGGCGCGGTGCTCGCCGGATTCGTGATGTGGCTGCTGCAGAAGGCGATCGCGAACACCGGCGTGCTGGATCGTTTCGAATCCGGACGCAACCAGGCTCTGGTCTGACCCATGTCGGTCCCGCGCGTTTCGCACCGCGAGGCCGACTTTTTTGAAGGAAAGAGAATCTGCGATGACCGATACTGAACTCATTGCGTCCACGGGCGGCGCGATCGGCGTGAGCGCGCGCGATTGGGGATGGCGCCACGCGTCACGCAAGGACTTCGCGCTGCGCCACGTCGACTTCGACATCCGGCCCGGAGAACGCGTGCTGCTGCTCGGCGCGTCGGGGGCCGGCAAATCGACGCTGATGTCCGCACTGGCCGGCGTGCTCGGCGGAGACGACGAGGGGGAGCGGGAGGGCGAGCTGCTGGTCGGCGGCGTCGACGCCAGCTCGGCAAGGGGTATGTGCGGGCTCGTGCTGCAGGACCCGGACGCCCAGACGATCCTGGAACGCGTCGGAGACGACGTGGCGTTCGGCTGCGAGAACCTGAACCTGCCCAAAGAGGAGATCTGGAAGCGCGTCCGGGAATCGCTCGACATCGTCGGCCTGGACTATATGGGATTCGAACACTCCACCAGAAAGCTCTCGGGAGGGCAACGCCAACGGCTCGCCCTCGCGGGCGCGCTCGCCATGCATCCGGGGCTGCTGCTGCTCGACGAGCCGACCGCTAACCTCGATCCGGACGGCGTGCGCCAGGTGCGCGACGCGGTAGGCCATGTGCTCGAGCGGACCCATGAGACGCTGGTGGTCGTGGAGCACCACATCGATGTGTGGCTCGACCTGGTGGACCGCGTGATCGTGCTCGGCAAGCCCGACGCCGGCCGGCATGTCGGCGGCGTGCTGGCGGACGGCGCTCCGGATGAGGTGTTCGACCGTTACGGGGACCTGCTTGCCGAAAGCGGCGCATGGGTGCCTGGACGCGCCATCGCGGACTACACGGAGCGGCGCGCGGGGAAGGACGCGGCCGCGGAGCCCGGCAAAACGGCGCGGGCGCGGTGCGAACGGCCGCATGAGACCGTGCTGTACACCCAGGATCTGAGTTTCGGACGCTCGTTCGCGCTGGGGGAGCACATCAACGTGGAGTTCCACGCCGGCGAGGTGACGGCCCTGACCGGCAGGAACGGCGTGGGCAAGTCGACCTTCGCCCTGACCCTCGCCGGATTGCTCAGGCCTCTCGCCGGACGCGTATGCGTGGCCGACCCCATGGTGCCGGAACACCGTGGCAACAACGTGTTCACGTGGAAAAGCCGCGACCTGCTCGGACGCATCGGCATGGTCTTCCAGGAGCCGGAACACCAGTTCGTCACCTCCAGCGTGCGCGACGAGGTGGCGGTGGGGCCCAAATCCATGGGCAGGACGCAGGAGGAATCGTACGCGATCGCGGACGACATGCTTGAACGCATGAACCTCAAACGCTTCGCCAAGGCGAACCCGTTCACCCTGTCGGGAGGGGAGAAGCGGCGCCTTTCCGTGGCGTCCATGCTGGCGGCCGCTCCGAAGGTGCTGGTCATGGACGAGCCGACCTTCGGCCAGGACTACGCGACCTGGAACGAAATGGTGAGGCTGATCGCCATGGCGCGCGACGAGGGTTCCGCGGTGATCATGGTCACGCACGACGAGGCTCTGGTGAAGGCGCTCGACGCGCGAATCATCAACGTAAGCGAGGGGGAACGATGACGAGACGGCTGGAAACCACCGCATCGGGCGAAGGCACGACAAAGGACGCGGTCGTGGAGACCATCACCGTGGTGCCCCACAGGCGACGGTCGGATGAGGTGCGGGCCGCGTCGCCCTCATGGTTCATCGCGAGGATCAATCCGGTCAGCCGCTTCATCGGGGCCCTGATACTGTGCATCCCCATGTTCCTCACGCTCGACGTGGTGTCCGCGTCCGTGGCGTTCACGCTGGAGATGGCGCTGCTGTGGGCCGGGGGAGTGGCGCCGTGGACCGTGCTGCGCAAGACATGGCCGGTATGGATCGCGGCCGCGGGAAGCTTCGTCTCCGTGGCACTGTACGGCAAGACGTCGGGCGCGGTGTTGGCGGACCTCGGCGGAATCATCGTGGTCTCCGAAGGATCGCTGTATTATGCGCTGGCCACGTTCTTGCGCGTCGCCGCGATCGCGGTGCCGGGCGTCGTCCTGGCGTTCGGACTCGACCCGACGGATCTGGCCGACGGCCTGGTCCAGATCCTGCGCCTGCCGTCACGTTTCGTATACGGCGGACTGGCGGGCATGCGCATGTTCACGCTGCTGCAGGACGACTGGCGCGCCCTCGGACAGTCCCGCAGGTCCCGCGGTCTGGGGGACGGGAACGCCGTCAGGCGCGTGTTCTCGCAGGCGTTCAGCCTGCTGGTGGTCTCCATACGACGCGGCACGAAACTCGCCACGGCCATGGAGGCGCGCGGTTTCGGGGCCGACGCCCCGCGAAGCCAGGCGCGTGAGTCGCGGCTGCATGCGGCCGACTGGATCTTCTACGCGATCTGCGTGCTCGTGCCGGTGGTGGCGCTCTCCGCGGCATACTGCACCGGCCACTGGCATTGGGCCTTCTCCAACGTGGCCCAGTAGACGTCGACGGTTCTCCGTCGAGCCGGCTACCGTTCGGTCAGGGTGATGAGGCAGAACGCGTGGGGTTCCAGGCTGACCTCGATCTGCGCCGCGCCGCGTTTGGCGGACAGCCTGCTGATGGTGAGGCCGGGCATGTGCGTTGACGTATGGCGCGTCCACGGCCTGCACGCACCCGTCCCCTGCGATGTCGGCGATAGCCTGACCGCAGTTTGTATTTAGTCAAGTCGGCGTTTCGTGATTAGTCACGAAACGCCGACTTGACTAAATACAGCTCGAAGCCCCAGTCCTTGAGCGTCGTCGCGCCCTAGCGGTCCTTGAAATGCGACAGCGTGTCATGTTGGATCTTCCTCACCTCGTCCTCGGATTCGAAGACCGATGAGGCCTGCTGCAGGCCTTCGTGAAGGTCCTTGTGGACCCACTGCACGCGGTTTGACCTCGGCGCGGGCAACTGGGTCAGCTTCTGCAGCGGACCGATCGTGGCGGAAATCATCGACGACGTACAGGTGCGCACCTCGCAAAGAGTGGACGGCACCATATACTCCTGCGTATCCTTCGCCACCAAAGTCGGCAACACCATAGGCGGCTCGGCAGGCATACTCCTGCTCTCCGCCGCAGGCTTCATACCCAACACCGTGCAGAACGCGGCCACCGTGCAAGGCATGAACGCGGTGATCAACCTCATTCCCATGGCACTGTTCCTCATCGCAGCACTGGTATTCCACACGATCACCATCGACAACCGCACCAGCGAACACAACACCCAGGTACTCAAACAACGCGACCCGGCAACCGCCACACAGGAACTCATCGATATGATACGCAACGAAAAATAAAACAACACACTCAAAACCACGAACCCCGCCGGCGAATGTTTTTTCGCCGGCGGGGTTCGTGGTTTTGGGTGTGCAGATCGTCACGTGACACGGTATGCGTGCTGGTCTCGCAGAAAGAAGAACTACCTGCGCCCGGATCCACCATCGTGCGTTCCACGTCGCATCGGCGTGTCGGAGGACGGTTCCACGGGTGGAAAAGAAGGAGGGTCAGGTTTTCGCCACTTTCCAACGGTCGCGCACTCTACCCCCGTTATCGAAGGGGATAGGCTGAAAATCGTTGAATTTTCAACGATTTGATGCTGCTAATCTTACTTTCGAAAGGGTTGTGCGATCCGGTGGAAGTTTTGGGATTGTGGAAGAAACCCAGGCATGCATACCGTGACAAGGAGAGAAATGAAAGCGGAGATCGGAAGGCACGTGAGGCAGCTGCTGGGGGCAGTGCCGGTGGTCGCCTTGTGCGCGTCGATATTACTGTCGTCCTCGGCCGCTCAAGCCGTGGATGGAACGGATTCATCCTCCGACACGGGAAAGACCGTTTCCATAACGATCAACAAGAAGTGGCAGGCGGACACGGGACATGAGGACAAGCGCCCGTCCAGCCTCACCATCGCCATCAAGAACAAGCAGACCGGCGTTGTGACGAAGACCGTCGAACTGAAGTCCGATGAAGGATGGACCGCGACGGTGGACGGTCTGCCATATGTGCAGGATTCGAGCGGATCGCTCGGCTATGAGGTATCGGAGACCGTGGTTCCGGATGGATATGAACAGTCCTCCGAAACCATGACGAACCAGACCACGAAGGACCTTGAGCTCTGGACCCTCGCCACAGGTCTGGGCAAGGATTCCCTCAATGGCAAATCCTTCGTGATCCTCGACGGCAATGAAGGCGATGTGAATCTGTTGAGGGCGGAAGGTCCCACCGATGGCGTGATGACCGCAACCCAGCATGTGTTCACCGATCCGCTCACCGTGGATGGAACGACCTACGAATCGTACGGATATATAGGCAAGGGAACGGATGGATATACGGTAGCCCAATCGCTCGGATGGACGGCGGTGAAGAAGGACGACGGATACGTCCTGCAGAGCAACATGCTCCAGAATGATCCGGAACTCAACAAGACCGCCTACCTCGTGGTGGAGAAGGGTGCCTACAAGCTCGTCACGGAGCTGAAAAAGGCCACGAAATTCAAATACGACGCGGCCAGCGGCGCATTGACCTCAGACAAAACCACTCTTTACCCGTACAAGCAGACAGACCAAGACCAGATGGACGATTACGCATCCACCGTGACCATCACCAACACCTACACGGCCACGGATCCATCCGGCCCCGAAGTGACCGTGGGCGATGGCCCCGTCACCCTGAACGTATCCAAGCAGTGGGATGACGACGACAACGCGGCGAACGCCCGACCGGACTCCGTCACCATGACCGTGCTTGCCGACGGACAGCCCGCCAAGGACGAGTATGGCAGGAACATCACGGTCACACTCAGCGCGGACAGCGATTGGAAGGGTACTGTCTCAGGTCTTGACCGATATGATGCGGACAACAACGAAATCACATATTCGGTGCAGGAGCAGTCGCTTCCGGACGGCTACAGCGCCCAGGAAACCGATCGTAGCCAGAAAGTGGACACGGAATACTACTGGGTGCAGGCCACGACGTTCGGCGAATCCGCGAAAGACAACGACCAGTATCTCGTCGTGGCCAGGGATGTCGACGACACATCGAAATGGCTCGGCATGCACGTCGAAGACAAGAACGTCAGCTGGACCAACAAGGAAGGCCACAGCGCCAACCAAGTGAACATCAACAACCAGAAGATCACCATCAACGGCGTGACCTACGACTCCTGGCTTTCCCAAGAGGAAGCGGACAAGAACAAGGACTGCCTCTGGAACACGCATTACGTCGGAGACTCGTCCGAAGGGCAATCCGGCAAGGATGAGAGCGGCAACCTGATCGTATACCACAGCTTCGTCCTCGAAAGCACCACCAAGCCGAACCAGTGCGTGAAGGTCAATGGGCAGGGAGACCTCACGGAATGCAAGCCCGTCAGCTCGGCTGCCGACGCAAAGTGGACGGCTGCGGAGGAAGCGTGGCTGCACTACGGAATCCCGCTGTACGCCCAAGGCGTGACTCTCAGCAACCCCAAGGAAGAATACCCCTATGTCATAGGCAACACGAAACACTATTACCTACTGAACGAGAACCACACCGGTGACGGCAACTCGCAACAGTCGTCGGTCATGCGCATCTACAAGAAGGTTCCAGTCGAACAGAAGACCGTGAACGTGGAGATCACCAACACCTACACGAAGGAAACCACCGGCAGCGTCACGCTGCACAAGCTCGACGAAAGCGGAGCTGACCTGTCCGGCGCCGAGTTCACGCTCTACTCGACCAGCGGAACAGGCACCGTCCATCAGCATGAGGGCGTCGACTACAAGCAGGTCGGCGAGGCAAAGACCACAGGAAAAGACGGTCTCGTCAAATTCTCCGACCTCAAGGCCGACGAAAACGTGAAATACGTGCTCGTGGAAACCAAGGCCCCGCAAGGATACGTGACGATCGATCCGATCACGTTCACCCTGCCGCTACGCAAGCAGGGAACCGTGGACCCCGACTACCAGGGAACCAGCAAGACCGACGGCGAGTACACCCTCTACTACGACATCACGTACCAAGCCGTGGACCATTTGGCCGTCACGCTCCCACAAACCGCCGGTCCGGGAATTCTTCCGACACTGACGGCGGGCGTCATGCTCATGGGCGTATCCGTGCTGCTGATCATGCGGCGGCGTGCGCGCAACATATGATTTTCGTCCGCCTTCCAGGCGGACACAACAGATAACATCCTAGAAAGGGGATAGAACAATGACTCCGAAAAAAACAGGAGCGGCTGCGATCGCCTGCGGTCTCGCATTGACGATGAGCCTGGGCATGGGCTTCGCGTCCACCGCGTCCGCGGCCACCGTCACGTTCGACAAGGACCTCCAGTCCCAGACCGTGGCTGATCGAACCTTCAACGCATACAAGCTCGCCACGGTGCAGACGAAGGATGGTACCACCACCTACACGTTCGTCAGCGATGGAGTACGTAGCGCCATCAGGACCGTGCTTACCAAATTGGGTGTGGCCGACGTGGACAAGGCGGATACGGATGTGGCGCTTTCCGGTCTCATCGCAGGACTCGACAGCAGCAAGAAGGTGGATTTCGCCAGCCAGATCGCCACCGCAGTGGCTGATATCGTCACCCCGACGGTCATCACCGGCGACGGGGGCGACGGGAGCAAGCTTGACGATTTCGGCTACTACGTCATCACGGAGACCACCGACAGTTCGGTCGTGAAGGCCACCCCGTTCCTTCTGGAAACCTCGGATCAGGACATCACCACAACCCTGAAGAGCTCCCAGCCGTCCATCGACAAGAGCATTGTTTCCGACAATAAGAAGGATTCGAAGTACGACGATGTCAGCGTAGGCGACGATGTCAAGTTCGAACTGAACGACATGAAGGTGCCGAACACCTACGGCTACGACACCTACACCTACACCATCACCGATACGATGTCCTCGGGCCTGACCCTCACCAAGGCCCAGGTGGATGCGCTGACCCTCACCATCGACGGCAAGTCCGTGTCAGCGGGCGACGACACCTACACCGTGACCGTCGATGGAAAGAAGGTCAGCGAACTGGCCGACGGTTGGAGCGCGAAGGGCGCGACCATCGTCATCACCTTCAATAACAAGTATTTCATCGGTACGTATGGTGAGGGTGCCGACGGCAAGGTCTCCTACACCCAGACCCCGGCCGCAGGCTCCGCCATCAAGGTGAGCTTCTCGGCCACCCTCAACGAGGACGCCAAGGTTGCGGTCCCTGAGAACAACACCGTGAAGCTGACCTACACCAACGACACCTGCGGAACCACGGATTCCACGGAACACAAGGTCTACGTGTACACGTACGGCATCGAGGTCGACAAGTCCTTCTCCGATGGCAAGGACCTGTTCAGCAAGGTCGAGTTCGGTCTGACCGGCGACAAGGAAATCTACGTCACCGGCTCCGACGGCAAGTACCAGGTGGTCCAGAAAGGCACCAACGGAGCGAAGTCCGCGGCATCCGGCCTGAAGCTGGATAGCAAGGGTCACATCGAAATCAAGGGCCTCGATGCAGGCACCTACATCCTCGAGGAGACGGTGATTCCGTCCGGATACGAGTCCGATGGCCCCAAGAAGATTGTCATCTCGCCGAAGTATGGCGACGACGGTGCGACTGGCAAGGCAGGTCAGAAGGCTGCTGTCGAAAACGATGACGATGCGGACGGCTATGTGGACGCCACCGTCGTCAACAAGCCGAAGACCTTCCACCTGCCGCAGACCGGCGCCGCCGGCGTGATCCTCCTGCCGCTGGTTGGCATGGGCGCTATGGCCGGTGCCGCGATCACCCTGCGCCGCAAGGCACAGTCCAACAACTGAACACACTGATCAGCCCGGTTCGAACATCCGGGACGGTCGCTGGAAGGGCTGTGGTCTATGATCCACAGCCCTTCTTTATATGGAAGGAACGGAATGCCATACAAGTCAGCCGGGAAAAAATGGAAGTCCATCGTCGGAACGGCCGCGCTGGTCCTTATCTTCCTACTTGGATTGGCGGCATTCCTATACCCCTTGGCCAGCAACGCCCTCTACCAGGTCGAACAGAAACGCAACATGGCCCTGTATGAGGAAAGCATGCGCAAACAGGCATCGAACAATAACAACGATGAGGATGGATCGGCGTCCCATTTGAAAGAGGAATTGGAAGCTGCACGTCAGTACAACGCGAACCTATTGGATTACGGCGCGTTCCTCACCGACCCGTTCGACGAAAGCAAAATCGAGGATCCAACCACGGAACCGTACGCCAGCCTACTCAACCTGGACGGGGACGGATTGATGGGATACCTCAGCATACCGTCCATCGGAGTGGACCTTCCCATCTTCCACGGCACCACGACGGAAACCCTGGCGGACGCCGTCGGCCATCTGCAGCCCACATCCCTTCCGGTCGGAGGCAAAGGCACCCATGCCGTACTCTCCGCGCACACCGGAGTCGCAGGAAAGAAACTGTTCACCGATCTGGACCAACTCGAACAGGGCGACGAATTCTACATCCGTGTGCTGAACAAGACGCTCGCCTACAAAGTGGACGACATCCGCACCGTACTTCCCGATGACGTTTCGTCGCTATCCATCGAACGAGACAAGGACTACGTCACCTTGGTCACCTGCACGCCCTACGGAATCAACGACCACAGACTGCTGGTGAGAGGAGTCCGAACCAAATACGTGGCAGAACATGAAAAGAACGCCACCAAGAAAAACGTGGTCTCGGGAAACTGGATATCCGACTACGCCAAATCGGTCGGCATCTGGGCAGCGGTGTTCGCCGTCGCAGGCGTCGTCACGGCAATTCGGAAATCCATGGCAAAACGGGACATTCGCGGAAATCATCTATCAAGAATCTCCTCGAACGGAAAGAAAGATCCGCAAGAAAACTGACGAACGACTAAACCGAAACGGATCCGTACTCCGAAAGGTTTCCATGCCGAAGCGGCATGGAAACCTTTCGGCAATCGGGATTTCGTAGGTTTGCGCATGTGACGAACGAATACGATGGCATGGCTTTCAACGCAACGGTGAATCACAGCGTTTTATGTCAATACAGTCTCGTATGGCATTGAAACCTTATTGTTTTAACAGGTACGTTATTGGTATAACGTCTCGCTTATTTTGCATCTGTATTTTATACTTTCCCTAACATAGAGGCAGCTGATAGAGAGATAAAGCAAATCATGAGTATGGAATATAAGACTTTAGCGCGGTTATTCCATGCCGATAGGAGCGCTGACTCCTACACCAACCATGACAGGCTCGCGAAACAACGCCCACGGAACGACTCCACATTCGCCACCGGAATCAAAACCCCGTCAGGTGAGCTGTTCGTAGCCACTCCGCGTTGCGCCAGCATGCTCGCGCAAAAGGTGCTTCTCGCTGAACGGCATCTCGGCATATGCATGAACATGGCATGGAAGGAACGAACATGAACATCACCGTATATCTTGGCGCACACGAAGGCAACGATCCATCATACAAGGAAGCCGTAAAAGAATTGGGCACATGGATTGCCGACAACGGCAACCGACTGGTGTACGGCGGCTCCAACGCGGGACTGATGGCGGTGCTCGCGGATTCCGTGTTGGCTCGCGGCGGCGAGGTGATCGGCATCGAAGCGCAGATGTTCGCGGACAGTGGAGTGGCTCATACCGGACTGACTGAACTGACCATCGTGCCAAGCATTACGGAACGCCGGACCCGGATGATCGAATTGGGAGATGCGTTCATCGCGTTTCCCGGTGGCACGGGCACGTTGGAGGAAATCAGTGAGGTGGTGTCGAAAATCTGCCTGGATCAGCTGGACGGTCCCTGCATCTTCTACAATCTCAACGGTTTCTACGATGATATGAAAGCGTTCCTGCAGCGCATGATCGATGCCGGCTTTTCCACGGCCGAACGACAGCATGGCATCTATTTCGCGTCCGACCTGACTGAAATCGAGCGAATCATCAAGCGGAGTCCCTCAGGCTTTCTGATGTGATGGACGAATCAAAAAGCGTCTTCTCCATAAATCGACTGGACGAAGAGGCCCGTCGTCCGGTGGTAGGAGGCGGCCGGATACGAAACGACCTCCGCATGGCTCGAGCGAGTCGTGCGGAGGTCGTTTCTTTTTTGGAATACAACTAGACCACTAGGCCTGAGCTACATTGGCAAGGTAAAACCCTAATCGGCAGTAGGACATTCAGGTTTCGCCTATCAGATGTGGAAGTACAGCTCGTACTCCAGCGGGGTCGGGGCGAGGCGAGCCTGATCGATTTCACCGCGCTTGATGCCGATCCAGGTCTCAATCAGGTCGTCGGTGAAGACGTCGCCTGCGGTGAGGAAGTCATGATCCTCTTCCAGAGCATCCATAGCCTCGGCCAGGGAGCTCGGCACCTGCTTGATGCCAGCGTGCTCTTCCGGCGGCAGCTCGTACAGATCCTTGTCAACCGGCTCCGGCGGCTCGATGTGGTTCAGGATGCCGTCCAGGCCTGCCATCAGCTGTGCGGAGAAGGCGAGGAACGGGTTGCAGGACGGATCCGGAGCGCGGAACTCGATGCGCTTCGCAGCCGGGGAGGTGCCGGCCAGCGGAATACGGATGGCGGCGGAACGGTTACGAGCGGAGTACACCAGGTTGACCGGCGCTTCGAAGCCCGGAACCAGACGGTGGTAGGAGTTCAGAGACGGGTTGGTGAAGGCCAGCACGGAGGAGGAGTGCTTGATCAGGCCGCCGATGTACCAGCGGGCGATATCGGACAGGCCACCGTAGTTCTTCTCATCATAGAACAGCGGCTTGCCGTCCTTCCACAGGGACTGGTGGCAGTGCATGCCGGTGCCGTTGTCGCCAGCGATCGGCTTCGGCATGAAGGTTGCGGCCTTGCCAGCCAGGGCTGCGGTCTCGTGGACGACGTACTTGTACTTCATCAGATCGTCGCCTGCGTGCTGCAGGGAGTTGAAGCGGTAGTTGATTTCCTGCTGACCGGCGCCGGCCACCTCATGGTGGGAACGCTCGAGGATCAGGCCGACCTTCTGCAGGTTGGCGACCATGTCGTCGCGCAGATCCTGGGTGTGATCAATCGGAGGAACCGGGAAGTAGCCGCGCTTGACGCGGTTCTTGAACGCGATGTTCGGGGTGCCGTCGTCCTCAATGTCGACGCCGGTGTTCCACGGAGCTTCGATGGAGTCCACCTCGTAGAAGGAGCGCTGCATGCTGTTCTCGAAACGCACCTTGTCGAAGATGAAGAATTCGGCTTCCGGAGCGAAGGAAGCGGTGTCGGCGATGCCGGTGGACTTCAGGTAGGCTTCGGCCTTGCCTGCCACCTGACGCGGATCACGAGAGTACGGCTCGTCGGTCAGCGGATCGACGATGGAGAAGGCCACGTTCAGGGTCTTGTGCTTGCGGAACGGATCGATGAATGCGGTGGAAACATCCGGCACCAGCTTCATATCGGACTCGTTGATGGCCTGGAAGCCTTCCACGGAGGAACCATCGAACGGCATGCCGTCGGTGAAGGCGTCCTTCAGGAATTCGCTCGCCGGCACGGTGAAGTGCTGCTGAACACCGATCAGATCGGTGAAGCGAACGGAGACGTACTCAACGCCTTCCTTGTTGATAAGGGCCTCAGCATCAGCCTTGGTTTCAAGTGCAGCCACGGGACCGCTCCTTTCGAATAAGTAACTTACAGGCTTTAAGTGTAGGAACGTGCGTTTCGCCTACTCGCCGGTTGGGTTACGAGAATGTTTCGTGCAAAGGTCCCGGTACATGCGATTACGTGCAAAAACAGGGAAGGAATATTACGAACGATGTAACAAAGTCTGTAAAAGGGTTCGACTGGCGGACATTCTTGCGTTATATGGACACGATGGCAGCGGCTGCCGCCGTCTGTCGGCTGTTGTTGCGTCGAGACGGTTATATTACGGAGAAAACGAAAGGGCTCCGATCCCTGTCTGGAATCGGAGCCCTGAACCGAATTCGTATGAACCGCTATCAGCGACCGCGCATGGCGCGACGGCTGACACGCTGCGGATGCATCGGGTCGACGCCCTTCGGAATGTTCATGCCGTTCTTCATCTGCAGGGTGCGAAGACGCTCGTTAAGAATGTTCAGCTCGGTCTTGGTGAGCACGAAACGAGTCTTCGGGTGGATGGCCGCGATCAGCTTGTTCTTGTGATGGGTCGGCTCATAGGTCTTGAACTTGAGCAGGGTCTTGCGCAGGTTCTTCAGAGAGGTCTGGTTCTGGCCCTGGCCAACGTAAATACGGTACACCGGAATGTCGGAGCCGGCGGTAACGCCCTTGATGTTCTGCTCCTGACGGTCCATGGCGCGCTTGACTCGGTTGTAGTCGCCTTCACCGAGCAGGTAGATGCCGTTGTATCCGGTGCCACGCCAGATGGCGTCCTTGGTCTTCGGATCGACCCAGACCGGCTCCTGCGGGAAGCTGAAGCCGGCCTTGCTGATGTTGCCGAGCACGCTGATGGCCGCGCCCGGGCGTCCCTCAAGCTTGGAATAGCCGACCTTGTCCGCACGATTGGTGAGCATCATGGTGGCAAACAGCAGGCCGATCATAATGGCCAGAATCATGGAAGTGATCCAACCGACCACCGACCACTTGAACACGATGCCCAACACGATGAACACCACGATCGGTGCTACGAAAACACCGCCGCACAACCAGGGGAGCGCCTTGTCCTCCATATAGGTGTACTTGAAGATCTGAATGATCTGCTTGATGGTGCTCTGCTTCTTCTTTGGCTCTTCTTTGTCTGCCATCGACTTCCTCACTTGATTATGCGGTTACACACACTGAAGCGGTAGTTTATCAGGAACCATGCCGTAACGCGATGATGTGGCCAGCTTTAGGTCGTATTCATCGCGTATGCAAAGGTCTGTCGTCGGCCTTGAGCAGCGCTTCGCCGAACATTTCGCTGAATGTCGGATGCGGATGGACGAGCCGTGACGCTTCCGCCAAGGGAACTCGATTGCCTACGAGTTGCTGCGCTTCCGAGATCAGGTCGCTTGCGTTCGGCGCCACGATATGCGCGCCCAAGACCAACATCGTCTGCGGGTCGCTGGCCAGCGCTCCGGTCACCAGCGTCATGGAACCGCCTTCGGCGCTCATAAGCATACGGGAGTTCGCCATAACCGGGTATGCGGTTTCCTTCGGATCGACGATGTCTTCCCGCTCTTTCGCCTCGGTGAGCGTAATGCCCACGCATGCGGCTTCCGGAAAGGAGAAGACCACTTGCGGGATGGTTTCGCCGCATACGGGTTTCGGGTCAAGGCCCGCGATTCGTTCGGCGATGACGATGCCCTGCGCGAACGCTTTGTGGGCCAGCGCGGGACCTGTGGTGATGTCTCCCAAAGCCCACGTGTGTTCGCGGCTGGTGAGACCGTACGCATCGGTTTTCACGTAGCCGTGATCGTCAAGCGCTATGTTCTGTTCGGCGAACCAAGGGAATTGCGTATTCGGGGCGCGTCCAATTGCTACAAGGGCTATTTCGCCATATGCGGTGCGCTCCTCCTCGGAACCGTTTTGCGTATAGCGCACGGTGACTCCGAGGTTCGCTCCGGTCTGCATTCGGCTTACGGCACTGCGCGTGATCACATTGACGCCACGGCGTTTGAGTTCGCGGGTCAACGTCGACGAGACGCGTTTGTCCCAAGCCGATAGCACACGATCCTTACGGATCAGCAAAGTGACCTCACAGCCGGCGGCGTTCCACAACGAAGCGAACTCCAGCGCGATCGCGCCCGAACCCACGATTACCGCGTTGGATGGGAACGTATCGACTTCCAATGCCTGCGTCGAATCGATGATTGCGCCGGAAAACGGACTGCCGGGGAAGGGGAGCGGCCTCGACCCGGTCGCCAGGACCGTATGCTCCGCGGTGATGGTGAGCTGCCCGCCGACAGGCTGCGCGACACCCGCCTTCGTGGTGCGCAGTACCTGCCCGCCGTCATCCGTCGGAGTGATTCGTATGGCATCGGCGTCAGCCGGTTCGCCATTGCCTTGAAATACGGTGATGCCTCGGTGGGCCAGCAGTCCGGACAATCCTTTCGTCATGGTTTCGACGGCGGATATGCGGAAATTCTTCAATTTGCCGAAATCGATGCTTTGCAGGGTCGCGTTGATTCCCATGCGTTCGGCGTTGTGAACGTTCTGCGCGCTGTGAGCGGCGGTCAGCAACGCTTTCGAAGGAATGCATCCACGATTCAGGCATGTGCCCCCCACCGTTGCGTCTCGTTCGATCAATGCCACGGTTTTGCCGAGTTCCGCCGCGCGCAATGCCGTCGAATATCCTCCCGGACCGGCTCCGATGATGGCGATGTCGAAATGCTGATCCATTGTTCCTCGCTTCGTTACTGATGATTTCGGGTGCTTTACATTGCCTGGATGCTGTTCCGCAGTCACTCTGGCCACCTCATCACGACTGGTTATATGGTAATGGACAATCGCAAAGTAACGAAAAAACCGCCAGCTATATGCTGACGGCTTGAAAACGTCCATTCGTGCTGTTCGGATCACTCCGGCCAGTGGCCACGCTTCGGATATCGCGGCTTCGGAAGACGCCAACGGCGCATCTGGATGGCTCGGCTCCATGCATAGGAACCGGAACGCATGCCCTTGGCGACGGACTTCTCGCCGTACTTCTCGATAAGCTTCTTCTTGAGTTTGCGCCACATGACGGCAACGTCGATGATTACCGCGAACAGATACACATACATGAGCACCATGAGGGGCAAAGCCAGCGAAGGCCACTTATAGGTAACGAAAATCGAACCGATCAGAATGACGAACGCCACCGGGATGAAGAACTCGCCAAGGTTGAAGCGGGCGTCCACATAGTCGCGGATGTAGATACGCCAGGGAAGACGTTCGGCCTTCGGCATGTGATTGACATCGCCGGACTGCATGGCCTCGTATTCGGCGTTCTCACGCTCGCGCAGACGGGCCTTGGCGGCCTTGCGGCTGGCTTCGCGATCCTTGGGAACGAGAGGGCGCAGATTTTGCGCCTGAGCGTCCTTACGCTTCGGAGTCGGACGGCCCTTGCCCGAGGTGGGAGCCTTGTCCTTCTGCTCGACAGGCTCCTGAGCCTTGTCTTCGTCCTTCTTGTTAAACAAACTCATGCCTATAGAGCGTAAGGTGACGTATCGACTCGTAGCACGCGGATTTCAATGATTGGACGGACTCGTCAAGACGGATACAATGGACATTCGTCAGCGGCGAACCGCCGCACTGCACGATTGCATATATATAAGGAGCAGCATGGCAGCTTTACATGCCGAGGATATCCGCAAACGAGTCGATGACGATTTCGAACGCATCGTCGATGTGCTTAATCGAAAGATTGCGCTGCAGTCGATTTCCGCCAAAGGAATCACCGCGGACCATATGAAGCGTTCCGCCGAATTCGTGGCCGATGAGTTGAGGAAGGTCGGAGTCGACGCCAAGGTGGCTCAGTCCCATAATCCTGACGGCACTCCGGGCGCCTGGGAGGTGATCGGTTCGAAGATGGTCGATGAAGACGCTCCGACGGTGCTTCTGTATGCCCACCACGATGTTCAGCCTGTGCCGGACGTGAGCGAATGGAATACGGATCCGTTCGCCGGCACTGAAATCGACACCCGTCTCTATGGCCGTGGCGCCGCGGACGATGGCGGCGGAATCGCCATCCATTCAGGTGCCCTCAAAGCGCTCGGCGACGATTTGAAGGTCAATATCAAGGTGTTCGTCGAAGGCGAGGAGGAGATGGGTTCGCCCAGCTTCATTCCGTTCATCGAGGAGCATAAGAACGAATTCGAATCCGATGTGATCATCGTTGCCGACTCCGGCAACTGGTCCGCTGAGATTCCGTCGTTGACCACGTCCCTTCGTGGCAACACCGATGTTGACGTGCATGTCAAGGTGCTGCGGCATCCGGTGCATTCCGGGCAGTACGGCGGTCCGATTCTTGATGCGAATACGATTGCGGCCATGCTGATCTCGTCCATGTACAACACGGACGGCGATCTGGTCGTTCCGGGGATTGCGTCCGAGGAGCCCATCGGTGGCCTGCAGCGTGATATGGACGAGCCTACGGTGCGTGCCGACGCCGGTGTCGTGGACTCCTACCGTCTTGCGGGAACGGGTTCCCTCGCGTCCCGCATGTGGACCAAGCCGAGCATCAGCGTCATCGGCTTCGACGCTCATCCGGTCGAAGGCTCCTTCAATGTGATCTCTCCGGAGACCACGTTCCGGCTGAGCTTGCGCACCGCTCCGAACCAGCGCCCCGAGGAAGCTCAGGAAGCCCTTGCCAAGTTCATGGTGGAGCATGCGCCGTTCGGTGCCGAGGTGTGGGTCGATAAGCTCGACAATGGCATGGGATGGGCCATGGATCCGAGTGCGGAGGCCACCAAAGACGCCATGGAAGCCATGGAAGAGGCTTTCGGCGTGGCTCCGGTCAACAAGGGTGAGGGCGGTTCCATTCCGTTCATTCCGGAATTGCAGCGTATCTTCCCGGATGCCCAGGTATTGGTGACCGGTCCGGAAGATCCGAAGGGCAACGCGCACAGCCCGAACGAGTCCATCAGCCTGCCGAGCCTGAAGAACAACGTGGTCACCGAGGCGCTGCTGCTCGACAAACTCGCCAAGTGACGTTTTCGGCGTGACGATGGTCGGCTGACGGCAAGCATATCGAATCGCGATATGCTCCGATAATCCGATTAAATAGAAAAACCGGTACGGGAACGGCCATTTTCCAGATGGATTCGTTTCCGCACCGGTTTTTTTGTGCGATATTCCGTGAGATCAAGCTGCTGACTCAGGGCATTTCGTCAGGATCTGCGCCGTTTGATCGGCGCAAGCTCGAACACCTCATCGGAGGCGTTGGCCACCTCCGGACTGTGCGTCACGATGATCACGCAACGATTTTCATCGTGGGCAAGAGACTGGAATATGCCCATGATGTCGTCCTGCGTGGCCAGATCGAGATTGCCGGTCGGCTCGTCCGCCACGATGACTGCCGGGTTGTAGCTCAAGGCACGCGCGATCGCCACACGCTGCTGTTCGCCGCCGGACAACTGTCTCGGGAATGAG
>CAVAQZ010000027.1:0-30534 GCA_963590945.1 Dysosmobacter segnis
GGTCGATCTGTTCGGCTTCGAAGCGAATCCGGCCCGTCTCGGCGCCGCCGCCGAGGCCGCGGCCAGCGTTCCGGGAATCGCGCTCACGCAGTTGGGCGCGCTGATCGACGCGGCAGAACTCGGCTACAATCCCGCCGAGGCCAAGCCGGTCGCGGTGCTCGGACACTCCCAAGGCGTGCTCGCCGTGCATATGGTCGATGCGATTCGCCAGGCCGGTTCCGTTGATACCGCACGCGAAAGCATCGACGAGATTCTTGCGATCGCCATGCTGATCGGCGCCGCCGGCACCCGTCAGGCCCGCGCGCTTGCGATCGCCGCCCGCCGTGGAGGCGCGACTCCGATGCTGTCCGTCAAGGACATCACGCGCGCCCAGGTGGATGCGCTCGTGGAGCGTGTCGCCGGTTCCCGCGGTCCGATCGCGGTCGCCGTCACGAATTCCGCCACCCATTACGTGCTGTCCGGATATCCGGAGGACCTTGCCGCGTTCGAAGTCGAGGTCTCCAAGGAGCACAAGCGTCAGGCCAAGCTGCGTGAGGAGAAGGTGCGCGGCGGACGTGTGTTCGATCCGGTGCTCGAATATCTTGATGTGACCTTGCCGTTCCACAGCCCGCTGATGGCCGACGCTGTTTCACAGGTTGTTTCATGGGCTTCTCTTTGCGATATCGACGCCGACCACGCCCACGGGCTCGCCGCCGAGGTGCTGCTGAACCATGTGGATTGGAACGCCCGCGTGCGCACATTGATGGAATCCACCGATCCGAGCGCCCTGTGGGTGCTGGATTTCGGACCGGGAACCACGGTCGGCAAACTGTTCTCCACCGTGGCCCAGGGCACCGGCGTGGGCGTGGTGGAAGCCTCCACCGTGGCCGACCGCAGCGTTCTCTCGACGTTGGAGACCCTGCCGGAGCGCACCCAGAACTGGAAGCGCTTCGCGCCGAGGACCATCGACACCCCGGCCGGAAGCAAAGTGCGCACCGCGTTCACCGAACTCACGGGAAAGGCCCCGGTGCTGTTGGCCGGCATGACCCCCACCACCGTCGACCCCCAGATCGTGGCCGCGGCGGCCAACGCCGGATACTGGGCGGAACTCGCGGGCGGCGGCCAGGTCACGGCCAGCGTGTTCGACCGCCATGTCGCCGAACTCGAAAAGCAACTCGAAGAAGGCCGGACGGTTGAATTCAACGCCATGTTCATGGACCGCTACCTGTGGAACCTGCAGTTCGGTTCGCAGCGCATCGTACCGAAGAAACGCGCCAGCGGCGCTCCGATCGACGGAGTGGTCGTCTCCGCGGGCATTCCGGAATTCGACGAGGCCGTGGAGCTCGTCCGCTCGCTCAACGCCGAAGGCTTCCCCTACGTGGCGTTCAAGCCGGGAACCGTCGAGCAGATCCGCCAGGTGGTCCGCATCGCCCATGCGGTGGCTCCCGTAAAGGTGATCATCGAAGTGGAAGGAGGCTCCGCCGGGGGGCATCACTCCTGGGAGTCTCTCGACGACCTGCTGCTGAGCACGTATGCCGAAGTGCGCGAGCAGACGAACCTCGTGCTGGTGGCCGGCGGCGGCATCGGCACGCCGGAACGAGGGGCCGACTACATCACCGGCGAATGGTCCGTCGCATACGACCGTCCGCACATGCCGGTGGACGGCGTGCTCGTCGGCACCGCGGCCATGACCGCGAAGGAGGCGCACACCAGCGCCGAAGTCAAGCGCATGCTCGTCAACACCCCGGGAATCGAGGCGAAATCCCCGGACGACGACCCGTTCGCGCCGCTGGGCGAACAGTGGGTGCCGAGCGGCAAGGCCAAGGGAGGCGTGACCTCCGGCCTGAGCCACCTGCACGCCGACATCTACGAGCTGGAGAACTCCTCCGCACGGTGCGGGCGCCTGCTGGTGCACGTGATGAAGCATCCGGAGGAGCTGGAAAGCCGTCGCGGGGAGGTCATCGAAGCGCTCAACGCCACGGCCAAGCCGTACTTCGGCGATCTGAAGACCATGAGCTACCTGCAGTGGGCGCAACGATTCGCCGACCTCGCGTTTCCGTGGGCGGACGAAACCTACGCCGACCGTTTCCTGCATCTGCTGCAACGCATCGAAGCGCGAGTCAGGGAACAGGAAAGCGGCGAATTCGCATCGCTGTTCGTTTCCAGAGCCAGCGTCGAATCCGATCCGAACGCGGCGATTGAAAAACTGGCGGAAGCCTACCCGCAGGCCGGTGAATTGACCGTCACCCCGATGGACGAAGCCTGGTTTCCGACGCTCGTGCGCGAATACCCCAAGCCTATGCCGTTCGTGCCGGTGATTGACAACGACCTGCTGCGCTGGTGGGGCCAGGACCAGCTGTGGCAGTCCGAGGACCCCCGGTATTCCGCGGATTCCGTGCGCATCATTCCGGGGCCGATCTCCGTTGCCGGCATCACCACCGTGGACGAGCCGATCGCCGACATCCTCGGACGGTTCGAGCGCGCGATGGTCGACCGCATCGACGAGGGAAACGCAAAGGAAACCGCATTCGCGCAGCTCGGTTCGGCGGCCAGCGCCGAAGAGTTCATCCGCAAGTCCCCGAACATCTCATGGGTGGGCCATCTCATGGCCAACCCCGCATACGGCACCGGCCTGTCGGACGAGCATTACGAGATCCGCAAGGTGTCGGCCGAAGGAACCGTCGAACGCTACGACCTTGACATCCACCTCGACACCTTCTGGGACGACGACCCCGATGGCGGCGCATCGAAGCACGCCGTGCGCGACATCGTCATTCCGCTGAACGTGGACTCCGGCAAGGCCGGACTGTTCCCGGTGGTGGACCGCGACCGACTGCCGGAACACGTGTACCGCATGCTGGCCGCCACCGCGGGAATGGGCAATACCGCGATCACGGGAGACGAGCTCACCGAAATGCCGTCCATCGAACCGGCGCGGGAAGCGGACGACGCCGACGAACGCCCGTTCGGCGAAGCGCACGCAAGCTACACGCTGTCGGCCAATCTGGGATTCGACCACGAGGCCGCCACCGGAGGCGCGCTGCCGAGCGAACTCGTGCCCTCGCAAATCGCGCCGGACGCGCTCGTGGGACCGGCATGGCCGGCGATATACGCGGCCCTCGGATCCGTGTACGTGAACGGCTTCCCGGTGATCGAAGGCCTGCTCAACGCGGTGCACCTCGACCATCTCGTGCGCCTCGAAGTGGACGAAAACGAACTGCTCGAACACACCGGCGAGAGGATCGACCTCACCAGCTGGGCGGAAGACTACTTCGAATCCGCATCCGGCCGCGTCGTGACCATCCATGTGGAGCACCGCGCGCAGGACGGCACGCTGCTGGCCGTCGAAACGGAACGATTCGCGATCCGCGGTCGCGCCTACTCCGACGCGCTTCCTCCGCAAGCGCCGGACTACGGCGGCATCGAAGGCGAGATCAAAAGCACGCCGCGTCGCCTGCTGCGCCGAATCAAGGTGACCGCCCCGAACGAAATGACCGCGTTCGCGCGCACCTCCGGCGACTTCAACCCCATCCACACCTCCCACAGGGGCGCGGCAGTTTCGGGCCTCGAAGCCCCGCTGGTGCACGGCATGTGGCTGTCCGCGACGGCGCAGCACGCGGTGCAGGCGCTCGACGCCAAGGGCACGCACTACGAGATAGCCGGATGGACCTACAACATGTACGGCATGGTGCAGCTCGGCGACCAGGTGGAGATCTCGGTCGAACGAGTCGGCCGCGAGGCCCACGCCGGCATGGTTCTGGAAGTGACCAGCCGAATCGACGGGCAGATCGTATCGCGCGCCACCGCGATCGTCCGCGCGCCGAAGACCGCGTTCGTCTACCCGGGCCAAGGCATTCAGCAGCAGGGCATGGTACTCGACGAACGCGCGAAATCCGCCGCCGCGCGGGACGTGTGGGAACGCGCCGACAACCTTACCCGCAGCAAACTCGGATTCTCGATCCTCGCCGTCGTACGCGACAACCCCAAGGAACTGACCGCCAACGGCGTGACCTACCGCCACCCGGAGGGCCTGCTCAACCTCACCCAATTCACGCAGGTGGCGCTCGCCACCGTGGCCTTCGCCCAGACCGCGCGGCTGCGCGAATCCGGGGCGGACATCTGGCCCGCCTACTTCGCGGGGCACTCGCTGGGCGAATACAACGCGCTCAGCTCCTTCGCCAACGTGATTCCGCTGGAAACAGTGCTCGAACTCGTGTTCCACCGCGGCTCCACCATGCATCATCTCATCGAACGAGACGAACATGGCCGTTCCAACTACCGTATGGGCGCGCTGCGTCCGAACCAGTTCGGCGTGGGAGACGACGGCGTGCGCGAATACGTTGAGTCGGTGGCCAGGGAATCCGGCGAATTCCTGCAGATCGTGAACTACAACCTGGCCGGCCAGCAGTACGCGGTGGCCGGAACCATCGCGGGATTGAAGGCGTTGCAGGCCGATTCCGCCCGTCGCGCGGCACAGTACGGCGGCAAGCCGGCGTTCATGCTCGTGCCGGGCATCGACGTGCCGTTCCACTCCACGCTGCTGCGCAAGGGAGTGCCGGAATTCCGCGACAAGCTCGACGCGCTGCTCCCCGAATACATCGATTACCGTGGCCGTCTGGAAGGCCGCTACATTCCGAACCTCGTGGCCGCTCCATTCGAGATGACGAAGGAATTCGCCGCGAAGATCCTCGAAGTCGTGCCATCCGAACGCATCGAACAGGCGTTGGGCGACCCGAAGGTATGGGATTCGTATGCCGAAGACGACCAGAAGCTCGGCAGGCTGCTGCTTACCGAACTGCTGTCATGGCAGTTCGCGTCCCCGGTACGCTGGATCGAAACCCAGACCCTGCTGTTCTCCTCCGTGGAACAGGGCGGTTGCGGCGTCGAGGAGTATGTCGAGGTCGGTCTCGGCAACGCTCCGACGCTCGCCAATCTTGGTGCCAAGACCCTGCGGCTGCCGCAGTTCTCGGGGCGCGACGTGACGGTCTACAACGTCGGCCGTGACGAGGGCCGCGTATACATGACCGACACCGATTCCCTTGTTCCCGAAGACGATGCCGACGAATCCGCCGCAGCTCCCGTTGCCGCGGCTCCGGTTGCCGGGCCCGCCGCATCCGTCGCGCCCGCGGCGGAACCCGCACCGGCCGCCCAGCCGGTTTCCGCAGGCGCTCCGTCCGGTGCCGACGTCGACGATATCGCATTCAGGGCGTCCGACGCGATCGCCATGCTGCTGGCTTACTCGGCCAAGGTGAGACCGGAGCAGATCGGCGCGTCCGACACAACCGACACCCTGACCAACGGCGTCTCGTCCCGCCGCAACCAGCTGCTCATGGACATCAGCTCCGAACTGGGCGTGGCCTCCGTGGACGGCGCGGCCGAAGCCACGGTGAGCGCGCTGAGCTCGCTGGTGAACAAAGTCGCGCCGAACTACAAGGCCTTCGGCCCGGTGCTCGCCGACATCGTGCGCGACCGTATCCGGGGCATGTTCGGCGCGGCCGGCGTGAAGCCCGCGCAGATCAACAAGCGCGTCACCGACGTCTGGCGTTTGGGCGAAGGATGGGCCGCGCATGTGGTGGCCGCACTGGTGCTCGAAACCCGCGAGGGCGCCAGCTCGCGCGGAGGCGACCTGGCTTCGCTGCAGTCCGATGCGGTTTCCAACGTTACGCAGGCCAACGCGTTGATCGACGCCGCAGTGCAGAAGGTCGCCGCAGCGCGGGGCGTCGCCGTCTCCATGCCGAATACGGGAGGCTCCGCAGGCGGCGCGGTCGTCGACTCCGCCGCGTTGAACGAATTCGCGGCCAAGGTGACGGGCCCGGACGGCGTGCTCGCATCGACCGCGCGTTTCGTGCTGAACCAGCTGGGCGTGACCGCTCCCGCAGGGGAACCCGACGCCGATGCGGGCAACGCCGCCGTGGTGGCCGCCGTCGAAGCCGAACTCGGCTCCGACTGGCCCAAGCAGGTGGAACCTCGTTTCGACGAGCGCAAAGCCATCCTGTTCGACGATCGATGGGCCTCCGCCAGGGAGGATCTCGCCCGCGCCTACTATGGAGAGGCCGAGCTGAACGGCGGCTTCGTCGGCCTGGGCAAAGCCGTTTCGGACGAAGCGTCCTGGTATGCGAGCAAGGTCGAAGGAGATAACGCCGATCTCGCCGCCGCGTTCCGCAAGATCGCGGCCGAGGCTCTGGAACAGGCGGACGAATCGTCCGCATCCACCCGATTCGCGGGAGACGTGGCCGTGGTGACGGGCGTCGCGCCGAACTCCATCGCCGCGCAGGTGGTCAACGGCCTGCTGGCCGGCGGCGCCACCGTGATCGCCACATCGCACAGCTTCAAACCGAGCGTGAAGGCATGGGCCAAGCAAAGCTACCGCGAACACGCCGCGGCGGGCGCGAAACTGTGGCTTGTTCCGGCGAACCTCTCCAGCTACCGCGATGTGGACGCGCTTGTGCGATGGGTGGGCAACGAGCAGAAGAAGACATCCGGCGCCACCACCACCATCCTCAAGCCCGCATATGAGCCGACGTTGTTCTTCCCGTTCGCGGCGCCCCCGGTTCGCGGCACCCTGTCCGACTCCGGCGAGCTGTTCGAATCGCAGGCGCGACTCATGCTGTGGGGCGTGGAACGTGCGATCGCGGGCCTTGCCAATATCGGAGCCGACACCGATGTGCAGCACAGGCTGCATGTGATCCTGCCGGGCTCGCCGAACCGCGGCATCTTCGGCGGCGACGGCGCGTACGGCGAGGTGAAGAGCGCGTTCGACGCGATCGTGAACCGCGCCCGTGCCGAAAAGACGTGGTCCTCCCGCGTGACCTTCGCGCATCCGAAGATCGGCTGGGTGCGCGGCACCGGTCTGATGGGCGGCAACGATCCGCTGGTCGCAGTGGTGGAGCGCCACGGCCTGAAAACCTATTCGACCGCCGAAATCGCGGTGAAACTGCTCGACCTGGCCACCCGCGAATCACGTAGTCAAGCCGTCGCGGCCCCGCTCGACGTGGACCTGACCGGCGGTCTGGGATCCGAACCGATCGACATCAAGGCGCTTCGCGCCGAAGCCATGGCCGACGCCAAGACGGACGAACGGAACGAATCGCAGGAAACGGAAAACCCCGTATCGAACGAAACCGCGCTGATCAAGGCGCTGCCGTCCCCGCGCGCACCACGTCAGGCAAGCGTCGACCTGAACGATTGGCGCAACGTGACGGCACATCCGGAAGACGAGGTCGTGATCGTCTCCATCGGCGAACTCGGCCCATGGGGATCCGGACGAACCCGTTTCGAAGCGGAACTCGGCATCCACTCCGACGGCCAGGTGGACCTTTCCGCGGGCGCGGTGCTCGAACTGGCCTGGAACATGGGACTGCTCACATGGAACGACAGCCCGAAGCCGGGCTGGTACGACGCCGACGGCAACCTGGTGCCCGAGGAGGACATCGCGGAACGCTACCACGACGAGGTCGTGGCGCGTTCCGGCGTCCGCCCGTTCGACGAGGGCATGGGCAACGACTACAGAGGCGGCACCGACGAGGAGGAGGCCGAAGTCTTCCTCGACCACGATGTGACCTTCTGCGTTCCGACCCGCGACATCGCCGAAGAGTACGTCAAGCTCGACGAAGCGCACACCACCATCGAAGCCGACCCGGAATCCGGCGAATGGAACGTGACCCGCCACGCCGGATCCATGATTCGCGTGCCCCGCCGCGCGGCCATGACCCGTACGGTGGGAGGCCAGTTCCCGAAGGGATTCGACCCGGTCAAATGGGGAATCCCCGCATCCATGGCCTCGGACGTGGACAAGATCGCCCTGTGGAACATCGTCACCACGGTGGACGCCTACCTGTCCGCAGGATTCACGCCCTCGGAAATCCTCGAGGCGGTGCATCCATCCATGGTGGCCTCCACGCAGGGCACGGGCTTCGGCGGCATGGCCTCCATGCGCAAGCTCTACCTCGACCGCTTCCTCAACCACGAAATCCCGACCGACATCCTGCAGGAGGCGCTGCCGAACGTCGTCGCGGCGCACGTGATGCAGTCCTACATCGGCGGCTACGGCAACATGATCCAGCCGGTCTCCGCCTGCGCCACGGCCGCGGTCTCGCTCGAGGAGGGCGTAGACAAGATCACCCTCGGCAAAGCCGACTTCGTGGTGACCGGCGCGATCGACGACATCGGCGTGGAATCCGTGATCGGATTCGGCAACATGAACGCCACCGCCAATTCGGAGGAGATGTACGCCAAGGGAATCGACGCACGGTTCTTCTCGCGCGCGAACGACCGCCGTCGCGGCGGATTCGTGGAATCGCAGGGCGGCGGAACCATCCTGCTGACGCGAGGCGACATCGCGCTGAAACTGGGCCTGCCGGTCGCCGGCGTGGTCGGATTCGCGCATTCCTACGCGGACGGCGCGCATACGTCCATCCCGGCTCCGGGTCTGGGCGCGCTCGCCGCGGGCATGGGCGGCAGGAACTCCAAGCTGGTGCGCGACCTCGCCAAGCTCGGCGTGGAAGCGGACGACATCGCCGTGGTCTCCAAGCACGACACGTCCACCAACGCCAACGATCCGAACGAATCCGAGTTGCACAACACGCTGGCCCACGCCATCGGACGTACGGAAGGCAACCCGCTGTTCGTGATCTCGCAGAAGACGCTCACCGGCCACGCCAAGGGCGGCGCCTGCATCTTCCAGGTCAACGGACTGACCCAGCTGTTCAAGTCCGGCGTGATCCCCGCGAATGCGGCGCTCGACTGCGTCGACCCGAAGCTCATGCGCGACGACCACATGGTCTGGCTGCGCAAGCCCCTGAAGGTGGGATCGGTGAAGGCGGGCCTCGTGACCTCGCTCGGCTTCGGCCACGTCTCCGGATTCGCCGCGATCGTGAATCCGGGCGCCTTCGAAGCCGCCGTGGCCAACACGGCCGGCTCCGACGCGCTGCGCCAATGGCGTGAACGCGCCGACGCCCGACTGGCTGCGGGCCAGCGCCGGCTTGAGGAGGGCATGATGGGCCGTGCCGCGCTCTACGAGCCGATCGACAACCGCAGGTTCCACGAAGACGGACGCGGATACGACGCCCACGAAGTCGAGAAGGCCATGCTGCTCGACCCGAACGCGCGTCTGGGCGCGGACGGCTACTACGAGGCGTGACCGATCGGGCTGGTCCGCGTGGACGGGCCAGCCGTTCCGTAGGGAATGACGGGAGCCTCCCGCCGCTTCGGCGACCGGAGGCTCCCGCGATTCCCCGTGCGGTCGGTCTCCCTACGATTGATGTGCGTGGACGATGGTCGTCGAAGCGCCGCCGTCGAGGTACGAAAGGAATCATTCGATGCTGGGCCTGGGACATGACGTGGTTGATGTGGAAGCGTTCGGCGAGCAGCTGGGCATGCCCGGCTCACGCATGCGCGGACTGTTCTCCGCCCGCGAACTGCGTCAGGCGGCGCAGCGCGCGAAGGCGAAGAACGACGGCGAAACGGTGCACCTCGCCGCCCGATGGGCGGGCAAGGAGGCTTTCCTCAAGGCATGGTGCGAGGCGCTGCTCTTCGCGGCGGAACATGATGCCGCGGTTCCCGCCCGCCCCTACACCGTCGACGACTTTCCATGGTCGAACGTCGAAATACTCGACGATTCGCATGGCGTACCCCATGTCCGCCTATCCCCGGAAATACGGCACAGGCTGCGGGAATCCCTGGGTCCGCGGCCCTATGCGATACACATCTCCCTGAGTCATGACGGAGCCATCGCGTCGGCCGTGGCATATATCGCAGTCGGCGAGGACGACGGAAATCCGTCAAACGTTTGAGCATAGGCGGGAGTGCACGTCGAACCGGTTTGATAAACGCGACGGGCCGCGCTACACTGAATGGCAGCGCAGCAACGGGAGCTGCGTAAAGACTCATGACAACGAAGTTTCCAAAGGAGTCCGCCCATGGCCGCAGCACGTTCCAAGTCCGACGAAGCGTACGCAAACCGTCTCGCGCAACACAGTGAGGAGTTGGAGGAACTGTTCACAAGTCTGTACGGCGATGACGAGGCGTTGGAAAGCCTGCGGGAACTCATGAACGAGGCCCATGCGGCCCGACCGGCCGATCTGAAACGCCTCGACACCAAGCGCGTGGCCGATCCGGAATGGTACAAGCGCGGCAACATGTTCGGCATGACCATGTACACCGACCTGTTCGCCGGTGATCTGAAGAACCTCGCCGAAAAAGTGCCGTACCTCAAGGAACAGAAGCTCACCTACCTGCATCTGATGCCGTTGCTGAAAATGCCGCATCCACAGAACGACGGCGGCTACGCGGTGGAGGATTTCGACTCGGTCGACCCGAGCCTGGGCGCCAACGAGGACCTGGCCGCGCTCACCAAGAAGCTGCGCCGCGCCGGCATCAGCCTGTGCCTCGACTTCGTGATGAACCACACCGCATCCAGCCACCGCTGGGCCAAGGCCGCGCAGGCGGGCGACCCGGAATACCAGGGCTACTACTACTGCTACGACGACCGCACCATCCCCGACCGGTACGACGCCGTCGTGCCGGAGGTCTTCCCGGCCACCGCGCCCGGCAACTTCACATGGAACGAAGACATGAACAAGTGGGTGCTCACGTCGTTCTACCCGTTCCAATGGGACCTGAACTACCGAAACCCGAAGGTCTTCATCGCCGTGATGAAAAGCGTGCTCGGGCTCGCGAACCTCGGCGTCGAAGTGTTCCGCATCGACGCCGTACCGTACATCTGGAAGGAACTCGGCACCAACTGCCGCAACCTGCCGCAGGTGCACACCATCGTGCGCATGCTGCGCATCGTGCTCGAATGCGTCTGCCCGGCCGTGGTGCTCAAAGGCGAGGTGGTGATGGCCCCGAAGGAACTCGCCGCCTACTTCGGCACCCCGGAACATCCCGAATGCCACATGCTGTACAACGTGTCCATCATGGTGAACCTGTGGGGCGCGCTCGCCAGCGGCGACGTGCGCCTGCTGAAGGACCAGCTCGACAAGCTCGACGCGCTGCCGGAGAACTGCTGGTTCGTGAACTACCTGCGCTGCCATGACGATGTCGGATGGGGCCTTGACGAGCCGGAGGAGATCCGCCTCGGCATCGACCCGCTGAAGCACAAGGAGTTCCTGTACCACTTCTACGAAGGCTCCGTACCCGGCAGCTGGGCCATGGGCGAGCTGTACAACTACGACGAGGCGTCGAAAGATGCGCGAAGCTGCGGCACCACGGCCAGCATGTGCGGCGTGGAACGGGCGCTGATCACGCACGACAAGCCGCTGCTGGAAATCTCAATGAAACGAGACCTGATGATGCACTCGGCCATGGCGTTCCTGCGCGGCTTCCCGATGCTGAGCAGCGGCGACGAGATCGTGCAGCTCAACGGCTGGGAATACAAGGAAGACCCGGACCGCGTCGAAGACTCCCGCAATCTGCACCGCAGCCCATTCAACTGGGAAAACGCCGAGAAGCGCAAGAAGGCCGGCACCCTGCAGAAGCAGATGTGGGACGGCCTGAAGGGCGTTCGCGAAATGCGCGACGATCCATGCTTCGGACCGGACGCATGGGTCACCACGTGGGACGCGCACAACGACGCCGTACTGGCGATGGTGCGCCACGTGGAAGGCCGCACGATACTGGGACTGTTCAACTTCTCATCCGCACGGCAGACCGTCCGCCTCGACTCCGACGGCAACATAGTCCTGCCATCCGAAGTCACCCTCGAACCCTACCAGGTATGCGTGGCCGAGGCGTAGGGACAGGCGGCGATTTGCGAATGTTCGGAGAGTGTGTATAATAGCTCGAGTCGCTTTACGTCGGCATACGCCGGCGCGAACGATGCGCGGATGTAGCTCAATGGTAGAGCCTCAGTCTTCCAAACTGATTACGCGGGTTCGATTCCCGTCATCCGCTCCGGAACATCCTTAGAGAAGAAGAAGGCGTGCTTAGCGGCACGCCTTTTGCATAGCTGAATGCAATACACACACGGAGTTGAACATGACACTCTCGGAGAACGGCAAAAACGCGAAACGCGCGAACGGCAACACTGAGAGAACCGACGTCTCCAAACATCCCGCCGCGTCGATCGAGACGTCCGACCTATCTCTGGCGGACATCGAACGCAAACATTCGCGCCCCGCGCACTGGGTTCTGTTCATCGTGCTCGTGCTCGCCGCGCTCATCGCGCCGTACTGGTGGGGACGCGCCGTCGCGGTCAACGACTCCGCCTGGCTGGTGGCGAACCTCAGCTTCCTCAATCCCAAAGGCGTGGCCCTGATCTCGTGGACGGTCACGATCATGGCGCTCGCCGGACTAGGCCTGATGGTGGCCGACGTGAAGAAATGGCTGTGGGGAACCGTGTTCGTGGCGGGACTGGCCGCCGAACAGTTCGTGGCCGGCGTGTGCCTGCTGAGCTTCAACTTCTGGAACGCCACCTACGTGATGTACGGTTCGGCCGCGGACCTTGCCAATGCGGCGAATCTGGGCATCATCGCGGCTGGTTTCGGCGTTGCCGTCTACGCGGTGCTGTGGGTCGGTCTGCTGGTGTGCGTCAAAAAAGAGTCGAAACTCAACGTGCTCACGCGCAGCTGGGCATCGTTTCTGCTGTTTTTCGCGATCGAGCTGGTCGCGCTGGGCGTGGTGATGCTCGGCGGCCTGCTTACCGCGGTGTGACGGAATGCGATTTAGTCATCCCTTCGTGTAATATTTCCCCTTGGCGTGTTTCGCCCGCGGATGGAGAGCGCGTCGGCATAAGGCCGGCAGCACCGCGCAGCAACATAAGGAGGATGCCGTGGCACTTACGGCTGAGCAGAAGCAGGAAATCATCAAGACCTACGCTACCCATGAGGGTGACACCGGCTCCCCGGAGGTCCAGGTTGCTCTGCTGACCAAGCGCATCGCTGATTTGACCGAGCACCTCAAGGAGCACAAGCACGATCACCACTCCCGTCGTGGTCTGCTGCTGATGGTCGGCGATCGTCGTCGTATGCTTGATTACCTCAAGCGCGTCGACATCAACCGTTACCGCTCCCTGATCGAGCGTCTGGGTCTGCGCCGATAGTACAATTCTTCCGCCCGAGCGCCTGCATGGTGTTCGGGCGTTTTTTTGCATGACAGCCGCGGATGAGGAAAGACATATTGCAAGCCCAACGACTGGGCGTAGAGGTCTAGAATCAAGAGATGAGGAAAGCGGCGGAGGTAACGCCGCGTCACGCATGTAGCAATCGGTAGGGTCCGCTGAAGAGGACCGCCGATGGTAGGTATCACAGGTAAAGAAAAAGGAGGAACCCTATGGAGGGTCCCGAAATCAAGGCTGTTGAAGCCGTTATCGATAATGGTTCGTTTGGCAAGCGCACGCTGCGCTTCGAGACAGGTCGTCTCGCCCAGCAGGCGGATGGCGCCGTGGCCGCCTATCTTGACGATGATTCGATGGTGCTTTCCACCACCACCGCAGGTTCCAGCCCGAAGGAGAACTACGACTTCTTCCCGCTGACCGTCGACGTGGAAGAGAAGATGTACGCCGCGGGAAAGATTCCGGGCTCCTTCTTCCGCCGCGAAGGCCGTCCGAGCTCTGAGGCCATCCTCGCATGCCGTATCATCGACCGTCCGCTGCGTCCGCTGTTCCCGCACACCCTGCGCAACGAGGTGCAGGTCGTGGAGACCGTGCTCGCGGTCAACCCGGATGACGCTTACGACGTCATCGCGCTGAACGCCGCTTCCGCTTCCACCATGATTTCCGGTCTGCCGTTCTCCGGCCCGGTCTCCGGCGTGCGCCTGGCCCTGATCGACGGCCAGTGGGTCGCCTTCCCGCGTTGGAGCGAACGTGACCGCGCCGTATTCGAGATCGTGGTCGCCGGCCGCGTCGTCGAGAACGGCGACGTCGCGATCGCCATGATCGAAGCTGGCGCGGGCAAGAACGCCTGGACCCTCATCTACGACGAAGGCCAGACCAAGCCGGACGAGGAAGTCGTCGCCGGTGGTCTGGAAGCCGCGAAGCCGTTCATCAAGGTGATTTGCGAGGCCCAGAACGAGCTCAAGAAGATCGCCGCGAAGGAAACGAAGGAATTCCAGCTGTTCCCGGAGTACACCGACGATCTGTACAACCGCATCGACCAGATCGCCCACGCCGATCTCGACGAGGCGCTGTCCATCGCGGAGAAGCTGCCGCGCCAGGACCGCATCCACGAAATCAAGGAAAACGTCAAGGCCACCCTCGCGGGCGAGTTCACCGACATGGACGAAGCCGAGAAGGAAAAGGAAATCGGCAACGCGTTCAAGGAACTGCAGCGCCAGATCGTGCGCCGACGCATCCTGACCCAGGATTACCGCATCGACGGCCGTGGCCTGCGCGACATCCGCACCCTGTCCGCCGAGGTGGACATCGTGCCGCGCGTGCACGGTTCCGCCCTGTTCCAGCGTGGCGAAACCCAGATCCTGGGCGTTTCCACCCTGAACATGCTCAAGATGGAGCAGCAGATCGACGCGCTGTCCGGCCCGCAGTCCAAGCGTTACATGCACAACTACGAGATGCCGCCGTACTCCACCGGCGAGACCGGCCGCGTCGGTTCCCCGAAGCGTCGTGAAATCGGCCATGGCGCCCTTGCGGAGAAGGCCATCGTTCCGGTGCTGCCGAGCCGTGAGGAGTTCCCGTACGCCATCCGTCAGGTCTCCGAGGCCATCGGTTCCAACGGTTCCACCTCCATGGGCTCCGTGTGCGCGTCCACGCTGTCGCTGCTCGCGGCCGGCGTCCCGCTGAAGGCTCCGGTTGCCGGCATCGCCATGGGCCTGGTCTCCGGCGAGGTCGACGGCCAGCACGTCTTCAAGACCCTGACCGACATTCTCGGCGCCGAAGACGCTTTCGGCGACATGGACTTCAAGGTCGCCGGCACCTCCGAATTCATCACCGCGCTGCAGCTCGACACCAAGCTTGACGGCATTCCGGCCGACATCCTGGCGTCCGCCCTGCAGCAGGCCAAGGAAGCCCGCACCACCATCCTCGAGGTCATCAACGAGTGCATCGACGGTCCGGCCGAGATGAGCCCGTACGCTCCGCGCATCATCACCACCACCGTTCCGGTAGACAAGATCGGCGAGGTCATCGGCCCGAAGGGCAAGATGATCAACCAGATCCAGGAAGAGACCGGCGCCGAGATCGCCATCGAAGATGACGGTACCGTGTTCATCTCCTCCGAGGGCGGCGAAGGCGCAGAGAAGGCCAAGCAGATCATCGACCAGATCGCCAACCCGCACGTTCCGGAAGCCGGCGAAACCTACAACGGCAAGGTCGTGAAGACCACCTCCTTCGGCGCGTTCGTGAACCTGACCCCGGGCACGGACGGCCTGCTGCACATCTCCCAGATCCGCAACCTCGCCAACGGCGAACGCATCGACGCCGTCGAAGATGTGCTCAAGGAAGGCGACACCGTCGAAGTGGTCGTGCAGGGCGTCGACGACCGTGGCAAGATCTCCCTGGTGATTCCGGGCTTCGAGGATCAGGAATCCTCCGCGCTGCGCCGCGAGCGTTCCGATCGCGACGACCGTCGTGGCGGCCGTGGCCGTCGTGACGACCGTCGTTCCGATCGCGACGACCGCGACTACGACGACCGTCCGCGTCGCCGTCGTTCCGACCGCGACGACCGTGACGACCGCGATTATGATGATCGTCCGCGTCGTCGTCGTTCCGATCGTGACGATCGCGACTATGACCGTGACGACCGTCGTTCCGATCGTGACGACCGTGATTATGATGATCGTCCGCGTCGTCGTCGTTCCGATCGTGACGATCGCGACTACGATCGCGACGACCGTCGCTCCGACCGTCGCCGCAGCCGCCGTGACGACCGCAACCCGCGTTACGCCGCCGATGAGAACTACGACGAGTACCGCGCCGACCGCGAGGAGCGTTCCGAACGTCCGCGCCGCCGTGTGCGCCGCGACTTCGATCCGTTCGAGGACTGATTGATCGTCGGATAAGTCTGACCGGGCCCGCTTCCATATGGAGGCGGGCCTTTTCGTATATGCGCGTGGCTATGGGCGAATGCCGTAGACGGGGGTGGTCGGGGAGAGGGTTTTTCCGATGTGAGAAGATGGTAGAGGACGTATATCGGCAAAGAAAAGAGGAAGAACGATGAATATCGGATTGTTGATTGCGGTCGCCGTAATCGTGGTCGTCGTACTGTGGGGCGTTTCCGCCTACAACGGACTCGTCACGTTGCGTAACCGTGTGAAGAACGGCTGGGCGCAGATCGATGTGCAGCTCAAGCAGCGTGCCGACCTCATTCCCAACCTTGTGGAGACCGTCAAGGGGTACGCGTCGCACGAATCCGACGTGTTCACCCAGGTCACGCAGGCCCGTGCGGGCGTCGCCAAGGCCGTGCAGTCCGGTGACGTGGCGCAGCGCGTGCAGGCCGAAAACCAGTTGAGCCGTGCCATCACCAACCTGCAGGTCACGGCCGAGGCGTATCCGCAGCTTCAGGCCAACCAGAACTTCCTGGATCTGCAGACCCAGCTCAAGTCCATCGAAGAGAAGATCGCCTACGCGCGCCAGTTCTACAACGATGTGGTGCAGAAGTACAACACCAAGACCGAAGTCGTGCCGACCAACATCATCGCGGGTCTGTTCCACTTCGAGCAGGCCACCTACTTCCAGGTGGACGAAGCGGACCGTCAGGCCCCGAAGGTCAAGTTCTGACGTCCGTTTGATTTGAATGGAGCGTTGCCGGACATCCGTCGGGCGTACGTCCGACGGCTTGCATCCGATGGCCCGGCGGCGCTTTTCCAAAACGCGGTTTCGCAAAACCGCACAACGTTGAGATCCGGCAGAGGAGGCCGGCGAACGTTTACGGAAGATGAGAGAGACATGAACCTCAAACGTACCTTGCTCAGCGTGCTGAACGCCGTGGTGATCACGGCGCTGTTGGCGGGCGTGATGCTGCTGGTCGCGATGGATTCGGACGGCGATGAGGCCGATCTGGTCTACAACACGCTCGACTACGATGTGGCCGTGCAGCAGAACGGCGACCTGAAGGTCACGCAGCATATCGATATGAAACTCGGCAGCCGCTCGAATGCGTGGCGTCAGCTTTACCAGCGCTATACGCTCAAACGCTCCAATCTGACCAACATCACCGACATCAGCGTGACCAACGCGACCACCGGCGAACGCTACACGCAGGGCGATTTCGTATTGCCGGCCGACGCCACCGGCTGGGATTCCCAGCACGCCGGCCAGTGGTACGTGGTGGATGTGACCGATGAGAACAATCCGCAGCCGTTCGATTCCGCCACCGACGGACTGAGCCTCACCCAAGGGCGAACACAGAAAAACATTGAGATCGGCTGGAACATTCCCACCACGGACGAAGCCGAAAGCCTCAAATTCGACATATCCATGACCCTGCAGGGCGTCAGCACCGCCTACGACGATGTGGTCAGCTTCCAATGGGAGCCGTTCGGAACGTCGAACCAGACCCCGATAGGCAGTCTCACCGGCACGATCACGTTCCCCGATGGCGTGAACGAAGACGATTCCTGGGCATGGCTGCACTGCGAGAACACGTCCACCACGCAACGTGGCCCCAACGGCTCGCTCGTCTTCACCGCCGACGATGTTCGTTCGGGCGACTATCTCGACGTGGTGGCCATGTTCGACGCAAGCAAGGCCAAGGACGTGGCCCGCACCGAACAGGGCGACCGCAAACAGACCCTTATGGATGAGGAGACAAGCCAGGAATCCGCATGGAGGGAAAAGCAGCACGCGCAGGCCGTAAAGCGCGTGGCCGTGTGGGCCGTGGTCGCCATCGCGGGTCTGGCGCTGAGCGTGGCGGCCGTATTCCGCGCCATCGTGGCGTTCCGCAAATCGCAGTACAAGGGCGATGTCGAATATTGGCGAGATCCGCCGGAAATGAGTCCCGCCGCCGCGGCGAAACTGATCGACAAGATGTCGGATGGCCCGTGGATCAGCTTCGGAAGAGGAAAGAACAGCCTGGGTAACAGGCAGATGTCGTCCACCTTCATGTCGTTGGCGTCCAAGGGGGCCATCGCCATATATCCGGGACCTGCCGGGCTGTACAGGGGCTTCGATCTGAGCAATGCCGACCTGTCCGTGCTCGCGTCGACGGTCACTGCGAACGTCAAAGCGTCGGTCCTGCGCAAGACCAGCACCGTGGCGATTCTGCCCGTCGCGTATGACGACGTCGAATCGTTGATGCTCAGCCGGTCCGAACGGGCGGTGCTCAACATCCTGTTCGTGGCCTCCCAACGGCTCGGAAAAGCGCGTGTGTTCGACCTCGACATGATGAACGGGGCGTTTAGCGGGTATGAAAATGGCTATATGATGATCGGGAAGTTCGACAAGGCCTGCGCCGCGGAATATGGAGCGTTGAACGCCACCAAGACGACATACGGCGCCTACGTGTTCGCGGTGCTTGGCCTGTTGCTCGCGTTCGGCGCGGGCTCGATGTTCGCGAGCGACGGCTCCATCGCGCTCATACCATGCGTCTGCGTGCCGATCATGCTGCTGTGCTCGTTCGCCCTCGCGTATGCGAAGGATTTCGAGCTGACGGAAAGCGGCCAGAAGTATGGCGGCCAGGTGCTTGGGCTGAACAACTACCTGCTTGATTTCAGCGATTTCAAGGATCGCGGCGTGCTCGACATGCGGTTGTGGGGCCGTTACATGGTGTACGCCACCGCGTTCGGTATTTCCGACAAGGCCATGCGCCAGCTCGCCAAGGCGTATCCGGAAGTGACCGACCCGCGATGGCTTGATGAATACGCCACATCCTCATATCTGTATTGGTCGTGCAGATCCTCCAGCCTTACCGGAACGTCGGCCGGGTTCTCGGGCGGTTCGGTCCCGTCGTTCAGCGCGAATTACGGTGATCTGGGAGCGCAATTGAATTCCAGCTTCTCCAATATTCGCTCCACGATTTCCGCGGCGGCGCCATCCTCCTCGGGCTCGTCTTCGGGCGGTTCGTTCTCGGGCGGCGGCTTCGGCGGCTCGTCCGGCGGCTCCGGCGGAGGCTCGTTCGGAGGACGATGAGGGAAGGCCTGCCTTTCGCCTATGGCGATTGGTAGGCTTTCTGCTTGAAGCGGCAAGTGTCCGCAAGGGGGCCTGCCGTCGCACGACTGCAATACGAGTGTTTCGAGGAGAAGACATGACGCTGTTTCGTAATCTTGGACCGTTCAACACCACTGCGATCGGCCACGGCGAGATGCCGTTGACCATTGAGAACAATCGCGGGCACGAGGTTGGAATCGAGACCCTGCATGCCTCGCTTGACGCCGGATGCCGCCATATCGACACCGCTTGGGCCTACTATACTCCGGGCGAGGAGGAACAGACCGGCGAGAAGCTGGTGCGTGAGGCTTTGGATTCCTGGAAGGGGCCACGCGAGGAAGTCACCGTGGCCACCAAGGTGGGTCTGCGCCGCGCTTGGGAGGGGGACAAGCCGGTGTGGCCGCGTGACGGCAAGCCGGAACATCTCATCGAATACGGCAAACAGTCCGCGATGGCGCTCGGCGTGGATTCCATCGACCTGCTGTACCTGCACCGCCACGATCCCGAAGTGCCGTACAACGAGTCCTGCGAAGGCATCAAGGCACTGCTCGACCAAGGCGTGGCCCAGTGGGCGGGTGTCTCCAATGTGAGCATCGAACAGTTGAAGATCGCGCAGGAGGTTCTCGGCAGCAAGCTTGTGGCCGTGCAGAACCAGTATTCCCCGATTCACCTGGACACCCAGGATACGTTGGATTATTGCGCCCAGGAAGGCCTGGCGTTCGTGTGCTGGAGTCCGCTCGGCGGCTACCGCCACCCGTACGACGAGCACCTGTTCGACCCGTTCCGCCAGGTCGCCGCCAAGCATGGTGTGAGCTACCAGCAGGTGGTGCTGGCTTGGGAGCTCGCCAAGGGCGAGCACATGTTCGTGATTCCGGGCGCGCATCGCCCGGAAACCATTCTCGACTCCCTCAAGGCCGACGAACTGCATCTGACCGATGAGGAGCTCGCCTTCCTCGGCTGAACCGACCCCCACTTCGTCAGCCCCACCTCGTCAACCCCCGCGACACACCCCCTCCTATCCCCGTGTTCCGGTGAAACCAATTGTGATGCCGGACTTCCGCTGGGTGAGGACGGGGGTTTCGCTTCACCCCCTTCACGTTGTATCGTTAAGGGGAAGCGATTGATGTCAGTCGATGCGAGACTGATGGGGACGAGAAGTGAGGGGCGATAATGCGTCACGTTTTTGTGGGTGGCAGGAATAAGACCACTCCCCCCTTATTGGCAATAGCCGCTAGCATAGCGGCTGCGGCTCTTACCGCGATGGCGATTGTTCCGCCATCCGTTCATATTGCACAGGCCGAGGGCGGAGAGTCGGCAACGTCGCTGACTCCGACCGCAACTGTTGCGAACTATGGCGAACTGGTCGACGCCATCAACGGCATAGGCGCGAACCAAAGCGGCGTGATCGACATTGTGGGCGATATTTCGTTTTCCGGTCAGCTTACGGTGAACCAAGGCAAGAAAATCACCTTGGTCTCCGATGATACGGCCTGTGCCACGGCGTGCAGTCTGACCTATTTGGGACGCGACGGCTATTCCCTGTTCAACGTCGTGGGCGGGGCCGCCCTTACCATCGGCGGCGGTACGGATGCGACCAACAAGCTCAGCTTCAGTGGTCAGCGGAACGGACGACTGGTGCAGGTCGGTTCCGATAGCGAAAAAGGAACCGTGGTCATCAACGGCGGCTCCTACGCCAGCAACGGAAGCGAATACAATACGACCGGCGACGGCAATGTCGCCTACGTGTTCAAAAACGGCAATCTGACCATCAACGACGGTGCGTTCAACGGCAACTATGCAAGCGCGGTTTCGGGAAATACGAGCATCGGTACCACCCGGTCGGGAGGCTCGGTCGTGCGTTCGTCCGGAACCGTGACCATCAACGGAGGAACGTTCTATCAGAACAGTACCGGCACAAACGGTAATACGAATGTTACGTTCCATGGCGGTGGCGCAATCTGGAGTGACGGCACGCTCATCGTCAATGGCGGCTTGTTCAGCGGCAACAAAAGCAATGCGAGGCATTTCAACAACTCAGGGAAGCGCCCTACAGGTGGTGGCGCCATATGGGCCGCAGGACGTCTGGTGGTCAATGGTGGAACGTTCCAAGATAACTGGCAGATGGACAACACCACCCTGTATGCGACCGGTGGCGGCGCCATCTACTTCGGCGATGGCACGAGGAATGAAACGTACAACGGCAGCATGGTCATCAATGGTGGCGTGTTCGATTCCAACCGTTCCATGCAGGACGGCGGCGCCATCTTCATGGCGTGGAACTGCCATGCGGTGTTCCAGCAGGGCACGTTCGTGAACAATTGGTCCAACCGATTGGGCGGCGCCGTATACACCGAAGAGGATTCGACCAGCTACGTGACCAATGCGGCCGCATACGAGAACCATGCAGGCCATTTCGGTGGAGGCCTGTGGCTGTGCCCGTCCGGTAAGGGAATCACCAGCGAGCATGGCGGCATGGCTCTCTTCGATAACGTGGCGAACACTCAATACGACCGTACCGAAAACGGCGTTGAAATCAACCAAGAAACGATTGATGGAAAGAATTACGGCTATCCGGGCTCCCAGAGCAGGGGTGTGACCGGCGCGGGCGATGATTTCTCCATCATGTACCCGAACAAGGGCGGCGGTGTCACGAATTACTTCCAGCTGACGGTCGATTGGTTCACCGGAGATACCATAACCTGGCACGACGATGGACAGCCGACGGCCAAAGCCACCGGCTATCAGTACACCGAGAGTGCATTGAGCATCAACGATATGAGCCGTCCGGATGGAGGCAGCGAATATACGCAGGATCAAACCCTTGCTCCTGGCGGTGACAATAACTTCGGATACGGTCTGAAGGTCACCGCGAGTGATCATGCGAAGCAGAACGCCATCAACCGGGCGTTCATAACCTTCAAGAACAATACGGCCCGACTGTCCGGCGGCGCGTTCGGCTCCAACGGCGTGGTGGATTTCGTCAGAGTGTACGACGTCAACTGGAGCAAGGTCAGCACTGCGGACACCACTAAGAACCTTGCCGGTTCCAAGTGGGTGCTGGCGGCCCAATCGGGTTCCGGACCACTCAATCTGGATTTCGGCAACGTGCCGGACTGCTCCGCGGATGATTCCGGCTCGCTCGTTCCGGACGAAGGCGCATGGTGCCTCGTCCCCAGCGATACCGCCGATGGATATTACGCGGAATTCACCGGAATGTATGTGACGATCGTGTCCGACAACGGCACGCTTGACAAGAACGATGCCGACGGCCAGTTCAGAGTCAACGGCCTGCGCGTCGGAACATACTACATGAAGGAATACCAGGCTCCGGAATGGTATGAGCGGTCGGACAAGACCTACACGTTCGCCATCGATGGCACCAACCCGGCGACCATTGCCATCCGCAATGATGACGGCAAGGCCACAGGTGCCGTGAGCGGCAATGCCATCACCAACAGGCCTTACGGCGCGGTTGGCTGGGGCAAAGTGGACTCCACGGACCAACTGACGGTATTGGCGGGCAGCGAATGGAAGCTGCAGGACGCCGACGGCAACGACATTCAGGGCGCCGGAAACATCACCGACTGCACCGACCAATGCTCCTCCTCCCTGGAGGATCCGTACCACGACGTGGATCCGGCCGAAGGCTCGTTCAGACTGACGAACCTGCCGCTCGGAACATACCGCCTTGTGGAAACCAAGGCTCCGGGAGGCTACGACCTGCCCGATGGCGCGACGGTGTACTACACCTTCACCATCCAGGACGACGACAGCCGTAAGGACGCCAGGCTCTACAACGCGGACGGTTCCGAAGTGGCGGAGAACAAGGTGCCGAACGACCGCACGAAAGGCCAGGTCGTATGGTACAAAACCGACTCCACCAAGGAAGGAAGCGGTGAAAACGCCCGCTTGGCCGGCTCCGAATGGAAGCTTACCCAAACCAAGGACTGGCGGGGCGACGACATCGCCGAACCGGTTTCCGAAACCGTGACCGACTGCATCGGTGACGCGCAGTGCCCGGCGGACTCGAAGGACCGTGACGCCAAGGCCGGCGTATTCCAGCTGCAGGGTCTGGACTGGGGAACGTACGAGCTGGTGGAGACCAAGGCCCCCAACGGCTACATGCAGTCCGACACCATCTACACGTTCGTGATCGACAAGACCCACAACGGCGCCGCCGAAATCCAGATTTCGAACGGCATCGATCCGGTGACGGGCAACGTCATCACCAATACGCCGATCACCGTCAGCAGCCTGCCGTTCACCGGCAGCGGCACGCAAACGCCACGTGAGTTCGTGCCGTACGTGCTGGGAGCGGTCGGAGGCGGTCTGACTTTGGGACTCGGACTGTACGTGGTCCGACGTCGTATGGCAAAGCAAGGCTGAACCAAACCGAACGTATTCGCCAACGCCCGTCGCATCACCCGACGGGCGGCAGACAATCTGTTTTTTAAAAACAAAAAGAAAGAAGGAAGCGAACCATGAAACTCAGGAAACTATTGGCGGGAGTGGCCGCAGCGGCCACGCTCCTGTCGGGCATGGCGTTCGGCGCCGGCAGCGCAATGGCCGATGAAGCCGCTACTGCGGCCATCACCCTCAACGGTGCGACCGGCACGACCGGTGCCGTGAGGGGCCACACCTACAAGGCCGTGAGAATCGGCTCGTACGACCACGCATCCTTCGTCGAGAAGGATGGCGTCACCTATGTCGAGAGCCTCACGGTGAACACCGAAGCCGCGGTCGCAACCGGCGCGGCGGCCGCTCTGGATGAGGCGGTGGCCGAAGGCACCGACTGGAACACCGGCGATTACAAGGACAACCCGGTCGGCTACGTCGCCTCGGAAAGCGGCTACTTCACCAGCAGCCCCGACAAGCCGTGGAGCGGCAATCTGCGCAACTTCGTGACCTCGCTGGTCGGACAGGCCGATTTCCAGGAAGCTCTGGCGGCCGCCACGGAATACACCGCCGGCACCGACAGCGACACCCTCACCATCGATGGACTTGCAGAAGGCCTGTATGTGGTGGTCGACACCACCGTCAGCAACGCTGAGAACGTTGACCGCACGAAGACCGACTCCATCCCGATGCTCGTGGGCACCAAGGTGAACGGCACGGACTTCGAAGGTCAGGAACTGGGCGTGATCAACGTCAAGAACCAGACCACCTACATCGACAAGGTCATCGTCAAGGACAACAAGGAGTGGGTCGGCACGACCGAACGCGTCGGCGACGTCGTGACCTTCAAGCTCACCAGCCAGGTTCCGCTGACCGTCGGCTACCTGAACACCGCCGAGAAGCCGTACCGCTTCTCCATCGGCGACACCATGAGCAAGGGCCTGACCTTCAAGGAGGTCACCTCCGTGACCATCGGCGGCAAGACGCTGGACAAGGCCGCTGACGGTGCCACCGCCAACGCCGACCAGTACCAGCTGACCACCACCGCCAACCAGAAGTACGACGAGTCCGACACCGAAAGCAAGGCGACCTCCCTGACGTTCGATCTGTCCAACGCCGTGTACGCTGCCGGCCAGAACGCGGCCGACAGCGAGGCGCAGGCCAAGGCCGAAGACACCATCACCGTGGTGTACACCGCCATTCTGAACAAGGATGCCGTCCACGCCGTGGATGGTGCGAACCCGAACAAGGTCACCCTCGACTACACCCACAACCCGAACGACAACTCCGAGCACCACGTGCCCGGCCCGGAAGTCAAGGTGTACACCTATGACTTCGGCTTCCTCAAGGTGAAGGCCGACGGCCAGACCAGCCTCGACGGCGCCAAGTTCGTCATCAAGCAGGGCGACCAGTACCTCAGGTTCAACACGACCACCGGTCTGTGGGAGAACGGCACCAAGGGCGGCGATCCGGTGGAAGCCGACAAGTTCGCCGGCACCGACGGCGTCTTCGAGTTCAAGGGTCTCGCCGAAGGCACCTACGACGTCGAGGAAACCGACGCCCCGGCTGGCTACCTGTCCGCCACCAAAGCCAAGTTCCAGGTGGTCATCACCGCCACCAACAAGGACGATGACGGCAACGTTCTGGACAATAAGTACACGGTCAAGTTCGTGAACGGCAATACCGGATTCAACCTGCTGACCAACCTCAACGAGGACGGCACCGCCAAGGAAGGTGGCGCGAAGGTGAAGAACGTGAAGTCCATCACCCAGCTGCCGCTCACCGGTGCCGCGGGCATCGCGATCTTCGGTGTGATGGCCGCGCTGGTCATCGGCACGGGTATCGCGGTCGGCATGAAGCGCCGCGACATCGCATCCCGTCTTGCCTGATGAACGGTTGAACAACCGCGAGCCATAGCGGACCCAGTGCCGTCCCACGGTCTTCGGACCGTCGGGGCGGCACTCCCGGTTCTACCCACATGTGCAGGAAACGCACGGAAAGGACGTCCCATGACGCAATCGGGCCAGCCGCATCGCTACGACACCTTGACGTTCGAAGAGGCGTTGGACGTGTCGGACGTCATGCGCGAGCGCCGTATGCTGCGGCGTGTGTCGAGGACGCTCGCCGTGTTCATGGTGCTGTTGATTGGCGGTGGTCTGATGCTCGGCGCGTATCCGCTGGTCCTGCAATGGGAATCGAGCCGTGAACTGGCGTCGCAAAGCGAGCAGGTGACCGAGGAGGTGGACGGATGGCCCTTCCCGGAAGCGCGTGACCGGCTGCGTGCCGCGGAGGAATACAATACCAGGCTGGCGGCGAGCGGACAGCAGGTTCTCGGTGAGGCGGTGGATCCGTTCGACATCGCCAACGGCGGCAGCAAGGCTTCCAGTGAGACGGATTCCAAAGCGTCGAAGGATTCCGAATACCAGAATCTGCTCGACACGGGCAACGGCGTCATGGGGTCGATCGAAATACCGAAAATCGACGTCGAACTGCCCATCTACCACGGTACGGGAGAGGCCCAGCTCGCCATGGGCGTCGGCCACCTGTACGGCACAAGCCTTCCGGTGGGCGGCGTGAGCACGCATACGGTGATCACCGGCCATCGAGGACTGGTCAAGTCGCTGATGTTCACCCGTCTCGACGAAATGGTGGAGGGCGATTTCATCTATCTGAAGATCATGGGGGAGACGTTGGCCTACGAGGTGGACGACATCAGCGTCATCCTGCCGGATGATGAGTCGAGGCTGCGTATCGTCGACGGGGAGGACCGGCTCACTTTGATGACATGCACGCCATACGGCGTGAATACGCATCGGTTATTGGTTTCCGGGCATAGGGTGGAGATTCCCGAGCCCGCCCCGGACCCGACCGATCTGCACGATTGGCGGACCATCGGCATGTGGTCGTGCGCGGGCGTTCTCGTCATCGGCGGATTCCTGGCTTGGCTGTTCAACCGCGTCCGTCACGGTGTATGGCATCGAATGCGCCATGCGAGCCGAATCCATGTGAAACGTTCCGATGGATGGCTTCGGAACATCGCCAAATAAGCATCGCCCCGGTTTCTCAAATTTTCAAACACATCAGGAAGGTGGACGCAATGACGGGTAAAAGGTTCAAAGCGGACGAAATCAAATACCTGGAGGCGCTGCCGGTCGTGGAATACGCGTCCAGCGATACCATATCGTTCTCGTGCGCGTTCCAGACATACTGCATGCACCGCTATGCCAACGGCGATGATCCTGAACTGATTTTCGCGACCGTGGGACTGCCGAGCTCGCTCATCGGCGAAGCTCGGATCAAGCGTTGCATCCGGCGTTGGCAGAAGGACAAGCGGCTGATGAGCGAGATCCGCAATGCCGAAGGATTGAGCGATGGCGGTGCGAGCATTCGCTACACGCTCATCCTCGCCAACGCCATGAAAATCGTGGAGCTTCAGCGCGCCGCGGATAAATTGCAGCAGGAGTTGGACAGTCTTGCCGAATCACAGGAAGGCGATCGCGAAGTCCGCGAGTAGTTTGACGCCGTAGGCCATCACCACGACGCCGCAGATGCGGTTCATGGCGGCCGCGACCTTGTTGTTGATTTTGCTGCTGAACGCGGAGATCAGCATGGTCAGTCCGAAGAACCACAATGCGGAGGCGGTCTCCACTCCGGTGATGAACGGCGCGGATTGGGAGGATGTGAGTGTTGCGCTGAATGCGCCGAGCATCAGCGTTCCGTCGATGATGGCCTGCGGGTTGAGCCATGTGACCACGCCTGCGGTGATCACGGTTCGCAGTGTCTCGCTGTTGCCTCCGAAGCGGGTCGAGATCGTGTCGGCGACGGTGTTCGCATTGTCGTCGTGGGAGTCCTGCGATTGCCGGCCCGTGGTGTTCGGTTGGGTGTTTTTGGCGAACAGCAGTCCCGCGCCGATGCGCAGCACGAGCAGTCCGCCGACGGCGAGGACGCCGAGGCGGAGCCATTCATGGCGTTGCATAAGCTGGCCGATGCCGAAGAAGCATGACAGCGACAGCGTGATGTCGAAGAACAGTACGATCAGGGCGGTCAGCAGCGCACGACGGCGTGGGTTGCGCAACGCCGAGTCGATGACGAACAGATTCTGCATGCCGATCGGCGCGACGTACGCCAAGCCAAGCGTCAAACCCTGCAGAAAGAAACCCATGCCTCACCATTCCTCAATCCAAAATACTTTGGATGGTTTATCTCCAACCAACCAAACTCAGCCAAACGTGATGTCGACGTGATTGCAAATCGCTGCATTCCGTACGTTTTCGGCCGAACCTGTAGTTATCTTAGAAGAGAAGCTATAATGGGCAACCAGCCAAATAGGCAGACAAGTCCAGCCAAGACGTATGTAAGGAGTGATATGGCCCGCATCGCGCCGCTGAATATCGATTGGAAACCGGACCGTGACTCCGACGTATCGATCACCGAACAGATCGTGCGGTACATGTGCGATCAGGTGTCAAGCGGCAACTGGGCCATCGGATCGCGTCTGCCGTCGCAGCGGGCGCTGGCGGAATGGTTCGGCGTGAATCGTTCCACCATCATCGCGGCCATCAGCGAACTGTCCGACTACGGCATCGTGGAAGGCCGGCACGGCGCGGGCACCAGAATCGTCAGCAACACATGGTCGCTGATGCTGCCGGGCGCGCCGGACTGGGCCGACTATGTGGGGTCCGGCTTCTTCAAGGCGAACAACGCCACCATCCAGGCCATCAACCACTACGAATTCGTGCCGAACATCACCCGCATCGGCACCGGAGAGATCGATCCGCGCCTTTTCGCGAAACCCATGTGGCGTCAGGTGCTGACGCAAGCCGCGGATGAGATCGATTGGCTGGGATATCCGCCGCCCGAAGGATTGCCGGACCTGCGTGAGGCGATCGCCGCGCACATGTGCGCCACCGGCGTGGAATGCACGCCCGGCCAGGTACTCGTCACCAGCGGCGCGTTGCAGGCGTTGCAGATGATCTCCGTGAGCCTGTTGCCCGCCGATTCCGTGGTGTACGCGGAATCGCCCAGCTACATCAAATCGTTGCAGGTGTTCCAATCGGCCGGAATGCGGCTCAGAGGAGTGCCGATGGACGGCGACGGCATCAACGTGGACTCGTTGCGCAATCTGCTGCTCGGCCGCGATGCCGGTGACGACGCGACCGGCGATCCGCCGTCGATCGCGGCGAGAAAGCATGCGGAAAACGCGATTCTGTACACGATCCCCACCAATCACAATCCCACGGGCATCACCATGAGCGAGCAGAGGCGGCGCGAACTGGTCGAATGCTGCGTGGCCAACCGACTGCCGGTCATAGAGGACGGCGCATACCGCGATCTGGTGTTCGACGGTGAGGCGCCGCTGCCGTTGAAGGCGCTTGACGAGACCGGCATGGTGATCACGCTCGGCAGCGCGTCGAAGGCGTTCGCCCCGGGATTGCGCATAGGCTGGATCGTCGCCGCCGAACCGATAGTGCAGCGTCTCGCCGATGTGAAGATGCAGATGGATTACGGCGCGAGCGGACTCAGCCAGTGGACCTTCGCACGTTTCCTGAGTTCCGGCCTATACGATGAATACGTCGCAGGACTGAAGCTTGAGCTTCGCCGGAGACGCGACCGCGCGCTGGAATCGCTGAGCAGGACGATGCGGGACCTCGCGCATTGGACCACACCGCACGGCGGCTTCTACATCTGGCTCACCTTCGACCGTCCGATGCGCATGGGCCGGCTGTTCCAGGAATGCGCCGAACGCGGCGTGCTGCTCAACCCAGGAGACATCTACGATTTCGAATCCAACAACTCCCTGCGCCTGAGCTACTCCTACACCACGCCCGAGGAATTCGCCGCCGCCGTGGAAACGCTCGCCACTGTCGCCCGCACTCTGTGACCTAGTCTGACGTGATTTTCCGGTTAATTGACGTTTTTGAGGGTGTTCCCACGAAGTGATCCGTGGCGTAATGGCTTCTATAGCCATACAAGAGAGGAGTAACGTCATGGCTGGTCTCAAGAAAGAAATCAATTTGCCGCGTGGTGTTGTGTTGGCAGTAGGCATGGTACTTGGCTCAGGCATGCTGGGGCTACCGGGAATCGTGGTTGCCGCAGTCGGATCTGGAATGGCGATTGTCGATTGGATTGTCGTCATCTTGGCCATGATTCCGATGATCGCTATTTTCAGTAAGCTCGGTAGCCGCTACACCACGGCTGCCGGTCTTACCGAATATTCGCGAATTGCCTTTGGTCCCTGGGCTTCAGATGCGACTTCCGTTCTTCTGTGGGGAACATATGCAATCGGTATTCCGGCACTGGCTTGGGTTGGTGGCGCCTACGTGTGTAGTTTGCTTGACATCGCCCAATATCCCTGGGGGCTCGTATGTGCATTTATGATTTTACTGGCATCCACTGTCATCAATCTGTTTGGTGCTCGTTTGACGGCATTGATTAACACAGTCTCGTTGTGGATGATTGCGGTATTGATCTGCATGCTGGTTGGTACGCATCTTGATTTGCTGGTTCTTGGAATCTGCGAACTGCCAACGGTCGCGGCCGAATTCAACATATTTGATTTGATTACCGGAGCCGGTTTGATCGTCTGGGCATTTCTTGGTTGGGAGAATATGTCATTCAGTGCGGAGGAATTTCATAATCCCAAGCGTGATATTCCAATGACCTATTGGATAAGTTTCACAGTGGTATCTGTGCTGTACCTGGCATTGGCGTTCGTGGTTAATGGTGCCGAAATCGTCGGCATGCATATTACAGGAGCATCCGGCTTGACTTCATTGCTGCCAGGTAGCTGGAAAAATGTAATTACGGTGCTTATTGTTGTGGCCATTCTTGCCAACGCGAATTCATGGGTTTTAGGGGCGAGTCGTCTTACTTTTTCAGCTGGGCGTAGCGGTCTGCTGCCGCATTTTTTTGAGAAGATTGGTTTTAACGGTGCGCCGGTAAATGCGTTGGTTATTTTGCAAGCAGTATATACGTGCGTCATCGTCATCGCAGGATTTTTTCATCTCAAAGCCGATGATTTGGTGAGTGTTGTCAGTCAAGATTTCATCGTGCTGTATGTTGTGTCCATCATTGCGTTCATTAAAAGCGAGCGAAAGGAAGGGGAAATGTCTTGCGTGTCTTGG
>CAVAQZ010000028.1:0-4484 GCA_963590945.1 Dysosmobacter segnis
TCGCCGCGATGGCGGGCCATCGCAGGCGCCCCGGCGAGTGAACCGGAAACACGCCAGAAAAGGAAAAGGAGGAAGAACGTTCATGGCATCGCAACGCATAGTCTACAATCCCGACGATTTGGCCCAAACGGCACAGGCATACCAGCAAGCCGCAGACGGATTTGCCACGGCGAAATCCGCATTCGTGGAGACCGGATCCGACAATCCCGGCTTCGGCCTGTTCATGATGGCGCTGTACCCCTCATACACTTCATGCAAGATCGCGACTCAAGGGTATCTGGGCAATATCGGGCAAATGACGGAAAAACTGTCCACAGCGCTACAAGGTGCGTCGGAAGACAGCCAACAGGTTGAATGCGATTGCCAGGATCAGATCGCCAAACTGCAAAAACGGATTGATGAGCAAGACGATCGTCTTACGGCGCTTGAAAACGGTCAGAACGGTGGCATCGTCGGCGGTGCAAGCGGTACAGTTGGCGGCGGTGGGTCGTCCGGTTCCTCAGGTACTTCCGGAATGTATGGCATCTCGACTCCGACGCAGGAAACGTCAACGGACACCTCGACGCGCGAAACCAATGACGCATGGACCTCATACGCTCCGATCACCACCACGAATGAGGGCGGTTCCGATACACAACATAGCGGGAGCACGGCCGATGCCACGCAGTCGGCCGATCGGAAGACAGACGGCACGACCAGCACCATCGGATTTGATGCCAACGGTGATGCCGAGGACGATTATTCGCTGAACCTCACGGAAGGCGACACCCAAGCCACGGTATTGGAAGACGGTTCCATCAAGCTGTCCAAACGGGATTCCCCATCCATATCGATGCCTTCCGGGACCAACGCGGGGAAAACCAACTCCTTCAGCGTCGACGCCGATCATGATGGCGTGGATGATGTCTCCATAACTCCTGACGTGAATGCGGATGCGCGCATCAGCATATTCGACAAGGACGGTTCGCGATACGCGGCCATTGATTTCGATCATGATGGCGACTACGACGCCGCGGTGCGCATCGGCGACTCCGAGGCGGCGCGTGAGGCCATGCGCAGGGAGACGGAGGAGTCGATATGGCAATCCATCGCGGCCAAAGATCCGTTGAACAGAACGGTTGATGAATTGAAAGCGCTGTACCAGGACCGCGACATCGTGGAGCTGCCCGAGCGCAGTGAGATCAAGCAGTGAGATTGAATCGAAAGGAGGCGTTGCAGCATGACTGATTCCTCATCGGAGCCAACATATTCATGGGCGAAAAGAGTAAACGACAATAAGGGACTGTTCGAATCCGCAGGAGAGATCGCAACACAGGTCCTGGAATCGTCCCGACAGGTTTCGGAGGCTGGAGAGGCTGCCGAAAAAGGCCTGACGGAGAAGATCCACGGGGGTTTCGCCAAAGCGCGTATTGCCATTACGGCGGTTGACGCATTGTGCAAAGCCATTTTCGGATACAGTCCCGTCGACGAATGGATCAAGAAGCCTTTCTTCGGCGATTGGGATGATCTGCGCGCCGCCGCCAAGCAATGGAGGGCGTTGGCCGAGTCTCTGAGCGAGCTGCAAAGCGCCGTGTGCAACGTCTCCTCCAATGTCGATGAGACATCATGGTCCGGCAAAGCGGCCGACCTGTTCGTCATCCGCAACAACAGCATCGCGGAGACTATCGGCAAAGGACCCCAGCCATGCCTTGAAGTGGCGCAGGCTCTGGAAGCCCTGGCGGATGAGATCGACGGAACGTTCGATATGGTCATGGACGGGCTTGAGCTGATCATCGAAATGCTGGCCGTGGATGCCGCCGAATTTAGCATACCGGTTGTGGGGCCACTCGTCGGAACCGCCCAGGCCGCGGTCGACGTCGGAGTGGCGATTGATTTTGCCGTGAAGGTGGCGGAATATATCGCCACATTGCTGGGAGCCATCGCCGATTTTACCGGAGTCGCATCCACCATGGTGAGCCTGACGAGTGAATCCCAGTCGGTATTGGACCAGTTCGGTAGCGGAAATGGCGGCGACGGCAGCGCCATTTCCGGCGGTGGCGGCGCATGGTGACGGCCACTCGCCGGATAGCGATGTTCATGGCATGTAATCGCATAGTAGAGAAGGAAGACCATGGGAAACGTGGATATTGAAGTTTTCAGGCAACATCTGGATAGGATTTCCGCTCGGCGCAAGGCAATGCAATCCGAGCTTGCCCAAGAGAGGCGTCGTATCGACGAACGGGTCGCCGAACGCAGGAAAAACATCGAGAAGCGCCGCCGCAAAGGCGACGACGGTCGTGCCTGGCAGGTACTGCAGCAGCGCATCGACATAGGTTCAACCTGCGAAAGCGACATCCTCTCAGGCATCGACAAATCTCCGGAGGCGCGCGAGGTGCGCGGCTACATCGGCAAGCTGGCGGGCTATATGCGCGACTATGTCGAGGATGTGGAAGATCCGGACAACGAAGCCGCTCAGGGACGATCCAAATTGGACGAACAGATGAAACGGCTGCATGATTTGGAATCGCGTCTGAATGCCGAAGCATGACGATGGCGCCGCATCCATGCCGTCCGCACGATCCATCAGGCGGGGAAATCCCGACGGCATGCGGCCGGTAGCGCGGCGGAACCTGGAAGGCGTGGCTTTCTCCTGTGCGGCATTGTTCGGATTTGTCGCGGTCATTGCACTGACTGCATCCCTGATGACGCCGACCGTGCAGGAGCAGTCGCGCGATATGCCGATGATCCTGTTCGCGGGGTTGACGATGGCGGTGTTGTTGTGCGACTGGCTGTGTCTGAAAGGCATCCGTGAGCATGACCGAGCCTTGTCGTTGGGCGCATTCGCATGTGTGGTGGCGCTGGCGGTGTGCGATGGCGTGGCGGCCTCATTCATGATTCGGTGTACACAGCTGGTGACGGCCGGCGCGTTGTTCGCGTCCTGTTGTGTGGCTGTGAACATGGCGCTGATGATGGTTCTCGTCACCGACCCGACCGTCAGAGGAGCGATCGTCGCCACGTTCGCCGCATCGGTGCCATTGGTGTTGGTATGCTCCGTCGCGCTGATCCGTACGCTGCATGTGCGGCTACTGGCCGGTTTTGTGTTGGCGGTGGCGGTCTGCTGTCTGCAGATGCTTCCCAACATCGTGATGCATGTGCCGGATCGTTATCTGGTGGAATGGCGTACCTACATGACTCGCCGTTGGACGGTGCGCGGCGACATCCCGGAAAAGGCCCGAGTGCTCACCCAAGCTGACGTGCATGATGACATGCAGACGTTCCTGACACGGTATTCCACCGGTTTCATGATATGCATGCTGTTGATATTGCCGGCATATGCGATAGTGGCCGATTCTTGTGCGTTCGATCAGACGTACGATCGCATCGGCTTCCTGACGCTCAGCGCGGCGTTGTTCCTGTTCCTCACGCTAAAGCCGCGACAGTCCGGTCGTCCCTTCGAACGATACCTGATGCGGCTTGGAGGCGTTGTCGTGTTGCTGATCTGGTGCATGCATATGCCATATGCGATGCCGGGCCGCGGGCAGACGCTGCCGTTGGCATGCATGCTGACCGCCGCGTTGGGCTTGACCATGGCGTTCGGCATGCTCGCCCAACATGGCGGATTCCATTCGCTCGTGTTGTCCCGCATCGGTGACGCATTGTGCTTCGCCTCCATGATGTTTCTGCCGACTGCGACGTTCTTCGCAGTGGGCGCCCTGGAATTCATAAGGGGATTATGATGACCACCCCAATATCCGACACTCGTTTTCGTCCGGCCGATGCGGCCAGGCAATGCAAGGCATCCTTCATTGATTTGGGATTCGTGATGGTGTGTGCGGGCATCACCGCTTTGATCGGCCTCGACATTGCGGTGACGGCCATAGTCGCGCTTGAGGCGGTGATGGTGCTTGCCGTGGGCGAAGGCACCCGAGGCGTGACTCCGGGCAATATGATGCTTGGTCTGCGAACGATCAGGGTCGAAGGAATGCATGATGCCACGGCCGGGGTGCTTCCCGCCGGAATGGGACGCATCCTCATCAAATACTGCATGTTGGTAGCCTCGCTGCTTGCCGTGTTCGTAGGGCTTCCGATAGCCATGTGCTCGCCGCTGTTCGCAAGGAACGATCTCAATCAAGGATGGGCGAATGGTTTTGCCTCGTTGGCAAGCGTCGACATCCGCACCCCCGTCGCAGCACAGGGAAGGATGCCACGGCAACAGATAACCATGACGGATGCGCCGAATCCACCCATATCACGAACAATGGCAAGAAAACCATCACCATCGCCCACGGTCGCTTTGCCCCCTCAACCCAAACCGGGCATGGCGGAGCCATCGGCACCGGCCTCACCGACTCCACGCGTCATCATCTTCTTCGAAGACGGTTCCAAGCAATCGCTCGTCATCCCGTCCACGTTGATCCTCGGCCGCAGACCGGTGGAGCAGCAACCGGAAGATGCGGTGCTCGCGGTGCCCGACCATACCGGCACCGTATCGCGCAGCCATGCAC
>CAVAQZ010000028.1:4494-27810 GCA_963590945.1 Dysosmobacter segnis
GCCATGCACGACTCGAAATCACCAAGGACCAGCTGTGGATTACCGATCTGGGCAGCACCAATGGAACGAAAGTCATCAACGAGGACGGTGAGGAAACCGAATTGAAGGCGTGGCAACGATTCCCCATCCACGCCAGAAACCGTATTTTCCTAGGTGATATGGGATGCAGCATCATCATGTCGGCAAGCAGGAGGAAGCACGCTCGTGAGCGATAAAGAAACGCAGTCCAGCAGACTTGAAGGCCCGAAAGCCCCCAAAGGGAAAGTCGTGCTGCAGTCTCCGCCGGAACTCGAACCCAGCGATGGCGTCAACACGCTGCTCACTTCGCTTGTGCCGTTGTTGGGCGCCGTCAGCGCCATGGTCATGATGCTGATGACCAATTCAGGATTGACCGGCATGCTCACAGGTGGCATGTTCATGGTCTCATCATTGGGATTCGTTGTGGTCAACGGCTTTCGTCAACGCTCGCAACGCATGGCCAACCTGACCGCTTCGCGCAGGGAATACCTCACGTATTTGACCGGATTGCGCAAAACGGTACGCGCCGCAGGACGCAAGCAGCGTAACGCGGCGCTTTGGAACGCGCCGTCGCCCCAATCCCTGGCGGCGCTCGCGGAAGAACCGGAACGCCGTTGGGAACGCGTCCCCTCCGACAAGGATTTCATGACCCTGCGCTGCGGAACCCGGGAGGTGCCGCTCTGCCTCAAACTCGAATCGCCCGAACTGCCTCCGCTGGCGCAGCTCGACCCCGTCTCGGCTTCTGCCGCGCATCGATTCATGCTGACGCATCGGATCCTGCGCAACATGCCCTACACCATGGATATGCGTGCCTTCAAACGTGTGGAACTCCTGGGCGATATAGAACAGGCGGAGGCACTCGCCCGCGCGTTGGTCTGCCAGGCGGCGGTATGGCATTCGCCGGAGCATCTGCGCGTGCTTGTGCTGACCTCCGTCGAACATGCGGACCGATGGGATTGGGCGCGTTTGCTGCCGCATGCCCGTACGCTTGACGGAGACTTCGGTGAGATGAGGAACGGCGCTTTCCCGCCTTCTTTCGATCTTGGTCGGTTCATGGTGACCACCAACACCCATCTGGTCGACGGTCTCGTCGGTGATGATGTGGTCAGCCGCAACCGATACACCGGCGGCGAAATATCCCCGCATGTGATCGTGATCAATGACGGATTCGATCGAGACACTCTCGCCAAGGAAACCCGGCTGTTCTCCTCGGATGGCCTCGGAGGAGTCACCGTCATCGACATGCCCGCTCAATGGTCCGAACTCGAAGAGGACGATGTGCTGCGAATCCTCTTTTCCCAAGCCGTGGTCGAAGAAGGCCTGAATGTGCTCGAAAGCCATGACACCGACATGGCGGAGCTTTTTTCGACCTCCATCAAACCGATACGGATCAAACCTGATGGACTGACGGTCGGCGAGGCCCTCGCCGTCGCGCGGCGGCTTGGCACTGTGCCATCGCAGGAACTTTCCGACAGCGACGAGCAATCCGAAAGCATGCGAAGGAAATCCTCCGAACTGCAGGATCTGTTGGGTATCGGCGACATTCGCGATATCGATCTGAACACATTGTGGGCATATCGGACGGGCAAGGAACGGCTTCGCGTACCAATCGGCTTGTTCGATGACGGCAATACCGCGTACCTTGACATCAAGGAGATGGGCCAGCGAGGCATGGGGCCGCATGGCGTGCTGGTCGGTGCGACCGGTTCGGGAAAATCCGAGGTATTGCGGACGCTGGTGCTTTCTTTGGCTTTGAGCCATTCACCCGATCAACTCAATTTCGTACTCATCGATTTCAAGGGCGGCGCGACCTTTGCGGGGATGGACGGCATGCCGCACATCTCGTCCATCATCACCAATCTCGGCAGGGAAGCGTCGCTGGTCGACCGTATGGAGGACGCACTGGATGGCGAAGTTAACCGACGTCAGGAGCTGCTGCGTGATGCCGGCAATCTGGCGAACATCACCGAATATGAAGATGCCAGGGTCAATGGCGGACGTACCGATCTGAAGCCGCTGCCGGCCCTGCTGGTGGTGGTGGACGAATTCTCTGAACTGATCAAAGCCAAGCCGGACATCGTGCAGTCCTTCGTGCGCATCGGCGCGGTGGGACGCTCACTCGGCATACACCTGCTGATAGCTTCGCAGCGCCTTGAACAAAACAAATTGCGCGGTCTGGACGAGCATCTGTCCTACCGTATCGGACTCAAGACGTTCTCTGCGTCCGAATCCCGGACGGTGCTGGGAATTTCGGATGCCCACGAACTGCCGAATCTGCCGGGCCTCGGCTATCTGAAGTCTCCGGACGGCACCATCACACGATTCCGCGCGGCCTACGTTTCCGGCGTTCCGAAGGGTCTTCCGGGAGAGGCCACCACATTCCAATATGCCGTCGAACAGATGCGTGGCAAAGGCACGCCGGCCCATGTGGTATGGCTGCCGCCGCTGATCACACCGAATTCCCTCGACGAGTTCATGCCCGATCTGACCGTCACCGAGGAATACGGTCTGATCTGCCCGAGTTGGAGGGAGCGTGGAACACTGCTTGTCCCATGCGCCCTCGAAGACAGGCCCCGTGAACAGAAACGTGAAATCATGGCGCTTGACTTATCCGGTGCGGGAGGCCACGTGGCCGTGGTGGGCGCTCCCCTCAGCGGCAAGAGCATGACGTTGCGTTCCATCGTCGCATCGTTGGCGTTGACGCATTCACCGTTGGAGACGCAATTCTACGTTATCGACTGCGGCGGCGGAACGTTTGCTCCCATGGAGGCTTTGGAGCATATCAGCGGTGTTGCTTCAGGCAATGAGGAAGAAAAAGTGCGTCGTACGCTCGCCGAGATCTCCGGCATCATCGACTCACGAGAGCGTTTCTTCAAGGAACAGCGAATCGACGGCATGGGCACCTATCGCCGGCGCCGTGCCGAGGGACAGGTCGATGACGGATATGGCGACGTGTTTCTGGTCATCGACGGCTGGGGAGTGTTCCGCAACGACTATGAAGAGCTGGAGGCCAAGGTGCAGCAGATCGTCACGCGTGGTCTGACCTTCGGCGTGCATGTGCTGGTGAGTGCCAACCGATGGTTGGAGATCCGGGCCAATATCAGCGATCTGATCGGCACCAAACTTGAGTTGCGTCTTGGAGATCCAGGGGACTCCCAGATCGACCGCATAATCGCCGACACCGTTCCCAAGGAGACTCCGGGCCGTGGGTTGAGCGCGGCGAAGCTGCACATGCTCGTCGCGTTGCCGCGCATCGACGGAGGACGCGACGCGTCCACGGTGGCCGACGGCATCGCCGATCTGATCGCCAAGGTACATGCTGCTTGGAAGGGCGCGCGGGGGCCGAAGCTACGTCTGCTGCCTACGAATCTGCCGTATGCGGAGCTTGTCGGCGCGGTGTCGGAGCAAGGCGCTCTTGGGGATCTCACCCGTGGCAGGATGGTCATCGGAATTGACGAAAACAATCTTGCTCCGGTGGCGCTGGATTTGCGTAAAGACCCGCACTGCTACCTGTTCGGGGATTCCGACTCCGGCAAGTCCACGTTCCTTCGATTGGTGATCAACGAAATCGTGCGTGGATATCCGGATGGCAAAGCGAAGATCTTCATGGTGGATTATCGGCGTGCCAACCTCTCCCGGATTCCGGACTCGCATATGGGAGCGTACCTGACCAACGACACGATGGCCACGGAACAGCTGGCGGAGCTTGCGGACTTCCTGAGGACCCGTATTCCGGGGCCTGATGTGACTGCCGAGCAGCTGCGCAATCGTTCGTGGTGGACGGGTTCGGAGGTCTATGTGTTGGTGGATGACTATGATTTGGTTTCGACCAGTCGGAGCAATCCGTTACGTGCTCTGGTACCGCTTCTGGCGCAGGCCGGCGATTTGGGGCTGCATGTCGTCGTTACCCGGCGTACCGGCGGCGCGAGCCGTGCCATGTACGATCCGGTATTGCAGTCTTTCCAGGATCTCGGCATGCCTGGCATCCTGCTGTCGGGCGATCCGGATGAAGGCCAGCTGATCGGTAGGGTCAAGCCGGCGAGGGCCGTGCCTGGGCGGGCGAGGATCGTCACACGTGACGAAGGGCTTTTTGTGGCGCAGCTCGCCACGTTTGCCGGCGAGGAACGGATATGACGAAATGGTCGGCGCGTGTTAACGATTCTCGTAACATGCGCATGGAACGATGGGATTTTATGGATAAACAGCAAGAGTTTGCGCTGCGCACCGTCGAAGAACGCGACGTGCGCTTCATTCGTCTTTGGTTCACGGATGTGTTGGGAACATTGAAGTCCGTGGCCATCGCTCCGGCGGAACTGGAAGCGGCGTTCGAGGAGGGACTCGGATTCGATGGTTCTGCGGTGGAGGGACTGACACGTGTGTCCGAGGACGATATGATCGTCAAGCCAGACCCGTCCACCTTCCAGATTCTTCCGTGGCGTGGAGGCCCGCAGGGCACCGCCCGTATGTTCTGCGACGTGCTTACTCCGGATGGAGAGCCTTCCCTTGGCGATCCGCGCCATGTGCTCAAGCAGGCGTTGGCCAAGGCCAAGGAGAAGGGCTTCACCTTCTACGTGCATCCGGAAATCGAATTCTACCTGTTCGAAAAGCAGGACGACTGGTCCCAGACTCCCGTCCCGATCGATGAGGGCGGCTACTTCGACCACGTTCCGCGTAGCCCCGGCATGGATTTTCGTCGTGCCACCGTCAACATGCTTGAGCAGATGGGCATTTCGGTGGAGTATTCGCACCATGAGGCCGGTCCGGGGCAGAATGAGATCGATCTGCGCTATGCGGACGCTCTTACCACGGCCGACAACATCATGACGTTCAGAACCGTCGTCAAGGAGATTTCGCTGGAGCGCGGCATCCATGCCAGCTTCATGCCGAAGCCTCTTTCCGATGCTCCGGGTTCCGGCATGCATACGCACCTGAGCTTGTTCGAGGGCGATTCCAACGCCTTCTACGAGGCTGGCCAGGAGTTCAACATGTCGGTGACGGCCCGACAGTTCGCCGCGGGTATTCTGTACCATGCGGCTGAAATCTGCGCGGTCACCGACCAGTACGTCAACTCCTACAAGCGTTTGTGGGGCGGCAACGAGGCTCCGAGCTACATTTGTTGGGGTCATAACAACCGTTCCGCTCTGCTGCGCATTCCGCAGTACAAGCCAGGCAAAGACAATTCCGCCCGCATGGAATTCCGCGCGCTTGATCCTGTGGCCAATCCGTATCTTGCGTATTCCGTGCTGCTGGCCGCCGGTCTTGATGGCATCGACAAGCAGATGCAGCTTGGCGAACCGACCAGCGATGACGTGTGGGAGCTCACTGACGCGGAACGTCAGGCCATGGGCATCCGGCCGCTGCCGGAATCCCTTGACGAGGCTCTGAAGATCATGGAGAAGTCCGATTTCGTGGCCGGAGTGCTTGGCGAGCATGCCTTCGAGTACTTCCTGCGCAACAAGCGTCAGGAGTGGGAGGAGTACCGCAAGCAGGTCACGCCGTTCGAACTGAAGAAGTATCTGCCGAAGCTGTAAGGCGTGGTCGCTCTCGATTCATGCGGTTCGGGGCGTGGTCCGTGAATGACGGGCCGCGCCCCGAACCTGTTATGTGAGTTTCCGTGCGTGCGATCCACGCGTTGGTTCAGTTTCGTGGATTGCCGAACCAGTCCGAATAGATGATCGAGAAATTCCGGTTCCCGTATGAGGAGCATGCGTTTCCTTCGCCGGATCCCGCTTCCAAGGCCTCCGTGTTCGGCTGATATGGCGTGTAGATGTACAGCAGCGCGGTCGCCTTGTTCTCGATGTATACGTCCGTGCCTCCACAGCTGGCGTCCGGATTGTATTGAATGTAGTTGATGGTGCCGTCGTGGTAGCCGTATTTGCTTTCATTGTGCACGTAATACTGGTAGCGTTTCGCCGCTCCGTACACTTGTTTGAAGAATCCTGCGTATTCCGGATCGCAGCTCGCATCGTCGGGGCAGCTTAGTCCCATCGCCGATTTGAACTGGAATTCGCTTGGATCGGTCGCGGATACCAGATGCTGCTCCTTCTGCAATACGGTGAGCAGCACTTTCTGGCTGATACCGCAGGCCTTGCCTGATTTGTATATGATCGTCGCTGCGCTTTCCTTGCCGTCGCTTTCGTATGCTTCGCAATATTCGGAGGCTGGCTGCGATTCGGTGTCGAACGTCATGGACTTGAGACAGTTGTCTGCGCTGCAGGAGACGCCCTGCTCGTCGAGGAAGCTTTGGATCTGGGCTTCGCTTAATGCGTTCCCGTTGAAGAACTGCCCGTCGGAGATGATGTTGCCGGGATTGAAATCGTATTTCGATTGGATCTGATTCTGCGCGTCACGCGCCTCATTGACCGCTATACGCCAGTTGACGTACTGTACCAGCGCCACGATGGCGGCGATTGCCGCTATGACGGCAGCCAGGCCCTCACCGATGGCCAGAGCCCGCTGCTTTGCGGTCGCCTTCTTCCAAGAGAAACGTTTGGTGCTTCTGGTTGTGGCTGCGCGCTTACGCCGGTTCGTTCTGCGTGTCATCGTCGCTTATTGTATCGCGGGGGTCTTATTGTTTCTTCCGATAAGAGTGGAAGTAAAACGATCAACGCAGGTAGAGGTATGGCGAAGGAACGGTTTTTCAATCCATCGGTGACGGTGCTTGTTGCTTTGAGCTTCATGCTGGGCATGAGCGAATTCATTATGGTGGGCATTCTGCCGGATATCGCGTCCGGATTGAAGGTGTCCGAAGTGACGGTCGGTAATCTGGTGTCGCTGTTCGCGATCGTGTATGCTCCGGTCACGCCGTTCGGCTCCGCACTGTCCGCGCGTTTTCCGCGATTCGCAACGCATCTGATCCTCGTCTGCGTGTTTCTAATCGGTAATGTGCTGTGCGCGTTCGCGCCGAACTATGGTGTGCTCGTCGTCGCGCGAATCCTTATCGCGCTTGTTTCCGGAACCCTTGTGGCCATCGCCATGACGTACGCTCCCGACGTGACGACTGAGCAATATCGTACGAAATTCATCGCATGGGTGTTCTCCGGCTTCTCCATCGCGTCCGTGGTGGGCGTGCCGGTCGGCACATGGGTGGCGAACATGTTCGGATGGCGTTGGGCCTTCCACTTGGTCAACGTGCTCACCGTCGTGCTCATAGTGCTGATGGTTGCCGTGCTGCCTCGTAACAGCCGTATCGTGAAGATCGGATTCCTGCCGCAATTCCGTCTCTTCTTCGACCGCCGCATTCAGCTGGGCGTGCTCGATGTGATGTTCGGCGCGGCCGCAAGCTACGTGTTCTACACGTATCTGACGCCGATCATGCGTGACGAAGTGCATGTTCCGGAACGGTACCTGAGTATCGGTCTGGTTGTTTTCGGATGTGCCTGCCTGTGGAGCAACCTCTATGGCGGCAAGCTTGCGGACCGGGGCAGGGGAGTCGAACCGCTGGTCCACATACGTCCGATCTATTGCGTGCATGCGGTGCTTATGGCGTCGTTGATCGTGGCGCATTGGGTGCCTGCTTACGGCGCGGTGCTGCTTGTGGTGCTCGGCATGTTCATGTATCTGCAGAATTCCGCCTCGCAGGTGTTGTATATGGATGTTGCCTCGCAATCGCATCCCGGTTCGTTGAACTTGGCGGCATCGTTGAATTCCATGGCGTTCAATATTGGAATCGCTTTGGGCTCCGCCGTCGGAGGCGTGATCAACGACCATTTCGGAATCATGTGGCTCGGTCCGGTTGGCTCGGTCTTCCTGCTGTGTGCCATCGGAACCACCACGATGCTGAGGCCCTTCATGATTCGTGACCGTGAGTTCTACTCACACGGCAGGTAGAACTCACGATCGGTGATTCGACGACGGTCAGCCGAGTGCCTTTTTGATGCGTTGGAGGCTGATTGGTTTCGGCGTGCCCAATTCCTGCGCCCACAGCGACACATAGAATTCCTCAAGCATCCAGTGCACGGTGATGGCCTGTTTCATCAACTCCTCATGGCGCGGGCCGGCCGGTTCCCGTTCCGCCTTCGTCATGGCTTTGTCGGCCAACTGCTTGGCCTCGTCCGCTTCCCAAGCCCATCGAACGTCACGATTCTTGTCGTTCTTCGCCTTGCCCAACCGAAGCAGATCGGCATGCAGATACCGTTCGATCGATGAGAGCGATTCCGGTGGTGTCTTGCCGATGAATCCGGGGAACACCAACGTGGCTATATGCTCACGAATCGATTGCAGTACGCTCAACAAAGGAAGGTCGGCCTTGCCGGAAACGTCCTTGTCGACTTCCGCGTAGCGCTTCAGGATGGCGATCACATCATGGGCGACCGCATACACGGTATCCTCGAACACCTCGCGCACGTCAAGCACGGCGTTCGCCAACGCCTCGTCATTCGGCAGCTCGTCAACTTTCGGCAGCAGACGCTTGACGGCGGCCAGCTGCAGATCCTCCGTCAGCTCCTTGGTGGATTCGTACGGTGCCGAAGCCAGCATGAGCGCTTCGGCACCAAGCCAGCGTGAGGAAACGCGTTCGCTGGGCATGCGCAGCGCATCAAGCGCGCCCCGCCACAGCATGGTCGCGCGCGCCTCGGTGGTGGCGCCCGCCTTGTGAAGCAGATTCGCCTTCACCACCAGTTTGCCTTGGTTCCCGGCGGTTTCGGCCTGCTTTTCGACCATCTGTCGGGCGGAAGCCTCGGCCTGCTGCGCGAACCTGCGTTGCAGTTCGACCAGCGATTTGCCGGTGCCAAGCACTTTGACCGGGCCTCGCGTATGACGCCGGCCATGCTGTTTGCGGCTCGGGGGAAGCTGCTGTTCCACCGCAAACGTCATGCGCAAATACGGTGCGAGTTTGTTCCATAATTCGCCCGTGAGCACTTCCGGATGAATCTGCGCTCCGACGATGCTGATGGCCGCCTGCGTGAACACATGCGGCAGATCCGGCCATGCGGCTGTGCCGTCAGCGCTTTCCGGCGCGGGATTGGGCTTTTGCTGTTTTCCGGAACCCGGCAGGTCCGGATATCGTTCGTCTATCCACGTGCGGATCTTGCGGGCGGTGTCCGGAGCGGGTACGAACTGCACTCGCAACGTTTTCGGCAACGACTTGATCATACTGACGATCAGTTCGTCCAGCAATCCCGGCACGTTCCACGAGAATTGTTCCGGCGTCAATCGTGAGAGCGCCTTTAAAGGAATATGCACGGTCACGCCGTCGTTCGGATCATGCGGGTCGTACACGTAGCTCAGTCGAAGGTCGATGGGGGAGCCGTCCGTGCCGAGCGTGTGCCAATGATCGGGATAGTCGGACAACGACACTGAATCGGTGTCGGCGAGGCGTTCGACCTTCTCCGGATCGAAATCCAACAGATCCGGTTGCTCGGCATGCTTCGTCTTCCACCATTTCGCCAAATCGGCAACGCTTGTGACGGTGTTGGGAATGATGGCATTGTAAAAGTCGAACAGATCCTCGTCGCTGACCGTTTGCGCCACCTGGCGGGTGCGGTTCGCGTCGTCGGCCGCATCCTCCAGAACGTCACGGTTCTTCGTGACGAAATCGTCATAGGGGAAACGCTGCTGGATATCGCCTTCCACCAAACCCTGGCGAATCAGGAAGTCGCGGGCCTCCAACGGATTGATACGACCCCACTGCACGGTACGGTCCTGCACGATCGGCAGTCCGTACAGCAATACCTTCGCGCTGGCCACGGCGGAACCGCGGGAACCCGACCAGTGCGGGTCCGCGTACGTGGTACGGGTCAACGAACCGGCTAGCGGCTCGGCCCACGACGGATCGATTTCCGCGGAGTAACGGGCCCACAATCTGCTCGTCTCCACCAGCTCCGTGCTCATGACCCAGGAAGGGGTGCTTTTCGCCACGGACGAGGCGGGGAACAACGCGAATCGTGTTCCACGCGCGCCCTGATAATCGTTCTTCGCCATCTTCTGCGCACGCTTTATGGCCCGTGCGCGTGCCGCGCCCTTGAGCCCCGCGAAATCGGAGGCTTTCGGCTCACGAGCCACCTGCATGCCCATCATCGACAGCAAACCGGCCAGCATTGACGAATGGATGCCCTGCGCGTCCCAAGAACAGCACAGCGAATGCGCCGCCTGCTGGTTCATAGGCAACTGGCGAATCCCCAAGTCCGGTCGGAACGCCGGAATCGGATCACCGACCTTGAACTTGAATTCCCTGCACATCTCTCGCAATTGCGTGACCAGATCCTTCCACTGGCGCATGCGCAGGAAACTTAGATACTCGGCTTTGCAGATGCGACGCAATGCGGAATTGCTGGGATCGCCGTCCGCCTGGAACACACGATCCCATAGATTCAACGCCGTCAGGAAGTCACTGGAGGCGTCCGCGTATCGGTTATGGATGCGGTCAGCCTCCTCGCGATTTTCATCCGGCCGCTCACGCGGATCCTGCAGACTCAGGAACGCCACCACAACCAACACCGCGGCCAGCGTGTTCGGTGTGGTGGACTTCGCTGCCTCGATGATCATACGGCCAAGGCGCACGTCGATCGGAATACGGGCCAGCTGGCGTCCGGTATGCGTCAGCACAACCTCGCCATGCTTGCGCGCAATGGCCTTCAGCTCGGTCAATTCGTTGAAACCGTCGGACACGGCCCTCATATCGGGCGGGTCTATGAAGCCGAAATCCGTCACGTCCTGCGCGGTGCGCGCCACGCCCACCGACAGCATGTGCAGCACAACCGCGCCCAACGACGTGCGCAGAATCTCAGGTTCGGTGAATTCCGGACGCGTTTCGAAATCCTCACGGGAATACAAACGAATTGCGATGCCGTCGGCGATACGTCCGCATCGGCCCGATCGCTGATTCGCGCTTGCCTGGCTAATCGGCTCGATCGGAAGCCGCTGTACCTTCGCCGTCTTCGAATACCGTGAGATACGGGCCGTGCCAGGGTCAACCACATAACGGATTCCCGGAACGGTCAACGACGTTTCGGCGACATTCGTGGCAATCACAATACGTTGATGCTCATGCGGCTCGAATACCCTGTGCTGCTCCTTGGAGGAAAGCCTGGCGAACAACGGCACGATCTCAACCGCATCGGGCCTGCGCATGTCGGCCGCACGCGGTCCATAATGATGGCGCAACGCGTTCTCGAACTCATGGATGTCGCGCTCGCCGGATGCGAACACGAGAATATCGCGTGGGCCGCGGTCGTGGGTGGAACGAATCACCAGTTCGGCGCACGCTCGAGCCACTGCGGTAGGCATATCCACGTTGGCGTCACGTCCGGGATTCTTCGAAGAACCCGGCGCGGCCGACAGCTCTTCGTAATCCGTATCTCCAGGCATGGCGCCGGTCTCGAAGCCGGGAACGGAACGCATCAACGCGGGAGCGGTGCCAAGAGGCTCGTATACGATCTGCACGGGGTAGGTGCGTCCCGACACCTCGATTACCGGAACCCTCGTATGCAAGGCGTTCTCGAAATGCTCCTGGAACTTCACCGAATCAATCGTCGCCGACGTGATGATGAGCTTCAGATCACGTCGTTTGGGCAACAGGGCCGTAAGGTATCCAAGCAGAAAATCGATGTTGAGACTACGCTCATGGGCCTCATCGATCACAATCGTGTCATACTGCATGAGTTTCGGATCGCGTTGGATCTGCGCAAGAAGAATACCATCGGTCACCACGCGAAGCCGAGTCTTCGGCGAGCTTTCGTCGGTGAACCGAACCTGGTAACCCACCTCATCGCCCAAACGAACGCCCATCTCATCCGCGATGCGTTCGGCCACGGTGCGGGCGGCGAGCCTGCGCGGCTGCGTATGCACGATCTGCCGACCATGTGTTCCCCTGCCCAATTCCAACAGAATTTTCGGCAGCTGTGTGGTCTTGCCGGAACCGGTCTGACCGGAAACGATCACCACCTGACTCGATTTGACGGCGTTAGCGATGTCGTCATGGGCCGCGGAGACCGGCAGTTGGGATGGATATTCGAACTTCATGCCTTGACGACCTCGATGACGCGGAAACCCTTCGAACTTGCGTATTTGCCCACCTCATAACCTTCACCGAGGTGCGAGGCAAGCCAAGGGATCAGCGAATCGGAACCAAGATTCTTCTGCACCACCAAATACGCGGCGCCGCCGTCGTTCAAACGTGGAAGCCATGACATCAGCAACTCGTGAAGCGCCTCCTTGCCCACACGGATGGGAGGATTGGACCAGATCAGATCAAACGTCTTGTCCGACGGAATATCAGCGGCCAAAACCGCACGAACGTTCTCGACACCATTGATTTCAGCGTTGCGTTTGGTCAGTTCCAAAGCCCGTTCGTTCACGTCCAACGCCCAGACCTCGGCCCTTGGGGACTCGAAGCCAAGCGTCAGCGCAATCGGCCCCCAACCGCAACCAAGATCAAGGAAGGAACCCTCCTCGGGCGGTTCGGGAGCCTGCCTCAACAGAACCGACGTGCCCAAATCCAGACGATTGCCGGAAAACACACCGTTCGACACCTCCACATCGGCCTCGTTGCCACGTAATGTGACGTGCAGCCTCCTGCGTACGTCTTTCGACTGCGGATCCGCCGCGAAATACTGCTCGGCCTGTGCCATGCCATCTCCTTGGTAAACGTTCGTTCGAACGGCATCCATCCCGCATCGTCCACCGGCTGGATACCCGAAGTTCATGTCTCTAGAGTCTGATGATAATAAAGACACCATAGTTTAACCGTGAGAGGTGCCATTGAGCCAGGAAATCGACATCGAACAGATTGCGGACCCCGCTACCGTGAACGGCGTGCTTGCCGACCAATCCGATGTGCTGCTCGACCATGGCGGTGATGAGCGTTTCCGGGAAACACACGATGAACAGTGGCAGGAACGCGAATCACGCAACGCGCTCAGGCATGTGTCCGGCCTGGGCGAGCTGCAGGATGTGACGGAAGTCGAATACCGAAAGGTACGACTCGAACGGGTGGTGCTCGTAGGCGTATGGTCGAGTCGCGAAACCACTCAGGCCGCCGCCGAAGAATCATTGAGGGAATTGGCGGCGCTCGCGGAAACCGCGGGCGCGGTGGTGTGCGACGGTTTGCTGCAGCATCGCATGCGGCCGGATGCGGCCACGTATGTCGGTTCGGGAAAAGCGCGTGAACTGGCGAATATCGTGGCGCAGGAGGAAGCCGATACCATTGTCGTGGACGATGATCTGCCTCCGAGTCAGCGTCGTGCCTTGGAGGACGCCACCAAAGTGAAGGTGGTTGATCGCACCGCCGTCATCCTTGATATTTTCGCCCAGCATGCCACGTCCCGCGAAGGCAAGGCACAGGTCGAGCTGGCCCAGCTGGAATACATGCTGCCGCGATTGCGCGGTTGGGGCGGGTCTCTGTCTCGACAGGCGGGTGGACGCGCCGCCGGGGATGCGGGCATCGGCTCGCGTGGTCCGGGTGAGACGAAGATCGAGATGGACCGTCGTGCGATTCGCAGTCGTATCGCGAAATTGCGTCGGCAGATCGCCGCGATGGCTCCGGCCCGCGATGTCAAACGCGGCGCCCGCCGTAGATTCGGCTTGCCGACGGTGGCTGTCGTCGGATATACGAACGCCGGTAAATCGTCGTTGACGAACCGTTTGACCGGTTCGGCCGAATTGGTTGAGAATGCGTTGTTCGCCACGTTGGATACTGCGGTCAGGCGTGCGCGGTCCAAGGATGGCCGGTTGTATGCATACGTTGACACGGTTGGTTTCGTACGTCGTCTTCCCACGCAGCTGATCGAAGCGTTCAAGTCGACGCTTGAGGAGGTCGCCGAAGCCGATTTGATCGTGCATGTCGTGGACGGCTCCCATCCGGACCCGTTCTCCCAGATCGATGCGGTCGACGATGTGCTGGCCGACATCGACGGTGTGGAAAGCATCCCGACCATGATCGTGTTCAACAAGTCCGACCTTATGGATTCCTCCATGAGGGAACGCATAGCATCGCTGATGCCTGAGGCGCATATCGTATCCGCATATTCCGGGGACGGTGTGGCCGAGCTTCGCGAATCGGTCGAGTCGATGTTGCCCTCTCCGAACGTGCACGTGGAGGCGTTGATGCCGTATTCCGCAGGATCCCTGATGTCGAAGGTGAGGGAATATGGCAAGGTCATCGCCATTGAATACCGCGACGACGGTGTGATGCTGGAGGCGGAGGTGGACGACCATCTGGCGGCGCAAATCGTGGAACAATCCATTGGATGAGGTTCGGGCGCACCTGCGTGTTTTCAAGGCGATGTGGCGGATTCATTGATGTGAGCGTTCACATAATCTGTGATGAAAATCACTTTTCATCCATGGAAACCCGTGTTATCAAGCCTGAAACGTCATGCTGTGTGGCTACAGTTGAAGAGGAATTTTGAGAGAAACCTGCTAACAGCGGGATATTCTTTGACTAAGAGAGGTAAGCACATGGTGGATTCACCAATCAAGCCCACAAAGCTCGCTATCATCGGTGCCGGCGCAGTCGGCTCCACTCTCGCTTTCGCTGCCGCTCAGCGTGGCGTCGCACGTGAGATCGTGCTCGAAGACATCGCCAAGGAACGTGTCGAGGCCGAGGTGCTCGACATGCAGCACGGCTCCAGCTTCTATCCGACCGTGTCCATTGCCGGATCCGACGATCCGGAAATCTGCCGCGACGCCGACATGATCGTCATCACCGCCGGACCTCGTCAGAAGCCGGGCCAGTCCCGCCTTGAGCTGGTCGGTGCCACCATCAACATCCTGAAGTCCATCATCCCGGGTCTTGTGGAAGTGGCTCCTAACGCCATCTTCATGCTCATCACCAATCCGGTCGATATCGCCACCCATGTTGCGCAGAAGATTTCCGGACTGCCGGCGAACCAGGTCTTCGGCTCCGGCACCAACCTCGACTCCGCGCGTCTTCGCTTCCTGATCGCCCAGCAGACCGGCGTCAACGTCAAGAACGTGCACGCCTACATCGCCGGCGAACATGGCGATTCCGAAGTTCCGCTGTGGGCTTCCGCCACCATCGGCGGCGTCCCGATGTGCGACTGGACCCCGCTGCCGGGCCATGATCCGCTCGATGCCGAAGTGCGTGAGCAGATTCACCAGGAAGTCAAGAACGCCGCGTACAAGATCATCAACGGCAAGGGCGCTACCAACTACGCCATCGGCATGTCCGGCGTCGACATCATCGAGGCCGTCATGCGTGATTCCAACCGAATCCTTCCGGTGAGCTCCATGCTGCACGACTTCCATGGAATCTCCGATGTCTGCATGTCCGTGCCGACCCTGCTCAACCGTTCCGGCGTCAACACCGCGATCAACACCCCGGTGTCCGACCGCGAGCTGGCCGCCCTGAAGCGCTCCGCCGAGACGCTGAAGGAAACCGCAGCGCAGTTCGGCTTCTGATAAAAACGTTCGATAACGTGCGAACCCCAGCCTTCGGGCTGGGGTTTCTGCGTTTTGGGGCTAATGAAAATGGTATTGAGAAGCGATTTCAATATGTTGCCCGACCTGTACGGAAGGAACTGAATATGGCACATGATCATGTGCATGGCATTGCTTCGGATATGAATTCCGAACACCAGAGACGTTTGATGGCATCGCTTGCGCTTACGGCGACGATCTTCCTGGCTGAGGTCGTGAGCTCGGCGATTACCGGATCCTTGGCCTTGTTGGTGGATGCCGGTCATATGCTTACGGATATGTCGGTGTTGGTCGCGTCGACCGTGACTGCGATACTCGCCCAACGAAGGCCCAGCAATAGACGCACTTGGGGATGGGCCCGGTTGGAGGCGCTTACGGCCGCCGCCGGTTCGCTGGTTTTGCTTTTCGTGGGTATGTATGCGCTTTTTGAAGCGGTGGTGAGGCTCTTCGTCAGTTCGGTCGATGAGGTGAGCGATGTGCGTCTGCTGCTCGTCATGGGTGTGATCGGTCTTGTCGCCAATATTGGCTCAATCGTCATCCTCGCTTCGCGCAGCGACGACAATATGAATATGAAGGCGGCCTTTCTTGAAGTGGTGAACGACGCTTTGGGGTCGGTCGCGGTGGTGGTCTCGGCCGTGGTGTTGATGATCACCGGATGGTCCGGATTCGATGCCATTGCCGGAGGCGTGATCGCGTTGATGATGATACCGCGTGCCGTGGTGCTCATGCGCAATGCGATTCGCGTGCTTTTGGAGGAAACGCCCGAAGGCCTGAACCTCAAGGAGGTGCGTAAACATCTGGAGCGGGTTCCGCATGTGGTCGCGGTGCATGACCTGCATGCCAGCACCATTTCCACGGATCTGCCCATCCTGATGGCCCATATCGTTGTGGAACGCGGGTTGAGCATGGAACAGGGGGCCGTCATCCTCAACCAGTTGCAGGAATGCCTGATTGAGGATTTTCCGGTCTCGGTACCGCACACCACGTTCCAATTGGAACCGGAAGGATACAGCTCCGCCAGCCAGGAACGTATGCATCGCTGACGAACGGGCGTCTCTTCGCGATGCTCCGCAATGGAAAGTTCAGATCTTGCGCAGGACGGTAACGACCTTGCCCATGATCTGGGCATTGGTGCCATCAATCGGTGAATACGCGGGATTGTGCGGGATGAGCCAGATGTGGCCATTGTCATTACGGAATGTTTTGACGGTGGCCTCATCGTCGAGGAGCGCCGCCACGATGTCGCCGTTCTCCGCGGTGTTCTGTTCGCGGATGACCACGAAGTCACCGTCGCAGATTGCGGCGTCGACCATGGAGTCGCCGTGGACCTCCAGCATGAACAGATTTCCGGTTCCGGTCAGACGTTCCGGCAGACGCATCACATCATCGACGTGCTGTTCCGCGGTGATCGGCACGCCTGCGGCGATTCTTCCGACCAGAGGAACATCTCGTGATGACATGATGGCCATGTCTCCTTCCGTGTTCCAAGACGAAACACGTGAAACGGCACTGTGTCCATCGTTGGCATGTATGGAGGAAATCCTTCCCCGTGCGGATGGGGAGGTTTCCGTATCGGGGCTTTCGTCGTCGAATCTGACCACTTCGATGGCCCGTCCTTTATTGGCGTTCATGCGGATGAACCCTTTTTCATCCAGCGCCTCAAGCTGATGCTTGACGGAGGAGGGGCTTTTCAGTCCGGAAGCGTTGCCGATTTCACGAAAGGAGGGGGCATACCCCTGTTCGGCGAGATGCTTCTTGATTGCGGACAGGACTTTGCGCTGGCGATCCGTCAACGAGCTTTCGTCCGGATGCTCCGCGCTTGTTCGGGGCGTTGATGAGATGCCGCTCATGGTGGCTCCTTTCGTGTACTTGGACCAGCATAGCGTGAAACGAAAGGTAAATCAAACATCTGTTCGAGGTGTGTCCACGACGTTCGAACATTTGTGCAATATGTGGAACGTGCGTTCGATGAAACCGATGTTCGAAAAGATGATGCGTGGTGGGCGGTGTGGTTGCTGTCGTCGAAGTCGTAAATTCAATGGTTCGGGTTATTCTTGAGCTCATGCATTGTCCGTTTTGCCAGAATTCAGATACCAAGGTGGTCGATACCCGCATTAGCGATGATGGCCATTCCATTCGTCGTAGACGCGAATGTCCGAAATGCTCCAAACGTTTCACCACGCAGGAGACGACGATGTTGCTCGTCGTGAAACGTTCCGGGAACGTTGAGCAGTTCGATCGCAACAAAGTGATTTCCGGCGTTCGCAAGGCATGCCAAGGCAGGCCGATCGATGAGGATCAGCTGAAGATGCTCGGGCAGCGGGTCGAGGAGGATCTGCGATCCAGGGGTCTGGCGCAAGTGAAGTCGGATGAGGTCGGCAAGGCGATTCTCAAGCCATTGCGGGATTTGGACGTGGTCGCATATATGCGTTTCGCCAGCGTATACCAGAACTTCGGTGATCTTGAGGATTTCCAGAAGGCGATCAATGAACTCAAACTCGAATCGATTCAATGACCTGTGGTCTAGCGGTGTGTCAACGCGCATCAATGGAATGGGGTGTTTTCCAATGGTTTCATCAGTCGGAAAACACCCCATTCCATTGATTCTGGATTACAGACGTCAGCTGATGACCCTCATGCGGATGGTGCCCTCGATGGCTGCGAGCTCATCGAGCGCCTTCTGATCGGGACGCTGCGCGACATCCGTGACCACGTATCCGATTTCGCCTTCGGTGCCAAGCGCCTGGGCCGCGATGTTGATGTTGGCTTCGCCCAGCACATGGTTCACCCGTGCCAGCACGCCAGGCAGATTGTCATGCAGGTGGGCGATGCGGAAGTTGGCCTTGATGTCGGACAGTGTGATCTGAGGCAAGTCCACGGACAGCATGGTGGATCCCTTGAACCAGTAATCCTCAAGGCGCTGTGCCACGAACTGGCCGATGGACTTCTGCGCTTCCAACGTCGAGCCGCCGATATGAGGCGTGAGAATCATATTGTCTTCATCGGCGAGCTCGGTCAGGAACTCATCACCGGACTTCTTGGGTTCCACGGGGAACACGTCCACCGCGGCTCCGGAAAGATGTCCGGAATCCAAGTGGTTCTTCAGCGCATCCAAATCGGCGACGAATCCGCGGGACAGGTTGATGAAAATCGCATCCTGCTTCATGTGCTTGAACTGGTCATCACCGAAGAAACCGGTGTTGGACTTGCGCCCGTCCACGTGCAGGGTGACCACATCGGACTGCTCCAGCAGTTCGTTCAGAGTCTCGCAGCGATGGGCGTTGCCCATGGCGAGCTTCTCTTCGATGTCGTAGAAGACCACATGCATGCCAAGTGCCTCGGCGATGACGGACAACTGCGAACCGATGTTGCCGTAGCCGATGATACCGAGCGTTTTGCCACGCACTTCGTGGGAACCGGAAGCGGATTTGTCCCACATGCCGTGCTTCATGTGGTGGGTGTGCGCCGGAATGCGGCGCATCAGGCAGATGATGTCTCCAATGACCAATTCCACGACGGACCTGGTGTTGGAATACGGCGCATTGAAGACGGCGATGCCGTTCTTGCCGGCGTATTCGAGGTCCACCTGATTGGTGCCGATGCAGAAGCATCCGACCGCGGTGAGGGTCGGACATGCGTCTATGACCTTTCGGGTCACATTGGTCTTGGATCGGACACCCAGCAGGTCCACGCCTTCCAAAGCGTCAATCAGTTCGTCTTCGCTCAGCGCGCCTTTCAGGCATTCCACCTCAAAACCGTGATCACGCAATGATTGGGCCGCGTCCGGATGAATATTTTCCAATAACAGTGCTTTAGGCATGTATTCCACCTTATAGCTTGAGCAGTTTTTCGTCGTCTGTTGTCCGGACTATAAGCAGACGCTGCGTCGGGCGGGTCATGGCCACATACAGGTCGGAAGCGGCCACGGCACGTGAGGGGGCTTCCTCTTCGATGCGTCCGGGCTGCACCACCATCACGGCATCGTATTCAAGGCCCTTCACGGTCTGCGTGGAGCAGACGGTCACCTGCTCATCCCACGAACTCTGCGATTCGAGGCGGTCGAATTCCTTCGGATTCAGATTCTCCCGCAACTCGTCGTAGACGTGTTTGCGAATCGGCCTGATCATATCGTCGGGGGCGATGATGGCCACACGTCCGGTGCCGTCCGAGGAGACGTGCGCGCGTGTCAACTCGACGCTTTGCTGCGCGATTGCGTCGATGAGAAGGCTCTCGTCGGACAACGTGAGTCGTTTCACGGAATCCTCAACACCGCGCACCGCGTTGACGGTGGAGATGTAGAGACCCTCCGCCGTCGCGAAATCGCAGGCGAGTTGCGAAACCTCCTTCGGGTTGCGGTAGTTGATCGTCAACTCGTTGAGCTGCCAATTGCGCGGGCCGAACAGGGGATCCATCATCTTGTTCCAAGAGCGGGTTCCTCCTAGCGCGGAAGTCTGCGCCACGTCTCCGACGATGGTGAACGACCTGGAAGGGCAGCGGCGGATGAGCATGCGCCAGTCCATGGCCGTGAGCTCCTGGGCCTCATCCACGACGATATGACCGTATGTCCATTCACGGTCGGCCGCAGCACGTTGCGCGGTAAGTTCCGCGTCCATGCCGTTGATGTTGTCCACAAGCATCTGGGAGGTGACGATTCCCGAACCGATCCCGGCCTGTGCGAGGGTGTCTTGCGCGAACTGCTCTTCTTCCGCGCGCTTGGCGTCCAAAGCCTTCTGTCGTGCCACGGCTTTGGGATCGGGGCCAAGCAGCTCCATGGCCTCGTCGAGCAGCGGAACGTCGCTGGCGGTGAATGGCGATCCCTTCGGGCGAATCAGCTCCTGGATATCTCGCTCATCAAGCCACGGGGCGAAGCGGCGCAGCTGTTCGGGCTTGCAGAAAAGCTGGTCGATCAGCCATTCACCGGTCATGGGCAGCCATGCCATATTCAAAGTCTTGCGCAAAGTGTCGTTCATACGCAGCTGCTGCATGACGTCGGTCAATTCGGCCTGCTCCGGCGTATAGTCGAGTCTCTCCACATACCTGTTGCGCATGGAGACGAGCATGCTGTGCACGAATGTTTCACGGGCCTTGTTGTGTTGCTGGCGTGTTCTCCTGGCGTCGGAAATGGCCTGTTCGACGTCTGTGCGGAGCATCGACACGGTGAATCCGTTGATTCGTATGGTCGGCAGATGGTCGGGGATTCGTTCTCGTGCCGAGACGGCATTGGCTATGGCTCTCGCCATGCGACGCTGCCCCTTGAGGCGTGCCGCATGCGGGGTGTCCTGTGAGGTTGCGATCACTCCTGGAATCAGGTCGGAGATGGTGCGGCTGACCACTCCGGTCTCGCCCAGCGAGGGGAGTACCTGATCGATGTAGTGCAGGAACGTGGAGCTTGGGCCGACGACCAGTACTCCGGAACGTTCCAAGGTACGTCTGTGCGTGTATAGCAGATATGCCGCTCGATGCAGCGCCACGGCGGTTTTTCCGGTGCCGGGGCCACCCTGCACGACTACGGCCTGATTGAGGTCGGCTCGGATTATACGGTCCTGCTCCGCCTGAATGGTGGCCACGATGTCGGTCATCTTGCCGGTGCGTTTGGAGTTGAGGGACGCCAGCAATGCGCCTTCGCCGGTCAACGTGCCGTTGGACGAGGCCTCGCCCACCTGGTCGGAATGCACGTCGAGCACTTCGTCCTCAACGCCGATCACTTCCCTGAAGCTCAAGGTGATGTGGCGGCGCATGACGATGTCTCCATGATTTGAAGGCGTCGCCTCATAGAACGGTCGTGCGGCGTCGGCTCTCCAATCGGTGAGCAACGGCTCATGGTTTTCATTGGACAATCCGATTCGTCCGATATATCGTCGTTCGCCATGCACGTCGTCGAGGCGGCCGAACACGAGACGATCCTCGACGGCGCGCAGCTGCGTGAGCCTGTCTTCGTACATGGTGGCGAACGAATCCCGTTCGGTACGCTGCGTGGGGGAGCCATGCGATCCTGCGGCGCGAACCGTATCAAGGCGTGCTCGCACTTGCGATCGCAAGTCGTCCAAACGATTGTATGCGCGGCTGACGGCCTGCTGTTCTTCCCGCAGCTGGGCGGAGTAGCTCGACATCTGGAATCCCTTCATCAAAAACTCAGGCAATTCAATCTACTCTGAGGGTTCTACGAAATCGAGTGCGGAGCGTCTTGCGATGAGCGATGAGGAAGCATGACGGGACGCATGGCGGTACGGAGATCTGGAAAGGCCGTCTTCCTCAAAGGAACCATTGAAAGGAGTGTGCATTTTGTGCTTTAGTGGGGAATTTCGGTGAGCGGTGGGGTAGAGTGGTGAAACAGCTGCAGGGTGGAGTGTGTCCAGAAACTGGAAAAGGAGGTGCGGCGATGGTTCAGAATGCCGAAACGCTGCTCTCCGACGATTCGCCCGCGTTCGACAACGCTATGGCGCAATTGCCTCCACTGCTGCTGGGAACCTACACACCCAAAATCGACGCCAAAGGCCGAATGGCCTTGCCGGCGAAGTTCCGTAACCAGCTGGGAGCGGGCATGGTGATGGCGCGAGGTCAGGAACGCTGCGTCTATCTGCTGCCCCAGTTGGAGTTTCGCCGCATCGCCATGCAGATTCAACGTACGTCCTTGGGCAACAAGGCCGCGCGTGAGTATCTTCGTGTGTTCTTGTCCGGAGCCGTTGACCAGGATCCGGACAAGCAGGGAAGGGTGCTGGTGCCGCAGATGCTGCGTGATTATGCGAATCTGGGCAACGACATCGTGGTAATTGGCGTGGGAACCCGAGCTGAGATTTGGAACAGGCAGGCATGGGAGGAATACCTGACCGAAAAGGAACAGGGGTATTCCGATATTGCCGATGATGTATTACCGGCGGTGGAATTCTGATGACAGATGTGACGACGATTCATCAGCCAGTGTTGTTGCGTGATTGCGTTGACCTGATCGCGCCAGCATTGACTGAACCGGGGGCGATCGCGGTGGATTGCACGCTTGGACTGGCGGGTCATTCCACGGCGTTCCTCAAATCGAGTCCGAACGCGCGTCTTATCGGCATCGACAGGGACTCCGAAGCCCTCGCGTTGGCCACCGAACGAATGGAGCAGGAAGGTCTTGCGGATCGTTTCGTTCCGGTTCATGCCGCGTTCGACGATTTTGCCCAGGTGCTTGACGACTACGGCATCGAGCGGGTCGAGGCGGTGTTCATGGATTTGGGACTGTCGAGTCTGCAGATAGACGAGACGGAGCGTGGATTCTCCTACTCTCACGATGCGCCGCTTGATATGCGTATGGACGTCACTCAGCCGCTGACGGCGCAACAGGTGCTCGAAGAGTATTCCTTCTCTGATCTGGTCCGTATATTCCGCACATACGGCGAAGAACGTTTTTCCAAGCAGATAGCCCGTGAGATTGTCCGCAGGCGTGAGGTCGAGCCGTTGACCACGTCTGGCCAGCTCAATCGGCTGGTGGATGAGGTCGTGCCGCAGGCGCATAGGCCCGCGGGCAATCCCGCCAAACGAGTGTTTCAGGCGCTGCGTATCGAAGTCAACGGCGAGCTTGACAAGCTTGCCGGAACGTTGCCTCAGATAGCCAACCATCTGTCGGTGGGTGGACGCCTTGTGGTGGAGTCGTATCACTCGTTGGAAGACAAAACCGTCAAAACCTTTATGAATCAAGGACTCAAGGCGGATGTGCCGGCCGATATGCCGGTGGTGCCTCCGGATATGATGCCGTTTTTCAAGGAATTGACCAGAGGCGCAATCAAAGCCGACGCTGAGGAGATTGCTATGAATCCGCGTTCCGCCTCGGTGAGACTGCGGGCTGTGGAGCTTGTCAGACCGATTCCCGACAGATGGCGTAAACGGTTCGATCGGAACGATGATTATGCAAGCATGACACGTCGAGGAAGAAGGGGCTGA
>CAVAQZ010000029.1:0-24995 GCA_963590945.1 Dysosmobacter segnis
GGTCAGACGCGTATAGCCGACCGACACCACTTCCGGGGTCGAATCGAACAGAGCCAGCAGATTATGGCCGAAGAACAGCACCAAGGCGATGGTGGATGCGGTCGCGATGAAATCCTCGAGGATGCAGATTCCCAGAATGCGCCGGCACCGTTCGACCTGCTTCGCGCCGTAGTTCTGGCCTGTGAACGTGGCACACGCCTGGCTGAACGAGTTGAGCACATAGTAAGCGATGACTTCGATGTTGAACGCGGCGCTGGAAGCCGCCATCACCACGGTGCCAAGGCTGTTGATCGCAGCCTGGATGACGATGTTCGCCACCGCGAACACCGCTCCCTGCACGCCGGCAGGTATGCCGATGCGCAGAATCTCCTGCAGCGTGAGCCAATCCACATGCAGTTTGCGCAGATCGACATGAAGCATGCCGTCCGTCCGTACGAGCCTGTACAGCAGAATCATCGAACTGGCGACATTGGAAATCACCGTGGCCATAGCGACGCCGGCCACGCCCAAATGGAACAACACGACGAAAACCAGTCCCATCGTGACGTTGAGCACACCGGAAACGGTCAACACCAATAGCGGCGCCTGGGTGTCGCCCACGCTGCGGAAGATGGCGGCCTCGAAGTTGTACAGCAGAATCACCGGCATGCCGAGCAGGTAGATGCGCAGGTAGGTCAACGCCAGGGGAAACACGTCGGGGGTGACGTTGAGCATGCCCAGAAGAGGCTCCGAGAGCAGCTCGCCCACAACCGTGACGGCCACGCCGCCCGTCAACGCCGTGACGATGGACGTGTGCACGGCCTTGCGCACGGCATGAACGCTGCCACGCCCGATGGCGTTGGCGATGACCACGTTGGCACCCAATGCGATGCCGATGAACAGGTTCAGTATCAGCCCCGTCACCGGAGCGTTGGATCCGACCGCGGCGACCGCGGCGGTGCCGTCGCCTTGCGAAAAGTTGCCGACGATCATAATGCCGGACGCGTTGAACAGCTGTTCCAAAATGCCGGTCGCGGCCACCGGTATCGCATATTTCAGGACTTTCGTCCAGATGCGACCGTGCAGCATGTCGATTTCCTGTTTGACTGCAGTACCCATGTCTTCTTCTGTATATGCTCACGCTCTCTATTCCGAACGGCATTGTAGGAGCCCAAGACGAGTGATATCAAATACCTTTCACTACACGGATTCGATAATCGGATTGCATGACTGCCATATTCCTTCGACTCCGCATCTTCGAAAGGGCATGGCGAAGCACATCATTCAGCCGACAGGCCGCGCGATGCGCCCGGAATGAACATCTCCAGCGGCCGTGATGCGATGCGGCTAGTATGAAGCTCATGAATGAAACCGTCTCAACTGCATCCAACAAGACCGGAGCATGGGCGAATCCTCTGAGGGATCCTCGTGATCTGCGTCTGCCGCGCATCGCGGGTCCTTGCAGCATCGTGATTTTCGGCGTGACCGGCGACCTGTCACGCAAAAAGCTGCTTCCTGCGATCTATGACCTGGCCAACCGCGGCCTGCTGCCGCCAAGCTTCGGACTGACCGGCTTCGCGCGTCGCGACTGGACCGAAGACCATTTCAAGGCGTTCGTCAAGGAAAACGTCGAAGCGCACTGCCGCACTCCGTTCAAGGAGTCGACCTGGAAGCAGCTGGCCGACGGCATCCGTTTCGTGCAGGGCACGTTCGACGACCCGAAGGCGTTCGAACGTCTTTCCGACACGGTGGCCGAGCTCGACCGCGACCGCGGCACCCGCGGCAACCACGCCTTCTACATGTCGGTGCCGCCGCGCGCGTTCCCGCAGGTTTCCCGCCAGCTGGCCGACTGTGGTCTGGCGAAATCCTCGGAAGGCGCCTGGCGTCGAGTGATCATCGAAAAGCCGTTCGGCCACGATCTGGCCAGCGCCAAGGAGCTCGACCGCGTGGTCTCCGAGGTGTTCGACCCGTCAAGCGTGTTCCGCATCGACCACTACCTCGGCAAGGAAACCGTGCAGAACCTGCTGGCGTTGCGCTTTGCGAACGCCATGTACGAGCCGATCTGGAACAACAACTACGTCGACCACGTGCAGATCACGCACGCCGAGGACATCGGCGTGGCCGGTCGCGCCGGATATTATGACGGCATCGGCGCGGCACGGGACATCATTCAGAATCACCTGCTGCAGCTTATGGCGTTGACCGCCATGGAGGAGCCGGTCTCCTTCTCCGCTTCCGATCTGACCGCGGAGAAAACGAAGGTCCTTTCCGCGGTGCGTCTGCCGAAGGATCTGGCCGCGCATACGGCTCGCGGCCAATATGCCGCAGGATGGCAGGGCTCTCATGAAGTGGTCGGCTATCTGGATGAGAAAGGCATCGATCCTGCGTCCACCACCGAGACATATGCCGCGATTCGTTTGGACGTCGACACCCGACGTTGGGCGGGGGTGCCGTTCTACCTGCGCACGGGAAAGCGTTTGGGCAAGCGAGTCACGGAGATCGCGGTGGTGTTCAAGCGCGCCCCGCATCTGCCGTTCGAGTCGACGGCCACCAAGGAGCTCGGCAAGAACGCGATCGTGATTCGCGTTCAGCCCGACGAAGGCGTGACCATGCGTTTCGGCGCGAAGGTTCCGGGCGGCACTTCCATGGAAGTGCGTGACGTGTCGATGGACTTCGGTTACGGCCGATCGTTCACCGAATCGTCTCCGGAGGCATACGAACGTCTGATTCTCGACGTGCTTCTGGGCGATCCGCCACTGTTCCCGACCACTCGTGAGGTTGAGCTGAGCTGGCGGATCCTCGATCCGATCGAGGAGTTCTGGTCCACGCTTGGACAGCCGCAACCGTACCGCTCCGGCACATGGGGCCCCGAAGAGGCCGTTGAGATGCTTGCCCGCGATGGACATCGTTGGAGGATGCCATGATCATTACGCTGCAAAATACCGAAACCCGCGAAATCTCCGCGAAGATCGACGAACTGCACGAGGAACGTGGAGAGGCCGCGTTGGGCCGTGTGCTCACCCTGCTGATCTCAACGAACGAATCCTCGTTGGAGCACGATCTCGAAGTGGCGAACAACGCCAGCCGCGAGCATCCTTGCCGTGTGATCGCCATCGCACCAAGCTCGCGCCGGGTGGAATCCGGAGAACCGGCGGACGGCGGACGCCACACCTTCCTCGACGCGGAGGTTCGTTTCGGCTCCGACGCAGGCGCCGGCGAGATCATCGTGCTGCGGCCGCGTGGCGGTCTGGTGCATCATTCCGACACGTTGGTGATTCCGTTGTTGGTGCCGGACGCGCCGGTTGTGGCGTGGTGGCCGAACGAGGCTCCCGCGAACCTGTCGAAAGATCTGCTGGGCTCGATGGCGCGCAGCCGCATCACCGACGCGATGAATTCCTCGAATCCGATGCGCACGATGGACGATCTGCGCCGCAACTGGTCGTCGAAGAACGTGGATATGTCGTGGACGCGCCTGACCGTATGGCGTGCCATGCTCGCTTCCATGCTCGACCAGCCGCCGCATCTGCCGGTCAGCAGCGTACGCGTGACGGGTCCGAAGGATTTTCTGCCCATGGACTTGCTGGCGGCCTGGCTGCGACTGCGCCTGAACGTGCCGGTGGTCGTCGAGGATGTTCCGGGGGCGAAGGCCGTGACTGGCGTCTATCTGACCCGCTCCGATGGAACGCTGAGCCTGGAGCGTCCCTCCACCGATGATGGCATAGCCGTCCAAAGCGTTCCCGGGCAGTCTCCGCAAACCATCAGCGTTCCCGAACGTACGATCGAGGAATGTCTGAGCGAGGAGCTCGGGCGTCTCTATCCCGACGAGATCTACGCCGAAGTGGTGACGCAGGGCTGGGATCTTATCAATCTGAAGCGCTAGCCAAGGCAGAACAAAGGAATCCTTCAATGACGGAACGCAAAACTGTTGTATATCCGAATCCCGAGGTGCTGGCACAGGCCGTGGCCGCCCGTACCCTGCTGACCATCGTCGATTTGCTGGCCGAACCGGATCGTCAGCGTGTCGATATCGCCGTGACCGGCGGCACCGACGGCATCTATGTGCTGAAGGTCATGGGCAGGAGCCCTCTGGCCGAGGCGGTGGACTGGTCCCGTGTGCATGTGTGGTGGGGCGACGAACGATTCGTGGCCGCCGACAGCGACGACCGCAATGCCAAGCAGGCCCGCGAGGCCTGGTTCGGCAAGCTCATCGACGACGGCCGCATGCCGGCGCGGAACATTCACGAGATGCCGGCCGATGGACGTGATGAGGGCGAAATCGCGACGGCATCAGCCGAACAGACGGATGCCGTGCTGGCGGCCGCGGCAGCGGAATACCAGCAGGAGCTCATCGAACAGCTCGGCGAGCGTCCGGCATTGGATATCGCGATGTTCGGAGTGGGCCCCGACGCGCATTTCGCGTCCCTGTTCCCCGACCATGGCGAGGCCGAGATCAACGATCCGCATGTGCTGGTTGCCGGCGTCCGTGATTCGCCGAAGCCCCCGCCGCTGCGTGTGACGTTGACCGTGCCGATGATCGCCCGTTCGAAGCATACCTGGGTGTTCACATCCGAGGAGCGCAAGGCCGACGCGGTGAAGGCCGCTTTCGCCCGGCGTGACAATCCTCACGCGCCAAGCTCCTACGCCGATGGCGAGGAACTGCTCTGGCTCATCGACGAGGGTGCCGCTTCCAGATTGTGAGGAACCGCAAAAGGGTTCGGAAAAGGAACGGTGCTCCGATATGAGGGAAGTCCCGCAGACCGTCGTGGTCTGCGGGACTTCCCTCATATCGGTCGAGATCAGGCTTCGATCTCGTTGCGGTCCTCGGTGGCCCACAAGGTGTGGAACGCGCCCGGCTGATCCACACGCTGATAGGTGTGGGCGCCGAAGTAGTCGCGCTGGCCTTGGATGAGGGCTGCCGGCAGACGCTTGGAACGCAGGCCGTCGAAGTACGAAAGCGACGATGCGAACGCCGGAGTCGGCAGTCCGTTGATGGCGGCCTGGGCCACCACGTTGCGCCAGGACTTCTCAGCATTTTCGATGGCGTTCTTGAAGTACGGCGCGAACAGCAGCGACACGTTGGCTTCGCCGGATTCGAACGCTTCGGAGATGCGGTTGAGGAACTTCGCGCGGATGATGCAGCCGCCACGCCAGATACGCGCCACGGCGGCCAGATCGATATCCCAATCGTATTCTTCGGCCGCGGTGGTGATTTCGTTGAATCCCTGCGCGTAGGCGACGATCTTGGAGGCGTAGAGGGCCTGACGGATGTCTTCGATGAAGGCCTTCTTCTCTTCGTCGTTCAGGTTCAGCGCACCGTTCGGACCGGCGAAGCCCTGCTTCTGGGCCTCTTCGCGCAGGTCGGCTTCGGAGGAAAGCCCACGCGCGAACACGGCTTCGGCGATGCCCGTGACCGGCACGGCCAAGGACAGCGCGGTCTGCACGGTCCAGGTGCCGGTGCCCTTCATGCCGGCATGGTCCACGATCAGGTCGACCAACGGCTTGCCGGTCTTCTTGTCGACCTGGTGCAGCACCTCGGCGGTGATTTCGATCAGGTAGGAGTCCAGTTCGGTCTTGTTCCACTCTTCGAACACGTCGCCGATTTCGGCCGGAGTCATGTCGAGGCCACGACGCATGAGATCGTAGCTTTCGGCAATGAGCTGCATGTCGGAGTATTCGATGCCGTTGTGCACCATCTTGACGAAGTGGCCGGCGCCGTTAAGACCGATGTGGGTCACGCACGGCTCGCCTTCGGCCTTGGCCGCGATGGATTCGAAAATCGGCTTCAGGGTCCTCCAGGATTCCTCGGAACCGCCCGGCATCATGGAAGGTCCGAGCAACGCGCCTTCCTCGCCGCCGGAGACGCCGCATCCGACGAAGTGCAGTCCGCGGGCGCTGATCTCCTTCTCACGACGGATGGTGTCCGGGAAGTAGGCGTTGCCGGCGTCGACGATGATATCGCCCGGTTCCATGAGATCGGCGAGCGCGTTGATCATGGCGTCGGTCGGCTCGCCTGCCTTGACCATGATGATGGCGGTGCGGGGCTTGACGAGGCTGTCGACGAATTCCTCAAGGGTCTTCGCCGGGTAGAATTCGCCTTCGGTGCCGTGCTCGTTCATGAGCTTTTCGGTACGGCCGTAGGAACGGTTGAATACGGCGACCTTGTTGCCGTGGTGTGCGAGATTGCGTGCGAGGCTGCCGCCCATTGCGGCGAGGCCGACCACACCGACGTTTGCTTCAGCTGACATGCTGGTCCTCCGTCAAATAAGTAGTACTTTTATAAGCCTTACTCAGTGTAGTACCGAGCGGGACCAAAATGGTCGCGTATCTCAGGTCCGGCGAATCGTCGACGACGCGTTTCTCCGGGTACGCCCCGGGAGATGCCAAAGCCACGTCGAGCCGGTCACAGGCTGACTATGGCGTCTTTTTCCCCATGCACCATGACGGCTTGACGGTTGGTGATGACGCGCAGGTCGGACGCGTCGGCGTGGCGACGGACGATTTCGGCCGCCTTGCGGCCGAGAAGCGGTCCATGGTAATGCGGAATCACCCGGAAGTCCACCAGTCCCAGGCCACGTGAATCATGCAGCAAAGGCGCGGCCTTCACGTCGTCCATATCACGGATGTATCCGATATCGGGACCGGCCACCACCGCTCCCGCGGATTCGCCGATGTACGGTTTGCCGTTCGCCACGGCCTCGGCGATGATCTCATCAGCCCCGGAACGACGCATTTCCTGCAGCAGGAGGAAGGAGTTGCCCCCACCCACGAAGATCATGTCGCTGGATTCGATCACATCATGGATACGCTCGTATGGAGCGTCGGCTATGTCAAGGCTGCATACGTCCAGGTCCATACGCCGCAAGGCATGTTCGGCAAGACCCATGACCGGTGAGTATAGGCTCCCCCTGCTGGCCGTGGGGATGAACGCCACCGTTTTCGACTTAAGCTCCGCCTCCACGCAAGGCAGCAGCTGACTGACCGAACTGAAGGTCGAAACCAGCATCAACTTCTTCATGATGACCTCGGCTCCATTCTCGATTGCTACGTTATGGTGGGTGCACGCCCACTATAACGTAGTCGAGTCGGGGGAACCTTGTGGTTCGCGTTCGATACGTTCCGATGGAACGGATCAGTCGTGCGGCATGATGGTTTTGACGAAACGCATCGCTTCGGCCGGCGTGAGCGAAGGCACATAGGCCTGCGCCACGGCCAGCGAGATCTGCGGCAGCTTGGCCGCGTCCGGATAGCAGATGTACACCTTGTCTTCTTCGGGATGGAACTTGAGCTTGAACCGGAACAACGACCGGAAGCCATACGCGGGTTCCATGATGTCGGCAACCATCTGCAGAACATGGCGCAGCACGGCGCTTTCCTCATTCCCGTCCGGATCGGCGCCCATGCCTGCCAACGGAGCCGCGGACAGGCTCATGAATTCCACGTCGCCTTCGTCGCGCAGACGTTCGGCCATACGCGCGATGAGGAATTCCATGATTCCGTTGACGCTGTCGGTACGGTGCCTCATGAAGTCAAGGGTCCAACCGATCACCTTGCCGTCGCGGTAGGTCGGCAGCCAGCTGGTCACACCAAGCACCCTGCCGTTTTCATCGACCGCATAGAGCAGCTGCACACGGGGGTCGACCAGTTCGTCGACGCCACCCAAGGTGAAACCCATCTCCGGCAACGCCTTCTCACCGGCCCATTGCGTGGAGATCTCACGAATCTGCGCCTGCACGGAGAACGGAGCCTCGTGGAACGTGGTGAGCACGTCGGTGATGCCGTCCCTCTTGGCCTTGTTGATGGCGGTGCGCACATCCTGCCATTTTTTGCCGCGCGTCTGCCATGCGTTCGGATCGACGACCATTTCAGTGCCGACGTCAAGCGAATCCCATCCGATCGACAGCAGTTTGTCTCGTTGGTCCGCATGGATGCTGTAGAACACCGGCGTCCAGGAATTCCGGGTGCAGAATCGTGCGAAGGCACGCAGATCGTCATGATATTCGTCCGGATCGCCGAACGGCCCGGTCACGGTCAAAGCGATGCCGTAGGAGACGCGATAGGCGATGGCCGAACGGCCGGTTGCGGAGAACCAGTAGTCGTTGCCGTCCCATGTGGCCATGAACGACATGGATTCGCCGCCGAGCGGAATGATTTCGTCCACACGATGTTTGGACATGCTGTTGAACATGGAACGATCACGTAGGCAATTCCATGTGCAATACAACGCCACCGCCCAAAACACCGGGCCAACGCATTGGTAGATGCCCTGGGCCAGCCAGCCGACCGGAACGAAGGCCGGTTCGACCCCACTAAGCAAACCGATCGGCAACAGACGTTGCATATAATCGACGATCAGATCAAAGGGCTGCGGCGTTTCGTTGAAGTCCGTGGGGACGCTTAATCCGTATCCGACATAGAACAGTCCCAGCAGGATGAAAACGGAAAGCACGATTGCGGCATCACGCGTAATCGTCCCTCTCTTGGTATGGATCGTAAAGCAACGCCGGAACACAATCACGACGATCGCGAAAATCAGCGGCAACGCCATCGTGGAGAACATCGAGCGCAACGCGCCATGCCGGACCAGCGCCCTAATGACCTCACCGGAACCCAATCCGTATTCGTCGATCGCGTACGACATCGGAATCGCAAGATAAAACAGAACCGCCAACGCGACCGTGCATGCATTGAAGGCGACGCTCAGCACCGCCGCCAGACGACGTCCTCGGTACAGGCCCCAGGCGATGAGCAGCAGCAACAACGTGGGCAGGATGGAAACCAGCCAATTGCCCGGCATGGAGAATCGCATCATTCGGTACTGCGCGAAGCAATTCTCGCTCGTGGAGCCATCCAGGCAGTAAAGCACGTCGTCGATATCGAATTCGGTCGATCCCGTCAGAAGACCGAACATCGACAGCAAACCGAAGGACTGGCGCGACCAGACGGCCACCAGCGAACCGATGGCCTGCACGCCCGCGGCGATGCCGATCAGTCGGCGCATCTCATAGATCGCTCCGTTACGATACGAATCGCCTCGGCTGTCGGATGCCATGAGATAGCCGAGCACGTGCCCAAGCAGCGTCACGGCAAGCAGACAGTAGTCGCCGGCCTCACCACGGTAGAGGAATATGATGAGCACGATGGCGTATCCGATCACTCGAATACGACGACGCCACAACATGGACGTGAACGCACTGGCACACATCAGGGTGCCGGCCGCCACGACCAGTGGCCCCAGAATCGCACCGCCACTGGAGATCGCCTTCCATTGCGGACTATGGCTGGAGAGCAGCGAGCACAATCCCATGCCGAGGGCGACGCCGCCCAACGTGGTGATGACCGACACCCACACCGTCTTGATCTTGCCGATCACCGATTCCGACAAACCGAACGCGATGAGGATCAACGGGACGTCGATGACCAGACGTCCCAGATGCGACACGTACACCATGGATATGGGCACCGTATACCAATGGCCTTGCGACAACGCGTCGAAGCTCACCTTGGCCAGATCCGGCGGAGACGGCCAATGCGCGATGGCGCAGACGATCCTGCTGACCACATTGACCAGCAGGACGAACGATGCGAAGCAGACGGTCAGCAGATGATGACGCAGCCAATCCGCGATGTCGGCCAACAACGCCCGGAAGCCGAACAACGACTTCATCTTCCGCTGCTTTACTTGCGTTTCAGTCATGATGCTCATATACCTTCGATTCGATCTTTTCAGGAAATTTCAATTTTGCGAAGATTCGCATAGTCGGAAAGTTTCGGCACCTCGTCGTCCATGCCGGTGTTGTGCCCGAAGACGGCCAGCCCGTAGCGCAGCGTGTCCTGTACCGCATGCCAGTCGTGCGCGTTGCCGAGCGATTCCACGGCGGTGACGTGCATGCCCGCCTCACGGGCCACAGGCGCCATCTTCTTGATGTTGTCCAGCGAATCGGTGTCCTTCTCCCCCGAGCCCATGATAAGCGTCTGGTCGGAGGGAGCGTGATTGCGGATGGCGTTGATCGGAATCTGACGCTCGTACGCGGCACGGTCGCCGTTGAAGAAACGGCTGATCATCTCCTCCTCGCTGCCGTTGGTCGGCCCGATCTCACTGCCTGTGGGGATGATGGTGCCGAACAGTTCCGGATAGTTGGGACCGATCTGCATGGAACAGGTACCCCCTTGAGAGAATCCGGCAATGGCCCAGTTCGCGGCATCCTGCGCGGCGGGCAGATTGTTCTTCACCCAGTCGACCACATCCTGCGTCAGATAGGTCAATACATTGCCGTATTCCTGAGAGTCCACGCACAAGGTGTTATGCATGGCATCGCCAAGCTGATCGGCAGCGATGACGATGGGGGCAAGCCCCTGATGGCGTTGGGCGTAATCATCCATCATGTTCTGGATGTCGCCCGCCTCGAACACACGGCCGGGGCTTCCCGGCTGGCCGCTCATCATCAAAATGACCGGCAGGGCGGGCTTGTTTCCGGAAACCAACGCCGCAGGAGGCAGATACACAAGCGTCTCTCGCGCCACGAAACCGGACTTGGTCGCCGGAACGTCCACTTTGTTGACCACGCCTTGGGATGGTATGTCTTTGATGGTCTGGTCGGCGACGCCTTGCCTCCACTGCGCAATGGTGAGGAGACCATCATCGCTGTCGACCATACCGGTCAAATCGGCCTCACTGTACGGCTCCTCGCCAAACAGCGAACCCAATCTGGCATATTCGCCGTACGCCTGATTGATGCCCGTAGCCGAGGAAAGCAACGAGAACACCACCAAGATGGCGGCCACCACACGGCTCGCACGCCTACGCATGACAATGTGGGCGATGGAAAAACCCACTCCCGCACAGCCGGCGCTCGCCCACACGAACACGCGCGGCCCGAGCTCCACTCCGAACACCACGAACACATCCGACATCAGCCAGGTGAGCACGAATCCCGCCGTGCCGGAGACCGCAGCGACCGCCAGGGGAACCAACGCCGGACGAAGGCCCGATTCCCGAACGGACGCTATGGCACCGATCAGCAGAATCACGATCAGAGCCACCGTGATCGCGAACAGGGTCGCCGGCAACCATCCCTGCAATAAACTCACATTCATAAACCACTGACGCATTCATTCCCCTATCCGCAGCGTCATCGAACCCATCGTGACGGGCCTGTCCGCACCCCTCATCGTCCAGTTGTACTACACGCATGTTAAAACGCGCAGCCGCAAGGTGGATTTTCCTTGAAATCCGGGAAAACATGGCTATCGCTCCGGCGTGGCGGCCGCCGATTTTCCCGAAACGAAACGCGCCCGATATTCACCGCATGCCGGTCGCGCAGCCGCAACCCGGCGAAGAATGGCGGTATCCTTCCCCTATGCGGTATGTGTTTTCGGCATCGAGGGTATCCTGCGAGATTATGGTCGACGGAGGACCACGCACGATTTTCCGAGATATCTCATTTGACATCGCACCCGGTGAAATAGTGGATCTGGTCGGCCCGTCAGGCGCTGGCAAAAGCAGCCTGCTGACGGCGTTCGCCAGGCTCAATCCGCGGGCGCATGGCGATTTGACGCTTCAAGGGCGCGCCGCGTCGACGTTCACTCCTCAGCAGTGGCGCGCGTTGGTCGCCTATTTGCCTCAGAAGCCCGTATTGCCGGGAGCCTGTGTGGCCGACGCGATTCGATTGCCGTATACGCTGACGGTTCGCCGATCCGCCGCGAAGAATGCCGTCGGAAAGCCAAATCCGATTGAGCTGCTGCCGGATGCGAAGATCCGTGAAACGCTCGACGCCATGGGATGCGCCGACATCGATCTTGGCCGGGCTCCGCATGATCTGTCAGGCGGACAGGCCGCCCGTGTGAGCCTTGCCCGTACGTTGTTGACCTATCCCAAGGTATTGCTTGCCGACGAAGTGGATGCCGGTCTGGACGATGAGAGCGCGGACAAAGTGGCATCGATCCTGCAACAGGCCACAAGGAGCGGCATGGCCGTCATCCGCATCAGGCATCGTCCGTCCGATGGTCGCGCGACGCGCGTCATGAGACTTGCCGATGGCGGGCTGACTCAGGTCGGGGAAGGAAGGAACGTATGAGCGGGGATTACTACTCCATTGATGTTTGGGGCTTGCTCATCGCCCTTGGTATGGTGGCCATCGCTGCGGGCATCGCCGGAATCATGCGTTTGGGCGTCGGCGGAACGTTGCTGTGGTCCGCCTGCCGGGCACTGTTGCAGCTGTGCGCGATGGGCTTCGTCATGGAGTTCGTCATCTCTTCGAACAATCCGTGGCTGGTTGTGCTGCTGGTGCTGTTCATGCTGATCGCCGCCGTGCAAATCACATTGTCGAGGGCCAAAGGCGTGCCGAAAGGGCTGGCTTGCCCTGTTTTTTTGAGTTTGGTGATCACTATGCTCATCATGATCTCCATGGTCACCGAACTCGTCATTCGACCTCAACCGTGGTATGCGCCGCAGCTCGTGGTTCCGTTGACCGGCATGCTGTTGGGGAACACGGTTTCCGCGCTTGCCGTGGGACTGAGCCGTTTTTTCGAAAGCATGAACGAACGTCGTGACGAGGTGGACACGCTGCTGGCGCTTGGCGCCACGGCCTGGGAGGCCGCCCGCCCGTCGATCGTGTCCTCCATTCGCTTGGGATTGCTGCCTACCACCGCTTCGCTGGCCTCCAGCGGCATCGTGACGGTTCCGGGCATGATGGCCGGGCAGATCATCGCCGGAGGCAATCCCATCGAGGCCGCGAAATACCAGTTCATGATCCTTGCCGCCATCGCCGCGCTCACCTTGCTGGCCGACAGCATCATCATGCTCATGGTATACAGGCGCTGTTTCACTTCGGAAGACCAGTTTCAGCCGGCTGCCGGCTGAAATACCGTATCGACATCACGGATCGGGAGCCTTTCGCAAGAGGGTTCGGTCGCATACGCGTGGTGGTCGTCCACTCTCGATCATGGGAGTGGACGACCACCAATGCCTTCGCCGATGTTCGGCATGGATCACCGGCAATCAGCGCATACGAAATGGCGCTTTGCGAATCTTCGCGTGCCTGCGCATCGATTTGCCGGCGTGCTTGTCGTGGCGCTGTTCACCATGCTTGGCTTCCACACGCCGTTCGTGGCGCTTCGCGCTTTCGGAGCGTTCGTCCTGCACCACACGGATCTCCTTGCGGTGGATGCGCTTGCCTCCGCCCCGCTGACCGTCACGGTCATCACGTCCGTTGCGCCCGTTTCTGCGGTCGTCCGCGAACCGACGTTGTTCCCGCGCGTCGGCTTTGCGCTGCTTCTTGGAGGGAGCGCCCTGTTTTTTGTTCTGACGATCATCGGACCGTTTGGCTTTTCTGCCGGCATAACCACGATCGTCGGAAGATTCACGACGCCCGCGTTCCCGCGATTCGCCATTCTCGGCACGCTGCTGCTCGTGCAGGCGCGCGTACTTCTCGCGGCGTTTGTCGTTGCGCTTCTTCTCGCCCTCCTCGCGTCGGTCTTCCCGAATCTCGGGATTCTCCCAACGTTCCTCGCGGGCGATGGCCTCACGGTTGTCGCGGTCCGCGAACTTCTTCGCGCGGCGTTCGGAACGGTTCTGCTTCGGCTTGGAATGCTCCTCAAGGACTTCGGCTTGTTTTTCGGAACGCTCCCCACGCTCCGACTTGAACGGCTTGCCTCCCTTGTCTTTGCCGCGATCCTTGTTGCGTCCGCCGGAACGGTTCGGACGACCGGAGCGTTCGGATTCGCCCTTTCCGTTCTTCCTGCGGCGGGGGTTGCCAGCCGGCTGCGACTGCTCAAGCGTCCATCCGAACACCGGTTCGGCCCGCTCCCCCACCAGTTCCAGGACTTCCGGGGAATCATGCGTCACTTCGATCGGTTTGATCTTCAAACCGGCCTCGTGCAGCATACGGCGGGTCCTTCTGCGCTGATTCGGCAGGACGATGGTCACGACGCTACCGGAATTGCCGGCTCGCGCGGTACGGCCGGAACGGTGCAGGAACGACTTCGGATCCTCCGGGGGTTCGACCTGCACGACGAGTTCCACTCCGGAAACGTCGATGCCGCGGGCGGCCACATCGGTGGCCACCATCACGTTCACGTCGCCGGATTCGAATGCGGCGAGATTGCGGTCGCGCTGGTTCTGGCTGAGGTTGCCGTGCAGTTCTGCGGCCGGAATGCCGTTCTTGGTAAGGTCCTTGGCCAGTTTCTGGGTCTGGAATTTGGTGCGGGTGAACAGTATGCGGCGCCCCTTGCCGGACGCAAGGGTCCGTACCAGCTCGTGACGGTCGCCCTGCGTGGTTTCGAACACGTAGTGGGTCATCTCGTCAACGACCGCAGTGGCCGAATCCACGCTATGCACCTTCGGATCGGAAAGGAACGTGTTCACCACTTCGTCGACGCCATGGTCGAGGGTTGCGGAGAACAGCATGATCTGCGCGTCGAAGGACACTTGGCCGAGCAGTCGCTTGACCGGCGGCAGGAAGCCCATGTCGGCCATTTCGTCGGCCTCGTCGATCACGGCGACCTGCACTTGGTCCAACGTCAACGCGCCTTGTTCGATCAGATCCTCGAGACGGCCCGGGCATGCCACGACGATATCCGCTCCGGCGCGCAGATCCCTGATCTGCCTTGCGTAACGCACGCCTCCGTACACGGTGGTGGTGTTGATGCCGTAGATCTGCGCGAGAGGCATCAGCACGTCATTGATCTGGTTGGCGAGTTCGCGGGTCGGAGCCAGCACGAGTCCGCGCGGATGCGGCACGAAGTCCTCTTCGCGTCGCTCCTGCGCGTGGCCCTGCTTCACTCGGTTGACCTCGTGGCGGAACTGGCTCATGTTTTCGAAATCGCTTGCGTCCACCTCGCCGAGGCGGGCGACCAGGGGAATCGAAAACGCGAGGGTCTTGCCGGAACCGGTACGGCCTCGGCCGAGAATGTCACGGCCCGCCAACGAATCCGGCAGCGTATTGGACTGAATCGGGAAAGCCGTCTTCTTGCCGTCGGCCGCCAACACGCGGACCAGCGGACCAGGAACGCCGAGTTCGGCGAAGGTCAATGGACGTTCCTCTTCCTCGCGGTTCTCATCGAAATCGGACGCGAGGGTATCTTCTTCAAAAGCGGTATCGGGCACAGTGGCCTTTCATGTCATACTTTACGCACGTTGCGCAAACCTGTTAACAGTAGCCCATGCCCGATACTTTTTCACACCCGACGCGCTGCGTGGTTCAGCGGTAATTACGCTCGATGAGGATGTCGGAAACGGTCAGATTGGCGTCGTTGACCAGATTGAACAGCATCACCCGAGCAAGGTCCGCCGGGTCCATGAACGACTTCTGCTTTTCCTCGGATACGTAGTCGTGGCTGTCGCGGTAGAACTCCGTGTCAATTCCTCCCGGATACACACCGACCACCTTCACGCTGGATCCTTTGTAGGCGGCTTTGAGGCTCATCGTATAGCCCTTCTCACCCCACTTGGTGGCGCAGTACACGGATTCGCCGGCGTTGCCGCGGGTGGCTGCGGTGCTCATGACGTTCGCGATCTTGAGATCCCGCTCATCGTCGGCCTTCAGCGTTTCCACGCTCCACAGAATCATGCCCTTGAGTCCTTTGAGGCACTTGTCGACGTCGGCCCCTTCATAGGCGGCCGGCTTTTTGAAGGACGGCTGGCCCGCGTTGTTGATGAGCAGGTCGATATGTCCGATCTCGCGAATCCGCCTCACGGATTCCTTGACGAACGCCTCGTCGGAAACGTCGCCGACGAAGGCCCGGTAATCACCGGAGCTGAACATTTGCTCCAGTTCGGCCTGACGGCGCGCGTTGAAATCTATTCCCGCCACGAACCATCCCTTATCGATCAGCTGACGCGCCAGCTCGAATCCGAGACCAAGCGCGGAACCTGTCACGATGGCGATTTTCTTACCTGCTGCGGTGCTCATATTGACTCCCCGGTGTTGTCTGCGTTGTCCAACGCCTCAATCATAAATCCTCAACCCCACTTGAAGTCAAACGATTGACGCGCGTTTCTGCAGCAAATCATGGGTCCTCCACACGACCCGCCCTATATGATGCAGACCAGCAGGACGGCTTACCTGCATCCATTGGCGTTCGTATACGCGCATCCACCCTTCCAGCTCATCGGCCAACGCGCGCCAGTCGCTCCCGTCCGATCGGCCCGCCAGATACACGCCGACTTGATTGATGATCATCTGCCCATACAAAGCCGTGGCCAGCACCGACGGCCAGTCGCCGTCACGTCCGGACGCGACGATCGGGGAAAGCTGCAACGCGCACAGTTTGAGCTGCTCGTTCATGGAGGAGCAGGAATCCGGCATTTCACGAAGTGTTTCACGCAGAGAATCATCATTAAATCCTTCGCCGCCGGAGTTCCGCAGGCATTCATCGAGCGCGTTCCAGCTGAAGCAGACCGCCTGCGACGCCGTTCGCAGCAATTGCGCGGTCGTTCCCGTATGATCCGCGTATTCCAACAACGAGATTCGTACGAGCATGCGCGTCTCGTCGACACTGGCGTTCGGCTTCCATGCGCAGTGGGCCCCAAAAATCATGGCCGGAACCGACATTCTCGGATCCCGAACCTGCCAGCAATCCCCCGAATCGGCTATCGTCATTCCTCGGAGCCTCCGGCTCTGGGCGGTCTTGGCCATGAGGGAAATGCCGTTCCATGCATCGGCGAGACGCGGCAGCAGCGTATCGCAACCCCATGTCACGAAAGGAACGTCCCGATCGGCCTCATCCGCGGCCTCCACCAACTCGATCGCACGCTCCGCGCAGTACTCGGAAAGTTCCATGATGTCGGTCGACGTGAGCGCGTCGAAGGCGTGGAAGTCCCCCCACGCCTCACCCTCGGAAGCCGTGCGTTCCGTTCTCAGCTGGAGCTGGTTGTACTTGTAGAAGCACAGTTTGTCGGCCCACGCCTCCAACCATTCGAGCGTGGGCACGCGTCCTTGCGTGGTGTCGATCCGGTAGCCGCGTGCGGTAAAAGCCGGAACGTCGACGATGCTGAGCGCCGGAAGGGCTCCACCGCACTGGTGGATAAGCTGCCGCAGCGTCTGCACACCGTTACGCACTCCTTCCAGATCCACCCCCTGAATCGTTATGCCGCCGGATTCGACGTCCAACGTGTAGGAGCCGGCCGCAGAGGCCGTCTCGTACGTTTTTCCGATCGTCAGGTTGACGAATCCCGATTTCCCATCCTGCGCGGACAGCCGCCAATGCAATCCGGCATGCCGCCGAAGGTCATCGAGCAGTTGATGCGCGAACAACTGTCCACGGTCCCCCACGTTCGCGCTTTCGCTGATCAGCCCGGAGAAAGGCAGCCCGACCAGCCCTCCGGTAAGCATCAAATGTTTCGGCTCCGGAATCAGGGTCCACCGATCGACGTCGATGAACCGCGTCTCTGCAACCATAGCTCCTCCTTGAACCAGGTCTTACCGGGCGCGCGGCACCATCGACGCGCGCCGTCCCACTTCCTACTTAGGATACTGCGCTTTTCACAGGTGCCGATCAACCGCGTGTACCACGTCGACCAGATCACCGTTGGAAAGCAGGGGACGCTTGAATTCGCGCCACCTCTCCACCTGAACCACCCAACGCCCCTCATCGGCGCTGTATACCGGACGGGCCGTCTGCTCCCAGCGGAAACGCTTATGGGTACGGCCGGTCATGGGATCGCGTCGTGAATAGTGCAGGCAGGTACAGTTGGTGATCCTCCACTCTTCGGAGTCGGCCCTGTGCATGAACTCCTCGTCGGAAAGATCCTCCAGCGTAAGCATGAGCGCGAGCATCAGGTCTCCGTGGCTTACCATGACCACGGATTCCGCGTCGGACTTGCGATTGAGCGAAGTGAGCAGATTGTGCACGCGGTCTTCGGCCACATCCGCTATGGATTCGCCCGCCGGAGGACGCCAGTACAGCGGATCGGTGGTTTTGAACATCCAGTTACGCTCATAGTTGTTTCTGAAATCATCCTTGGTGATGGTGCTGATCTCACCCCAGGAACGCTCTCGCAGCACGCGGGTCTCCTCCCACTTCGCCTTCGGCAGCGCCATGGTGGCCGCGGTCTCGCGGGTTCGCACGTACGGCGAAACCAGATAACGGTCGAACAACGGCTGTTGCGTCACCAGCCAACGTCCGATGCAGACGGCCTGCTTGCGCCCGATCGAGGTAAGCCGCCACGAGCGGTCCGGCACAGTCACATTATCCTGGGTGAACAGCGAGTTGTCCCCTTGCTCTCCCGCGCTGATGATGACGTTCGCCTCGGATTCACCGTGGCGGATCACGTACAGGTCCAAAGGCATTCCCATAGTCGTTCCTTTTTCTGTTTTCTTGTTGTTACGCTACCCGTATCGTCGTTGAACAGTCTCTACCGTAGCCGATGAGGTTTCGCCCACGGCGCATTGGCGCACACCATCACGCAATACGCATGAGTTGTTCCATATCCCTTCACGCCATGTTCACGCAATTGCCGGCATCATGTCCGAACGAATCCAAACGACCGTCATTCCGGCCAGATTCCAGCCTGCGCATGCTTGCGCCGGTACTCCCCCGGCGTCATGCCGCTATGTTTCTTGAAGACCTTCGTGAAGTGGCTTTGCGACCGGTATGCGAGAATCTGCGCGATCTCGTTGAAGCCGTATTCCGAATATTTGAGCATGTTCTCCGCCGCTTCCATGCGTTTGTCGGTGATGAACCGCGATATGGACGTGCCCGTTTCGCGGGCGAACAGTTCCGACAAATACGTTGGGTTCAGATGCACATGGTTGGCCAGTATCGGTACCGTGATCTTCTCATGCAGATGGTAATGGATGTAATCCATGCATTCGTTGACGGCCTTGGAATGCGTTTCGACCTTCTGCATATCGGCCATGGCCCAGGTGAAGAACGTCATCATGTCGGTATGCAGTCGCCTGACGTCGTCGGGAGTCCGGCAGTTGTCGAGATCCTGGATGTACAGATCGGACGCATTGTAGGCGTCCTCCTCGTCCATGCCGCCTTCGATGGCGAATCGCGTGGCAAGCGTGATGGTGGTGACAAACCGGTATTTCGCGTTTTTCAGCGGGTCGTCGGAGAGGTAGCCATACAGTCCGGAATCCCATAACCTGGTGCTTTCGGAAATGGCGTTGATGTCGCCGGAACGCATCATGTCGTACTGCTTCATTTCCTCCACGTACCGATGGTGGCGCACCCTGTCTTCCCGCGAAAGAAAGTCCAGATATCCCAGTTTCGCTTCGTCGACAACCGCCATACGACCCCCACCATTGGTAAATCAATCAGCTTCTACGACAATTATATAATCCATTTCTAGTCGTTCAGAGCCACGACCACCACCATCGGCGAGAAACCCGCTTTTTCGATCATATCGAGGTCGGCTTCCATAAGAAGACGGCCCTTCTTCACACGGCTTCCCGAACCGACGTGCAATGTGAACGCCTCCTTGCCGAGAGTCACCGTATCGATTCCCACGTGGACCAGGATCTTCCTGCCGTCGTCCTGTACGATGGTGACGGCATGGCCGGTTCGCGCGACATCGAGAATCACACCCGAGACCGGCGCGTACACGCAGCCGTTTTCCGGCAGCACGCCGAAGCATTCGCCCAGACCGCCGCCCGCGAACACCGGATCGGGGATTTCCGCCATCGGTATAAGCTCGCCGTCCGCCGGAGCGCCGACTATATAATCCACGACCTCGTTCTCGTCGCGCAGAGGGGCATCGGCCCTCTGCGCGATGTTCCGTTCGGCCTCGGCAGCCAGCCTCCGCGTCTGCCTTACCTTGTGCACCGGCACGGACAGCTCGTCCACACCGGCCTCTATCAGCCGCTCCACCGCTTCGGGGTCCGCGGCAAGCCGACCGCACACGCCGGTCACCACCCCATGTCGGTTACCGCCTTCCACCGTCATTTCGATCAGCTTGAATATGGCGTCATGATGCGGGTTGAAATACCGTTCCAGTCCTTCCGCCTCACGGTCCAGCGCCAATGTGTATTGCGTCAGATCGTTGGTGCCGATGCTGAAGAAACTCACCTTACCCGCAAGCGACTGGGCGCAAAGGGCCGCCGCGGGAGTCTCCACCGTAATGCCCACCTGGGGAATCCGGAAGTCCGCGCCTTCCTCCTCCAGCTCCTCCGCAACCGAATGCAGCATCCCCATGATTTCATCGATCTCCCAATCGGACGTGATCATAGGAAACATGATTTTCAGATTGCCTGAAACGCCGGCGCGTAGCAACGCCCTCAGTTGCGGGCGGAACCGATCCTTCCATTCCAGCGAGACCCGCACGCCGCGCAATCCCAGCGCAGGATTCGGCTCCCGCGCAAAATCCATATAAGGAACCTTCTTATCCGAGCCGATGTCCATGGTGCGGATGATGACCTCCTTGCCTTTCATCGCTTTCAAAACCGCGGTGTAGGCCTGATACTGCTCATCCTCCGTCGGAGGCTCGTTCCTTCCCAGAAAAAGGAATTCCGTTCGGAAAAGTCCTACGCCATCGGCACCGGATGCCAGCAGGTCATCGATGTCCTGAGGACTTTTGATGTTGGCGTAGATTCTCGTGCGGCATCGCACGACGGTCTCCTCCTCGGCCAGCATCGCCGCATGTTCGGATTCTCGCTTGTCACGCAGCTGCCGCACGCGTTCCAACGCAGCCTGTTTTTCCGACTCGTCCGGATCCGTGGCCACCCTTCCTCCATCGGCATCGATGACGACGAAAGACGCCCTCTTCGCCTGCGCGACGGCATCGGCGTTCCCATACACATACGGAACGCCGATGCTTTCCGCGAGAATCGCGACATGTGAATTGGGAGACCCTTTCACCGTAATCATGGCCCCGATCAGGCTCTCGTCGATGGAAGCAAGCTGCGCCGGACTGATTTCGTCGGCGCAGATGACGCAACATTCGCCCGGGCCATCATCCTTCCCTTCGATAATGGCCATGATCTCATTCGCTATACCGCGAATGTCGTCCTTCCGGGAACGGATGTATTCCGAATTCACCTGGTCGAAGGCCTTTTCAAGCTTGTCCGTCGTTTCACGCACGGCCGTGCGCACGTCGGCGCCCCGCTCCCGTATGTTCCGTTCAATTTCCGGGATGAACTTTTCATCCGACAGAATCGACAGCACCGTCTCATGGATGTTCCGCCCCCCGCCGTTCGACGGGTTCGACACGACGCTCGTCCTCAGCGCTTCCACCGCTCCGCGCAGCTTCAGCAACTCCCCTTCCGGACCCTCATACCGCGTCTTCGTCCCGCCGGCAGTGGCATCAACGACATATACGGGCCCCGCATAAAAACCCCGCTGCGCCACCTGGCAGTCGAATGTGCCCATTTCACAACCTCCTCTTACAGATTCGAATCCAGGAAACGCCGTAAGGCAGATGCCGCCTTGCACGCTTCGAAACCAGTGACGGTGACCTCCAGATCACTGCCTTCCGACGCATCCAGCAGCATCAGTTCGAGGATGTTTTTCGCATCCGCGATACGTTCCGCATTGCGGATGGTCACGTCCGCGTCGAATTCGGAAACTATTTTCGCGATTCCCCCCGCCGGCCGAACATGGATTCCCGCCGGATTCTTGACGACATGGTTGAACGTGAGCATCGTGCCGAAACCGAACCTCACCATATCGCCATGGGTAACGGTCAGATGGAACGAATCCGAGTTTTCCGAGTCTTTCGGGCTTTCGGCATTGTCGTCCGCAGCATTCCGGACCTCGTCCGGCTCCTCGACGATGCCGCCCAAGGCTTCCGCCACGGTATGGTCCTTGATGACGACACGGGTGATGATATAGCTCATGATGTAACTGATCACCAATCCCGCCAGATACATCACCATGCCACGGATCGCGCCATCCTGGCCAGCCGTCATGACGAACACGCCCAGAAGTCCCGAAGGTCCCCAAGTGGTGGCCGCCACCTGGCATCCCATCACGAAAGCGCCACCGAACCCCGCGCCAAGTCCCGCCGTTATGAACGGTATGCCCATAGGCAAGGTGACACCGTAGATCAATGGCTCGCCCACACCCAAAAAACCGGCGGGAAGAGAACCGACTATCACCGAACAGAGCTTCTTATGGTGGAGTCTCCTCGCCTTCCCATACAATGCGATCGCGGCACCCACCTGGCCCGCGCCCGCCATGGCCAGCGCCGGGTACAACGTCACATATCCGATCTCTTCCAGCTGCACCGCATACAACGCCACCAATCCGTGGTGCATGCCGGCAGCGACCAGAGGGAGGAACAATGCCGAGGATACATATCCGACGACGATTCGAACAAACACGTTCCCCGACAGGCAAGCCTGACCGATCACCCACACAATGCCATCCGACACATATCCGAACGCCGGCATGATGAGCAGTATGTACGGAACCGAGCAAATCAAAAGGGCCAGGAACGGCGTAAGCACCACATCCAGGCTGGAAGGCATCCTCTTGCGAATGGATTTCTCAACGACCGACATGACGAAGACGCCGCAAATGACGGCCAGGACCCCGCCTTTGCCGCTTTTGAGAACGGAATGCATCGGAACGGCTTCGTCGTACAGACCCAACAGCTCGGCAATGGCGTCGATGTTCGCCATGGATGTGATCATGCCCAGCATTCCACCGAGAATCGGCGTCGTGCCGAATCGTTCGGCCGCGCGGTAACCGGTCCAAGCCGTAATGTACGTCATGAAGGACACATCGACCATGGAAAGCAGCAGATACGCCATGTTCCACACGGGAATGTTCTGATAGTCCGGCACAAGCTGCGAGATCATGGACGCGAAGCCGGCACATAGACCGGCCGTGACCACGCCAGGGATGAGGGGAATGAAGCTGTCTCCCAGAACCTTCAGGAAATTTTTGACGATATGGGGCTTCTTCTTCACCGAAAGAATCACGTTCTCGCCCAGTTTGCCCACGCCGCCGCCCGACTTCAATCCCATCGTGCGGCATATATCCGCGTAGGTCCTGCTGTTGCCCGGGCCGACCACCACTTCGTAGGCGCGTTTTCGATCATGCACCAGAGCCAGCACGCTTTTCACGTTATTGAGGTCCGTTTCCCTTACGATCGACTCATCGCTCACCACAACACGCAGTCTCGTCATGCAATTGGTGACGGAGACGATGTTGCCGACGCCTCCAAGGCACTCGACGATCTCCTCGACTATCTGTTGCATTCCGCCGGCAACCGCCATGCCGCCCCCTCAAAAACAAATCTCAACTATCACTGGTTATTCAGAATAATTCCGAGAACATACCAAACGTGCAATCGACTTTATAAGCCCTTCCTTCCATCCCGTGAAATCAACACATGCCTCCCATACCGACAGCCAGGATCATCCATCAATGATTCAACCAATGATTCAAAGACTTGAATTCCCATATGGCCGCAGAAACACGCTCGTGAATTCCCGCTCGGCATTCCTCATCCCCGCGGCGAATCGCGCATAGTCGGACGCTTCGAAGCCGGCCGGGATTTTCAAGCCATGTTCGACGACCATGACGTCGTCGCGTGGCGCGACATCCGCATCATAGGTCGAGCCACGATTCATCCGGAGTTCCAAATCGCCGCGACCTTGCGCTTCCGGGTAAAGGAAGTAGGCGGTCCGGGCGTCAAAGCGGAACATATACGCAAGTATCTGCAGATAGTCGCGATTGCCGATATTGCCGATCGGCTTGTATTTGGCGTCCGCAATGACTCGCGCCTCGCCGTCCCGGCCGATGAAATCCGGATAGACGGGAGCCTTCCCCGCGAAGAGGTACTGACGACCGATACCCGCTTTGTTCATCGGATGGTGGAAAGCGTCGACGATAAGCGAATTGACGTATTCCTCCCACAGCCATGCTCCGTCAAACAGGACGCCGTATATCCGCCTCATCCCCGAACCGATCTGGTGTTTTCGGTGTTGGAGAATCAAAAGGCATAGCTTCTGCAAGGCGGAGTATTCCCTGAAGTACGCATGGCGGGCGGGATTCTTCCTGTTCCACTCAATGATTTTCCGCCGATCATGCGGTTCATATCCTGCGGTCGCATCCACCACAAGCCTCACCTCGTCCTTCGCTTTGACGAGAAGACCTCCGCCATAGGGCTTTCCTTTGATGAATTCAATGGTGTGCCGCACCAGTTCCATCAGACCGTTATCGAAAGAAAACTCACGTTGGCCGTATGCGACTTTTCCCACGAACGGAGTGTTTTTCCTGATATGCCTCGCAATATCGATGGAGCCTTTCACGTTCCCGTCATTGTATCGGCGGCGAATATATTGTTTGAACGGGCCTTTGCGCATGGCCGCCTTGAGGTAACGAGGAAACAGGAACAGCAGAAAATTAAACAGCCGATCATCCTGATTGGCGTCGAATTCCAGATTCACGATATTGGGAAGCTTCAGCACGGCGTCCAGGAGATATCGGAGGAAATAGTCCTCTCCGTCCCCGCAGAAGCGCGACTCGATAATGAGTCGCTCGTCGCCATAACCGATGAAACCCATCACATTGCCGGTACGGTAACCGCCGTTGACGCTTCGGAGAATCATCTGATCCTCCGAAAGATCGTCCGCATCCCTTACCGATTCGGGGAATACGAATACACCCTCACGCTCAAGCTGAGCCAGTGTTTTATCCGCGATCCCGTCTGCCAGCTTCTCGATCGCGCCATAAACGTTCCTCCGCTGCCAGGAATTATCCTTAACGCTGATCTGTTTCATCCGCGTCACCCGAAACAGGTTCCTCGTACCCGTACGCCGCGGCGAAACGGGCCATAATCCCCTCTTCGTCATACATTCCCTGAACGTATTCCTTCAGGAGCGGCTGCAGATAATCCGTCCACAGCTGATCGAACCCAAGCGTCCCCAGCTTCAGGAAGTACGCCGCGCCGATCTGGTAGTTCTCGTTCAGATCCTCGACGTTTACGATTGCCTCATTGAGCGCACGCATTCTTGCGATCGCCTCGCTCCCCAACGCATCATCCTCCAACGATGCGAGCATGTCGAGTTGCTCGTTCGCCTTGAGTTCCACGAAACGGAAACGACGACGCATGGCGAAATCGAAGC
>CAVAQZ010000030.1:0-23547 GCA_963590945.1 Dysosmobacter segnis
CGTAATACGAAGCCACCGACGAACGCGCCGACAGGCCGGACGCCGTCACGGACCCAGCAACGGAAACGCCGGACGAACCCGAGGACGACGCGCGTGCCGCGGCCAGGGCGCCCGTCACGACCGGCAAAAGGGCCAGCCCACCCCAGACTGAGGCGAGGCCCTTTACCCGAGCCTGAAACCGACTATCTCCGTTCCGATTTCATTGGTCGTTCTTGATGGCGTCGAGGGCCGGAATCTTGACGGCCTTGTTGGCCGGGCCGAAGCCGGCAAGCACGCCCACGGCGATCGAGAAGAAAATCGCGGCGATGGGCAGCCACCAGGGAATCACGGACGTTCTGCTCATCGTCTCACTTCCGAATATGGCCGTATGCAGGCCATTTACGCTGATATCGCCCATTGTCACCATGTCGATGCACCACGATGCGATTATCGAAATCGCACAACCTATGATGCCGCCGACCAGACCAATCGTGCCCGCTTCGCACAGGAACATCATGCGAATATCCCGCACATAGCAGCCGAGTGCCTTCATAATGCCGATTTCGCGGGTACGTTCTGAGACCGACATGATCATGGTGTTGGCTATGCCGATGGCCGCCACGATGAACGACACCGCACCGATGCCGCCAAGCATCAGCTGACTGTTGCGCGATTGCTTCTCAAAGCTCTCGCGAATCGTGTTGAGGGAGAAGGTTTGGTATCCGGCTTCCTTGAGCTTCGCTTCGATGTTGGAGACATCCGAAAGACGTTCCGCATGCACCGTCACCTGATCATAGACAAGCTTGCTTGAGACCACGGCTTCGCTGGTGTTGGTGGCTTTGGCGATCAGCGCCTTCATATCGTCTATCGTCATGACGATGCCTCCGGTAAATACGGTGCCATCGTTGCTCGACGCCTTGAGAACGCCGACCGGCTTGACCTGAATCTTCAGATTGGCGCTATTCTGGGAGGAACTGCCCGAGGTGTTTCCCGAACTCGACGTATCGCCGGAAGAGGCGGAAGAGGCGGAAGAGGCGGAAGACGACGCCATGCCGATTTTGGAGTAATCGTCGGCGTTTTGATAATTCGCACCCGTGTATATCGTGAAATCCACGGACAGCGGATCGAAGAACGGATCCTGGACCTGCGTGGACTGAGCGCACATGCCATTTCCATCGCATGTGTAACCGTCGGCGGAACGCATGTTCTGCCCCTTCGGAGCGTATTTGTCGATGAAGCTGTAAGCGGTATAGCTACCCACAAGCACTTCCCCGCTTTTGACGGGCAGACGTCCGCTCGATAACGTATATCCCGCATTTTCCAACTGTGTGGTGTCCACACCGCTGATGCTCATGTAGGACGCTACGTAACGCGCTCCGGAACCGGCCGAGACATCCGCCGCGTACGGAAGATTCTTCGTGGCGATGACGCCCTGCACGCCCTCGATTTTCTTGAACGACTCCACGGCATCGTCGTTCAACTTGAGTTTGCTCGACGTGCTCGAATCGGATGACGAGCCGATGATCGAATCACCACTGCTGGTCGAAACGGTGATGTTGTTCAGATCTCCCAACTGCGCAAGCATTCTCTGATCTTGCTCCTGGGTGCCTTGGCCGAAGGAAATCATCAACACGATCGAGCAGCATCCGACGATCACACCAAGCACGGTCAGAAAGGTACGGGACTTTCGCCGAATCAGATTCTGACTGCAGGTGTGTAGGATATCCGATAATTTCATGCCTGCCCCTTGGCGGAATCTTCCGTGGTCTTGGGCGTTCCGGAAGCGACGGGCGAGATGATCTGCGTGGGCGCGTCGATGGACTGCGCGGAATCGCCGGAATCACCGGCGGAATCCCAATTGTCCCACTCGTCATCGGAGTTGTCCTGCTGCTTCGCCTTCTTCCTATGGCGAAGCACCAGCAGCACGATCAGCACGATGACCGCTACGACCGCGACCACGACCACCACCGGAATCCACGTCGGGGTGTCTTCCTGTTCGGTGGTATCGGTATTCGCGGTATCGTCGGGAATGACCACCGGTTCCTGGGCGTCGATGGTCACCGTGAACTCCTTGGTCTGGGATTGGCCGTTGGAATCCTCATACGTCACGCTCAGCTTGGCTTCGGTGGAACCGGCTGCGGTCACATTGAAGGGGAAGCCGATGGAACCGGAACCGCCGGACGCCACATTGCCTATGTATTGGGTGGCTTGGGAGCTGGTGATTCCGTCGCCCTCGATGGACGCCTCCACATTGGAGATCTCTCCCTTGCCTTTGTTCACGTAGTTCATGGTGATGGCGGAATCTTCTCCGGCGGTGACGCCTTCCGGAACCGAAGGGTCGCCGAGCTCAAAACGATCCGGCTGAATGACGGGCACGGAGATCTTGATGTCCGAAGAGCTGGAGCTACGCGAATCGTTCTCCACATACTCGTATTTGAAGCTGACGGTGATGCCCTTCGCGCCGCTCGTGGCGTTCGAAAGGACCTGCATCGGCACCGTCTGGGTCAGGGAATAACCAGCCCACAGCGAATCGAAGTAGAACGTGTTCGTGCCGCCCGAAATGGCGAAGTTCTCTCCGCCGTCCACGGTCACGACCATGTTCTGCAAGGCGACGTTGCCCATGTTCTGGAAGGTGAAGCCCAGATCGAAGTTACTGCCGACCGCCACCGCGCCGTCACCGTAGGTGAAGTTGGTGATGATGACGTTCGGCACGGGCCCGGCCACCTGCGGAGCCGTGGTGGTGGACGAAGAGTCCTGGCCGTTGGCGGCATCTTCCGCAAATGCGGTCGGCGCCGAACATGCGATCGCGATCGTCACCGCGGCGATGGCCGCTATCAACAGATTGACGAACCGTGTCTTTCGATTGCTGTAGGTCATGTGAGTGATCCTCCGCTTCTCTTTCTCTTCTCTTTATGCGTTGAACGTCCCGATCATTCGGCTGGAGACAACACGGAGGCTGCCGCGGCATTCCCCGCGCCCGCCGCACCGAGGCCTTTCTCCGTGAGACGGTCGCCGACGACACGTCCGTCGAACAGGGTTACGATGCGGTCGGCGTAGTGGGCCATGTTGTCATCATGGGTGACGAGCACGATGGTTTGGTTGAAATCGCGTGCGAATGCGCAGATCATATCCATCACGTCTGTTTTCGTTTTGGAATCGAGGTTTCCCGTCGGCTCATCGGCGAACACGACCTGGGGTCGGGCCACGAAGGCGCGAGCTATGCCGACGCGTTGCTGTTGGCCACCAGACATCTGCGTCGGATAATGTTCCATGCGCTCGCCAAGGCCAACTCTTTTCAGCAGTTTTCTGGCGATCGCCTCGCGCTTCTCCTTCGGCACGCCACGAAACATCAGCGGCATCGCCACGTTCTCGACCGCGTTGAGGCTGGGAAGCAGGTTATACGACTGGAATACGAAACCCAAATGCTTCTGCCTGAACTCGGCCAATCCCCGTTCGCTCAGCCTGGAAATCGGGACCCCGCCGATGAGCACGCCGCCTTTGGTGGGGCGTTCCATGCCGGCCAGCTGATTGAGCAGTGTTGACTTACCGGACCCGGATTCGCCGTAGATGCAGCAGATCTGCCCTTTTGGTACGGAAAGATTCACCCGTTCCAGCGCCACGACGGTCTCGTCCAGCACCGGATATTCCTTACGAAGGTTACGCACTTCAATGACGGGACGCCCCACCGTCCCACCTGACGACCGTCTTCCTGCTGCAGTCACGGGCCCCACCTTTCCGCAAACGCGCCGACGACAACTTCCTTACGGATTCTACACCCTCCAAGGAAACGGAAAGGAAGCAAAAATCCCCTGCCGAAAGGAAAATCCTCACGGCAGGGGAATGAGTCCATCCGGCTCGACCCGTTACCTGTTGTCACCGGCCGTCATCATGGCCTGGGTGATCTGGTCGTGCATTTTCTGGTATCGACCGGAAGCGGACGCCTGCGGCGCGACGGGCTTGGAACCCTCGTCGGTACGGTCCGATTCATTGGCGGTCATCATGGCCTGGGTGATCTGGTTGTACATCTCCTGATAACCGCCGGGAGTGGACGCCGGCAGCACGACGGTCTTGGTGTTCCTCGACTCGCTGAGCGAGCGCATCACGTCAAGATACTGGTTGAACAGCACCACATTGTTCACATCGCTGATGTTCATGCCGACGGCCTGCAGGCTCTTGATCTGATCGACGATGCCGTTCGCGATTTCGCGGCGGTAGTTCGCCTGGCCCTCACCCTGGAGACGGGTCTTCTCGGCCTCCGCGGCGGCCTGGGTCTCGATCTGAATGCGCTGGGCTTCGGCACGCTGACGGGTGGCTTCCTTCTCGCGCTGGGCGGCGTTGATGGAATCCATGGCGTTCTTGACCTGCGGGCTCGGATCGATGGCCGTGATCAGCGTCTTGACCACGGTGAAGCCGAACCGGGACATTTCGTTGCCGACGGTCTTCTGCACATCGAAGGCCACGTCGTCCTTGCGGGCGAACGCGTCGTCGAGGGTCAGCGCGGGAATGGCGGAACGAAGCGCATCTTCCATATAGGAGCGCAGCTGGTCGGCCGGATCGCGCAGCTCATAGTATGCGGTGGCCACGTTCTCAGGATTGACTCGGAACTGGGTGGAGGCCACGACGGTGACGAACACGTTGTCGAGCGTCTTGGTTTCCAGCTGCACGTTGAGCTGGTTGACGCGCATGTTGGTCTTCATGGCGATGCGATCAACAAAAGGAATGCGGATGTGGATGCCCGCGAACTGCACCTTGTTGAACTTGCCGAATCGTTCGATGATGTAGGCCTGCTGCTGCGGCACGATGAACAACGTGGACAGGAACAGGAACGCGACGATCATCGCGACGAAGATAAGAAAATACAAAAATCCCATACTTCACTTCTTTCTCAGGTTTCCCCGACGTATCGGACAACGCAACCATCGCGACGTCCGAACATCACCGTATCAGAGAATCGCATCAGCCGCACTGCGCATCAGGCGCACAAAATCAAAACGTGAAGGGAATTTTCCCAAGACTCCCCCGAAGGTACCCCGAAACCCATCCTTTTCCCGGGAATCACACAAGTCGGTAGGCCGCCGCGATCGCCTGATCCAAGTCCACGATCAGATCATCGACGTTCTCCAAACCAATCGACAGTCGGATAAGATTGCCGCTCACGCCGGCGGCCTCGTAATAATCGACCGGCACTTCGCGATGCGTCACCTTGGTCGGATTGACGATGAGCGAGCGGGAATCCCCGATGTTCGGCACGTAGGAGAACACCTTCACGGCATCGATGATGCGTTCGACGTTGCGCTCATCGCCATCCACCGTGAACGACAGAATCGTACCGACGCCGTTCGGCAGATATTTGCGGGCCAGATCGTGGGTCGGAGCGCTTTCCAGAGCCGAATAATTGACGGAGACGACATGCTCAAGGGTTTCCAGATGCTCGGCGATGGCCAACGCCGAGGCGACCTCCTGCCGTTCGCGCACCGCCAGCGTCTCCAATCCGATCAGCTGCATGTATGCGTTGAACGGGCTCTGCACGGCTCCGAACGTGCGCAGATACTTGATGCGGATGCGTTTGATGAACGCCTGATCGCCAAAGCGGCTGTAGAAGCTCTCCCATGTTCCGGCATGCTGGTCGCTGATGACCAGCTCCTCGCGGGTGAGCGCCGGGAATTTGCCGTTGTTCCAGTCGAAACGACCTGCGTCGACAACCACGCCGCCAAGCGCGTTGCCATGGCCCGTGATGCCTTTGGTGGTGGAATGCACCACGACATCGGCCCCGAATTCGATGGGCCGCAGCAGATACGGGGTGGGAACCGTGTTATCGACGATCAGCGGAATACCATGTCGGTGGGCCAGACGAGCCAGTCCTTCGATATCCGCCACCGCGGTGCTTGGATTCGCCACGGATTCGGTGTAGATGGCCTTGGTACGCGGACCGATCGCCGCTTCGACGGCATCAAGGTCGTTGATGTCCGTGACGAAATCGCCATGGATGCCGAAATTCGGCAGAAAATCGCCGAGCGCGTCGACGGATGCGCCATAAAGGTTGGCCGGAGCGACGATTCGGCCACCGCCTTCCGCCACGCACATCAGCGCATAGGTCACCGCCGCCATGCCGGAAGACAAGGCGACCGCCCCGACACCGCCTTCCAAAGCCGCCAATCTCCGTTCCAAAGCATCCACCGTCGGGTTGGCGACCCGGGAATATTCGAATCCCGGCATGGAGCCGCCTGCGAGCGCATCGCCGCGTTGGGCGTTTTCCAGATCGAAGGCGGCGGAAGCGTAGATGGGCACGCTTACCGCGTCGGCGTTGAGATGACGATCATATCCGGCGTGGATGGCTTTGGTCTCGAAACAGCCGGTTTCCGTCGCTGCGGTCAATGGTTCCTCCTCGTTTGCGATGTGCCGTTTTCCGGAATTCGTCTATGCGTACACGTGTTGGGCCAGCGTGAACAGGTCGTCGCCGGCATGGCGTTGCAGATAACGCGCGTAGGCGATGTCGAAGGCTTGGCCGAGGTCTTCGATCAGGTCGGATTCGTCTTCGATGCCGATTGCGAGACGGACCAGCTCGTCGGTGATGCCGACTTTCAGGCGTTCCTCTCGGGGCAGTTCGAAATGGGTCATGCGGCATGGCAGCTCGGCCAGGGATTCCACCGCGCCTAGGGAGACCGCGAGGCGGAAGATGCGCAGGTTGTCGAGCACGTCGGCCGGGTTCACGCCGGGTACGACTTCGAAGCTCAGCACCGCGCCGCCGCCTTTGAGTCCGTTGGAGGCAAGTTCGTACTCGTGCCCCGGCAGGCCGGGGTAATGCACGGATTTGACCAATGGATGCAGCAGAAGATAGCCGGAGATCCTGCGGGCGTTTTCCTGCTGTCGGTCGAGGCGCAGCGCGAGTGTTTGGATGCCGCGGCGCACCGCATCGCATTCCGCCGGCGCGAGCACGCCGCCGAGGCGGTTCTGCGCGAAGTAGATCCTTTTGCCGAGTTCGTCATCCTTGACCACGATCAGACCGGCGTTCACTTCGGAATGTCCGGCCAGATATTTGGTGGCGGAGTGGATGACGATGTCCGCGCCCAGATCGAGCGGCTGCTGCAGATATGGCGTCACGAACGTGTTGTCCACGATGGACAGGGCGCCGTAACGATGCGCGGCCTCGGAGATACGGGTCACGTTGTTGACCTGCAGCAGTGGATTGGTGAGCACTTCGAAGTACACGGCTTTGGCCGGGACTTCCCGTGTGGGGCCTTTTGCGTGGCGTCCTGAGAGCGCGTCGTCGAGCGCCTCATAGTCGGCGGTGTCCACCTCTTCGACGATCACGCCCCAACGTTCGAAATATTCGTGGAAGAGCGAATATGTGCCGCCGTAGATGTTTTTGCCTACGACGATGCGGTCTCCGGGTTCGAAGATCGACAGCGCCGCATGGATGGCGGCAAGTCCTGAGCCGAAGGCGAATCCGCGTGTGCCGTGCTCAAGCTGCGCGATCTGCCGTTCCAGGAATTCCCGGGTCGGGTTGCCGCTGCGCGCGTAATCCCAGCGGGGCATGGCGTCAACCGATTCGAAAGCGTATGTGGATGAATTGTAGATTGGCGGGTTCACGGCTCCGGTGTTGTTGTCGTTCACCGGCAGTCCGTGGACAAGCTGAGTGTTGAATCTGGCCATGGCGCACCCCCTTTGGGTCATTGGATAGTGCCGCGTACCCATCACGCGGTCGACGTTTACCACTTAACCCCGGTTCCGTTCCCGCCACGCGCCGCTTCTTATCGGCGTTGGTTATAAGTCGTGCAAACACCTATCAATTCGATTTATGGAGCGCGCGAACGCCAACTTCCGCATATGAGAAACGGTGTCGTCCGAACAACACTCGGACGGCACCGTTCATGCCGAACATCTGCTTACGCGCACGTTCGCCGCGTTTTTCTACTCCTTCGCCGCTCCGCCGAGGTAGGCCTCCTGAACCGCGGGGTTATGCAGCAGATCGGAAGCCTTGCCGTGCAATCGGATACGGCCGTTCTGCAGAACATAGCCGTAATCCGCGATCGACAACGCCAATTCGGCCTGCTGTTCGACCATCAGCACGGACACGCCCAGTTCGTCGCGCAGTCGCGCGATCTGCTCAAGCACGTCTTCGACCAGTTTCGGAGACAATCCCATGGTCGGCTCGTCCATGCAGATGATTTTCGGATGGCTCATCAGCGCACGGGCGAAGGCGAGCATCTGCTGTTCGCCGCCGCTCATGGTGCCGGCCTGCTGCGTACGACGTTCCTTCAATCGTGGGAAGCGCTCGTACATCCGCTCGACGTCGCCTGCGATATCACTGCCACGCGGACGCGTGTACGCTCCGGCCAGCAGGTTCTCCTCCACCGTCATGGCCGGGAAGATACGACGGGCCTCCGGCACCGCGGCGATGCCGGACTGCACACGGCGACGTGTGGGAAGCGACGTGATGTCCCGCCCCTCATAAGTGAGCGTGCCGTTGGTCGCTTTCTTCAACCCGAGAATGGTCTTCATCGTCGTCGATTTGCCGGATGCGTTGCCTCCGAGCAGCGAGACGATGGCACCTTTCGGCACTTCGATGGACACGCCCTGCAACGCATGCACCTGCCCGTAGAAGATGTCGATATCGTCAAGCGTCAACAGAGCCGGCCTTCCGGAACCATGTGACGCATCCCGCCGCGGTTCGTCCACCTGCGCGATGGAATCGGCCGCTTCGATAGCGTTCTGCTTGGCGAGAATATCCTTTTGTCCACTCGCAACCGTGGTTTTGCGAATCTCGCGACGCTTGCCCAGGTACGCCTCGACCACCTGCGGGTTGTTGCGCACCTCATCGGGTTCGCCGAACGCGATGATCCTGCCTCCGTCCATGGCGATGACGTGGTCGGAAAGCGCCGTGACCAATTCGATTTTGTGTTCGACCAGCAGAATGGTATGCCCTTGCGCTTTCAGATGCTGCAGTTGCCGCAGCACTTCGGCGGTTTCGGATTGGTTCATGCCGGCGGTCGGCTCGTCCAACAGCAGCAGTTTCGGTTCGCTGATATGGGCGCGGGCGATTTCCGTACGGCGTCGGTTCGCGTACGACAGCGTGTACGTGTAGTCGCCGCGGCGATTTCCGAGACGTTCCCTGAAACGGTCGATCTCGTTGCCCACGCGCTCGGCGACGTCCTGATTTTCGCATTGGCTTTTCGGCCCGGGCACCAACGCGATCGCGGTCTCCCCCAGTAACGACAGCCAGCGGATGACCGGATATCGCTGCAGTTCCTTGAATGGCCGCTGCGCGTTGAGCCGCTTGTGGAATCCCAGAGCCACGTTCTCGTCGACCGTCAATCCGCCGAACACACGTCCGTTCTGGAACGTTCGGGCAAGACCGCGCTCGGAGATATCCGGCACGCTCAGTCCGGCGACGGATTCGCTGTCGAGGTCGATCAGGCCGGAATCCGGTTTGATGAAACCGGAAATCAGGTTGATGGTGGTCGATTTTCCGGAGCCGTTCGGACCGATGATCGATATGACCTCCCCCTGATGCAGATCGAAGGATATATCGTCGACCGCCTTCAGCCCGTTGAAGGATTTGCTCAGATTACGCACCTGCAGCACCGCGGGAGCCTCCAGCACCGCCCTGCGGTGTTCGGCCGCGAATGCCAGGATATCGGCCTCGCCGTGCAGATCATGCTCATCCACCGATATGTTTTTGACGGATTGGGTGACCGCCGCATCATTGAATGGCAGACTCATTGCTCACACCTTCCTTGCGAACAGACCTTGCGGTCTGAAGAGAATGACGAGGACCAGCAGCACGCCGTACAGCAGCACGCGGGCGTCGGACGCGAAACGCAGCAGTTCCGGCGCTCCGATGAGAATGACCGATCCCAATACCGCTCCGAGAGGCGAGTTCATGCCTCCCATCACAATGATCGTCAGGACGAGCATCGACATGTTCACGTTGAAGATGGTCGGGTCGATGTACGTGTACTGGTGGGCCAGCAGCGAGCCGGCAAGTCCCGCGAAGAACGCGGCCAACGCATAGGCGAGCGCCTTGTATGCGCTGGTGCGGATGCTCAACGCCTCGGCCGCGTCCTGGTCGGAGCCGACCGCTTCGAGCACATGGCCCAGGTGCGAGGCTCGGATGCGGCTCACCACCACCAGAGCGAGGATGAGCACCACCAGGTCGAGCAGGTATTGCATCTGCTGGGTATACAGCGACTGTCCGAACACGTTCGGGAACGAGATGCCCTGAATGCCCAGCGAGCCTTTGGTGAGAGGCTCGGCCAGACGGATGATGGCCACCATCACATACCCCACGCCTATGGTGGCAATCGCCACGTAATGGCCGGCGAGTTTCCATACGGGGAACGTGAGCACGCTGGCCGCGATGGCCGCGACGAATCCCGCCGCGACGAGCGCGAGCAGGAACGGCCAATGGCATTGCGTGGTGAGGATGGCCGAAGCATAGGCTCCGACCGCGAACGGGCCCGCCATGCCAAGGATGGTCTGTCCGGCCGAGCCGGAGATCAGGGTCAGGCCGACCGCGGCGATGGCATAGATGGCCACCTGCGTGCCGATGCCCGACAGATAGTCGTTGAAGAAGAACGGCGTGGCGAGCAATGCCGCCGCGGCGATGACGTTGCCCCACCATGGCAGGGTGATCGGACGGCCTCCTCCGAGGAACGTTCCCGTGAGCGGTTCGGATTTGACGTCCACGTTCCTGCCGAGCAAACCTTGCGGACGGACGATGAGAATGATGAGCAGCGCGCCGAAGGTGATGAGGTCGTGCGCGCCGTCGCCAAGCCAGGAGATCCCCAACGCCTCCACCACGCCAAGCACCAGTCCACCGGCCAAGGCGCCGGGAATGGATCCCAATCCGCCGATGGTGGCCGCCACGAACGCGGTCATGCCGATGGTCGAACCGTTCGACGGATTGATGTTGCCGTTGAACAGTCCGACGAAGATACCGGAGACGCCGGCGAGCACCGAACCGATGACGAAGGAGACGTTACGGATGGATTTGACCGGAATGCCCATCTGCCGCGCCGCATCGGGATCCTGCGACGTGGCACGGATCGCCTGGCCGATCTTGCCGTATTTGAGGAACGCCCACAGCGCAAGCATGGAGACGAGCGCGAATACGATCATCACGATGTCGGAGGTGCCGAATCGCACTCCGAACAGCTGAAGATTGTAGGTGCTCAGCAGTTTCGGGAAAGGACGGGTCTGCGGACCGAAGATGATCTGCAGTCCGTTGTCGAGAATCTGGCCCACGCCAATGGTGGCCAGCAGGGCCGCGATCGGCTTGCGACCCTCCAAAGGCGAGATCACGGCGACGTTGAGCGCCAATCCCAGCACGGCTGTGACCAGCACGACCACGACGACCGTGGGCGCGATGCCCCAGCCGAGCGATGATCCCAGCCACCATGCGGTCATCATGCCGACCGCCACCAGCGATCCTTGGGCGAAATTGGCGACGTTCGCGACGCCGAACACCAGCGACATGCCGACCGCCACCAGCGCGTAGGCGCTGCCGTGAATCAGCCCTGAAAATAACGTATCTATCATCTTGAGGTTCTCTCTCGCTCAATCGTCAAACAATCGGGCCGGCGTCGGGGCGCCGGCCCGCATCGGATCACTCGCCGTCGTACTGGACGAATTCGCCGTCCTTGACGATCAGCAGGATCGGATCGATGTTGTCGGCGCGACGGGTGCTCTGGTTGAACTTGAAGGTGCCGCCGTTGCCTTGGTACAAGGGGAAATCGTCGATGGTCTGCAGACCCTTCTGCACGCCTTCACGGGTCGCGCCCTCTTTGTTGGCCGCATAGGCGAGATCGATGATCGCCTGGTATGCGGTCACTTCGAAGTTGCCCGGATTCTTGCCATACTTGGCTTTGAAGTCCTTGACGAACTGCTGGGCCTTCTCATCCTTCGTGCCGGTGGCCGAGAAGCTTCCGGTGATGATGGTGCCTTCGGCGTTGTCTCCCGCGAGCTCAAGGAACTCATCCGTTTCCTGACCGCCGAAGAACTCGCCCGTATAGCCGAGCTTGTCACGCAGGGTGTTGAGCACCAGGGCGCCATCGGGGCCGTAGCCGATGTCGACGACCGCGTCCGGATCGGCGTCACGCGCGGGGATGAGAATCGGGGAAAGATCGGTGGAATCCGCCAGATATGAGGATTCGTAGACGATTTCGACGCCTTGTTTCTCGGCCTCTTCCTTGAAATATTCGTAGGCCTGCTTGCCCCAGTCGTTCTCGATGTAGACCACCGAGATCTTCTTGGCCTTCTGCGCCACGATGTCGGCATTGGCCGTCTGATACACGTCCTGGCCGATCTGCGGGGTCCACACATGATCGCCGGTATCGGTGAACGTCGGCGCGGAATTGTTGAAGCCGTAATGCACGAGGCCGGCCTGCTGGAATGTGGGCGAAGCGGCGGCGGAGGCCGGGGACGCGTAATCGCCCACGACAGCGATGATCGAGCTGTCGGACGCGATCTTCGGCGCGACCGACGCGTCCTGTTTGGCGTCGGACTGCGTATCGTAGTACTTCAGTCCGAGCGTCTTGCCGTCAACGCCGCCGTCCTCGTTGACTTTTTCGACCGCAAGGTCGAAGCCCTGCTGGAACATCTTGCCGTATTCGGCATACTGTCCGGTCTTCGGATACAGCACGCCGATGTTCACGGTGTCGGAATCGTTCGAACCGGACGACGCGTTGTCCCCGCCCAATCCGCATGCGGACAGGCCGGAGAGCAGGCCCACGGTGGTCAGAGCCACCAATAATCTTCTTGTCTTGATCCTCAAAGACATAAGAAGTCCCTCTCTCTTCTTTGTTCTTCGTGTTGTTATTGCTTTTTATCGATTTCCCGGCTCACGCGCGGGCGTCGGCGAGCGCCTTGAGCGACCGGTCGCTCGCCGGCGTCGGCACGGTGCAGCTCGGAGCCAGCAGGAACGGCTTGCCTTCGCGCAGTTTGATGACCTTGTCGATGTCGGATTTGACGATTCGCTCGTCTCCGTCCTGGGCGAAGTCGGTGAAGCTCGGTCCGCCGACCGGAACGACCTTGAGCGTCGTGTCGATCTGCGGATTGCCGTCGAGGTACTGGTCCCACTGAACGATTTCGACGCCGTAGTCGTCGAACCAGTCCGGGTTGGAGAAGGCGCGGCAGGTGTGCAGCAGCACTTCGGCTTCCGGATTCGCCTGCTTGATGGCGTCGAGAACGATGCGGTCGTAGGGTTCGCCGAATTCGGCGTACTGTTCCTTGGTGAAGTATCCTTCGCTCACGGTTCCGGTGAGCGCGAAGAAGATGCCGTCGAGTCCGGCTCCGCCCCGTTCCGTCGGCGTGACCAGCGCGGCGGCGTATGCGGCCAGAGTGTTGGCGATGTTGGTCAGAGCCTTCTTGGCTTCCTCGGCGTGTTCGAACACGAGTTCGTCGCGGGTGAGCGATGGGGTGGCGTATTCGTCACCCGGGTACAGCGGCACGTCGGCGAGCTGCAGCAGCACGCTCAACGGATTGAAGATGGATTGCAGTACGGCACGGTCGGTGAATGCGGCGCGGATTTTGGCTGCGGATGCATACTGCTGGCTGAACGTTTCGTTGGTTTTCGGATCGAGTTCGACGATTTTGGCGAGGTCGGCCACCGTGGTGACGGCGTCCTGCAGTTTGCGTGGAATGACGTAGCCGGCGTAGTCGTTCCGATCGTATGTGGAGCCCCATGCCTCGGAATAGTAGATGGCACGCGGGTTGATCTTGACCCAGTCCCAGTCCCACCGCTTCACGAAGTCGATGTAGGCGTCGGCGAATTCGTCGGCGCCGTATTCGTGTCCGACCAGATGCTGCCATGCGGCGACGAGGTACGGCACGTCCGTGGAACGGTGACGTGCGATGTCGTGGAAAGCCTGACGGCGATTGTTGGCCATGATGTATCCCCTTAAAGACTTAACAGATATGTGATGCTTCGTTCTGCTGAACTTGGTCTTCATTGAACATCATCGGAAAGGCCGAAACACGGCGTCCCTTATAGGCTTTGCTTATGGTCTTTTGACACTTGCGCGCAACCGCACGGTTTTTCAATACGTTATTAGTTTTTCGCATACCGGAGCACGCTGGCGCACGCCGGCGCACCGGAAAAGAGGAAATAAGGGTCGGGCGGCCGTCCCCATACGGAGAACGGCCGCCCGACCATCGGCTATCACAGCACCGCGGCTATGCGTCGCACGGCCTCACGCAACAGGTCTTCCGACTTGAGCAGGCTGAATCGCACGTAATCGACGCCGACCTTGCCGAAACAGGTGCCCGGCAACGCCGCGACCGCGGCACGTTCCAGCAACAGTTCGGCGAATCGTTCTCCGCTCAATCCTTCGGGAGCGTGCACCCACGCGTAGATGCCTCCATCCGAATCGAACACGTCCAATCCCGCGTCGCGCAGGCCTTCCGCGACGATCCGGCGTCGCAACGCGTAGCGTGACGCCAATTCGTCAACGCAACTCTGATCCGAACGCAGCGCCTCGGCGCCGGCGTCCTGCACGCTGCCGGTCACCATGGATCCCATCTGGTAGTGGTATTGCTTGACGTGGGCGACGATATCGTCGTTGCCCGCGATGAACCCGGCCCTCCATCCGGCCATCGCGTACATCTTCGAAAGCGAGCACACCTCCACGGCAACGTCGAACGCTCCCGGCAGCGACAATATGCTGATCTGCTGGTCATTCACACCCAATCCCGCGTAGGCGAAATCCTGCACGACCGCGAATCGATGCTCGTGGGCCAGGCGGATGGCCTTCTCCAGAAATTCGCGGGGGGCGTGCGCGCCGGTCGGATTGTTCGGATAGTTGAGGATCAGAACCTTCACACGATCCCAGACCTCGTCGGAGACATCGTCCAGATCCGGCAGAAAACCACGTTCCGGCAAGGACGGCAGCAGAATCTCCTCCGCCCGGCTCATCACGGTCATGCAATGGTATGACGGATAGTACGGATCGGCGTAGGCGACGGCGTCGCCTACGCCGACAAGCACCGCGAACAGCGCGGCCAAGCCGTCCACGGCCCCTTCAACGGCGAACAGCTGGGTCTTCCAATCCAAGTCAACGTCATAGGCGCTGCGGTACCAGTGTTCGGCCGCTTCAAGAAAATCCGGCTTGCCATCGAACGGCGAGTACCGGGCGTTGGCGGGATCGTCGACGGCCCGTTTGGCGGCGTTCCGGATGAAGTCGGCCGGGAAGGCGTCCGGATTGCCTTTCGCCAAGTCGATCACGTCGGCTCCGCCCGCGACGGCGGCGGCCACCTTGCGATCCATGTCGGCGAAGACGTTCGGCGGAATCGATCGCGCGACCTGCGTGAACGCGACTGGAGAAACATATGAAGTCATGAAAAACACCTACTTTCGACAAATAACCGCACACGCGGCATCGAAGCCGAAAACGGCTCCAGTCTGCCACGTGCGCGGTCGATTTTTGTTACGTTCCGAAACTCAATGGGTAACGGCACGGGCGATGGCGTCGCCGATCCACTGAATGATCTGCACGATGACGATCAGAATGATCACGATGGCCACAAGCACGCCCGTCTCATAACGGTTGTAGCCGTATTGGATGGCCATGTCGCCGATGCCGCCGGCACCGATGGTGCCGACCATCGCGGAGTAACCGATCAGCGAGATGATGGTGAGCACCACGCCACGTATGAACGACGGCAACGCCTGCGGGAACACCGCATCGACGATGATCTGCCTGGTGGTGGCGCCAGTGGAGATCGCCGCCTCCAACAGGCCGGAATCGACTTCGGAGAACGCGCTTTGGGCGATTCTGGCGAAGAACGGCACCGCCGCGATCGACAGCGAGATCGCGCCACCGGTCGGCGTATACGGGTCGCCGAGCAAGAGCTGCGCAACCGGGATGAGCACGACCATGAGAATCAGGAACGGCAACGAGCGGATGGCGTTGACCACGAAGCCGACGATGGCGTTGACCACACGATTCGGCCTGAACAGACGATTTTCGGTCAAATACAACAACAGCGCGATCAGCGTGCCGAACACCACGCCGATGATGGCGGAGACAACGACCATATACGCCGTGTCCAACAACGCCTGGCCAAGATTCTCCTGAAGAATCTCAAGGGTTTCTTCCATATCGTTCACACCTCCTCCGCCGTGCCGGACACGTCGAAAACGTCGGATTCCACGGCAATGGCCAATTGCCCGCGGTCAAGCTCCCTATAGGAGAACACGTGCGTCCTCAACTGGTTCAACGCCTGCAGCAACGGCTCGCCGGCACCCGCCACCAGTACGATGAGGATGCCGATGGCCTGGGAACCGAAGTATTCCACATTGGCGTGCAGCACATTGACGCTCACGCCATATTCCTGGGCGACCTGGCTGATGAGCGGTTCGAGCGCCGCATCACCCTTGTAGCGCAGTTCCACGATGGTTCCCGCCGGCAGCGACGGCACCAGCTGAGGCGGCACCGCAATGCCGAGGTAGCGTTCCACCAACGCCTTGGTGGTCGGATGCTTCGGCGCGCTGAACACGTCGAAGGTGTCGCCCTGCTCCACCACCACGCCGTTTTCCATCACGGCCACACGGTCGAACACCTGCTTGGCCACGTCCAGTTGATGCGTGATGAACACGATGGTGATGCCCAGCTCACGGTTGATGCGCTGCAGCAGCGCCAGGATGCCTTCCGTCGTTTCAAGATCCAACGCGCTGGTGGCCTCGTCGCACAGCAGGATCTCCGGCTTGTTGGCGAGCGCCCTCGCGATCGACACGCGCTGCTTCTGCCCGCCCGAAAGGTTGGACGGGTAGCTGTCGATCTTGTTTTCGAGTCCTACAATTGCAAGCAGTTCGCGGGTGCGTTCCTGCCATTGTGCTTTCGGATAGCCACCGGCTTTGAGCGCGAATTCTATGTTCTTGCCGACCGTGACGTTGCCGATCAGGTTGAAGCCCTGAAAGATGAAGCCGATTTTCTTGCGCAATTCGCGCAATTCGGCGCCTTTGATTCCGGTGACGTCCCGTCCGTCGATCAGCACTTGGCCTCCGGTCGGGCGTTCCAGCAGGTTGATGGTGCGCACCAACGTGGATTTGCCGGCTCCGGAGAATCCGACGATGCCGAAGATCTCGCCTTTTTCGACGTTCAGGCTCACATGTTTGACCGCCTGTACGGTCCGTCCGCCTTCATGGAAGGTGACTGACACGTCGTTGAGTTCGATGAAGCTCATATGATTCGTCTCTTTTCGTCACCAGGTGGTCGGCTTGCCGAAGTCCTTGAATTCGCTTTTGGCGATGGCGTCCTTGAATTCCTGGCTTGCGAGCAGCTTGGTGATGGCCTTGCCGAAATCGGTGTCGACGTCTTCCGTACGTAGCGCGAACACGTTGATCACGCCTTCGTCCTGCTGTTCCGTGGCAAGCGCCTCAGCCGGCTTGAGCCCCGCCGCCCATGCGTAGTTTCCGGGAACCAGTGACACGTCCACGGAGCTTAGGGATCGGGCCAGCTGCGCGGCTTCGATGGTTTTGATCTGCAGGTTCTTCGGGTTTTCTTTGATGTCGTTCACGCTGGCTTTGGTGGAGTCCACTTCCCCGTCCAGGGTCACGAGCCCTTGCTGTTCGAGCACTCCGAGGGATCGGGCCAGGTTGGACGCGTCGGCCGCGATGGCCACGGTCGCGCCATCCTCGATGTCGTCCACGGATTTGTAGGTGTTGGAGTAGATTCCCAATCCAAGGGTCGGCACCTGTCCGACGGACGTCAGGTCGAGGTTGTTGTCTTCCTTGAACTTGTTCAGGTAGTTGATGTGCTGCATCAGGTTGCCTTGGATGGAACCGGCTGCCAGCGCCTTGTCCGGCTGCACGTAATCGTTGAACAGCTTCGTCTTGAGTTCGAATCCGTCGTCTTTGAGCAGCGGGGCGATCACGTCCTCGACCATGTCCCCGTAGGGGCCGGCGCATACGCCGATGGTGATTTCGGTGGTTTTCCCTTCGGTTACGTCAAGGCTTGCCGACGAACCGGAGTTCGAGCCGCATGCCGCCGTGGAGATGATGGCCGCCGCCGCAAGCACGACTGCCGCGGCCCGTTTGATCGCTCGGAACTTATTGGTGGTGATGGTCATGATGTTTCCCTCTCTTTTTTGATGGGCGCGGAGCCCATCAGACATGTTGCGTTTCAGGCTTCGGCCTGCGCCGCCTTGACGATCTGCGGATTGTGGATGGCGAAGGCTCGTTCGGCCAGATGCACTTCCCTGGTGAGGAATTCGTGCAGCTTGCATACGTAGCCGTTTTCGCGACCGATCTTCGCGATGTATCCGTTGATGTAGTCGACTTCGGTCGGACGTCCTTTGGTCAGATCCTGATACATGGACGGGTAGTGCAGCGGATGCGCCACTCCCGCCGTGTGCAGAATGGTCTCGACTTCCGTTTCACGGGTGCCGAGCAGTTCGTATCCCGCCGCTTCGGCCGCGCCGTAGGCCTCGTCCACCAGTTGTTCGGTGAGCCATCGGGCGTTGGGATGCGCGTGGAATTCGCCGAATCGAATCTGGTACATGGTGCACAGCGTGTTGAGCACGGAGTTGAACACGATCTTCGCCATGCACATGCCGATGAAGTTCTCCACGATGGTCGGATTCAGCGTGGCCGCTTTGAAATCCTCGAACAGCACCTGCTCGGCGGTTTTCACCCCTTCGGTCACCTCGTCGGCGTATGAGCACAGGTTCATGGCCTTGGCGTGCGCGCCGCCGGTGAAGTTGAAGTCGCCCGGCCCGTACACGTAGGCTCCGATCAACGCGGTGCCGCCGTAGATGCGGTCTTTGGCGAAGTATTCGTTGAGTTTTTCGAAATGGCCGTATCCGTTCATCGCGGAGAACACGATCTGCCGGTCGTTGAACAGGTGGGCGCAACGCTTGAGCACGTCGTCAAGCTGCATCTGCTTGAGGAACACGATCCACACGTCGGGTTCCTTCGTGTATTCCTCCGGATAGTAGATGTCGATCGGAACGAGATGACGGCCCTCACCGTCTTGGGAGACATACGCGCCGCCCTGCTCGCGGATCTTTTCGACGTTCGGCTTCCACGTATCGATGAAATCCACATCCTTATGCGCGAATTCCTGCAACAGAACGCCGTACTGGATACCCATTCCACCAGCGCCGATCACCGCATACCTCATGTCGCATTCCCTCTCTTTTGCGTGTGCCATGATTCGTATGTCGCGTCTCTTTCCGGACGGACAATCACAAGATATCGGCAAATTTCGGGGAGTATGTCGGCGTGGCTATACGCGCTTCTTATGGAAGGCGCAAATCGTCATAGACGTTGATTATGAAGCGTTATCAAGGGTTCACGCGGCGTCGAGCAGAACCGTGAAGGCGGCGGAATGTCGTTAAAAGAAAAAGCCCGGCCGCTTACGCGGTCGGGCCCACACAAGGGTTTCGGATTTCAGCGTCAGTCGACGACGCCCTTTTCCACGACGATGTCGTCCGGGTCGACGTCGGAGCCGTACACCGGCTTCAGAGTCTCCTCGTAATCCTTGTGGAAGAAGTTCTCGTCGCCGAGCTTGTCGATTTCCTCGTTGATCCAGTCGAGCAGTTCCTTGTTGCCCTTCTGCACGGCCGGAGCGATGGTGTCCTCGTCGCCGAGCTTGGTGATGCCCACCTTGAAGCCCTGGTTGGACTTGGCCCAGGCAAGCACCTCGGTGTTATCGGTGGAGAACGCGTCGCCACGACCATCGAGCAACGCATTATAGGCATCGGCGTACTGGTCGTACTTCTGCAGCTTGATGTCGGGCTCGTTCTCCTCGAAATAGGTTTCCGCGGTGGTGCCCTTGGCCACGATCAGGGTCTTGCCCTTGAGCTGGCTCACATCGGTGATTTCAGCGCCTTCCGGGGAAACGACGCCGAGCGCGACCTTCATGTACGGCTTGGCGAAATCGACCTTTTCGGCGCGCTCCTCGGTCACGGTGAAGTTCGCGAGGGTGATGTCGACCTTGTTGGACGTGAGCACATCCACTCGTGCGGATGGATCGACGGAGGTGTAGGAGACCTTCACGCCCAGATCCTTGGCCAGACGTTCCGCGAAGTACACGTCGTAACCGGCGTAGTTGCCGTCCGCGTCCACATATCCGAACGGGGCCTTGTCGGAGAAGACGGCCACCTTGAGTTCGCCGGACTCCTTGATCTCATCAAGGGTGCGAGCGGTGGCGTTGCTGCTGGAGCTGGAGCTGCCGGAAGCGGACTCATCGCTTGGGGTCGCGGCGGAAGGTCCGCAGGCAGCCACGGATGCGGCCATGAGCAATGCGGCTCCTGCGGCCACGATGCTCTTGATGGTTGTGTTGATGGCTGATGCGGTCATGGTTTCTCCTCTCTAAAAATGACTGCTATCACAATCTGTTGCGTTTCACCGGACCGGTTACGCGGCGTTTTCGGATCCGGACTCCGGTTCTCCACGATGGCGGTCGAATTCGAACGTGTTCAGGAACTGCTTGGCTCGTTCGGTCCTCGGATTGGTGAAGAATTCCTCCGAATCGTCGGATTGTTCCACGATGGCGCCGTTCTCTAGCAGAATCACCTGGTCGGCGATGGCGCGGGCGAACCGCATTTCGTGCGTCACGATGAGCATGGTCTGTCCACCGTCGGCGAGTTCTATGATGACGTCGAGCACTTCCCTGACCATTTCGGGGTCGAGCGCGGCGGTCACCTCATCGAACAGCAGCACTTCCGGATGCAGAATCAGCGCACGGCAGATGGCCACGCGCTGTCGCTGGCCTCCGGAAAGCTCATGCGGCCACGAATCCTTGCGATCGGCCAGGCCCACGCGGTCCAACAGCGCGATCGCCTCCCGTTCGACCTCCCGCCTGTCACGCTTCTGCACAAGCACCGGAGCCAGCGTGATGTTGCCCAATACCGTTTTGTTCGGGAACAGATCGTAGCTTTGGAAGACCATGCCGACCCTCGTTCGCAGATCGACGCTGCGCCTGCTGCGTCCCGCCGATTCCGTACCCGGCTTGCCCGTGTCGATCACATCGCCGTTCATGGCGATGGTGCCACCCTGGATCGGCTCAAGTCCCGCGATCGCACGCAGCAACGTCGATTTGCCGGATCCGGAGGGCCCGACGATCACGAACACCTTGCCGTGCGGCACGGTGAAGGAGATGTCGTTGAGCACCGGCCTTTCGGCGTTCGCATACCGTTTGTACAGATGCGAGATCTCCAGGCTCGGCCGCGCGTTCGCCCGTTCCGCCTTATCCGCCACGTCAGTCATGCGACCACCTCTTTTCCAGTCGGCGGGCCACGATGGAAAGCGGCCAGCACACGATGAAGTACATGAAGAAGATCACCCCGTAGATCCACAGGGTTCCGCTGGGATATTGGAATCGGTTCGCGTCGATGATCTGCTGGCCGACCTTGATCACTTCGACCACTCCGAGAAGCACCGCCAGCGACGTGGTCTTGACGATTCGCGTGGCGAGGTTCACCGACGCGGGCAGCAGTCTGCGCAACGCCTGCGGAAGAATCACCCGCAGGAACGTCTGCTTCCTGTTCAATCCCAGCACGTACGCCGACTCGTACTGCGCCTTCGGAATCGACATCAACGCGCCGCGCACCAGATCACCCAGCTCCGCGCCTCCCCACAGCACGAACACGAACACGCAGGAGCCGGTCGCGTCAAGATTCCAGTTCCACAAACGCGCGAACCCATAGAAGACTATGAACAGCAGGGCGAGCTGCGGCATGATTCGAATGAAGTCCAGATACACGCGCATCACAAAGCGAACGGCGGGATTGCGCACCGTCATCAACCAGCCGACAGCCAATCCGACAGGAACGGACAGCGCCACCGACACGCCCGCAATCCATACGGTGACCCACAGTCCCTGCAGCAAACGGGGGAAAACGCCCGGCTGCAGCAGAATCTCAGCGCCGCTCATAGTCGAACCTCCGTTCCAGCCAGGTGCCAAACAGCGATATCGGCAGCAGAATCACCAGATACGCGACGATCAGCAGCAACAGCGATTCGTAAGTGCTGTAATACATGCCGATCAGATCCTTGGCCATGTACATGACGTCGGCGAGCGCGATGGCCGACACCACGGACGATTCCTTGATCAGGAAGATCACGTTGGCCACCACGCCCGGTATGGACGCGCTGACCGCCTGTGGAATGATCACGCGGCTCAGTGTCTGTTTGCGGTTGAGTCCGAGCACGTATGCGGATTCGTGCTGCGCCGCGGGAATGGTCTGCAATGCGCCGCGCATGGCTTCGGACATGTACGATCCTCCGAGGAATCCCAGTCCGACGATCGCGCAGGCTTCCGCGGACCATACGATGCCCAGTTTCGGAAGTCCGAAATACAGGAAGTACAGTTGCACCAGCAGCGGGGTGTTGCGGCTCAGTTCGATGTAGACGCGCACGATATGGCGCAGCACGGGAATGCGGGCGCTTTCGATTCCGGCGCACACCAGTCCCACCGCGATCGCGAGGATGATGCCGAATACCGAAATGAACAGCGTCATTTCGGCGCCGCTGACGAAGAACGGCGCATAGTGCGTGACGAACTCCCAATCGAGCATGCGCACCTCCTTCGTATGATCTTCGGCCGTCCGCGATTGCCGCGCCTTTGACGCCGTGTCGTTTCCTTCCGTCCGGCCTTGGCCGGGCATGGCAATGGTAGCGCGGAAAGACCCGCGCACAGGCCCTGTTGTTATCGGTTTTTCGTATAGGCGCTTATCAGTCCGAGCTGAATGGCTCCTTTCGGTGCACATAGTATGGCATACAGGCATGTTTCGGCATGATTCGATATCAAAATGTGAAGATTGGGTACACCTTGCGCGAAAGTATGCTCATGCTCATTCGACATGCAACGATGGAAGACCTCGACGCGATCGAGGCTATTGAGGCCGCATGCTTTCCTCCACAAGAGGCCGCGAGCAACGAGAGCCTCACTGCAAGAGTGGCCACGTATCCCAACCATTTCTGGCTGTTGGTCAACGACGACGATGACGATACCCGCTTCCCCGCGTCCGTTCATGACGGCACGCTCGTAGGATTCGTCAACGGCATGGCCACCAATATTCCCGATCTTGACGACGCGATGTACGAGGACGCGTCGGTGCATGATTCCCAAGGTGAGTGGCAGATGATCTTCGGTGTGTGCATCGCGCCCGTGTACCAGCATCGAGGCTGCGCCAGCTATCTGCTCCGTCAGGTCATTCTGGATTCCACCGTGGCCGGGCGCAGGGGAATCGTGCTCACCTGCAAGGAACGTCTTGTCGGATTTTATTCGAGGCTTGGCTTCATGGATGAGGGTATTTCCTCCTCCACCCACGGCAATGCCATATGGCATCAGATGCGACTGCCGCTGATGCATGCCGCCACCGGGGAAATTTCTTCTTCGGCCACTTACTCCGACGAAGATGGAAGCCCAAGCGCCGCAAGCGTTTCACCAGATACGGACACGCTGGAATTCCCAGTGGTCGACGCCCGGTAAAAGACACCACATGCCAACCGCGACACGCCGACGATTTGCATTCCTTCAAAAATCCACGTAAGTTAGCTCTCGCTTCGGGCGGTTGGCGCAGTGGTAGCGCACTTCCCTGACACGGAAGGGGTCACAAGTT